>NZ_JARAXF010000036.1:0-115292 GCF_033793745.1 Streptomyces sp. ME19-01-6 | reverse complement strand
GCGATCTGCTGCAGCGTCGCACCCACATCCGCCGTCACCGTCGTCGTCATCGACTGCACCGACACCGGCGCGTCCCCGCCCACCGCCACCGACCCGACCCGCAGGCGCCGCGAGACACGGCGCGCCGCCAGAGGCCGGGGCGGCACCGAGGGAAGCCCCAGATCGATCCCCGCTGAGGTCATCACGTCACCCGCGACTTCCCGAGGCCGTCTCGCGGGCCGCGCGCAGCGACTCCTTGAGAGAGCCCATCGTGGCCAGCACGGCGGTCGGCTCATAGCCGCAGTGGGCCATGCAGTTGTCGCAGCGCGGGTCCTTGCCGCGGCCGTACTTCTCCCAGTCGGTCTCCTCGACGAGCTGACGGTAGGTGGGAACGTATCCGTCGGCCATCAGGTAGCAGGGGCGCTGCCAGCCGAAGAGCGAGTAGTTGGGGATGCCCCACGCGGTGCAGGGAAAGTCGGTCTTGCCCTCCAGGAAGTCCAGGAACAGCGGGCTGTGGTTGAGGCGCCAGCGCCGCCGGTTGCCACCCGCGAAGGCCTTCTTGAACAGCTCGCGGGTCTGCTCGACCCCGAGGAAGTGTTCCTGGTCGGGCGCCTTCTCGTAGGCGTAGGCGGGCGAGATCATCATCTCGTCCACCTTGAGCTCGTCGTTGAGGAAGTTGAGCACCTCGACGACGGTCTGCGGGGTGTCGGTATTGAAGAAGGTGGAATTGGTGGTCACCCGGAAGCCGCGCCGCTGCGCCTCCTTGATGGCCTCGACCGCCTCGTCGAACACCCCCTCCTTGGCGACCGACTCGTCGTGCCGCTCACGCAGCCCGTCGATGTGCACCGCGAAAGCGAAATAGGGAGAGGGCTTGAACTTGTGGATCTTCTTGCGCAGCAGCATGGCGTTGGTGCACAGGAAGACATATTTCCGGCGCTCCACCAGCTGCCGTACGATCTCGTCGATCTGCGGGTGCATCAGGGGCTCACCGCCCGCGATGGACACCATCGGCGCACCGGACTCCAGCACCGCGCCCACTGCCTGGGCGACCGGCATCCGCTGCTTCAGCACGCCGGCGGGGTGCTGGATCTTTCCGCATCCCTCGCATTTCAGGTTGCAGGCGTACAACGGCTCAAGCTCGACAATCAGCGGAAACTTGTCACGACGCTTGATCACTTTCTGGTCGAAGAGATATGTCGCGACCCGGATGGTCTGACGGAGCGGCATGGCCATCTAGCTCACCTCCTGGGAGCAGCGAAGAACGGTGCCAGGTAAAGAAAGCGGGAAGGATGGTGCGTAGTACGCGGAATGCCGATATTCCCCCGCGCAGTGTTCCGATACGGACGAGTTCATGTTCAGGAGCGTCCACGACCACTCGTACGGCCGCAACCGGACGTACCCCGGCCGCCACGGCGCTCCGGAGCGTCACGACGGATTCCATGTCCACCGCGATCGCGCCGGTGGCGTGCAGCCGGGCCCGCTCGGTGCCCCGTACGACATGACCGGAGCCGGCAAGCGGTCCGGTGTGGACGGCGCGCCCGGGTCCGGCCCGCGCCAGACGGGTGAGCGCGTCGGCGAGGACCGCGGTGCCGGTGCACGGCGTGCGGCCCGCACCGTCCCGGGTCTCGTCGGCCACCACCAGGTCGCCCGGGTGCATCCCGGGGGCGAGACCGGCGCAGAAGCCGGTGGCGATGACGGCGGCGCCGGCCGCGCCCCCGCCGCGCGGGCCGCTCTCGGCGAGCGCGCGTGTCACCGCCCGCTCGGCGGCCTGCGGCCCCATGCCGGTGCGCAGTACGGTCACCGGTCCGGCGGTCCCGCCGAAGTCGCCGCCGCGCAGGGCGAACCGCTCGATGCCGAGCGCACAGACGATCAGCAGCGGCGCCTGGCCCTGGTGCGGGGCCGGGCCGGGGGCCATCACGACCTCCGCGGCCGGGCCACGGCGGGCTCGCCGTTGACGTATCGTCCCAGCGCGGTGACCGGGAAGACCTGCCGGTACAGGTGGTAGTTGATGGAGAAGTCCCAGGGGAAGCCGGTGCCGGTGAAATACGGCTCGTCCCAGGACCCGTCGTCCTCTTGGGTCTCGGCCAGCCAGGTGACCCCGCGCTCGACCGCCTTGCTCTCCCGCTCCCCCGCCGCCAGCAGGGCCAACAGCGCCCATGCGGTCTGCGAGGCGGTGGACGCGCCCCGTCCGGCCCACTGCCGGTCGGGGTAGGAACGCTGGTCCTCGCCCCAGCCGCCGTCCTCGTTCTGGACGCTCTCCAGCCAGCGGACGGCGCGGCGGATCGCCGGGTGCGAGCCGGGAACCCCGGCGGCCACCAGCGCCGGGACGACGGAGCCGGTGCCGTAGACGTAGTTCGTCCCCCAGCGGCCGAACCAGGATCCGTCCGCCTCCTGCTCGGCCAGCAGCCAGGCGACGCCGCGCCGGGTGGCCGGGTCCTGGGCCCTGCCCTCGTGGGCGAGCATTTCGACGACATGCGCGGTGACATCGGCGGACGGCGGGTCGATGACCTCCCCGAAGTCGCAGAACGGCAGCCGGTTGGGCAGCCGGCTGGTGTTGTCGACGTCGAAGGCGCCCCACGCGCCGTCGCTGGACTGCATGCCGAGCGTCCAGCGCGTCCCGCGCCGTACGGCCGCCTCGACCCGCTCGGGGTCGGGGTGGCGCACCCGGCGCAGCGCCAGGATGACCTCGGCGGTGTCGTCGGTGTCGGGGTAGTTGTCGTTGTGGAATTCGAACGCCCAGCCGCCGGAGGGCAGCCCGGGGCGCCGCACCGACCAGTCGCCGGGCCGGGTGACCTGCTCGTCGAGCATCCAGTCCGCGGCCTTGACCAGCGCGGGGTGGTCCGGGGCCAGCCCGGCGTCGGCGAGCGCGATGGTGGCCAGACAGGTGTCCCAGACCGGTGACTGGCAGGCCTCGACCATCCGGCTGCCGTCCTCGCGCCACACCGCGAAGCGGTCCAGGGAGGCCAGCCCTGCGCGCATCACGGGGTGGTCGAGGTCGTAGCCGAGGAGGTGCAGGGCGATCAGGGAGTACACGGCGGGCGGCTGGATGCCGCCCCAGCAGCCGTCGTTCTCCTGCCGCTCGACGATCCAGCGCGCACAGGATCGCAGCGCGGCCCGGCGCAGCGGCCGGACCGCCACCTTGTGGTACGCGTGCAGCGCCCGGTCCAGGCGCTGGAAGGCGCCGTCCCAGGAGGCGAGGCGGGCGGGCCGGCGCGGGTTGGGCCGCCGGGGGTCGATGTGGAGTTCGTCGAGGGGGAAGGGCGCGGGCCGGACGGGGCGCTTGGCCGAGACGACGGTGAGCGGCACGATGGTCTGCCGCGCCCAGCAGCCGAAGTCGTAGATGTTGAGCGGCAGCCACTTCGGCAAGTAGATGATCTCCGGCGGCAGCTCGGGCAGGTCCTCCCACTTCCACCAGCCGAACAGCGCCAGCCAGATGCGGGTGAACACCCGGCTGCCGGCGATCCCACCGCGCTCGCGCACCCACGCGGAGGCGGCGGCCATATGGGGCGCGTCGGGCCGGTCTCCGGCCAGCCGCAGACCGACGTACGCCTCGATGGTGGCGGAGAGCTCCGGGGGGCCGCCGTGGAAGGTGGCCCAGGTGCCGTCCTCGCGCTGCTCGGAGCGGAGGTGGCGGGCGGCGGCCTCGAGCGTGGCCGGGTCCTGGATGGAGAGGAACTGGCGGAGCATCAGGTCTTCGGCGTCCATGGTGACATTGGTCTCCAGGTCGCCCTTCCACCAGCCCTGTTCGTCCTGACGGTCCAACAGGTGGCGGGTGGCCCGGGCCGTGGCCTCCCGGGCAAGGCTTAAGGTCGCGGGTTCGAGGGGCTCGGGCGGATGGACGGTTGTCGCTGTCATGGCTTCCCCTTTTGCAGTGTGAGATCTCTGCCGTCGTGGGGCTTCCGTCGGCCGGCACCCCGGCTGGGTGCCGGCCGGCGACTGCGAGCTATATGCGGTCGATAGCGATCATCTCTCTCGTACGACGACGAAATCGGCGAGCGCCACGAGCTGCGCCCGGACCCGATCCTCCATGTCCACCTGACTGAGCGCCGCGACAGCGGTGGCGTGCTGTCGGCGGGCCTCCTGCGAGGTCCAGTCGCGGCCGCCGGCCTGCTCGATCAAGGCCGCGCGGGCGGCGAACTCCTCCTCGTCGAAGTCGGCGAACTCGGCCTCGGTCTTCTTCGCGTCGGCCGCGAGCAGCCGGGCGAGGCGCTCGGAGGCCTCCCCGCCCGCGTCGAGGGCGGCCACCACCGGCAGCGACTTCTTGCGCTGGCGCAGGTCGCTCCAGGTCTGCTTGCCCGTGGCGTCCGGGTCGCCCCAGATGCCGAGCAGGTCGTCCACGGCCTGGAAGGCGAGCCCGAGGTGATAGCCGTACCGCTCCAGGGTGTCGGCGGTGCGGTCGTCGGCGCCACCGAGGACCGCACCGATGGAGGCGGCACAGGCGAGCAGCGCGCCGGTCTTGTTGCCCTCCATCTCCAGGCACTCGGCGACGGTGACCCGCTCGCGGTGCTCGTAGCTGATGTCCTGGGCCTGGCCGTCGATGAGCTTGCGGGTCGCGGAGGTGAGCCGGCGGGTGGCGCGCCCGGCCTCCACCGTGCCCAGTTCGAGCAGTATCTCGCCGGCCAGGGCGAACAGCGCGTCGCCGACGAGGATGGCCTGCGCCGGTCCGTGCACCTTCCAGACGGTGTCGCGGTGGCGGCGCTGCTCGTCGCCGTCCATCAGGTCGTCGTGCAGCAGCGAGAAGTTGTGCACCAGCTCCACCGCGACCGCGCCGGGTACCCCCACCTCGGCGGCCTGGCCCGCCACCTCGGCGGACAGCAGCGCGAGGGCGGGGCGGACGGCCTTGCCACCGTCACCCGCGGCCGGGCGGCCCTCGGCGTCGATCCAGCCGAAGTGGTAGGCGGCCACGGTGTCCATGGGCGGAGCCAGCCGGTCCACGGCAGCGCGCAGCATCGGCGTGGCAAGCGTGCGTCCGCGCTGGAGCAGCGCGATCACGCCTGCGGTGTCGACTGCTGGGATCGCCGGGGTCACGGTCTCTCCTTGGTTCTGTGTGGTGGTGCTCATGCCGCCTCCTTGGGGGTCCCCCGGCCGGAGGCGGGGGGCGGGTCGCGCTGCGGGCGGCCGAGGTCGGTCAGGGCCGTGCGGGCGGCGGACAGCCCGCTGCGCACGGCGCCCTCCATGGTCGCGGGCCAGCCGGTGGCGGTCCACGCACCGGCCAGGTACAGGCCGGGCGCGTTCGTGGGGGCGTCGGGACGCAGCCGCCCGACGCCGGGGGTGGGGGCGAAGGTCGCGGTGCGCTCCCGGGTGACGAAGAAGTCGCGCACCGCGGCGCCGCGGGCGGCGGGCAGCAGCCGCTCCAGCTCGGGCAGATAGCGGGCGCGCAGCTCGGCGGCCGGGAGCTCGATCTCCTGGTGCGCCGCGGACTGGGACAGCGCCAGGTACTGGCTGTCCCCCGCCCCGGGGAGCCTCGCCAGGCCGGAGGCGTCGGTACGGTCGAAGACCCATTGGACGGGGGTGCCGATCGCGGCGAAGAAGGGGCGGCGCATGACTTTGCGATCGTAAACCACATGGATGTTGAGGATCGGTGCGGTGCCGATGCGCAGCAGCCGGTCCGGGGCGTCCAGGGCGCCCTCGGGGAGCAGGGCGTGTGCCTCGCGCTGCGGTACGGCCAGCACCACCGCGTCCGCCTCCAGCGGCGCGCCGCCTGCCCTGTGCACACTCCAGCGGCCCTGGGCGGTGCGGCTGACGGCGGTCACCTTGGCGCGCAGCTCGCAGGCCACGCCCGCGGCGTCCAGGGCCGCGCGGGCCAGGGTGTCGTGCAGCTCGCCGAGCGGGGTGCGGGCCCAGCCGATGTCGGCCGCGCCGGGGCGGGAGAGCAGCCCGGTCTTGAAGACCATGGCGGCCAGGCCGAGCGAGACGTCGCGGGCGGTGGCGTTGAGCGTGGCGACCCCGACCAGGTCCCACAGCGCCTCCACGGCGCGCGGCGACTGTCCGTGGCGGCGCAGCCAGCCGGCGAAGTCCACCCCGTCCAGGGCCGGGTCGGCCGGGTCGAGCCGGCCGAGAGCGAGCGCGGCGCGCCCCACCTGGGCACGCTCGGCAAGGGAGAGGTGCGGGTAGGTGGCGAGGCTCGCGGCCAGGTGCAGCGGTACGGGGAGGGCCGCGCGGCGCAGCCGGCCGAGCCGCCGCCCCGGCCGCCCGTCGGCGTCCAGGACGGGCACCTCGAGCCTGTCCTGCAGCGGGGCGAGCCCGGAGCCGCCGACCCGGTCGAGAAACCACCGGTAGGCGGTGCAGCAGCGCAGATACACATGCTGGCCGTTGTCGACGGTCAGCTCGCCGACGGGGGACGGGCGGCGGAAGGAGAAGGCGAGCCCGCCCAGCCGGGGGCGGCCCTCCAGCACCGTCACGCGCAGCCCGGCGTCGGCGAGCGCGAGCGCCGCCGTGGTGCCCGCGAGCCCGCCGCCCACGACGGCCACGGAGCCCCGCGACCCGCCGCCGCCCGCGCCTGGACCGCCTGTCTGCTTCCGCGACGGCGCGGCCGCCCCGAGGGGGCGGCCTGCCGTCTCTCCACCCGGCCGGCCGGGGCCGGCCCGGTGGCCTGGTGCGGGGCCAGGGTCTGAGCTTGGGCGCGGGCTTGGGCTTGGGCGGCGTGGGTGCGGGTGCGGGTCCGCCGGGAGGGTCATGACCGTCCCCCGGCGGCGCGGCGTGCGGCGGCGCGGGCGTCGAGCCCGGCCAGGCCGCGGACGGCGACGTACGCCTTCTCGCGGCCGGAGAGCGAGACCCGGCCGCGCAGGACCGCCGTCGGGTCGCGGGCGATGCGTTCCAGGAGTCTGCGGTAGATGCCGGCCATGGCGGCCACGCAGGCGCCGCTGCGGCGGTCCAGCATCGGCAGCAGCTTGTAGCCCTCGGTGAACAGGGCCCTGGCCCGCCGGACCTCGAACTGCACCAGTCCGGTGAAGTCGGCGTCCGAGAGAGCGACGGAGGTGTGGATGCCCGCGGGGCAGCCGAACTTGGCGAGGTCGTCGGCGGGCAGATAGGTGCGGCCGCCGGCGGCGTCCTCGCGGATGTCCCGGAGGATGTTGGTGAGCTGCAGGGCCAGGCCGAGCGTATCGGCGTACTCGGCGGCGCGCTCGATCTCGCGCGCGCTCCCCCCGGGGGCGCTCACGGTGCCGAAGACGCCGAGGGAGAGCCGCCCGATGGCGCCGGCGACACAGCGGCAGTAGGCCTTGAGGTCGTCCCAGGTCTCATAGGTCTGGCCGGCCACGTCCATCTGGACGCCGTCGATCAGCTCGTCGAGCCCGCCGAGCGGGATCGGAAAGCGGCGCGCGGCATGGGCGAGCGCGACGGCGACCGGATCGGTGTCGTCCTCCTCGATCCCGCCGTTCCCGATGCGTTCGAGCACGGCCCGGGTCTCGGTGAGCCGCGCCCGCTTGGCGTCGGCGTCCAGGCGGCCGTCCCCGATGTCGTCGATACGGCGCGAGAAGGCGTAGAGCGCCGACATCGCCCGGCGCTTCTCGGTGGGCAGCAGCCTGATGCCGTACGCGAAGTTACGGGCCTGCTGCCCGGTCACGGCCTCGCAGTACCGGTACGCCGCGAGCACTGGTGCGGACGCGTGCGGAGCTCCGGTCACGGTCCGGCTCACCCCTCTCTTCGCAGTGTCGCCCCCACCTCGCGCAGCAGGCTGAGCTTGGTGGGTCTGGGCGGTCCAGGCAGTACGTCGTATCCCGCGGCCGCGACCGCCCTCAGGGCGGCCCGTCCCCCTGCCACGAACCCGGCGAGCAACCACTTGAGCCTGCCGTGGACGCTACCCACGAGGGGGGTCCCTTCATTCAGCAGGGTTTCGGCGCGGGCCGCCTCATGGGCGATCAGGGCGCGCACCGGGGCACCGGCCGTGGGGGCGGCGAGATCGGCCTCGGTCACACCGAAGCTCTTCATGTCCTCGGCGGGGAGGTAGACGCGGTCGCGGCGCAGGTCCTCGGCGACGTCCTGCAGATGTTCGACGATCTGGAGTGCGGTGCAGATCGCGTCGGAGCGGCGGACCCGCTCGGGGCTGGTGGTGCCGGTCACGCCGAGCACCAGGCGGCCCACGGGGTTGGCGGACAGCTCGCAGTAGCCGAGGAGGTCCTCGTAGGTGGCGTACCGGCGCACCCGCTGGTCCTGCCGGTTCGCCTCGATCAGGCCGAGGAACGGCTCGGGGGGCAGCCGGTGGCGGCGGACCGTGGGGCGCAGCGCGCGCAGCAGCGGATGGCGGGGGTCCGGGGACGCTCCGCCTGGGCCGGCTGCGCCGCCCGGGTTGCCGAAGACGCGCCACAGGTCGTTCTCGAACGCGTCGAGCATCGCGAGCGGGTCGCCGGCCCGGTCGCGGTGGAGGCCCAGCAGCTCGGCGTCGGAGCCACCGGGGGGAAGGTCACCGTCGCCGATGTCGTCGACCAGACGGGCGTAGCCGTAGATCGCCATGAGGTCGGCCCGCCAGGCGCGGGGAAGGAAGAAGGGGGCGACGGGGAAGTTCTCGTGCGCGGCCTTGTCGAGTACGGCCCGGGCGGCCGCCTGCCCGTCGAGGGGACCGCTGGACGTGCTATGGGACCCGCTGCGCTCGTCCTCCACGGTCACCGTGGACAGCCAGGCGTACGGGCAAGGACCAGGTCTCCGCCCGGGCCCGGGTGACCGGGCCCTGTGGGAGAGCTGGAGATGGGCCGGGTAGCCAATGCCGTCACATCCCCCGTTCTACACCGGTTGCCAGGGCCGACACGATGCGGACACGCCGCGCCCGCCACGTCAAGGGTGCTCGACGCCATATCCCACTCACAGGGGACAGCGACACAGGTTCGGCGCGTCCGGATGGACACCGGTACAGCTTACGCCTCCCGGTGTACAAATATGCCGCGGTGTACCCCGAGGCGGCCCTAGGTGATCCCCTAGGTGATCCACCGGGCGGCCCCTGGCTCCCTACGCCGTGTCCTCCTCGTAGAACTCCTCGATGTCCAGCATCAGGCACAGGTGGCGCAGCTCGAACTCGAAGAAGGACTTCCCCTCCGGCATGGCGAACGACATATGGCCGAGGGCCTCCATGGAGATCACCCCGTACAGCCGCACCCAGCAGCGGAGCATCACGGCGAGCGCGCCCGGGGGCATCTCGACGCCCTGGTCCTCGCTGAGCTCGACAAGCGCCCGTACGAGCCCGGGGTCGAGCTCCTCCTCCGCGGGGGCGGGGAAACCGCGCACCCGCCACAGGTCCGAGATCAGATCGGAGAACACCGAGCCGAAGACCCAGCCCATGTTCCGGTCGGGCTTGGTCTCCTCCCGGCCCAGGCCGGGGGCCCAGGGGCCGAGTATGAGCCCGAACTCATGGGGGTGCTTGATGGCCCAGACACGCAACGCTCTCGCCCCGCCGATCAGCCCGCGGCCGGGCTCCGACTCGGGAAGCCGCCCGATCACCCCGCGCATATAACGGGCCATCTCGGCGAAGATGTCCACGCGCAGCTGGAGGATCAGGGCGTCACGGCTGCTGAAGTAGCGGTAGACGGCGGGCGCGGTCATGCCCATCTCACGGGCGATGGCCCGGATCGTCACATTCTCCGGGCCCTCCTGAACCAGGAGCGTCCGGGCGACATCCTTGATCTCGCGGATGGTCGCGATGCGCAGCCGCTCGCGCCGTGAGTACGGTGCGACGTGCGCTTCCCCTGGCGACACGCGTCCCCCTCCCTGATACTCCCCTGATACTCCGCCGCTCGACAAGAAACCCGGCGTTCAGGCACACGATACAGCGCCTCCGTTTAGTGAACGCCGCCCGCGTCAGTTCCCCACGTTCACTGGCGAGAAAGGAACACCTCTCCGTCCACCACTCGGACCTCGTAGGCCTCCACGGGGTCCACCGCGGGCATCTCCAGCGCCTCGCCCGTGCGGAGGCAGAAGCTGCTGAAGTGCCAGGGGCAGACCACGGTCTCCCCCTCCAACTCGCCCTCCGACAGGGGGGCTTCCTCATGCGAGCAGCGGTCGCGCAGGGCACGGACCGTCCCCCCGACGTTCGCCAGGAGCACCCTGACACCTTCCACTTCCACCGTCGTCATCTCGCCAGGCTGCACATCCTCCAGGCGCGCGACACGGATCCCGCCTCGCTCGTTCACGGTCTCGCTCATCGTGTGGCTCCTCTCTGTCGTGGGCGGGCACGGTGGCCCCACTCCGCAGATAGCGGAATGTCAGCTTCAGATACATCGGACGCATATTCGAAAGGAAATCCGCACCGCGCCCGGATCGATGTATCGGACTCCGCGCCGAGGCGCGCACCCCGGCGCGTCCACCATAGACTGGCTACCCGCCAGTCAACCTTTCCACAACCCCCGGGAGACGGTTGACAGGCGCAGTCGCCGCCGCTCTATAGTAAACACTCGTAGCTGAGGTGAATTTGAGTTCCTGTCACCTCGCGGCGGACCGGCGGAATGGATGGCGATCGAACCCATTCAGCCGGGAGCCAAAAAAGAAAGTTCACGGGGGGATACGTGTACGCACGGTCATTGAACGATCTGGTGGACGGCTGTCTTGCCGGGGATCAGGACTGCTGGAATCAGATCGTGGAGCGGTATGCGCCGTTGATCTGGGCGATCGCCCGCTCGCACCGGCTGAGCCCGGCCGACTGCGGCGATGTAAGTCAGGCGACCTGGCTCCGCGTCGTTCAGCACCTGGACAAGCTCCGGTCGCCGGAGCGGCTGGCACAGTGGATTTCCACCTCGGCCCGCCGGGAGAGCCTGAAGCATCTGGAGAAGTCGGGGCGCAGCGTCCCGGTCGGCGGCACCGAGGCGTTCGACCGCCCGGAGGTCGCCGGGGAGCTGCCGGAGGATGTCGCGCTGGCCCGCGAGCGCGACGACGAGGTCCTGACGGCGTTCTGCGCGCTGTCGCCGAAGTGCCAGGCCCTTCTGGGGCTGCTGGTGACCGACCCGCCCATGTCGTACGACGAGATCAGCGAGACGCTCGGCATGCCGCGGGGCTCGCTGGGCCCGGTGCGTGCGCGCTGCCTGGCTCATTTGAAAAAGCTGTTACAGGATCAGGGTCGCGTCCACAAGAGCGACACCGTACTCGCCTCCCGCATCAGGGCGGCCGGTCTGCGGGCGTTCGCCGTGAGCCGGCGGTCTACGCAGGAGAAGCATGGGCCGTCCGGCTCTCGTGGGCCTGGTCCTTCCGGTCCACCGCCACGTCTTCCGAATCCGCGTCGGCATCACGATGGCGAGACGCGTTTTCTCTGAAGAGCGCTTGCGCGTTTTCCAGCACACTCTTCGGCACCGGACCGAGAGCATCGGACAGGCGTCCCAGCATTTCCGCTTGCTCGTGATCCATGGTTGCGACTCCTTCTCCCCTGGCGGCGGGCGCGCCCTAAAGGCGCGCCTGTCGACCACCGATAGATTCAGCGGTTCAATCTACAACAGGGAGTTCGGGTGCACCATTGCCCGTCAGGGCCTTTATGACCCGGTCGAGTTGGCGGGCGTCACGCGTGGCGTGCTGCGGAATCTCCGGCCGGGTCGCACGAGCGAAGCCGGTGAGCACTTTCCCCGGTCCGACTTCGACAAAGGCCGTGGCACCGTCCGCCGCCAGCCGCTCCAGGGTCTCCGTCCAGCGGACCGACCCGGCGAGCTGGCGGCGCAGCCCGTCCGCCGCCCCGTCAGCGCCACACACATATCCGGCGGTCACATTGGCCACGACCGGAATGCGCGGCTCATGGAAGGTGACCGCCTCCAGGTCGGCCCGGAAGGCGGCCTCGACATCCCGCATCAGACTGCAGTGGAAGGGCGCGCCCACATCGAGGATCACCACCTTCTGCGCGCCCGCCTCCTTCGCGGCGGCCGCCGTCGCCCGGACGGCGGCCGCGGTGCCCGAGATCACCAGTTGCCCGGGGTCGTTGTAGTTGGCCACCTCGACCACCCCGCCCTCCTCGGCGCCCACCGAGGCGCACAGCTTCTCCACGACCGGGGCTTCGAGCCCGATCACCGCGGCCATCGCGCCCGGGGTCCGTTCGTTGACCGCGGCCATGAGCTCGCCCCGCCGCCGGACCAGGCGCAGCGCGTCGCGCCAGTCGAGCACGCCCGCGCACACCAGGGCCGTGTACTCCCCCAGGCTGTGCCCGGCGACAAGCGTCGGCTCGATGCCGCGTGAGCGCAGCACATCCAGGGTGACAAGGCTGGTCAGAAAGACAGCGGGCTGGGTGACACGGGTGTCCCGCAGCTTTTCCAGTGGGCCTTCCCAGCACAGCCGGGAAAGCGGGAACCCCAGCAGTTCGTCCGCCGGCCGGTAGTAGCGGTCCAGCAGCTCCGGGTGGCGCGCGACGAGGTCATGTCCCATGCCCACGCGCTGGGAACCCTGGCCGGGAAAGAGAAAGGCGATCGCGCTCATGAGAACTCCTCAATCGATATGTGAGGTGTGACGCCGAGGCAAAGACACGGGGGCCGTGCGCGGTGTCCCGCACGGCCCCCGCGCTCTGTCAAGGAATGGTGAGAAAGCGCCCCTGATGAAAGGCGAGCGGGGGAATGTCCAGAAATTCCGGCCCCGCGCCGAGATCGAACACCTCGGCGATGAAGAGGGTGTGGTCCCCCGCAGTGACCGTCTCCCTGACCCGGCATTCGAGGTGCGCGAGCGTGCCGGCGAGGACCGGTGCGCCGCTCGCGCCCAGACGGTGCGGTATGCCGGCGAACGCCTCATGGCCCGACGGACGGCCGGAGGCCGCGAACCGAGCGCCGAGCTCGGCCTGGCCCCGGCTGAGGATGTTCACCGTGAACGCTCCGGCTGTCGCGACCACCGCGCCGGTGCGGGAGCCGGCCCGCAGACAGATCATGATCAGCGGAGGGTCGAGGGACAGCGAGGCGAATGAGTTGACGGTGGTGCCGTGCGGACCGTCCTCGGCCCGCGCCGTCACGATCGTGACACCGGTGAGGAACTGGCCCATGACATGCCGGAATTGCGGCTGGGTGATGGATCGCAATCCCGGCGATGCCGATGTGGTAGCCGATGCGGTCTCCATGGTGTCACGCCCCCTGTGTCGTCGGCTTGCGGTGTCAGGCCGGGGCCTCGGCTGTCCAGTCCACGACCGCGCCCGCGTAGATCCACTTGGTGCTCTCCACCCCGACCAGCATGATCCGGTCCCCGGGCTTGACCCGGCCCGTGCGCCATGCGTCGTCCAGGAAGAGCGGGACCGCGGCGCAGCCGACCGCCCCCATGGTGGAGAGGCTGTCGATGATCTTGCCGTCGAGGGCCTTCCACTCGGTGGTGTCCAGGCCCGCCTCCCGCAGCGAGTCGAGCATCCAGCCGACATTGCCCTCCGGCACCAGACACAGATCGACCGTGTCCACGGCCAGGCCGGCGCGGGCCAGCGTGGCGCTGATCGCCTCGGTCACCATCACCGGGGTGAAGTCGCCCGCCCCCACGACATCGACCTTCAGGTCGACCAGCCGCTTGGCCTTCAGCTGCTCATGGATCGGGGCGTGGGTGCCGCCCCCGACCGAGTGGATGCCCGGCTTGCGTCCGCCGCCGATGCACGCGGAGGCCGCACCGCGCAGCCCGCCGGGCCCGTCCTGCGCCCGCAGCACCATGGCTCCCGCCCCGTCGCCGAACATGTACAGCGGCATGCGGTCGCGCATCCGGATGGCTTCGGGGTCCTTGCCGAGGAAGATCGGAGCCAGCACCGGCGAGATCGCCTCGCTGCCGATGACCAGCGCGGTGGTGTGCACCCCGGCGGCCAGGTACATCCGCGCGATGTCCAGGGCCTGCACCACGCCCGCGCCGCCCGAGCGGATCTCCAGCGTCGCGCACCGCTCCAGCCCCAGACGGTCCTGGACGAAGTTGACCAGCGGTGGCAGCGGGTAGTCCGGGGTGCCGGTGGCCAGGATGATCAGGTCGATCTCGCCGGGCTCGATCCCCGCCGAGTCCAGGGCCCGCACGGCGGCCTTGTAGGCCATGTCCGAGTTGTTCTCCCGGTGTTCGCCGGTCGCGGGGTCGATCATCCAGTAACGGCGCTCGATGGACAGGCCCTGGAGGACATCCTCGGGCAGTGGGCCGGCGAGCCGGGCGATCTCGCTGGTGGGTATGGGATCGCCCGGCTGGTAGCCGCCGGTCCCGACGATGTGGATCGCGGTCACCGTGAGCCCCTCACGCCGCCGCGGTGGCGGCGGAGGCCTCGACCTGGGCGACCACCAGATCGACCAGGTTGTCCACCGTGAACAGGCCCATGACCTGGGTGGCCTGGAGCCGGCCGGACAGCTCGGCCATGTCGATCTGCGGCATCACACGCTTGAGCTGCGCCAGCCCGCGCTCGGTGATGATCTCGTTCTCGTCGCCGAACTCGTCGTCCGGGATGCCTCCCTGGACATACTCGGCGAGCTGAGCGGCCTGGATCTTGACGCCGATCGAGCGCTCCAGGCGGAAGAGGATGTCGAGCAGGTCGATCGACTCGGCCCCGAGCTCGTCGAGCAGGGTGGCCTCGGGGACGACCTCCTCCGGCTCGGCGCCCACCGCCTCGACGACGGCCTTCTGGACGGATTCGCTGATCTGGGTACGGTCCATGTGAGGGTCTCTCCTGTGCTGAATGACGAATGACGGTTGAGTGCTGTGGGTCAGCGCGGGGGACACGGGGCGGCCGGGCACCGCCTCGGCGCGGGCGCCCCCGCTCTCACACCCCTACAGATCCGCCGCGCTCCGGCCCGGATACACCCGGCCGGGAAGCATCTGGACTAACTGGGACGTCCGAGGCCCAGCGCGGTCATCGCCCCGCCGTCCACGGTGAGCAGCGAGCCGGTCATATAGCTCGACTCGGGACCCGCCAGAAAGCACACGACGTCGGCGATCTCCTCGACCGATCCGAACCTGCGCTGCGGTATCTGCCGGCGGATCCCCTTGCCGGTGGCCCCCTCCGTGAGCCCCGCCACCAGCTCGGTGGGCGAGAAGCCGGGCAGCACCGCGTTCACCCGGATGCCGAAGCGGGCCGATTCCATGGCGCAGCAGCGCGTGAAGGCATTGACCGCGCCCTTGGACGCGGCGTAGTTGGACTCCCCCACCCAGCCGCGCTCCCCCATCACCGAGGACACATTGACGATGACGCCCTCCCCCTTGGCCATGAAGTGCGGCAGGGCCGCCTGGGTGCAGTTGAAGACGCCGCCGAAGTTGATCCGCATGACGTCCAGCCAGTCGTCCGGCGCCATGTTGTAGATGAGAGCGTCCTTGGCGACCCCGGCGTTGTTCACCAGCACGTGCAGATCGCCCAGTTCCTCGGTGACCCGCCGTACCACCTCCGCGGCCTCGGCGTGCTCGGACACATCGCCGCGGACCGCCAGGGCGGTGCCGCCGGCCTCCTCGATGGAGCGGACCACGTCCTTGGCCTCGCCCTCGGAGGAGCGGTAGTTGACAGCGACCAAGGCCCCTTCCGCCGCGAGGCGGCGGCAGATCGCCGCACCGATGCCGCGGGAACCACCGGTCACCAGAGCGACCTGTCCTGAGAGCTTCACTGGGTTACTCCTTCGTCGTTGTCCGGGCCCCCGGGGTTACCGGTCCCGTGCGGGTCGCCCGCGGCGACCACCAGGGAGACATGACTGCCGCCGAGCGAGGAGCTGTTGACCACCGCGGGGGCGGCGGGCCGGGTGTCCCCCGCCCACAGGGACAGCGCGAGGCACAGCGCGCCACCCACCCCCATCGGCTCGCCCAGCACGCTCTTGGGCGCATGGCTCGGCGGCGGGGCGCCGATGCCGAACACCCGCTCCACGGCGGCGCACTCTGCCCGGTCGGCCGCGGTCAGCCCCGCGGCCGACAGCCACACCCCGCCCACGTCCCGTGGCTCGAGGCCTGCGTCAGCGAGCGCACGGCGTATGGCGAGCTCCACACCGCGGCCGCGCGGGTCCCACAGCCGGGCCCGGCTGGCGTCGGAGGCCATGCCGTGGCCCAGGACTTCGCCGAGCACCGTGGCGCCGCGCGCCCGGGCCGCCGAGAGCCGCTCCATGACCAGGGCCACGCTGCCCTCGGCGAGGGTGAAGCGGCCGTCGGCCGGTGCGCCGGGCGGGCGTGTGGAGGCCGCGCCGGTGGCCGTGTAGGCGCGGGCGACCTGCTCGGTGAGCGTGTCGGCGACCGTGCACACCAGCGCGTCCGCGTGTCCGGCGGCCAGCAGGTCCGCGGTGTACGCGACGGCGGCCGCGCCGGTGGCGTGGCCCACCGACAGGGTGGAGGTGGGGCCCCGCAGCCCGAGGTGGGTGGCCACCTGTCCGGCGGCCTGGTTGTAGACCGTGTTCGGGAAGACGCTCGGGTCGGCGGCCGCGGCGCCCTCCTCCAGCAGCGGAAGGACGAACTTCTCCATGGCCTCCATGGGGCCCGTGCCGGTGCCGAAGACCACCCCGACGCTCTCGTCGGCGGACAGCCCGGAGTCGGCCAGCGCCTTGGCGGTCGCCACGATGGAGAGCACCGCGAGCCGGTCCATCCGGCGGCGCTGGCGCCGTGTCAGATACGGGGCGATCTCCTCCTCGCCCAGCGCCACGCGGCCGAGCCTCAGCCCGCCCTCCAGGGAGCCCGCCTCCTGGCCGTCGCGCAGCGCGCGGCGCGCCGCCCGGACCCCGTCGCCGGCCGGCCCGAGCACGGACACGCCGGTGACCACCACACGGTCCCAGTCGGGGACGGGTGGGGTATGGGCGCCGGGGCGGGTGAGCACCAGGGCGGCGTTGGCCCCGGCGAAGGCGAAGTTGTTGGAGAGCGCGGCATCGGTGTGCAGCGGTCGCGCCGCGCCGGGCACATAGTCGAGCGGGCACTCCGGGGCCGCCCGGGTATATCCGGCGGTGGGCGGGGCCAGCCGCTCGTCCAGTGCGTGCGCGGTGACGATGGCCTCCACCGCCCCCGCCGCGCCGAGCAGATGCCCGATGACGGACTTGGTGCTGCTGACCGGGATATGCGCGGCGCTCTCACCGAGCGCCCGGGCGATGGCCGCGGACTCCGCCGGGTCGTTCTTGGGCGTGCCGGTGCCATGGCCGTTGACATAGCCGATGTCCTCGGGTGCGACACCGGACCGGCGCAGCGCCGAGCCGATCGCCCGGGCCGCTCCGGCGCCCTCCGGGTGTGGCGCGGTGACGTGATAGCCGTCGGCGGACAGGCCGTAGCCGGCCACTTCGGCCAGCGGGCGCAGTCCGTGCGCCGCCGCGAACTCGGTGGAGACCAGCAGCACCATGCCGCTGCCCTCGCCCAGCGAGAGGCCCTGGCGGTCGGCCGAGTACGGCGCGGCGGGCTCGGGCGACAGCGACTCCAAGGCGTTGAACCCGGCGAAGACGACATCCGAGAAGGCGTCGGTGCCCCCCGCCAGCACCGCGTCCGCCCGGCCCTGTCGCACCAGGTCCGCGCCGAGCCCGATGGCGTTCGCCCCGGAGGCGCAGGCGGTGTTGACCGCGAGCACCGGGCCGCGCAGTCCGTATGCCGCGGCCACCGACTCGGCGAGTGCCTGGGGCGTGGCCAGCAGCGGCAGCCTGGGGTCGGGGTCCGCGCCCTGGCGCGCCGCGTCCAGCCAGGCCCGCGCGGAGAGCAGCCCGGCGTTGCAGGTGCCCAGCACCAGCCCGAACCGGGTCGGTGCCACCGCTCCCTTGGGCAGCTCCGCCAGGGCGGCAAGCGCCTCCTCGGCGGCGGCCAGGGCCAAATCGAGCGCCCGCTCGCGGTGGCCCTCGGGCCTGCGATAGCCGCGGGGCGCGGACCGCGCCCCCTCGACCTCGCCGCCCAGCTTGGTGGCGAGCCCCCGCATGTCGATCTGCTGGACGGGCCTGATGGCGACCCGTCCGGCCCGCGCGCCTTCCCACAGGGCCGCCGCTCCCGCCCCCTGGGAGGTCAGCGCCCCGGTGCCCACCACGGCCACCGTGGTGACGGCCCTCGTCACGGGTCCCCGTTTGTTCCGCTTGGCCACCGGCACCTCTCCTTTGTCTGCTGTGCGGCTGCCCGCTGTACGGCTCTGTGTTGTGCGGCTGTCCGCTGTGCTGCCGACGCGGTCGTCGGCTCGGCTCCTCACCGGTCCCCCGGGGCGGTGAGTGCCAGGGCGACCTGCTGTCCTTCCAGGCCGCGCGCCAGCGCCAGCGCATGGCGCACCGGCAGTTCGCGGGCGTGTCCGGGGACCCAGTCCAGCCCCTGGCAGGCCGGGTCGGGCCGGTCGAGATGGAGCGTCGGGGGCACCGCGCCCCCGTCGATGGCCAGCGCACACACCGCGGCGTTCAGCGCACCGGCGGCGGCGACCAGATGGCCGGTCGCGGGCTTGACGCTGCTGGCCACCGGCCGGTGTTCCGGCGCGGTGAAGGTCCGCCGCAGGGCGCGCGCCTCGCTGGCGTCGCCCAGTCGGGTGGCACAGCCGTGCGTGGCGACGTAGTCCACGTCCTCGGGCGGCGTCCGTGCCTCCCCCAGGGCGTGGCTCATCGCCGCGGCGAGCGGCGCCCCGTCCTCGACGGGGGCGAGCAGCCGGGCACTGTCCAGCGTGGAGCCGAAGCCGCGGATCTCGGCGTAGAGGTGGGCGCCGCGGCGGCGCGCCGCCTCACGCTCCTCCAGCACCAGGAAGGCGGCCCCCTCGCCGAGCACGGAGCCGGACCGCTCCGCGTCGTACGGCCGGAAGGCCTGGGCGCCCAGGTCATTGCGGGTGCTGAGCACTCCCAGGCCGTCCATCTTGGAGGTCACCCACCATGAGGCCGCGTCATCGCAGCCGCCGGCGAGCGCCACCTGTGACTCGCCGCGCCGGATGGACCGGTAGGCGCGCCCGATTGCGGTGGCGCCGGCGTCCGCCGTCCCGTGGAAGTAGGCGTTCGGCCCCTTGAGGCCGTATGCGGCCGAGAGGTGGTACAGCGCGGCGGATTGGAGCCCTTCCACGTAGTACAGCGGGTAGAAGGCGGACGAGGCCCGCTCGCCCAGCAGGGCGAGGTCGGCCCGGCCGTCGGGCCTGCGGGCGGCCAGGCTGCCGGTCAGCAGGTGCTCGGGGTTGGAGATTTCCTTGTTGCCGCCGACGAAGGCCGCGGCCCGTTCTGGGTCGTACTCGGCGAAGTCCAGGCCCGAGTCCCGGACGGCGAGGGCCGCACCGGCGATGGCGAGCCGGTCGTTGCGGGTCGTGGTGCGCAGGGCGCGCCGGTGGGCGTATTCGGTGGGCTGGAAGTCCTCGATCTCCGCGGCCAGCCGGGTGCGGAAGGAGGCCGGGTCGAAGCCCCGGATGGGCGCGATGCCGGTCCGTCCCTCCAGCAGCCCCCGCCAGGTCTCCCGATGCCCCTTGCCGAGCGCCGTGAGCAGCCCGACGCCGGTGATCACAACGCGCTTCACGCCGGTGTCCCCTCGCTCGTGGCCGGGGCGCCTTGCGGGTCGCGGCGCGCCATGCGCAGGACGCGCACGGTGGTGACCGGACGGCCGTCCACCCGCACGGTGCCGGTGCACAGCGCGGTGTCCCCGGTGACCTCGGCAATGTCCACCGTGGTCTCCATCCGGTCGCCGGGGGTGACGTAGTGGCGGAAGCGGATCCGCCGCGCCTCCGCGAGCCCCCATCGCTCCGGACCCTCGCCGGCCGCCCCGAGGGCCACGGCGGCGACCTGGGCGAGGGTGTCGAGGATCAGAACTCCGGGGAGCACGGGAAACCGTGGGAAGTGGGTGTCGAGGAGGGGGAGCGTATGCGGGACGCTGGTGAATGCCGTGGCCCGCAGCCCCGGGAACACCTCGACGATCTCGTCGAGCGCGGTCATGCGGCTGTCCTGCCTTCCTGTTCGGACCGTGTGCCGCCGCGGGGGCGCGCGTCGCCGGGGCCGAGGACGAAGGACGCGTTGGTGCCGCCGAAAGCGAAGGCGTTCACCAGCGCGGCCCGCACCGGGCGGCGGCGCGCCACGTTCGGCACATAGTCGAGGTCGAGCTTGGGGTCGGGGTGGTCGAGATTGACCGTGGGCGGTACCACGCCCTCGCGCAGCGCGCCGAGCGCGGCGATGAGGTTCACCCCGGCCGCGGCCGAGGTGAGGTGTCCGGTCATGGACTTGGGCGAGCTGACCGACAGCTCCCGGGCGTGCGAGCCGAACACCTTCTTGATGGCGGTGGTCTCACTGATGTCGTTCCCCGGGGTGCCCGTGCCGTGAGCGGCCACATAGTCGACGGCGGACGGGTCGAGGCGCGATTCGGTGAGGGCGTCCTGCATGGCTCCGATGGCTCCGCCGCCGTCGGGCGGGGAGTCGGTGATGCGGTAGGCGTTGAGCGTGGAGCCGTAGCCGAGGAGCTCGGCGTGGATGCGGGCGCCGCGCGCCCGGGCGCTCTCCCAGTCCTCCAGGACGGCGATGACCGCGCCTTCGCCCAGGACGAAGCCGGAGCGCTGGGCGTCGAAGGGCCGGGAGGCGCGCCGCGGGTCATGGTTCCAGCGGTCGGTCACGGCGCCCAGGAGGGAGAATCCCACCACGTCCATCCAGGTGGTCAGCGCGTCGAAGCCGCCGGCGAGCATCATCCGGCACTCGCCCTCCTGGATCCGGCGGAAGGCCTCGCCGATGGCGTGGGCCGACCCGGCGCACGCGGTGCTCACGCTGATCAGCGGGCCCTGGCAGCCGCCGGCGCGGGCGACGGCCACCGCGCCCACGTTCTGATCGCGGAGCAGGACGTCGCCGGGAGCCTGGCGGTAGAACTCCCGCTGCCCGGTGGACTCCAGCAGGTGGGACATGTCCACCAGCTCCTGCAGCTCGGGCCGGCCCACCGTGCCGCCGACGGCCGCGCCGCGCCGGTACGGATCGGTGTCCTGCCAGCCGTCTCCGGCGTCGCGCAGCGCCTCGCGAGTCGCGGCGAGCGCGAACAGGGCGGCCCGGGACAGATGCCTGCGCTCGCGCGGGTCGGGCAGCGCCCGCTCCGGCACAAACCCCTTGACCTGACCGGCGATCCGGACCGGGAAGGTGCTCGCGTCGAAGGTCTCCAGGCGGCTCACGCCGCTGCGCCCGGCGGCGAGGGCGGACCAGGTGGCGGTCGCGTCCAGGCCGACGGGGGTGACCGCGCCGATGCCGGTGATCGCCACGCGCCTCATGCGGCGGCCTCCTTCAGCGCGCCGCCGGTGATCCGGGCGCCGCGCGTCAGCCGGTCGTACATCCGCCGTACGTCCTGCGGGTCCTCCAGGTCCTCGGTGGGGATGAGGGCGCACATGATCGCGTCGGCGCTCAGCACGGTGTGGCCGCCGGCCGTGACCGTGCCGCTGAGCACGGCGGTGTCGTCCCCGAACGACTCCACCCGGCCGGACATGACCAGGACGTCTCCGGGGCGCACGGCCCCCTGGAAGGAGACGGAGTCGGCGGACAGCAGCGCGGCCCGGCGGCGCAGCCCGGTGGATCCCATGATCAGCCAGGTGCCTGCCTGGCACAGGGCCTCCAGGACCAGCGGGGCCGGCATCTCGGGGCCGCGCCCCTCGTCGCGCCAGAAATCCTCCTGGTGGGAGGTCAGCTTGCGGGCGGTGACCGCGCGGTGGGCTTCGAGAACGTCGATGCGGTCGATCAGATGGAAGCGCATGGTGTTCCTTCGTCAGTGGCCGGTCCGGCGCGTGGCCGGCGGGTCGGCGGCCGGCGGGAGCAGGAGAATCGCCTGCGCCATGGCGTAGTCATCGGTGTGGGTCAGGGAGATCTCGGCCGACCAGCTGCCGGGCGCCCCGGCCGCCTCCGCGGCGGTGCCGTGCAGCCGCAGCCTGGGCCGGCCCAGGGGCTCATTGACCACCTCGACGTCGGTCCACCGCATGCGCGGGCCGAGGCCGGTGCCCAGCGCCTTCAGGGCGGCCTCCTTGGCGGCGAACCTGGCCGCCAGGCGGGCGTACCGATTGCGCTTGCCCGCGCAGTAGCGGATTTCCCTGGTGGTGAAGAGCTCTGTCTCGGCCGCGGGATTGTCCTCCAACAGCGACCGGACGCGGGCGACCTCGACCAGGTCGACGCCGACGGCGACGCGCGGACCCGCGGCCCCTGGCGTCCTGTGTTCCTCCACGAATCCCGCTCCCCCTCCGCAGGCCGCGGCGGCAGTGTGCCGCCTTCCACCCCCACAGATCCGCGGGCGGGCGCGGCGGATACACCGCGGCGGGGAAGAAGGGCGGAGGAAGAGGCGGAAACCGTCGGGAGCGGGCGCGGGGCCGCTCAGGTGGTGGCGCTCCCGGTGGCGTGCCCGCCGTGGCCGACCGCCTGGTCCTCGAGGCGGAGTGTGTCGGCGACCGTGCGGCCCAGCCGCTCGGCCAGGCCGTCCGGACGGCGGCGCTGCAGATACAGAGTGGCGAAGACCGGGCCGGCGAGCAGCGCGTGGGCGAGGTCGACGTCCGGGGGCGCGCCGAGTTCGCCGCGGGCCACCGCCCGGCCCATCAGTTCGGCGACCACCGCCCGCTGGCTGGTGACGAAGCTCGCGTGGAAGCGGTCGGCGAGACCGGAGGACGCCCCGAGGTCGGCGAGCAGGCCGAGGACGGCCGAGGAGGCCGCCGGGTTGCCGAGGGTGGCGACGATGTCCTCGACCAGCCGGGTGAGGTCACCCCGGAGGCTGCCCGTGTCGGGCGGCGCCGCCAGGACGGGACGGTGCACCGCGGCGGCGAACACCATCTCCTGTTTGGTGGCGTAGCGGCGGTAAATGGCCGCCTTTCCGATGCCGGCGTGCTCGGCGACCGCGTCCACCGTCAGACCGGCGTATCCGTTGCGCGCCAGCAGTTCGCGGGTCGCGGCCAGGATCGCCTCGTCCACCCGGGTATCCCTCGGTCTTCCCATGGGCTCATGTTATGGTACCGACAGTTCCGAAACTATTAGTTTCGAAAGGGGCCGCCATGAGGACGCTCTGGGCGGGACGAAGCTTGGTCGTTCTGGGCATCGGGCACCTGGTGGGAATGGGGGCGCAGAACACGGGACACATGGACGACTGGTTCCGCGGGGACTTGTGGGGTCTGCCGCGTGAGCAGTTCGCCCACCCCAGCGGGGCCAACGGCGCGTTCTGGATCGTGCTCGCCAGTTTCGCCGTGCCGCTGCTGCTGCTCGGCGTCCTGGTCTGCCATCTGGCCCGGCTCGGCGTCGTGGTGCCGCAGTCCATCGGCTGGGGGCTGGCCGCGTGGAGCGTGGTGGGCGCGGCCATCCTGGAGCCGACCCCGCTGCTGCTGGGGCTGGTTCCCGCCGTGCTGCTGATCCGGGAAGCCCGCCGCGCCCCTGCCGCCATGGCCGCCGGGGCGGAGCCGGACGAGGTGCGCGAGGGGGCGGCACGGCTGTGAGGCTCGGGCGGCGAACCTGAGGCGTGGGCAAGCCGGCCGGGCCGGGCATCACGGTCATGCCCGGCCCGGGTGTGTCTCAGGAACCGGCCGCCGCCGACACATCGGGCTCCTTCGCCACCGAAGGAGCCTTCGCCGTGCGGCCCTCGCCCGTCCTGCCCGGCGCCTCGCTGAGCCCGAACCTCCGGTGCACCCGGCGCAGCGGACCCGGGGCCCACCAGTTGGCCGAGCCCGCGAGCCGCATAAAGGCGGGCAGCAGCAGGCCGCGGACGACCAGGGTGTCCACCACGAGGGCGACGGTCAGACCGAGGCCGAGCATCTTCTGG
Source organism: Streptomyces sp. ME19-01-6 (assembly GCF_033793745.1). NCBI lineage: Bacteria > Bacillati > Actinomycetota > Actinomycetes > Kitasatosporales > Streptomycetaceae > Streptomyces > Streptomyces sp. ME19-01-6. The sequence goes on along the minus strand of NZ_JARAXF010000036.1, from coordinate 91,811 downwards.
AAGGTGATCTGTGCGGTGAACATGCTCACCACCATCACCACGCCCAGCAGCAGTGCCGCCGCCGTCACCAGCCGGCCGGTCAGCTCCAGGCCGCGCGCGACGGCGGCGGGGTTGTCCCCGGTGCGCTCGTACTCCTCCTTGATCCGGGAAAGCATGAACACCTCATAGTCCATCGAGAGGCCGAACATCAGGCAGAACATCAGGATGGGGGTGAGAGTGATCAAGGACCCGGTCACCGTGGCGTCCAACGCCCCCGCCAGGTGGCCCTCCTGGAAGATCCACACCACGGCACCGAAGGTCGCACTCAGACTCAGCGCGTTCAGGACCAGTGCCTTCAGCGGCAACAGCAGACTGCCGGTGAACAAGAAGAGCAGGACGAACGTGGAGAGCATCATGAAACCCAGCACCGTGGGCATCCGGTCGCCGAGCGCGTCCTTGGTGTCGACCAGTGCGGGGCCACTGCCCGCCACCTTCACCGGCCAGGGGGAGTCGGCGCCGCGGATGTCGTGCACCAGCCGCTCACCGGCGGCGGAGAACGGCTCGACCTCCGGGGAGACCCGCAGATAGGTGGCGGACTTCGCGGCCAGTGAAGCGGTGGCGGGTCCGGGCGGCGCCACCCGCGCGCCGCGCGCGAACACACCGGCGGACGAGGCCACCGACTCCACGCCGTCGAGCTTCGAAATCCGCTCCGCGTACGCGCCGATCGCCGCGGTCTGCCGTTTCGGGTCCCCGACCCCGGTGGCCACGATCGCGATCACATCGGCCTCCCGGGAGACGAAGTCCTCGCGGATGACGTCCCCGACCTGGCGGCTCTGCGCCGTCTTCGGCAGCTGACGGTCGTCCGGCAGGCTGTATTTGGCGCCCAGGAACGGAAGTCCGAGGAACAGCAGAGCCGCGGTCGCCACCACGGCGACCGGCGCGGCGAAACGCATCACGAAGGTGGCCAGCCGATGCCACACGCCGCGCTCCAGCTCGGCCCGCGGCCGGGGCGGACGGCCGAGCAGACGCCGCACGCCCTTCCGCAGATCCAGGCTGTCGATTTTCGCGCCGAACAGCGCGAGCAGCATCGGCATCACGATGGTGGCCGCCAGCGCGGCGAACAGCATCACACCGATACCCGCTACGGCGATCGAGCGCAGGAACAGCAGTGGGAAGAGCGCGAGGGCGGCCATGGAGAGCATCACCGTGACGGCGGAGAACACCACGGTGCGCCCGGCCGTGCGCACCGCGGCCACGATCGCCGCGGACCGCACCTCCTTGTCCGTCAGATCGCCGCCACGGTCCCTGATCTCCTCCCGGTACCGGGTCACGATGAACAGGCTGTAGTCGATGGCGATGCCGAGTCCGATGATGGTCGTCACGTTCAGCGCGAAGACCGACACATCGGTGAACAGCGTGATGGTGCGGAGCATGAGCAGCGTGCCGAGCAGCAGCGGAAGGACCATCAGCAGGGGCAGCAGCGCCGAGACCAGACTGCCGAACACCAGCACCAGGATGACGAAAAGCACCGGAAAGGCGATCGCCTCCATCTTCTGGAGGTCCTTTTGGACCGTGTGGTCGGTGTCGAAGCCCATGGCGGTGCTGCCGCCGAGCTTCACGTCCAAGGACCCCTGCCGGCCGGCGAACTCCTCGCGCAGCCCCTCGACACGGTCCGCGGCGGCGTTCTCACCGCCGCCGATGTGCCCGATGACCATCGCATACCGGGAGTCCTCGCTGCGCAGCCGCTGGTCTCTGCCCTGGCTCCAGTAGGAGCCGACCTGGGAGATCCCGGGCTCGGCCGCAAGCCGCCGGGTCAGGGCGGCACCGTCCTCGGCGGCCGCGCCCGAGTCGACCGAGCCGGGTGCCCGGACCAGCAGCACCAGGTTGGAGTCCTTCACCCCGAAGTGCTGATCCAGGGCCTGCTTCGCCAGGCTGGACTCCGACTTCGGGTCCTCGAACCCGCCGTTGACGAGCTTGCCGACGACGGGCCCGCCCAAGGGGCCGGCGATCAGCATGAAGCCGAGGACCGCGATGAGGAACGCCCTGGGGCGCCGGACGATGGCCCGGGCCAAGCGATCGAGCATGGACTTTCTCCTTACCGAGTCTTCGTCAGTGCGTAGTCGTGAATGTCGGCCCAGATGAGCACGGGGCGCGGCATCGCTCCCCCGGCCCGCGGGCGCCTCGGCATCACCCGGCGGCGGGAGGCGTACGGGACGCCGTCGGCGTCCCGGTACTCGCTGGTGAGATGGCAGGCGTGCGCCCAGCTGCGGCCGAAGACCTCGGCGGTGTACTCGTGCTCGGTGACCAGGCCGGTGGCCGGGTCGAGCCGGAAGCGCTGCTGTGGGCAGTGGGTGGCCAGGTGCTCGGGGAAGCGCGCCAGGAGGGCATCGGGGCCGTCGGCGCGCCAGCTCATGTCCTCACGGAGCAGCAGTGCGGGAAAGGCGAGGTAGTTCCACAAGGCGTAGCCCAGGAAATACATCATGTCCAACGAATCCCAGCGCAGCAGGCGGCGGCCACCGGGGAACGGAGCGCGGGCGTTTGTGCGCCGCGCGGCGACCGCGCCGTCCCGCTCCAGCCGCACCTCGTGCCCTTCCAGCACTCCGTCGAAGGGGCCGTCGAAGCCGTGGAACCGGATCCGCTGCCTCGCCACGTCCGCGGTGACGCGCATCCGGTCCAAGGTCCCGGCGCTGCCGCGCTTCCAGCGGAAGAGCAGACCGCCGCAGGAGAGCTCCGCTTCGATCCGCTCGGCGGACGCCCAGCGGCCCGCGCCGCCGTACGTCGCGAGGGTGCGGCCGAGGACCGCCGCGTCGGCCGTCTCACGGGCCCCGGTCATGCCCTCGCCCCCTTGTGTGCGGCGGCGATCCGGCGCGGGGCGGTGGCCAGTGTCGCGGCGAGCCGGGCGAACCACAGGAGATAGCCGGCGGAGCCGGACCCGGGCCGGGGCACCACCCCGAAGCCCAGCATCAGCCCCAGTGCGTCGATCTCCTGCCAGCTCTCCACGATTTTGCCGTCCTCGATGCGGCAGATCACGATCTGCCCGAGGGTGAACGGCCGGCCGGTGGGCGGCAGTCCGCGGTAAGGGCCCAGGTGGGTGCCGGTCATCCGGACCCGGCAGGCGACCCGGTCGCCGACCGGGATCAGGTCCTCGATGGTCGCCTTGGCATCGGGGAAGCCGGTCAGGATCCCGCGGATGAAGCGCTCGTAGCCCTTGGGGCCGCGCAGCGGCTCGGGCTCGGCGTGGGGCGGGGAGTGGCCTCGATAGGTCTCGTGGAAGATCTCCTGGCAGATGTGCACGGCCTGTTCGTTGACGCATTCCGCGATCCAGCGCCGCAGCGGCAGGACATTGGCCTCGAGCAGGTCGGCGGAGGCCGGGGCGGTGCCCGACAGGGCGCCGCGGAATGCGGCGGTGTGCTGCCGGTCGGTGCCCCGCCATGGCCACGGCTGGTCCTGCGGTACGCGATGGTGGGCCCGGTGGTGCGCCGCCGCGATGGCCCAGCCCAGCGCGCGCAGCGCGCTGGTGGTGCCCAGCGGCGGCGCGGCGCCCAGGGTGATCAGGGTGCCCAGCGCATCCGCCTCCTGCCACATCTCGGCGATCCGGCCGCCCGGGCCGTCCTCGACGCGGAAGATCAGCGTCTGCGAGAACTCCACCTCTCGCCCGGTGGCGGGGACGCCCAGCCAGGGCCCTCGGTGGGTCCCCCGGTGGGTGAGCCGGGCCACGACCCGGTCACCGGCGCCGAAGAGGTCATCGACCTCGGCACGCAGGTCGGGGAACGCGCGGTGCAGCAGGACGAGATGGTCCCGGACGCCGGCCGCGCCGCGACCGTCCGGGCCGAGCCAGGGCGGATTGTGCAGCCGGGCCTCCCGGGTCACCAGCCGGTCGGCCAGCGCGTGCTGCCGGGCGCCCACGCATTCATGTAGATAGGCCCATACGGTCTCCAGGCCCGCCCGCAGGGCGGGTTCGGTGGCGAGCGTCATCGCGCTCCACCTCCGTGCACCGGGCAGCCCGCGGCGGCCGCGGCGGCTGCGACGGCCTCGGGGTCCGCGACCGGAAGGGCGCGGGGCGCGGCGGTCGGCGCCTTCTCGCGCAGCGCGACAGTGGCGATCACGCCATGTTCCTGTCCGAGGGTGATCCCGGGGCGTGGGATCACGGGGTGGCCGGGCGCGAGCCGGATCCGTACCCGCTGCGCCATCATGGCCAGCACCAACTTCATCTCCTGCAGGCCGAAGACATCCCCGATGCACTTGCGGGGACCGCCGGAGAACGGCCACCAGGCGTAGCGGTGCGGGCCCTGCTCGCCCAGCGGGATCCAGCGATCGGGGTCGAAGCCCTCGGGGTTGGGCCAGAAGTCCGGGTGTCGATGGGTCACATAGGAGGAGAGCAGCACCATCGAACCCTTGGGGATGTCGTAGCCCTGCACGGTGTCGTCCTGCAGCGGGGTGCGCGAGATGAGCGACACCGGGGGGTAGAGCCGCAGCGACTCACGCACCACCCGGTCCACATAGGGCAGTCGGGGCAGATCCTCGACTCCGGGGAGGCGGCCGCCCAGAGCCTCGTCCACCTCGGTCTCCAGCCGCGCGGCGATCTCGGGGTGGCGGGAGAGCAGATACAGCGCCCAGGTCAGCCCGGAGGCGACGGTCTCATGACCGCCGAACATAAAGGTCATGACCTCGTTGCGGACCTGCTCGACGGTCATGCCCGAGCCGTCGTCCTCGGTGGCGGTCATCAGCGCTTCGAGCAGATCGTCGGGGTGCGGCCCCCGGTCGGCCTGCCGGTCCTCGATGACGCGGTAGATGATCCGGTCGAGCTGCTTCCTGGCCCTGGCGAACCTCAGGTTGGCCGGGGTCGGCACGCTCTCCGGCAGGCTGACGAACTTACCGAACTTCTTGTACGCCTCGCCGATGGCCACCTCGACGGCGTGGGCCATGACCTCGGAGTCCTGCCGCCAGTTGGCGCCGAACAGGGCGCCGCCCAGGACACTCAGCGCCAGCCGGGTCATGTCGAGGGTGACATCCACCTCGCGGTGCGCGCGCGCCGCGACCTCCCAACGGTCCAGCAGCTCGGCGGTGACCTCGGTCATCCCGGTGGCGAAGCTGGTGATCAGGCGGCGGTGGAAGGCGGGCTGGCAGAGCCTGCGCTGCCGCTTCCACAGCTCGCCCTCGCTGCAGATGAGGCCGTCGCCCACCAGGGCCCGCCAGCGGTCGCTGACGAAGGGCGTCTTGGGGAAGTTGCGGTGCTTGTCCTGCAGGATCTCCTTGACCCCGTCGGGGTGGCCGACGAAGAACACCGGGAAGAGCGGGCCGATGCCCTCGAACCGCACGATATCGCCGTACTCCCGGCGCCCCCGCTGCAGGGCCTGCAGGATGTCGGCCTGAAAGGCCCGTGCGTTGCCGAGGACGGGCTCGCCCTTGCGGCCTGGCGCTTGACGGGTCATCGGGAAACCTCCTCAGCGGGCCGAAGCCACATCCACATGGGGTCCCGGGGGCGCAGGGAGATCGCCGGCTCCGGGAAGACTTGCTGGCCCTCCACCAGGTCCAGCCGGAACCGCTGCGCCACCATGGCGACCACCAGGGGCATCTGCAGCATCGCGAACGAGTCGCCGATGCACTTGCGCGGTCCCGCGCCGAACGGGAGATACGCCATCCGATGGCGTCCCGCGCTGTTCTCGGTGGTGAACCGCTCGGGTTCGAAGCCCTCCGGGTTGTCCCAGAACTCGGGGTGGCGGTGCGTCACATAGGGGCAGACCACCACCCAGCGCCCGGCGGGCACGTGATAGCCGCCGATTTCGTCGTCCCGCGCGGCGCAGCGCATATAGACGAAGATCGGCGGATACAGACGCATGGCCTCCTGGAGCACCATGGTCGTGTACGTGAGCTTCGGCAGGTCGTCGACGGTCGGGACGCGCCCGGCCAGCGTCCGGTCCACCTCGTCCTGGAGCCGGCGCCTGCTCTCGGGGTTGAGCGAGAGCAGATACCAGGTCCAGGTGAGCGCGGTGGAGACCGTCTCATGACCGGCCACGAAGAAACCGCTCACCTCGTCCCTGATCTGCTCGTCGGTGAACGCCTCACCGGAGGCGGGGTCCTTGGCGTCGATGAGCATGCTGACCAGGTCGTCCTCGCCGCCCTCCCGGCGACGCGCGACGATCATCGGATAGAGCACGGAATTGATCGTCCCGAGCGCGTCCCGGAAGCGCCCCCGGGCCTTGGAGGGGATGCGCAGCGGGTCCACGGGAGAGGTCATCCGGCGGTGGGTGAAGCTCAGCGCTCCCTGGACGGCCGGCTCGATCCTGGCGATGACGTCGGTGAGATCCGCCTTGAAGAGCGCCCGGGCCAGATTGGCCAGGCTCAGATGCATCATCTCCGACTTGATGTCCAGCGGCCGGCCCTGGCCGCGCCGCCGCTCCCAGTCGTCCAGCATCTCGGAGGTGGCGCGGGTGAAGGTCTCCCCGAAGCGGCGGAGGATGTCGCGGTGGAAGGCGGGCTGGGTGAGCCGCCGGGACCGGAGCCAGGAGCCGCCCTCGGCGGCGACCAGCCCGTCCCCGACGATCGTGCTCAGGCAGCCCTGCACCTTGCGCGGCCGCGGATAGTGCTTGTGCTGGTCGCGCAGCACATGCTGGACATGGTCCGGGTGGGCCAGCAGATTGATCCTCAGCGGGCCGCGGAAGTTGACGATGTCGCCGTGGTGCCGGAACGCGTGCATGAACGCCGACACGTTGTCCCGCTGGATCTCGCGGATGCTGCCGAGCACGGGGTGTCCCCGGGGGCCGGGTGGCACGAATACGGTGGTCATGGGGGGGCTGCCTTTCACCTGTCCAGCGCCGGCTGCGGCACGTCGTCGGGTTTGAAGGTGGGCACGTCCAGACCGGTGCCGAGGTGGCCGAGCACCTCACGGGCGGTGTTCATGCCGGAGAGGACCACCCGGAAGGACGCCGGACCTTCCTCGGTCCAGTGGCCGGAGAGAAACAGACCGGGCACCGGCGTCTCATGGGCGAGCCGCTTTCCTCCGATCTGGTGAGGGCTCAGCGCCCAGCCATAGGTGGCGCCCTCGTGATTGCGCGTGTAGCGCTCGATGGTCACGGGCGTGCCCGCCTGCAGGAACGTCAGATGGTTCCGCAGGCCGGGGATCACGGACTCGAACTCGGCGAGCAGGGAGTCGGCGAACTGGTCCTTGTGCTGCTGCCACGGCCTGTCGCCGGGCAGCCGGTAGGGCGCCACGGCAGTGCCGATCAGCAGATGCTCGCCCGGCGGAGCGAGCCCGGGATCGAGCATCGTCATCACGGACAGCGACATCCCGCCCGGCCGACCGCCCACCAGGTCCCGCCAGGTCTCCTCGTGGTCCCAGTGGTTGTACTTGAAGGTCTCGTGCGCGACGCCGAGGGCGGGCACGTCCTGCGTGGTCGCCGCGTACACGACGCAGGCGGACATCGACGGCCGGAGCCGCCGCAGCCGCCGGGCGTAGGGCGGGGGCAGATGCTCGGCGCCGACCAACTCCTCGAAGGTCTGGCGGGCGTCCGCGTTCGAGATGACCACCGGGGCGGTGCACACATCCCCCTCCGCCGTGCGCACCCCCACGACCCGGCCGTCCTGCAGCAGGATCCGCTCGACGGGGGTGCCGGTGAGGACCTGGCCCCCGTGCCGCTCGACCGCGGTGACAAAGGCGTCCACCAGGTTCTGGAAGCTGCCCTTGCAGTAGTACGGGCCGTCGATGAGCACCCCGATGAACTGGGCGTAGGCGAAGAACGACAGCTGAGAGGGCGGCGCCCCCATATACGGCCACAGGGCCGAGCACATGGCCTTCAGCCGCGGGTCGCGCAGATACTCGTCCATGACCTGCGCGAGCGTCGCCGTCCGGTACTTCATCAGCGTCGGCAGCAGCTCCTCCAGCTGCCCGAGGGCCGACGGGTCGGTCACCCGCATGGGCGCCTGCGCCGTCTCCCAGAACATCTGGCGGCGCAGCTGGAAGAAGGCGCGGATGCCCTCCGCCTCGCCCGGGAAGAGCCGGATGTGGGCCTCCATGAACTCCTCCAGGCCCGTGGGCGCGAAGACGCTCATCCCCGGGAACTCCGCCTGGTAGAGATGGTCGATGACGGTCAGCTCGCACCGGTCCTGGACGCCCAGCCAGTCCAGCAGCCCGAGCACCATCTCGCCCTCGGCCAGCACCCGGATCGCCGAGTCGAAGGTCCGCCCGTCCCGGGTGAAGGCGTGCGCGAGCCCGCCAAGACCTTCGCCCTGCTCACAGACGAGAACCCGCAGCCCCGAGCGCGCCAGGACGGCCGCGGCCGAGACGCCTCCGAGCCCGCTGCCCACGACGATGGCGTCCCACTCCGTGCTTATGACGACGGGCCTGCTGGTGACGGGCTGGCTCATCTGATCTTTCCTCCGCTCGGTATCCGTACTGCCCAACAGATCCGGCGCCGCGTCACGCGGATACATCCCTTGCGCGTGTATCCACCGGCCGCCGGCCGGGATCTGTAAAAGGGAGGAAGGCTGTGCCCTGCACAGGTTCAGAAAGTCCGAGCAGGCCCGGGAAGGGAGCCGATCGTATGGGAGACCAGCGTGACCGCGAGCGTGACAAGGCAAGCGCCGCCGCCGCCGCGGCTGCCGTCTACTCGCGGCCCCTGCTCGCCCTGTACGACACGCTCGTCCTGGGCGCGGTGTGCCGCGCGGTGTGGCGCTGCCCGCCCGAGGAGATGCTCGCCCTCTACGACCGGCATGTATCCGGCCGCCATCTGGACATCGGTCCGGGCACCGGCTACTTCCTCGACCGGTGCCGCTTCCCCAGCCGCCTGCCGGAGATCACCCTGGTCGACCTCAACCCGACGGTGCTGGCGACCGCACAGCGCCGGATCGCGCGCTACGGCCCCACGGCGCTGCGCCGTGATGTGCTGCGCCCGATGGAACTGGACGGGCGGCGCTTCACCTCAGCCGCGTTGAACTTCGTGCTGCACTGCCTGCCGTCGGGATCGCCGGCGAAGTTCGCGGTCTTCGACCATCTGCTGCCGCATCTCGAGCCGGGGGCCCAGGTGTTCGGCAGCACCGTGCTGGCGCACGGAGTGCGCCATACGGCCGTCTCCCGCCTCCACCAGCGCGAGTGTGTGAGGCGCGGGGTGCTCAACAACTCGGCGGACTCGCTGGAGCTGCTGGACGAGGCGCTCGGGTCCCGGTTCGGGCGCCATCACATCCGCGTGCGCGGCACCGTCGCGCTCTTCGACGCCACCGCCTGAGCGCCACCCGTATGAGCCGACAAGCACATGAGCCGACAAGCGCCGCAGGCCCCGCCGGACGGTATCCGGCGGGGCCTGCTGGTGCGCTGGTGGTCTGCGTGCGGAAGTCGGCTACTTGCCGGTCTCCTTCTCGTACGCCTTGATGACCTCGTCCGTCGGGCCGTCCATCAGCAGCTCGCCCTTCTCCAGCCACAGCACCCGGTCACAGGTGTCCCGGATCGACTTGTTGTTGTGGCTGACCAGGAAGACCGTGCCGGCGTCCTTGCGCAGCTCGCGGATGCGGGCCTCCGAGCGCTTCTGGAACTTCCGGTCGCCGGTGGCCAGCGCCTCGTCGATCATCAGCACATCGTGGTCCTTGGCCGCGGCGATCGAGAACCGCAGCCTGGCCGCCATACCGGAGGAGTAGGTGCGCATCGGCAGCGTGATGAAGTCGCCCTTCTCGTTGATGCCCGAGAAGTCGACGATTCCCTCGTAGCGCTCGCGGATCTGCTCTCGCGACATCCCCATGGCCAGTCCGCCGAGGATGACGTTCCGCTCGCCCGTCAAATCGTTCATCAGCGCCGCGTTCACGCCGAGCAGCGACGGCTGGCCGTCGGTGTAGACCTTGCCGCGTTCGGTGGGCAGCAGCCCCGCGACGGCCTTGAGCAGCGTCGACTTGCCGGAGCCGTTGGAGCCGATCAGGCCGATCGACTCGCCGCGGTAGGCCACGAAGGTGACCCCGCGCACGGCGTGCACCTCGCGCATGCCCGGGGCGTTCTTGCGGCCGAGGATGCGGCTGAGGGCGGCGGTGGCGCTGCCGCGGCCACGGGGGCCGCCGTTGACGCGGTAGACGATGTGCACATCGTCGGCGATGACGGTCGGGATGCGCCCCGCGGCCGGGGCCGCCTGAGCGGCCTGGTCCGCCTTGAGCGCCTGGGAGGTCTCGTCAAGGGTCTGCTCAGCCACGGCCGTACTGCTCCTCTGCCTTCCAGAAGTACACGAAGCCGCCGGCGCCGAAGAGCACCGCCCAGCCCAGGGCCAGCGCCCACACGTGCGGAGGCAGGTACGTGTGGCCGTAGCCGTCGATCAGCGCGTACCGCATCAGGTCCATGTAGACGGCCGCCGGGTTCCCCAGCATGACGTCGGAGACCCAGCCGCTCGCCCCCGCCCGCTTGAGCGTGGTCGCCAGCGGGTACATCACACCGGACGCGTACATCCACGTCCGCAGAATGAACGGCAACAGCTGGGCGAGGTCCGGGGTCTTGGCCCCGAGCCGGGCCATGATCAGCGAGAGACCGGTGTTGAAGACGAACTGCAGTGCCAGCACCGGGAGGATCAGCAGCCAGGCCGGGGCCGGGTAGTGCCCGAAGCCGAGCAGGACGATGACCAGCACGATCATCGAGAACATCAGCTGCTGGAGCTGCTGCAGCGAGAAGGAGATGGGGAGCGAGGCGCGGGGGAAGTGCAGGGCCCGCACCAGACCCAGATTCCCCGAGATCGCGCGCACACCCGACATCGCCGAGTTCTGCGTGAACGTGAAGACGAAGACTCCCGTCACCAGGAACGGGATGTACGTGTCATGCTCCATGCCCCTGTTGCTCTTCAGGAGCAGGCCGAAGATGAAGAAGTACACCGCCGCGTTCAGCAACGGTGTGGCCACCTGCCACAGCTGGCCGAGCTTGGCCTGGCTGTACTGGGCGGTGAGCTTGGCCTGCGAAAAAGCCAGAATGAAGTGGCGCCTGCCCCACATCTGCCGGACGTACCCGGACAGGCTCACCCGGGCGCCGCTCACCGACAGCCCGTACTTCGCCGCCAGCTCTGCCGGGGCCAGGCCGTCATCCGGCGACGGCGGGGCGCTGGCGACCGCACTGTTGTGCGTAGTCTCGCTCACAGTTGACACTTTCGTCCTCATCAGGGGTGCGCTGACGGGGGCCGCGCCCCGGGTCGCGCCCGATGCTCTCAGATACGAGCTTGTCAGATGACAGGCGGTCGGCCCAGTCGGGTCAGGCGCCATACCGTACGCCACTTCATGGGGCGGCGTGCACCACACGGAGTCTTCCAGCCTTCCCGGAACCCGCCCAGCCAGGCACGGAGAGCGGCTTTCGAGGGTCGCCGGGCCAAGGTGAGCAGCAGCCAGACGCCGAGATAGACGGGGATGAGCGGGATGGGGAGATTGCGCCGCGCCAGCCAGACCCGGTTGCGGGCGACCATGCGGTGGTAGACCGCGTGCCTGCTCGGCGCGGTGGCCGGGTGGTGCAGCACCATGTCCGACCGGTAATCGATCATCCAGCCGGCGTTCAGGGCGCGCCAGGCGAGGTCGGTCTCCTCATGGGCGTAGAAGAAGTCGTCCGGCAACCCGCCGACCTGCGTGAAGACCTTCGTACGGACCGCGTTGGCACCGCCGAGGAAGGTGGTCACCCGCGAGGACCGCATGGGGTCGGAGGCGCGCAGCCGGGGTACATGGCGGCGCTGTGTGGTGCCGGTCTCGGGGTCGGCGATGCGGAACGAGACGATGCCGAGCTCGGGGTCGGCGGCGAAGGCCTGACGGCACAGCTCGGCGGTGTCCGTGTGGGGCAGCAGGCCGTCGTCGTCGAGGAAGAGCAGTACATCGACCTCGGCGCCGCCGGGGCCGAACGCCTCGATGCCGACGTTGCGCCCCGCCGGGATGCCCACGTTCTCCGGGAGCTCGACGGTGCGCACCCCGTCCGGGAGCTCGGGCAGCGGTGAGCCGTTGCCCACGACGACCACCTCGATCCGGTCGCCGTCCTGCTTGGCGACCGAGTCGAGCAGCGCGCGCAGCTCGTCGGGGCGGTTGCCCATCGTCAGGACGACCGCGCCGACCTTGAGTGTGTCCGTCATCACTTCAACCTGCTCGACGCGAGGATGGACACCAGGTGAAGAAGAGTTTGCAGAAGGGCGATGCCCGCGAGTACGGCGACGCCGAGTCGGGTGAAGAACAGGTCGCCCCGCATCGAGTCCAGCACCGCCAGGACCAGGATCAGCAAGGACGCCTCTATCCCGAGCACCAGCCGGTGGAACTTGAGCGCCGCGGCGGCCCTGCGGGCCATCGCCATGCCGGAGGAGCGCGGCTCGGACGCCGCCTCCTTGACCGGCGGCAGCCCGCCCTGGTGGCGGGCGACGCCGACGAGGTCGGTCTCGGCCTTGATCAGGATCGCGCCGAGGGCGGCCAGGGTGCCCAGGAAGGCCCAGAGCCAGTCGATCCGCCCGCTGCCCCACAGATCGGCGGCGCGCAGGCCGAAGCCGACGAGCACCGCGGCGTCGGTCAGATAGGCGCCGACCCGGTCCAGGTAGACCCCGCCGAGCGAGAATTGCTGCCGCCAGCGCGCGATCTCGCCGTCGACGCAGTCGAGCAGCAGATAGAGCTGAACCATCAGCACGCCGAGCACGGCGCCCGCGATCCCCGGCACCAGCAGGGCCGGGGTCGCGAGCACGCCGCAGACGGTCATCAGGTACGTGAGCTGGTTGGGCGTGACCCGCGTGTTCACCAGGTGCCGGTCCACCCGCAGCGAGATCTCCCGCATGTACAGGCGTCCCCCCCAGTGCTCACCGCTCCGCCGGTCCTTCACACCCGCGGGGTGGACGACCGGGCGGAGTTCAGCCACCGATGGTTTGACTGACTGCTTTGGCATAGTCGGCGTATGCGTCCCTGATCGCGTCGGAGGAGAGGTCAAGGTGCTCGAGGATCGTGTAGCGCCCGGGGCGGGTCTGCGGCGCGTACTCCACCGCCTTGACGAACTCGTCCTCGCTGAATCCGATTTCGGTCGGCAGGACGGGCAGGCCGTGCCGCCGCAGTACGTCGACCATCAGCGCGGATTCCTCGTGCGAGCCCCGCAGGTGCATCGCGAAGGCGGCGCCGAGGCCGACCTGCTCCCCGTGGAGCGCGGAGCGCTTGGGGTAGAGCAGGTCGAAGGCGTGGCTGATCTCATGGCAGGCGCCGGAGGACGGCCGGGTGTGACCGGCGATCGACATGGCGATGCCGGACAGCACCAGGCCCTCTGACAGCACGGTCAGGAAGTCGTCGTCCCCGCAGCCGCCGGGGTGCCGGAGCACCGACTCGCCCGCCGTACGGGCCATGGCCGCCGCGAGGCCGTCGATCGGCTCGCCCGTCTCGCGGTGCGACAGCTCCCAGTCCGCGATCGCGGAGATGTTGGAGACGGCGTCGCCGACGCCGGAGCGGACGAAGCGCACCGGGGCGTCGCGGATCACATCGAGGTCGATGACCAGCGCGATCGGGGTCGGCACACCGTATGAGCCACGGCCCGCGTCGTTGTCCAGGATGGACACCGGCGAGCAGATGCCGTCGTGCGACAGGTTCGTCGCGACGGCGACCATCGGCAGGCCGATGCGCGCGGCGGCGTACTTGGCGGCGTCGATGATCTTCCCGCCGCCCAGGCCGACGACCGCGTCGTAGTGCCCCGACTTCATGGCGTCCGCCAGCTGGATGGCGCCGTCGATGGTGCCGTCGGCCAGCTCGAACCAGTCGGCGCCCGGCAGCACCGGGGCCAGCCGGTCGCGCAGTACGGCGCCGGAGCCGCCGCTGATCGCGACCGCCAGCTTGCCGGAGGCCGAGATGCGCTGGTCGGCCAGCAGGCCCGCCAAGTCGTCCAGGGCCCCGGCGTTGATGTCGACCGAGACGGGAGACGGGATGAGGCGGGTCAGTACTGGCATGCGATCTCACGGCCCTTCGCGAGGTCGTCGTGGTTGTCGATCTCGACCCACTTGATGTCGCCGATCGGGGCCACGTCGACCTTGAAGCCGCGGTTGACCAGCTCCTGGTAGCCGTCCTCGTAGTACAGGTCGGGGTCGCGCTCGAAGGTGGTCTTCAGCGCGTCCGCCAGCTCCGCGGCGGCCTCGCCCTCGATGAGGGTGACGCCGATGTACTCGCCGGTCGCCTCCGCCGGGTCCATGAGCTTGGTGATCTTCTGGACGCCCTTCTCGGGGTCCACGACGACCTTCATCTCCTCGTCGGCGAGCTGCTTGACCGTGTCCAGGGCGAGGATGATCTTCTGGCCGTTGCCCTGGGCGGCGAGCAGGGTCTTCTCGACGGAGACCGGGTGCACGGTGTCGCCGTTGGCGAGGATCACGGTGTGCTGGATCGCGTCACGGGCGCACCACAGGGAGTAGGCGTTGTTCCACTCCTCGGCCTTGTCGTTGTCGATGAGGGTGAGCTTGAGGCCGTACTTCGCCTCCAGCGCCTCCTTGCGCTCGTACACGGCCTCCTTGCGGTAACCGACCACGATCGCGACCTCGGTCAGGCCCACCTCCGCGAAGTTGCCGAGGGTCAGGTCGAGGACGGTGGTATCACCGTCGACGGGTACCAGGGCCTTGGGAAGGGTGTCGGTGTAAGGGCGCAGACGCCTTCCGGCGCCGGCCGCCAGCACGAGGCCGATCATGCGGGTTCTCCTGTTTCGTCGTGTACAGCGGGTGCTCCGGAGGACACCCAGAAGCGGATGCTCTCGCTGAGCACGGCCAGCGCGAGGGCCGCCGCGAGAGCGGTCAGCGCGATGGTGAAGCCTTGGTTCTGCTCGTACAGCAGGGCGGCGGCGACCGTGACCGCCAGGGTCCGCCCCTCGTGCCCGCCGATCGCCCGCACCAGCCAGTGCGGGGGCGCGCCGGTGCCGCCGCGGATGCGGTACACCGTGTCGTAGTGATGGTAGGCGACCGCTGACACCAGCCCGAAAGCGGCGGGCAAGGCCCCGTTCACCCCCGAGTCGGCTGCCAGGACCAGGATGGTGCCGTATTCCGCGGCACGGAAGACCGGCGGCACGAGCCAGTCGAGCGGGCCCTTCAGCGGACGGGCCACGGCCAGTCCCGAGGTGAGCGCGTAGCCCGCGGCGGCGGCGACCGCCCAGGGGCTGCCGAAGGACGTGAGCGCCGCCACGGCGACCACGACGGCCGCTCCGAGCAGGGCGAGAGCGGGGGCGGCCAGGGCCGGGAGCCGGCGCGCGGCCCCGCGGAGGGCCGCGGCGAAGCCCTGGGCGAGCGGGCCCGGGTCGGCGAGGTCCGCGAGGGCGAGCGCCGCGCGGTCCGTGCGCCGCGCCTTGCGGGTCAGCGACCGCAGCACCCGGCCCGCGGTGGTGTAGCAGGCGGCCAGCGCGCAGCCGATGAGCAGGACGTAGAAGGTGATACGGGGCGTGGTGCACGCGGTGAGCACCGCGATCATCGCCCAGCGCTCGCCGATCGGCAGCACGATCATCCGGCGCAGCCAGACCGTCCAGCCGACGCTGTCGAGGCGGTTGGAGAGGGCGGCGGTGGGACTGGTGTTGCCGGTGGCGTCGTGGTTCGCCTCGTTGAAGGAGAAGTCGACGACGTGGCGGCAGGTCTGCAGCACCATCGCGCCGAGCGCGAGCGCCCATACGTCATCCCCGCCCCCGTCGGCGCGCGCGGCGCCCAACGCGAGCCCCGCGTAGTACGCGTACTCCTTGGCCCGGTCGAACGTCGCGTCCAGCCAGGCGCCGAGCGTGGAGTACTGGAGGGAGTAGCGGGCGAGCTGGCCGTCGGTGCAGTCCAGGACGAAGGAGGCGATCAGCAGCAGCCCGGCCGCGATGAACCCGGGGCGGGTGCCGGTGGCCGCACAGCCCGCCGCGATGAGGGCGGTGAGCAGGGAGGCGGTGGTGACCTGGTTGGGCGTCAGCCCGCGACGGGCGCACCAGCGGGCGATGTAGCGCGAGTAGGGGCTGATGCAGAAGGTCGTGAAGAAGCCGTCCCGCGCCTTGACGGCGCTGCGCAGCCGCACCTTCTCGTCGTCCACCGCCCGGGTGCGGGCCAGCGCCTCGGCGCGCCCCGGCGCGTCCTCGGGTACGTCGGCGACGAGCACCCCCAGCTCGGGCCGGTGCACGGCGACGTCCTCGGCACCCAGGGCGTCGGCGAGGGCGTCGGGCAGCACGGCGGAGCCGTCCGGGGCCGGCAGGTGCACGTCCGCCCCAGGGGCCGCCGTGGCGCCCGCCACTGCGAGGGCGCCGCGCCCGGGCGCCGCCGCCCCCGGCGCGTACACCGTCAGCGCGCGGGTGAGCGCCGCGCGGGCCTCCGGCTGGGCGGTGAGGGCGCCGTGGACCGCGGCGGCCGGGAAGCGCGGATCGGTCAGGGCCAGGCGCAGCGCGTGGACGTGGCCGACGAAGCGCGGGTCGACCAGGGCCACCCGCTCACGCGCCGGGGCGGCCGCGAGCTCCCTCGCGACCCCGGCGGCGTCGGCTGCCGTGCGCACGTCGAACCCCAGCGACCGCAGGTCGTCCTCAAGGGACGACCCCGCGACCGCGGGACCGGTGAGAATGGCGGTCGACAGACGAACTCACTCCTTGGCAGCTGGCACGGTGGCCGCGCCGGACAGGGATCGGCCGGGGGCCGCCGTCCGGACAGCGGGCGTCACACACCCCGGGCCCCGCGAGGGGCGGGCGGCACGTCGGCAGAGGCTATCGGATGCAAGGAAGCGTCCGTTCACCGCACATTCATCACCCGCTCGGGGGAACGACGGCTTCCGCTGCCGCGATCATCATGGTGGATGGCGGTGCTCCGGGACAAACGCCGCCCGCCCCGGCTGTGGATAAGGTGCGGTCATGACGTGGCTGATCACAGGTGGTGCCGGATATATCGGGGCGCATGTCGTGCGGGTCATGGCGGAGGCCGGGGAGCGTGTCGCCGTGCTCGACGATCTGTCCAGTGGTGTCGCCGAGCGGCTGCCGGACGGCGTCCCTCTGGTACAGGGCTCCGCGCTCGACCGTGAGCTGCTGGACCGCACCTTCGCCGATCTCGGCGTGACCGGGGTGGTGCACCTGGCGGCGAAGAAGCAGGTCGGGGAGTCCGTCGAGCAGCCGCTGCGCTACTACCGCGAGAATGTGCACGGCCTGACGGTGCTGCTGGAGGCGGTGGTCGCGGCCGGGGTCGGCAGCTTCCTCTTCTCCTCCTCCGCCGCCGTCTACGGGATGCCGGATGTGGAACTCGTCACCGAGGACACCCCCTGTCGGCCGATGAACCCGTACGGAGAGACGAAGCTGGCCGGAGAGTGGCTGGTCAGGGCCACGGGCGCGGCCCACTCGATCTCTACGGCCTGTCTGCGCTACTTCAATGTGGCGGGCGCCAGCCGCCCCGGGCTGGCCGACACCGGAGTGTTCAACATCATCCCGATGATGTTCGAGCGAATCACCCAGGGGGAGGCGCCCCGGATCTTCGGTGACGACTATCCGACGCCGGACGGCTCCTGCATCCGTGACTACATCCATGTCGAGGACCTGGCCTCCGCCCACCTCGCCGCGGCCCGCCGGCTGGCCGAGCGGCCGGGAGGGGGCGATCTGACGGTGAACATCGGCACCGGCCGGGGCGTCTCCGTGCGCGAGATGGCACGGCTGATCGGCGAGGTGACCGGCCACCCGGAGCTCGCCCCGGTGGTCGAGGCGCGCCGCGCCGGCGATCCGGCCCGGGTCGTCGGATCGGCCGAGCTGATCGCCAGGGAGCTGGGCTGGAGCGCGCGGCACGGGGTGGAGGCGATGGTGCGGTCGGCCTGGGAGGGCTGGCGCCTGCACCACGCCTAGACCGTCCGGCGGTCGGGCCCGAGACCGCCCGGCAGCGGCGCACGCGACGCCGCGGGCCCCGCTGCCGGACGGTCTCGGGCCCGGCGCGGCTGACCGCGCCGTGGGGCGCCGCCGTAGTTCACTGGGCCGTAGGCAGCTGGCGCGCCCGGGCAGTGGCGGCGCGCGGGAGGAGGCCGTACATGGGCGCAGGCCACGACCACGGCGGCGGCCTCGGCACGGTGGGCGCCGCGCATCAGTGGCGGCTGCGGGCCGCCCTCGGCATCACGCTCACGGTGACGGCCGTGGAGGTGGTCGGCGGTGTGCTCGCCGGTTCGCTCGCGCTGCTCGCGGACGCCGGCCACATGGCAACCGACGCCCTCGGGCTCGCCATGGCGCTGCTGGCGATCCACTTCGCGAACCGCCCGCCGAGCCCGCGCCGCACCTACGGCTACGCGCGGGCCGAGATCCTGTCCGCGCTGGCGAACTGCCTGCTGCTGCTCGGCGTGGGCGGCTACATCCTGTACGAGGCGGTGGTTCGGTTCATCACCCCGAGCCCCAGCCACGGCGGGCTGACGATCCTGTTCGGCGCCGTGGGCCTGGCCGCGAACGTGGTGTCGCTGGCGGTGCTCAGAGGCGGGCAGCGGGAGAGCCTCAACGTCCGCGGGGCGTTCCTGGAGGTGCTGGCGGACGCGCTGGGTTCGGTCGCGGTCCTCGTATCGGCGGGGATCATCGTGACCACCGGCTGGCAGGCGGCGGATCCCATCGCCTCCCTGCTGATCGGCCTCATGATCGTGCCGCGGACGTTCCGGCTGCTGCGGGACACGCTGAACGTCCTGCTGGAGGCGGCGCCACAGGATGTGGACATGGATCAGGTACGGGCCCACATCCTCGCCCTCCCCGGCGTCGAGGGGCTGCATGATCTGCATGTATGGACCATCACCTCGGGCATGCCGGTACTCTCCGCACACGTGGTCGTCAGCAGGCGGGCGCTGGACGCGGTCGGCCATGAGCGGATGCTGCACGACCTGCAGGGCTGTCTGGGGGAACACTTCGACGTGACCCATTGCACGTTCCAGCTGGAGCCGGGCGGACATGCTGAGCACGAGGCCAAACTTTGCCACTGACACATGGCACAGGTGCGGCAGACTTGAAGGTTCCGAGACGGACGATGAGGACGGTCATGCCAATCACACCCGCCAACGGCCGCACCACCGACACCGCCAGGCCCTCCGCGCCGGGCGCGCCGACCGGTTCCGCGGAGGCGATCATGCTGGAGCTGGTCGACGAGGACGGCAGGACCATCGGCACCGCGGAGAAGCTCTCCGCCCACCTCGCCCCCGGCCGGCTGCATCGGGCCTTCTCCGTCTTCCTCTTCGACGACGACGGGCGACTGCTGCTCCAGCGCCGGGCCCTGGGCAAATACCACTCCCCCGGCGTCTGGTCGAACACCTGCTGCGGCCACCCCTACCCCGGCGAGCCGCCGTTCGTGGCCGCGGCCCGGCGTACGGGTGAGGAGCTGGGGGTGGCGCCCGCGCTGCTGCGCGAGGCGGGCACGGTGCGCTACAACCACCCGGATCCGGTGTCGGGCCTGGTGGAGCAGGAGTACAACCACCTGTTCGCGGGGGTGGTGCGGGCACAGCCGCAGCCGGATCCGCAGGAGATCGGCGAGACCGCCTTCGTCACCCCCGAGGAGCTGACCCGGCTGCTCGAGCGGAACCCCTTCTCGGCCTGGTTCATGACCGTGCTGGACGCGGCCCGGCCGGCGATCCGGGAGGTCACCGGAGCGGCGGCAGGCTGGTAGCGGTCAGGCCGGCCCGGGCGGCCGCGAGCGGCAGCGCGGCCCAGACCACCTTGCCGCCGCTCGCCGTGTGCTGGACGTCGTAGACCCCGCCCTCCTCCTCGGCGATCGTCTGGACCAGTAACAGCCCGCGCCCGCCGGTCCGGCCCTGGTCGGCCATCAGCGCCTTGGGCCGGTAGGGGTGGTTGTCCTCGACCGCGACCCGCACCCAGTCCGGACCGATGGACACCTCCACGGCGATCTCCGGGGAGAGCAGCGCCGCGTGCCGCACGGCGTTGGTGACCAGTTCGGAGACGATCAGCAGGAGGTTCTGTACGAGGTCGTCAGGGGCGGGGACCCGCTGGTGGGCCAGCAGGTCCCGCACCGCGTGCCGGGCCTGTGGAACCGAGGTGTCGAGGGCGGGGGCGGTGAAGCGCCAGACGCCCTCGTAGGCGACCGGCCCGCGAGGCGGGGCCGCGCCCGGTTCAGGAGGGACGCTCCCGACGATCTCCATGTCCGATCCCCACCCATCGCCGCAGCCCGACCACTCGTCATCGAGTGTTGGGAACGTGTTGGTACGGACCGGCTAACTGAGCGCAAGTCGCCCCCTATCGACGGTTTTTGACCGCGTGCGTATGCCAGAGTCACTCGCTCGACTGTTCCTGCCCGGCTTGCTTCCGGCGATGCCGACAGTCGCTCGAGCGGCCGGATACGATCCGCGACATGGAGCCCTGCCTGCAGCACGACGTCACCGATGGCATAGCGACCGTCGTGATCCGCAATCCCGCCAAGCACAACGCGCTGACCCCCGGCATGTGGCGCGCGCTGCCCCCGCTGCTCGAGCGGCTGGCCGCCGACCCGGCCGTGCGGGCGCTGGTACTCACCGGGGAGGGGGACACCTTCAGCACGGGCGCGGACATCGGCTCGCTCGGCACGACCTACGAGGAGACGACGGCGCTGGCACTGCCCGCGGAAGAGGCCCTGGCCGGCTTCCCCAGGCCGACGCTCGCCGCGGTGCGCGGCTACTGCGTGGGGGGCGGCTGCCAGTTGGCCGCCGCCTGCGATCTGCGGTTCGCCGAGCAGGGCGCCCGCTTCGGGATCACCCCGGCCAGGCTCGGGATCGTCTACGCGCCCTCGTCCACCCGGCGGCTGATGGACCTGGTCGGCCCGGCGACCGCCAAATACCTGCTGCTCTCCGGCGAGCTGATCGGCACCGAGCGGGCGCTGCGGACGGGGCTGGTGGACGAGGTGCTGCCGCCGGACGGGCTGGGCGAGCGGGTGGCGGAGTTCACGCGGGTGCTGCTGTCCCGGTCCGCGCTCACCCAGACGGCGGCCAAGGAGTTCACGTCCGGGCCCGTCGACCCGGCGCGCCTGGAGTACTGGCGGGACCAGGTGCGCGGCAGCGACGAGATCGGGGAGGGCATCGCCGCCTTCCTCGAACGGCGCGCCCCGCGCTTCGGCTGGACGCCCCCGACGCCGGCCGACGCCGGTGCCCCGGTGTAGCACCTCGTCCCCTACGCCACGTCCTGCGCGACCACGTCCCTGTACGACCACGGCGCCCCCGGGCCCGGCGCGCCCACTTGTACCCGTAAGTAACATACGATCATGACCTCACTTCCCGAGCGTGCCGCGCGGCGCTGCCACGCCGTCGTCAACCCCATCCACTCGACCGTCTACTTCGCGCCCGACTTCACGCGAGAGCTCCAGCGGCTGGGGGTCGAGGACCGGGGCGCCGACTACTTCGTCAACCGCGCGGCGGCGTTCGGCCGCGTCGGGGCCGGGACCGTCTCCGCGACCTTCTTCAACTTCAAGCACGACCTCATCGCCCGGCACCTCCCCGCCGTCTGGGACGTGATCTCCCCCGAGGCCGCGCTGGCGGCCCGGCTGCGCGCGGCCGACAGCGTGCTGCGGCGGCTGCTCGGCGACGACGCGGTGTCCTCGAAGGAGATGGCCGAGGCCGCGGAGCTGGCGCTGCGCGCCACGCAGGCGTGTTCCCGCGCCGCCCGCCCCCTGTATGCCGCGCACGCCGACCTCCCCGTCCCCGACGCCCCGCACCTGGCCTACTGGCACGCCGCCACGCTGCTGCGCGAGCACCGCGGCGACGGCCATCTGATGACCCTCCTGGGCGCCGGGCTCGATCCCGTGGAGGCGCTGGCCAGCCATACGGCGAGCGGCAGGGGCATGTCCCCGAAGTGGATCCTGCGGTCGAGGGGCTGGTCGGCCGAGGAGTGGGCGGCCGCGCAGGAGCGGCTGCGGGAGCGCGGACTGCTGGCGGCCGACGGGGAGTTGACGCCGGCGGGCACAGAGCTGCGCAAGGCCCTCGAGGACGAGACGGACCGGCTGGACCGGGCCCCGTACGAGCACCTCGGGGCGGCGGGTGTGGCGCGGCTGACGGAGCTGGCGGGCGCCTTCACCCAGACCGCGATCGAGGCGGGCGGGTTCCCCGCGGACCTCATCGGTAAGCGCTGAGCGGCATCGGCCGGCGCTGAGCGGCGGCGACAAGCGCTGAGCGACGGCGGGCGGTTTGCCGACGGCATGTTGGGATACCCGCCCGTCGAGGACGATCGGCGGCCCGCCAAGGCGCTCAACCGCGCGCCGCGCACGCCGGCGACAAGCCCGTGTCCCGCGCTGCGTACGGCGCCCGGCGGCGGCTGCCGACCGTGTACCCGTCCGAAGACCGACCAAGAGGAGGTCTCGTGTTCCGCGCGATCGCCGATGTGCTCCGCGCCATCGGATCGACACTCGCAGCCGTGGTGACGCTCCCCTTCCGTGCCCTCGCCCGCCTCTTCGGCGGGGCCTCACGGGCCGGAACGAGCCGCCGCAGGCACGTCTGATCACCCGCCCCGCGGCCGGGACGCGCCGGTCGCGCCCGCTTGTGTCAGTGCCACCTGCCACAATGCAGATCGCAGCGCAGACAGAAAGCGGAGCGTGATCGTGACGACGTCCATCGAAGGCAGGATCGCCGAGGAGCTCGGCGTACGGGAGCGGCAGGTGAGGGCCGCCGTCGAGCTGCTCGACGGCGGCTCGACCGTGCCCTTCATCGCGCGCTACCGCAAGGAAGCGACCGAGATGCTCGACGACGCGCAGCTGCGCACCCTCGAGGAGCGGCTGCGCTATCTGCGGGAGCTGGAGGAGCGGCGCGCCGCGATCCTGGAGTCGGTCAGGTCCCAGGGCAAGCTCGACGAGGCCCTGGAGGCACAGATCCTGGCCGCGGACTCCAAGGCCCGGCTGGAGGACATCTACCTCCCCTTCAAGCCGAAGCGCCGTACGAAGGCGCAGATCGCGCGGGAGGCCGGGCTCGAGCCGCTGGCCGAGGGGCTGCTCGGCGACCCCTCCGTGGATCCGCTGGCCGCCGCGGCCGCCTTCGTCGACGCGGAGAAGGGGGTCGCGGACCCCGCCGCCGCGCTGGAGGGCGCGCGGGCCATCCTCACCGAGCGGTTCAGCGAGGACGCGGACCTCATCGGCGAGCTCCGCGAGCGCATGTGGACGCGGGGGCGGGCGGCCACCAAGGTGCGGGAGGGCAAGGAGGAGGCGGGCGCGAAGTTCGCCGACTACTTCGACTTCGCCGAGCCGTTCACGGAGCTGCCCTCGCACCGGGTGCTGGCGATGTTCCGCGGCGAGAAGGAGGAGGTCCTCGATCTCGCCCTGGAGCCGGAGGAGCCCTCCGAGGAGGCGGGCCCCACCTCGTACGAGCGCAGCATCGCGCAGCGCTTCGGCATCGCCGACCGGGGCCGCCCGGCCGACAAGTGGCTGGCCGACACGGTGCGCTGGGCCTGGCGCACGCGGGTCCTGGTGCACCTCGGCATCGACCTGCGGTTGCGGCTGCGGCAGGCCGCCGAGGACGAGGCGGTGCGCGTCTTCGCCGCCAACCTGCGCGATCTCCTCCTCGCCGCCCCGGCCGGCACCCGCGCCACGATGGGCCTGGACCCCGGCTTCCGTACGGGGGTGAAGGTGGCCGTGGTCGACGCGACGGGCAAGGTGGCCGCGACCGACACGATCTACCCGCACGTCCCGCAGAACAAGTGGGACGAGTCCCTCGCCAAGCTGGCGCGACTGGCGCGCGAGCACGACGTCGACCTCATCGCGATCGGCAACGGCACGGCGTCCCGCGAGACCGACAAGCTCGCGGGCGAGCTGTGCGGCAAGCACCCGGAGCTGAAGCTCACCAAGGTGATGGTCTCGGAGGCCGGCGCCTCCGTGTACTCCGCCTCGGCCTTCGCCTCCCAGGAGCTGCCCGGCCTGGATGTCTCGCTGCGCGGCGCCGTGTCCATCGCCCGGCGGCTGCAGGACCCGCTCGCCGAGCTGGTCAAGATCGACCCGAAGTCGATCGGCGTCGGCCAGTACCAGCACGACCTGTCCGAGGTGAAGCTCTCCCGCTCACTCGACGCGGTCGTCGAGGACTGTGTGAACGGCGTCGGGGTCGACGTCAACACCGCCTCCGCGCCGCTGCTCAGCCGGGTCTCGGGCATCGGCGGCGGGCTCGCGGAGAACATCGTCGCCCACCGCGACGCCCATGGCCCCTTCCGCAGCCGCAAGGCGCTCAAGGACGTGCCCCGGCTCGGCCCCAAGGCATATGAGCAGTGCGCGGGCTTCTTGCGCATCCGCGGCGGCGACGACCCGCTGGACGCCTCCAGCGTGCACCCGGAGGCGTATCCGGTGGTGCGGTCGATGGCCTCCTCGGCGGGCGACGAAGTGGCCTCGCTCATCGGCAACACGGCCGTGCTGCGCAGGCTCAGGCCGGAGCAGTTCGTGGACGACACCTTCGGTCTGCCCACGGTCACCGACATCCTGAAGGAGCTGGAGAAGCCCGGCCGCGACCCGCGGCCCGCGTTCAAGACCGCGACCTTCAAGGAGGGCGTCGAGAAGATCGGCGACCTGGCCTCCGGGATGATCCTGGAGGGCGTGGTCACCAATGTGGCCGCGTTCGGCGCGTTCGTCGACGTCGGTGTGCACCAGGACGGCCTCGTGCATGTCTCCGCGATGTCCAAGACGTTCGTCAAGGACCCGCGGGACGTGGTGAAGCCGGGAGACATCGTGCGGGTGAAGGTCCTGGACGTGGACATCCCGCGCAAGCGGATCTCACTGACGCTGAGGCTGGACGACGAGGCGGGCGCGGGGTCGGGCGGAGGCCGGGACCGCAACCGGGACCGCTCCGCCCAGGACGCCCGCGGTCCCCGCGACGGCGGCGGCCGCCGCGGCGCCCCTCAGCAGCGTCAGGGCGGTGGCCGAGGGCAGCGTGGCGGATCCGGAGGCCGCGACGCGGCCCCGGCCAACGGCGCGATGGCGGACGCGCTGCGGCGGGCGGGGCTGCTGGACCCCAAGAAGCGGTAGGCCTGCCGGCGAAGTCGGGCGACGGGACGGGGCCGCCTCCGGGCGGCCCCGTCCCCCACCGTGCGTCAGGGGCAGCTCAGGGGTTCGCCGGTCAGACCTCGGTGACGTGGCCGTCCACGACCTGGAGGCGGCGGGTGGTGCGCACCGCGTCGAGCATCCGGCGGTCATGGGTGACCAGCAGGAGCGTGCCGGTGTAGGAGGCCAGCGCGGACTCCAGTTGCTCGATGGCGGGCAGGTCCAGGTGGTTGGTGGGCTCGTCCAGGACGAGCAGGTTGACGCCGCGGGCCTGGAGCAGGGCGAGCGCCGCGCGGGTGCGTTCACCCGGGGACAGGGTGGACGCGGGCCGCAGCACATGGTCGGCCTTGAGGCCGAACTTCGCCAGCAGCGTGCGCACCTCGGCCGGCTGCAGCTCCGGCACCGCCGCGCCGAAGGCGTCCATCAGCGATTCTCCGCCGAAGAACAGGGCACGCGCCTGGTCGATCTCGCCGACCACCACGCCCGGTCCGAGCGCCGCCGCGCCCGCGTCCAGCGGGAGGCGGCCGAGCAGCGCGGCCAGCAGCGTGGACTTGCCGGAGCCGTTGGCTCCGGTGACCGCGACCCGGTCCGCCCAGTCGATCTGGAGGTCGACGGGGCCGAAGTGGAATGCGCCGCGCCGCACCTGAGCACCGCGCAGGGTCGCCACCACCGCGCCCGAGCGCGGCGCGGCGGCGATCTCCATCCGCAGCTCCCACTCCTTGCGCGGCTCCTCGACCACGTCCAGCCGCTCGATCATCCGGTCGGTCTGACGCGCCTTGGCGGCCTGCTTCTCGGTGGCCTCGACCCGGGCGTTCCGCCCGATCTTGTCGCCGTCGGTGGCCTTGCGGCGGGCGTTCTTGACGCCCTTCTCCATCCAGGCGCGCTGGGTGCGGGCCCGGGTCTCCAGGGTGGCGCGGGTGTTCGCGTACTCCTCGAAGCGCTCGCGGGCGTGACGGCGAGCGGTCTCGCGCTCCTCCAGATAGGAGGCGTAGCCACCGCCGTAGAAATTCACCTGCTGCTGGGCGAGGTCGAGTTCGAGGACCTTGTCGACCGTGCAGGCGAGGAACTCGCGGTCGTGGCTGACCAGCACCGTGCCGGCGCGCAGTCCCTGGACGAAGCTCTCCAGGCGTCGCAGCCCGTCCAGGTCCAGGTCGTTCGTCGGCTCGTCGAGCAGGAAGACGTCGTAACGGCTGAGCAGCAGCGAGGCGAGCCCGGCGCGCGCCGCCTGCCCGCCCGACAGGGCGGTCATCGGCCGGTCCAGGGAGATGTCGAGCCCCAGCGAGGCCGCGACCTCGTCGGCGCGCTCGTCCAGGTCGGCGGCGCCGAGCCCGAGCCAGCGCTCCAGGGCCGTGGCGTAGGTGTCGTCGGCGCCGGGCGCGCCGTCGACCAGCGCCTGGGTGGCGGCGTCCAGCGCGGCCTGGGCGGCGGCCACGCCCGTGCGCCTGGCCAGGAAGTCCCGTACGGTCTCGGCCGGCCGCCGCTCGGGCTCCTGCGGCAGATGGCCCACGGTCGCATGCGGCGGGCTGAGCCGCACGGCCCCGTGCTCGGGGTCGCTCAGCCCGGCCAGCAGCCGCAGCAGCGTGGACTTTCCGGCGCCGTTGGCACCGACGAGACCGATCACCTCCCCGGGCGCCACGACCAGGTCGAGGCCGGAGAAGAGGGTGCGGTCGCCGTGGCCCGCGGCGAGGTCCTTGGCGACGAGAGTGGCAGTCATCAGAGCGCCGATCCTAACCGGAGCGGTGCGGTGGCTGTCGCGCGGTTTTCCGGGAGCGGGCGCCGGGAGGCGGTGCCGGGGACGGCTGCCGGGAGCGGGGTCGGGGCGCCGGGGGCGGCGGCTGCCGGTCAGCGGGCAACCGGGGTCACCGGGGTCACGAGGACGGTGCTGGAGGTGCGGGCGACCACGAAGGCGTCCCCGCGCACGGCCCGCGCGTCCAGGGGGATGCGGTGGGTGCCCGGCTCCAGCTGTTCGTCGAACAGGGCGTGGGTGCGCGGGCGGCCGAGCCGGCCGAGGCGGTGGGCGAGGAGCCGCACCCGGCACGGGGAGACGACATCGAGCAGCACCTGGGCGCCCTCGGCCCTGAGCCCGGCCAGCCGCCGCTGGTCCTGGGGGGAGCGGTCAAGGGCCTGTTCGATCCGGGCGACGAGGAGGGGGACGATCGGGGCCGACTCGGCGACGAAGACCGCGTCGGAGCCCGCCGCCGCGAACGCATCGCGCACGGCCGCGCGCTCCTCGGGGCCTACCGACCGGCCGAAGGCCACGGCGCCGTATCCGCGCAGCTCGTCGGCGTGGGCGGCCGCCGCGTCCCGGGTGACCTCGGCGCCGATGCCGATGGTGCGCAGCGCCGCGGCGAGCTTGGCGAGGAAGGCGACGCGCTGCCCCACGAGCAGCACCCGGCGCCCCGCCGGGGCCTCGCGTGCGAGCAGCCGCTCCAGCTCGGCGCGGTACTGCCCGCCGCGGAAGCGGTACGGACCGACGTCGGGGTAGAGGTCGGGGGTGTCGTCGGTCTGCCAGGCGAAGTCGCGCCAGACGACGTCCGGCCCGTCGCGCTCGATGACCGCCGTGACCACACCGCACTCCAGGCCCTCGCACTCGGGGCAGCCGTAGATGACACGGCGGCCGGCGGGCAGCGGCGCCTCGGTCTCCAGCAGCAGGCCGCGCACATGGGCGGTGAAGATGGTGGGGCCGAGGTCGGCGGCGAGCGGTGAGACCGCGTCGAGGTCGGCGAGGCGCGACAGCAGCGGTCTGCCGTCGACGATGAAGTCCAGGAAATCGCGGTGTATCCGGTACGCGCCCTTGGACAGCACGCCGCCGGCGCGCATCGCCGGCCCGAGGCCGAAGGTCGCGTACTGGGAGATCATGCCCCAAGTATTCCCATATCGGGGCACGGTCAGCGCGCAGCGCGCCCTGTCGGTAACCTCCGGGCATGACGAGCGATGCGGTAGTCGTCGGGGCCGGGGTCATCGGTCTGACCAGTGCCATCGTGCTGGCCGAGAGGGGCCGGCGGGTAGCGGTGTGGAGCCGGGATCCGGCCGGGGCCACCACCTCGGCGGTGGCCGGCGGGCTGTGGTGGCCGTACCGCGTCCAGCCGTCGGAGAAGGTGGGCGCCTGGTCCCTGCGTACGCTCGGCGTGTTGGCCGAACTGGCCGCCCGGCCCGAGGAGACCGGCGTCCGGATGGTCGACGGGACGCAGGCGGGCATCGGCCTCGGGGACCTCGGCCCCTGGGCCACCGAGGTGCCGGGGCTGCGCCCGGCGCGCCGCGAGGAGCTGCCGGAGGGTTGGACCCACGGCCTGCGGGCGCGGATTCCGGTGGTCGACATGTCGACCCATCTCGGCTATCTGCGGCGGCGGCTCGAGGCGGCGGGCGGCAGCGTCGAGCAGCGCGCCGTGGCCGATCTGGCCGAGGCCGCCCGGGAAGCGCCGCTCGTCGTCAACTGCACCGGCCTCGGCGCCCGCGACCTGGTGCCGGACGCCGAGGTGCGCCCGGTGCAGGGCCAGTTGGTGATCGTCGAGAACCCGGGCATCGACGAGTGGTTCGTGGCCGCCGACCCGGGCTCGGCGGACACGCTGTACGTACTGCCCCAGCCGTACGGGGTGATCCTCGGCGGCACCGCCCGGGAGGACGTCTGGGACCTGACGCCCGACCCGGCGACGGCCGAGGCCATCGTGGCCCGCTGCGCCCGCGTTCACTCGCGGCTGGCCGGCGCGCGTGTCATCGGGCACCGGGTGGGGCTGCGCCCGGCCCGGTCGCGGGTGCGGCTGGAGGCGGACACCGCGGCGGGCGGCGTCGGACTTCCCCGGCTCCTGCACAACTACGGACACGGCGGGGCGGGTGTCACCGTCGCCTGGGGTTGCGCGGAGGAGGCCGCGGGGCTGGGATGAGGAAACGAGCCCGGCAGCAGGTATCAGCGGGCGTCAGCGGCTGTCAGCAGGAATCGACCGGTCGCCCCTCGGTCAGGTGATAGGTGGCGCGGCCGTCGAGGAGCAGCGGCACCAGCGCGCGCAGCGACTGGCGCAGCGGTACGAAGGCGCCGTCATCGCCGCCGTGCCGGGGCCGCGCCGTGACGCCGTGCAGTGCGAGTTCGTCCTTCACCTGCGCGTACTGTCCGGCGTCCAGCAGATAGCCGCACGGCGGGTCGGCCAGGGTCTCGTCCGCGCCCGCCGGATCGTTGTCGCCGCCGCCGAGATAGACCGGGCCGCGGTCGGCGTAGCCGGCCAGCCGGGCGCGGGTGGTGGCGGCCTCGATGCGCCCGCGTCGCTCGTCGGTGAAGGCGAAGGCGCCGTCGAGCGCGGCGAGCTGGGAGCTGACCCGGCGCCGGTTGTTGACCACGGGGTCGGCCTTTTCGGCGTCGGTGAGCGGGTCGACCCGCGTCTCGACGAGGAGGCCGACGGAGTTCTTGACCCCGGCGGTGTTGCGCAGGATCCGCTCCTGGCCGTCGCCCGCGACCTGCTTGATGGGATTGCCGGTTTCCGGGTCGGTCCAGATACCGTAAACGCCGGTGCTGAAGCCCGCGTGCTCGGCGTGCGGCCGGACGTATGAGTCGGAGAGCGTGCGTGCCTCCTGGTGCACGGCGTCCGCGGTGTTGAGGTTGCGCGGCCACAGCGCCAGCAGGTCCTTCATGTAGTACGGGACGGTGGCCCCGTACTCGTGGAGGTCGTAGACGGTGTCGGGCCGCCAGTCGCGGAGGACGGCGGCCGCCGCGCGGGACTCCGCGGTCTTGAGGGCGATGTGGTCGCGGTTGATGTCGACGCCCTCGGAGTTCTCGCGGGTGTCGGCGGCGCGGCCGTCGGGGTTCGCGGTAGGGATGACGAGGACGTTGGTGCGCTCCAGGAAGCGCTTGGTCCGCGCGTCCTTGGCGTAGCCGAGGTCGCGGACGGTGGACAGACATGCCTCGCGGCCGGACGGCTCGTCGCCGTGCTGTGAGCAGATGAGCAGCAGCGAGTTGGCGCCCCCGGTGCGGGCCGGGGCGGCGGGCGCGCCGATCCGCACCAGGCGCAGCGGGCGGCCCTGCGCGGTGGTGCCGATGCGGTCGACGGCGACGCGCGCGCTCGCGGCGTCGACCGCGGCGAGGAAGCGCTCCTCCTCCGGCTCGGTGGTCCAGCGCGCGCCGTGGCTGGCCTCGAAGCCGGTACGGGGCTTGGGAGTTCCGGCGTGTGCGGGCGCGCTGAGGAACGACGTGGTCAGCAGCGCGACGGCGCCGACCGCCGCGGCGCGGATCAGGGGGATGCGGGAGAACGCGGGTGTCACGGAGTCGGGTCTCCTTGCAGGAATCGGATCAAGGGGTGCGGGGCCGGGAGTGTCCAGGGGGTGTCCGGTGGGTCGCCGCGGCGCCGGGGAGCCCCGTCGGACACCCCTAGGGCAGCCGGGCCGTCCGGCGCGGTTCGGCGACGCCCTTCAGCGGGGCGGCGTCGGGCGAGGCGGTGGCGGCGTCGGCCGGGGGGCCCGCGGTGGCCCGGGCGAGCGCCGGGGCGCCACCGGTCAGGGGCAGCCGGGCCCGGGTGCGGGCCAGGTCGACCGTGACCGTGGGCGTGGTGTCCGCCGGTTCGATCAGGCCCGCGTCCGTACCGGCGACGATGAGGGCCAGCCGATGGCCCGCGGGGACGGTGTGGTCCGTGGCGGCGAGGTCGAGGGTGATGGTGTAGGGCTTGCCGGGGGTCAGCGGGCGGCCCTTGCCGTCGTTCGCCCAGTGGCCGAGGTCGGCCCAGCCGCGGCTGAGGACGGTGTAGTCGACGCTCGCCGTGTCCGCCTCGGTCCGCTTGAAGCAGGCGCTGTCGCCCGCCGTGCCGCTGCCCCAGCAGGTCCGGTCGGCGAGGGTGCGGATGCCCTCGCCGTCGCCGGTGTAGTTCCTGATGGTGTCCGGGCCGAGGTCCACCACGACCGCGGACAGATGCGCGGAGGAGGTGGAGGAGGTCGCGGTGACCGTGACCGTGCCCGAGCCCGCGAGCCGCAGGTCCTTCTTCAGCGGCGCGGTGGCGAACCCTGCCTTGGCGGCCGTCGGCTGGTCGATGTGCGCGGCCCAGTCGGCCTCGTTCAGACTCGGGTCGTCGGTGAACGTCTCGGTGGCGCCTGGCTCGGCCGGCTCGGTGCCGAGGACGCCGACGCCGGGGGTCTGGCCGGAGCGCGGCCGCAGCGTGGCCGGGCGGGTGCCGGCGGGCGGCCAGGAGCGGTCGGTGGACCAGCGGTCGGGGGCGCGTTCGACGTCGGCCATGGGCTCGCGCTCGATGCCGTTGTCGATGCCGAGCAGATAGTGGTCGAACCAGCGGTGCAGGGTGCGCACCCAGTCCGCGCGGCGGAAGTCGAAGGGGTCGACGTGCCCGGTCTGCGAGAGCCAGATCTTGCGCTCCACACCGGCGTCGGCGAGCGCGTTCCACCACTGACCGAGGTGTTTGGTGCGGACGTTGAGGTCCTGCATCCCGTGAACGGCGAAGACGCTGGCCCGCACCTTGCCGGCGCTGGGGACGTAGTCGCGCCCGGTCCACAGGCCGGTCCAGTCGCCGTTGCGCGGGGCGCCGTCGACGAGCTGTCGCTGTACGGCGGCGCAGCGCGCGTGTGCGCCGCCGCTCTCGACGGCGTCCGCGAGGCCGTCGGGGCCACTGTCGAAGAGCGGTGCGCCCTTGGCGAAGTAGTAGTCGTACCAGGAGGAGATGGCGCCGATCGGCACGATGGTCTTCAGGCCCTTGACGCCGGTGGCCGCGACGCCGTTGGCGACGGTCCCGTCGTAGCTCTTTCCGATCATGCCGGTGGCGCCGTTGGACCAGCCGGCCGTGACGGTCATGCCGCCGGTGCGGGTGGTGTAGCCGGTGCCGCGGCCGTTCAGCCAGTCGACGACGGCCTTGGCGGACTGGATGTCGGAGCGGCCGCCTATGTCCACACAGCCGTCGGAGCGGTTGGTCCCGGCGAGGTCGACCAGGACGGTGGCGTAGCCGCGCGGCACGAAGTAGTTGTCGTAGAAGAGCGGGAAGAGGACGGGCTTGCCGGCCGCGTCATAGGTCTTCTTCTGGCTCTCGTTGCCGCGTCCGCAGCACGAGTAGTACGGACTCGCATCCATGATCACGGGGATGCGGCGGCCCTGCCGGGCGGGTTCGCTCGGCCGCACGATGTCGACGGCGACCCGGTCGGTCTTCCCATCCGAGTCGCCGTCCAATCCGGTGTCCACCCATACGGATTCACGGATGGCATTGTCGTATGAGTAGACCGGTCTGCTCTCCCACTCGGCGGCCTGGGCGGCCGGTGGGCCGAGGGGCGGTATGAGCGTCGCGGCGAGGGCCGCCAGGGCGGCGGCCGCGAGCGGTCGGAGCGCTATCCGTGTTCTTGCGCGGCGGGGCTTCCGCATACGTAGCAGCACGGGCGGACCGTAGCGCGAGTCAACTCCCGTGCAGAAGAGGGCACTCGGATCTCCGCAGGGCCAAGGTGACCACCGATGTCGACCGGATGTCGATCGTGTGTCGTCCAAGGTGATGGACAGGAGGGGCCTCGGCGAGTACCTAGGGTCTGCAGTGATCGTTCTCCC
The DNA here is from genome assembly GCF_033793745.1 of Streptomyces sp. ME19-01-6. Taxonomy (NCBI): domain Bacteria; kingdom Bacillati; phylum Actinomycetota; class Actinomycetes; order Kitasatosporales; family Streptomycetaceae; genus Streptomyces; species Streptomyces sp. ME19-01-6. The sequence goes on along the minus strand of NZ_JARAXF010000036.1, from coordinate 59,474 downwards.
CGACTTCTCCCCGACGAGTTGGAGGATCCGTGCGCCACAGACTCACCGTCCCGAGCGCGGCCGCCGCGTGCCTGCTGCTGGCGGTCCCGGCCTCGGCGGCCGACGCCACCCCGGGCGCGCCCGGTATCGGGGACTCGTACTACCCCAGCTACGGCAACGGCGGGTACGACGTCTCCCACTACGACCTGCGGCTGACATACCAGCCGGCCACCGACCGCCTGGAGGGCACGGCGACGGTCGTGGCCACCGCCACCCAGGACCTGTCCCGCTTCAACCTCGACTTCGCCCTCGAGGTGAGCGAAGTGCTGGTGGGCGGCAAGAAGGCGGCGTTCGCGGCGAAGGGCGACCACGAACTGGAGATCACCCCGGCCGCCCCGCTCGACTCCGGCCGCCCCTTCACCGTCGTCGTGCGCTACCGCGGCACGCCCTCCAAGGTGCAGGTGGGCGGGTATACGGCCTGGCTGCGCACCCCGGACGGCGGGGTCGCGGCGAATGAGCCGGAGGCGGCGTGGTGGTGGTTCCCGAGCAATGACCACCCGCTCGACAAGGCCACCTACGACGTGTCGGTCGCGGTGCCCGACGGGACACAGGCGATCAGCAACGGCACGCTGCAGTCCACCACTTCACGGCTGGGCTGGACGCGCTACAGCTGGCGCTCCAACAGGCCCCAGGCCACCTATCTCGCCACCCTCGCCGTCGGCAGGTTCGACATCACCACCGACACCACCGCGAACGGCCTGCCGGTCATCAACGCGTACAGCAAGGACCTGGGCGACAACGCGGGCGCGGCGCGCGCGAGCGTCGAGCGGACGGCCGAGGTCGCGGACTGGCTCAGCGGGATCTTCGGCCCCTATCCCTTCAACGCGCTCGGCGGCTATGTGCCCAATGTGCAGACGGGGTACGCGCTGGAGACCCAGACCCGTCCGTTCTACAGCCCCCGGCAGTTCGGAGGCGGCTCGAACGTCTCGGTGGTGGTCCATGAGCTCGCCCACCAGTGGTACGGCGACAGCGTTTCGATGAAGGACTGGCGCGACATCTGGGTCAACGAGGGCTTCGCGCGCTACGCGCAGTGGCTGTGGTCGGAGAAGGAGGGCGAGGGCACGGCGCAGGAGCTCGCGGACTACGTGTACGCGCAGCATCCGGCCGAGGACGCGTTCTGGACGGTCAAGCCGGGGGACCCGGGGCCGGACAACCAGTTCCACTCCGCGGTGTACGACCGCGGGGCGATCGCGCTGCAGGCGCTGCGGAGCGAGGTCGGCGACGACGACTTCTTCACGATCCTCAAGGGGTGGCCGACGGAGCGGCGCTACGGGAACGGGTCGGTGCGCGACTTCGAGACGTACGCCGAGAAGGTCTCGGGCCGGCCGCTCGGAGACCTCTTCGACACCTGGCTGTTCACGCCGTCCAAGCCGGGCGCACCGGCCGCGCGGGCGAACGGGATCGGGGCGGACGGGATCGGGGCGGACGCGGCTACGGACGCGGGTGCGGGCGTGGCCGTGGCGCGGCCGAAGTCGTGGAAGGCGATCCATGCGACGGACACCGTCCACGGCGGTGGGAGCCGCTGACGCTCCCCAGGCGAGGCCCCTGCCGGGGCCTCGCCCCTCGGCGCCGCGCCTCGCGGCGGGCCTCGCGGGCGAGAGGGAGGTAGCGCAGGCGCTCGGGAAGGAACGGGACCAGCAGGCTGACGGCCCGGCCGAAGCGGCGCAGCCTGCGCTCCTGCGCCGCGCTCCACGGCAGACCGATCGCCCGGCGCGCCTCCGGCGGGATGAGGCCGACGGTCAGGAAGGAACGGAAGCGGGCGAAGGGCGGGAGCAGCAGGGGCCAGGCGGCGCGCAGCGCGAGCCGCAGCGGGCGCGGGCCGACGTCGGGCGGGGGCAGGGAGCCGTCGGGCGCGGTGAGCTCGCGGGCGACCGGCGTGGCCTCGAGGTCGTGGGCCAGCACACCCCGGTAGTACGGCCAGAAGTCCTCGGCCGTGCGCGGCACGTCGCGGTCGTCGATGCCCAGGACGCGGCCGATCCTCAGCCACTCCGCGTACAGCTCCAGCTCCTCGGCCCGGGTGAACGGGCGGCGGCCGAGCACGCGCTGGGCGTGCAGATAGACCGGGTAGCCGGACGCGTGCACCCACAGATAGCAGGCGGGGTCCAGCGCCCGGTAGGGGCGGCCGTCGGCGTCCACGCCCCGGACGGCCCGGTGCAGCTCGCGCAGCCTGCGGCCCTCCGCCGCCGCCCGCTCCCCGCCGTACACCCACAGCTGCATCGAGCGCAGCGAGCGCTCGCCGCGCCCCCAGGGGTCGGTGCGGAAGACGGAGTGCTGGTCCACGCCCGCGCCCACCCCCGGATGCGCCACCTGCATGGCCATGGCGGCGGGGAGGGCGAGGACGCTGCGCAGCTCGCCCTGGAGGGACCACAGGATGCCGCCGCCGGGCGGCGGCTCGGGGCCGCCCGGCGTCGTACGGCTGTCCCTGGCGGTGGCCACACCTCCAGTATGTTCCGCGCCGCCGCTACGGGGAGACGGTGCCGCGGTACACGTAGTGGGCGCCCTCGGCGGGGCTGAGCTCCACCAGGGCCATGGGTTTACCCTTCGGATTCCCCCGCTCGTCGAAGGCGATCAGGCCGCTGAGGCCGGGCAGCTCGGACCGCTTCCCGACCTGCAACAGCATGTTCCGCACCCCTGCCGCGTCCACCGCCTCCTTCCCCTGCGGGGCCTCCGCGAGGCGGGCGGCCTTGCCCAGGCAGAGCACCGCGTCGTGCCCCATCATCGCCTGGCCGTTCTGCAGCTCCTGGTCGCCGCCGAATCCGACGTCGTGGTAGGCCTTCCGGAAGGCGGGATAGGGGTTGTCGCCGCGGCGGGGATAGATCTTCGCCGCGGCGTCGGGATGGGCGTAGGCGGTGTAGAGGACCTTGATGCGGCTGTGCTTCCAGCGGGTGAGCACATCACCGGCGACCGCGAGCCCGTCCTTCGCCGTGGGGTCGAAGAAGACACCTATGGCGCTGGAGCCGGAGAGCACCGTGAGATCGCACCGCCTCCCGGGCGCCGTGAGGGCCTGGAGGAAGTACTTCAGCTCCCGTCCGCGACCGGCGAAGTAGACGGCCTTGACCGACCGTTCCGGAAGGCAGATGGTCTCGGCGATCGAGGCGAGGGCGGTTTCGGTCGAGGTGCTGCCGGAGACGAAGGAGTGTCCTTCCTCGGTCACCAGCTTCACCCCCTCGGCGCGCCGCGCCCGGTCGAAGTCCTGGTCGAGGGTCTCGTTGTACGAGTCGTCGTGCTTGATGTCCTTGACGACCTCGACCCGGAAGCGCGGGTCGTCGTCCTGCCGGCCCTTCAGATATTTGGCGGCGATGGCGGTCTGGTCCCGGTTGGGCGAGGACACCCGGAAGAACACCGGCTTCTCGGCGGACAGCCCGTCGGCCGCGACCGTCGCGCCGACCATCGGGATCTCCGCCTCGCGCAGCGCGTCCACGGCGGACTTCGTGGTCTCCAGGCTCTGCCCGAAGCCCGCGACCCCCACCAGATTCTCTTCCTTGGACATCCTGATCAGCTGGTCCACGAGCGGCCGCCACTGCTCTCCGCCCTGTCCGCTGTTGGCGAGCAGCAGCTTGATCTGCGGGGTGCGGCCGTGGCCGCTTTCGGGGTCGTTGAGCTCGCGCTGCGCCAGATACGCGCCCTCGATGGCCTCCCGGACCACCTCCGGCCCGCGGTCGTTGGCGCGCGGCCCGCCCTTTCTGCTCGTCATGGACTCGGTGTAGGCGACCGCGACCCAGGGGTCGCCCGACTTCTCCACCCTGCGGTTCTCGGCGCGGATCTGCTCACTGACCTTCCCGAGCTCGGGGCTGAAGACGTACGAGCCGTCGCTCACTCCGACGCACTCGTCGCCCGGCCCTCGCTTCCAGACTCCCTCGGCACAGCGCGCGGGCCCGGGGTCGCGGAGCAGCCAGACGCCCGCCAGGACGAGGCAGGCGACGACGGCCAGGGCCACCACGGCCCACAGGCCGCGCCGGGACGGGGGTCTCGGTGGCACGTACACTCTGCCGCTCACCACGGTTTCCCTTCGTACTGCGCCGCCTTCGCCAGCAGCGTGCGGTCCCAGCTCACGCTCTCCGTGTGCGCCGCCAGTGTCCTGAAGCGGGCGGCGATCTCCCCGTACAGCTCGGCGTACAGGTCGCCGAGCGGATCGCGGTACGGGTCCCCGACCCGGTCGGTGGTGGGGGCCGGCCGTGGCTCGGGGCTGATCCAGCTCGCCGCCAGCAGGCGGGTGACGGTGCGCAGCCGGCTCTCGATCTCGCCTTCGTTGAGGAAGTCGACGAGCGCCTCGTAGCGCTCCCAGGGCGGCCGGTGGGGGGCGTCGGGGCCGAGCGGGCGCAGCGGTGCCCGGCGCAGCCGGCACAGCTCCGCGCACCAGTCCTCCGCGGCGATCAGGCCGAAGCGCTCGTTCAAGTAGCCCGCCGCGGCGGGCAGATCGCCCAGGGCGAGCGCGTGGTAGGCGGCCAGGCCGGGCTTTCCGGCCTCCTGGGCCTGGGCGCGCAGCGCGGCGTGCGTCGCGTCCCAGCCGTCCGGGCCGGTTTCGCCCCGCGCGGGGTCCAGCGCGGCGAGCTTGCGCAGCAGCAACCGGCGCAGCACCGGGTGGAGCGTCTCGGTCCGTCCGTCGGCGGCCCGGTCGCCGGTGTCGAGGTGCATCGTGCACAGCACATCCGCGCAGAAGTCGTCGAACTCCTTCTGCACCGCCGCGTTGGCCTCGCCCCACAGCTGTCCGGCGACTCCCGCGTGCGCCAGGTCGACGGACGCGGCCGCGCGGGTGAGCGCCCGGATCAGCTCTCTGCTCGCGTCGATGGGCAGCAGCCGGCCCAGGAGGCCGTCCACCAGTTCCCCGGACGGATCGAGAACCTGCCGCAGCCGCTCGTCCCAGTCCGTGGTGGTGCCGCGGCCGAGCAGCGCCTCCAGCAGCGCGGCGGTGGCGGCGGGCTGCCCCCGGGTCAGCTCGTACGCCGCCCAGCCGAGCCACTTGACGCCGCTGTCGACCCGCGGCGCCCGTACGTCGCGCCCGGCCGCCCGCAGCACCTCCTTGGCCTGCCGCTCGACCTCTAGCCGGCGCAGATCGCGCAGCTGTCCGACGCACAGCCCTCTGACGACCTGGGCCGGCCGGAACTCCTCACCGCTGTCCCAGCGCCCCGGGTACGCGCCGGGCTGGGGCGCCCCGCCCCACGCGTGGTCCTCGAACACCCTGGGGTAGCTGCCCGCCGCGGCCACGACCACCAGCGGGTCCGGATCGTCGGCCTCCCGGCGCGCCTCCAGCAGGTGCTCGAGGAAGTCGCTGCCGAGAGTGGAGTCGACGTTGTCCAGCAGCACCAGGCAGCGCGAAGTGCGCCGCCGGTCACCGCCGCGGGTCCGGTAGGCCCGGCGCAGGTCGTCCAGAAAGGCCGCGAAGAGCACCGCCTCGGCCCGCTTGCGCTCCTCGTCCTCGCCGGCGCCGTAGCGCTGGTTGAGTTCGAGGAGAAAGGTGTCATGAGACTGCTGCGGCGCGGTGCGGCGGGTCCGGCGGAGCCGCTGGCGGGTGCGCAGCCGCCCCCAGCCGCGCTGCCACTCGGGCAGCAGCGGCAGGGCGGCGCCGACCAGCCCGGGCGCGCCGACGGCAGTGGCCACGGCGTCCGCGAGCCGGCCCAGCACCTCCAGGCGGCGGCTCTCCGGACCGGCCAGCGCATCCGCCATGTCCCGTACGGCGGTGTCCCGGTCGATTCCGTCCACCTCGGCGGCCACGGCCATGACCAGCAGGCCGAACGAGGGGAAGGCCAGCTTGGGGAAGTCGGCCTTGCGCGCGTTGAGCCGGAAGACCAGACCGGTGAGCGCGTCGATCGGCTTGCCGCCCTTCTGGCCCAGGTCGGCCAGGTCGAGGCGGGCGACGGGCGCGCGCTCGGCCCATCGCTCCAGGTGGCGCAGCAGGGTGGTCTTGCCGCTGCCGCGCGGGCCGAGCAGCAGGGTGGCGTCGAGCTGTGGGCCGGGTGCGCGGGCCCGGCCGAGGCCGGGCCCGCGCCCGCCGTCACTCTCGCGCCTCAGCCTCGCTTCGACATAGGCCTCCACGGCCCGGTCCCGCTCGGACTCCCCCGCCCACTCGCGGCGCATGGCACTCCCCCGTCCCCCCGGTGCCGTGTTCGCACATGTGTCTTCCTACGAAAGCGCCCATCGAGCGGAGATACAAGACGTTCATTCGTTCGGCACATCCTCCTTCCCGGTGAGCGGACGCAGCGTCAGGGTGTAGTCGTACGGCTGGTCGGCCTTGCCGTCCCGCCGCGGGCCGCTTTTGTTCTCTTCCGCGCGCGGGATCTCGACCTCGGCCCGCAGGGTCGCGTCCCGAGGTACGAACCGGCGTCGCCGACGGAGGGGCTTCACACCGATGGTGAGACAGCAATACTGGACAACCGACCGAGAACCCCGATCATGCACCAGGGCGGAGAGTGAGGCGCGGCACATGGCGACCCCCGACACGGCCACCACCGGCACCGAGGAACCGACGCTCACCGTCGACGAGTTGGCGGCCCGCGCCGGGGTGACGGTCCGTACGGTGCGCTTCTACGGCACGCGCGGGCTGCTGCCGCCGCCCGTGCTCGGCCCGCGCCGCGTCGGCCGCTACGGCCCCGAACATCTCTCCCGCCTCGCGCTGATCGAGGAGCTCCAGCACCACGGCATGACCCTGTCCGCCATCGAGCGCTATCTGCGGCAGCTGCCGCCCGACCTCAGCGCGGACGACCTGGCCGTCCACCGCGCCCTGGTGGCCTCCTGGGCGCCCGAAGCGCCGGAGGAGGCGTCCCGGGAGCAGCTGGCCCGGCGGGCCGGGCACCCGCTGTCGGAGCAGGACATCGACCGGCTGGCCGCGCTGAACGTGCTGGAGCGCACCGATGACCCGGACGTCTTCCGTATCGACCCCGGCGTGCTGCACCTGGGCATGCGGCTGCTGGAGGTGCCCATCGCGCTGGAGACCATTCTCGCGGCCCAGACGGTCGTCCTCGAACACACCCGGTCCGCGGCCCGCGAGCTGAGCAGGCTCTTCCGCGACGAGGTGTGGGGGCCGGACCACGAGAGCGGGTCCGGCCCGTCCGGCCCCGAGCGGGTGAAGGCCAAGAAGTCGCTGTCCGCGCATATGCAGCCGCTGGTGGTGCAGGCGCTGGTGATCGCCTTCCAGCGGTCGATGAAGAGCGAGCTGCGCGGCTGGTACGGGCAGGACGAGCCGGAAGCCCCCATCAGTCCGTGAACCGCTCGCCCTTCCCCGCCTTGTCCAGCAGCAGCTCCGGGGGCGCGAAGCGGTCGCCGTACCGGTCCTGGAGCTCGCGGGCGCGCGCCACGAAACCGGGCAGCCCGCCCTCGTAGCCGTTGATGTACTGCAGCACGCCGCCGGTCCAGCCGGGGAAGCCGATGCCCAGGATCGAGCCGATGTTCGCGTCGGCGACCGAGGTCAGCACGCCCTCCTCCAGGAGCCGGACCGTGTCGAGCGCCTCGGAGAAGAGCATCCGCTCCTTCATGTCCTCGAACGGCACCGCGACATCCGGCTGGGTGAAGTGCTCGCGCAGGCCGGGCCAGAGACCGGCGCGCTCGCCCGTCGCCTCGTCATAGACGTAGAACCCGGCGCCCCCGGCGCGGCCCGGACGCCCGAACTCCTCGACCATCCGGTCGATGACCCCGTCGGCGGGGTGCGGCCGCCAGGTGCCGCCCGCCTCCTCGACGGCCCGCCGCGTCTCCTCGCGGATCTTGCGCGGCAGGGTCAGGGTCAGCTCGTCCATCAGCGCCAGCACCTTGGCGGGGTAGCCGGCCTGGGCGGCGGCCTGTTCGACGGACGCCGGGTCGACGCCCTCCCCCACCATCGCCACGCCCTCGTTCATGAACTGGCTGATGACGCGCGAGGTGAAGAAGCCGCGCGAGTCGTTGACCACGATCGGGGTCTTGCGGATCTGCCGCACCAGGTCGAAGGCGCGGGCCAGGGCCTCGTCGCCGGTCCGCTCGCCCTTGATGATCTCCACCAGCGGCATCTTGTCGACGGGCGAGAAGAAGTGCAGCCCGATGAAGTCGCCGGGGCGCTGGACGCCCTCCGCGAGCAGGGTGATGGGGAGGGTGGAGGTGTTGGAGCACAGCAGGGGGTACCCCCGAACGGAGTTTGGGGGAGCGTCGGGCGCGACGATGCCCTCGATCTCCTGGAAGACCTTGTGCTTGAGCGCCGGGTCCTCGAAGACCGCCTCGATGACCGCTTCACAGCCGGCCAGATCGCCCGGGTCGGCGGTGGGGGTGATGCGGGCGAGCAGCGTGTCCCGCTCGGCCTCGGTCGTACGGCCCTTGGCGAGGGCTTTGTCGAGCAGCCCCTCGGCATAGGCCTTGCCCTTGGCGGCGGCCTCCTGCGACACGTCCTTCAGGACGACGTCGATGCCCGCCTTGGCGCAGGAGTAGGCGATGCCCGCGCCCATCATCCCGGCGCCCAGCACGCCCACCCTGCGGACCTGGCGCGGCGCGACGCCCTCGGGCCGGCTGGCACCGGAGTTGACCGCCTGCAGATCGAAGAAGAACGCCTGGATCATGTTCTTCGAGGTCTGGCCGGTGACCAGGTCCACGAAGTACCGGGCCTCGATGATCTGCGCGGTCTCGAAGTCGACCTGGGCCCCCTCGACGGCGGCGGCCAGGATATTGCGGGGCGCCGGGTAGGGGGCGCCGTTCAGCTGCTTCCGCAGATTGGCGGGGTAGGCGGGCAGGTCGGCGGCGAACTTCGGGTGCGCGGGGGTGCCGCCGGGGATCTTGTAGCCCTTGACGTCCCAGGGCTGCTGCGATGCGGGGTGGGCGTCGATGAAGGCGCGGGCCTTGGCCAGCATCTCCTCCGGGGAGTCCGCGACCTCGTGCACCAGGCCCGCCTCCAGCGCCCGCCGCGGGGCGTACTGCCGGCCCTCGAGCAGGACCGTGAGCAGCGCGTCGGCGACGCCGAGCAGCCGGACCGTACGGGCGACGCCGCCGCCGGCCGGGAGCAGGCCCAGGGTCACCTCGGGGCAGCCGATCTTGGAGCCGCGGGCGTCGAGGGCGACGCGGTGGTGGCAGGCCAGGGCGATCTCGAAGCCGCCGCCGAGGGCGGCGCCGTTGATCGCGGCGACGACCGGCTTGCCGAGGGTCTCGATGCGGCGCAGGCCGCGCTTGATCTCCATGCTCGTGTCGTACGCCCGCTGGGCGTCGCCCGGCCCGAGCTTGATCATGTCCTTGACGTCGCCACCCGCGAAGAAGGTCTTCTTGGCGGAGGTGACGACGATGCCGCGGATCGAGTCCCGCTCGGCCTCCAGGCGGTCGGCGACCGCGGTGAGGGAGGAGACGAAGGCGGCGTTCATGGTGTTGGCCGACTGATGGGGGTCGTCCAGGACGAGGGTCACGATGCCGTCGTCGCCGCTCTCCCAGCGGATGGCGGACGCGGTGGTGGGGCTGCTCATGGTTCGGGGTCTCCCTGGAAGTCGTGGCGTGCGGGCCGACGGCTGGGGCCTAGTGCCCCGTCAGCCAAGGTTTGCCCCGCTCGCCGCCCTGGCACGGCCATCTGCTGCGTTGCCGAATCAGCCGAGTAGGCCCACTACGAGGCCGATCCGGCGCCTTGCAGCTGACCGCACCAGGACGCCTCGCTACCGGGCAAACCTTGACTGACGCGGCACTAGAGTCGTTCGACAACCGTCGCGATGCCCATGCCGCCGCCGACGCACAGCGTGGCCAGCCCGTAGCGCTGCCCGCGCCGCTCCAGCTCGTCGACGAGCGTGCCCAGGATCATCGCCCCGGTGGCGCCGAGCGGATGCCCCATGGCGATCGCTCCGCCATTGACGTTGATCTTGTCCAGGCTGAGCCCCATATCCTTGGCGAAGCGCAGCACGACGGCCGCGAAGGCCTCGTTGATCTCGACCAGGTCGATGTCGTCGATCGTCAGCCCCGCCTTGGCGAGCGCCTTGCGGGTGGCGGGCGCGGGTCCGGTCAGCATGATGGTCGGGTCGGCGCCGGAGACGGCGGCGGAGACGATACGGGCGCGGGGAGTGAGGCCGTAGCGCTCGCCGACTTCAGCGCTGCCGATGGCGACGAGGGCCGCGCCGTCCACCATGCCGGAGGAGTTTCCGGCGTGGTGGACATGGTCGATGGCCTCGATCCAGTGGTACTTCTGCAGCGCCACGGCGTCGAACCCGCCCGCCGCGCCGATCGTGGCGAAGGACGGCTTCAGTCCCGCCAGGGATTCGGGCGTCGTCCCCGGGCGGATGTGCTCGTCGCGGTCGAGGACCGTGAGGCCCGAGCGGTCGAGGACCGGGACGACGGAGCGGTCGAAGCGTCCCTCCTTCCACGCGAGCGCGGCACGCTCCTGCGAGAGCGCGGCGAACGAGTCGACGTCATGGCGGGAGAAGCCCTCGACGGTCGCGATGAGGTCGGCGCCGACTCCCTGGGGGACGAATCCGGTCTCGTAGTTGGTCATCGGGTCGGCGAACCAGGCCCCGCCGTCGGAGCCCATCTTGACCCGCGACATCGACTCGACGCCGCCCGCCAGCACCAGGTCCTCCCAGCCGGAGCGGACCTTGGCCGCCGCCAGGTTGACGGCTTCGAGGCCCGAGGCACAGAAGCGGTTCTCCTGGACTCCCGCGACCGTCTCGGGGAGCCCGGCGGCGATGGCCGCGACCTTCGCGATGTCGGAACCCTGGTCTCCGAGGGGGCTGACGACCCCGAGCACGACATCGTCGATCGCCGCCGGATCCAGCCCCGGCAGGCGCCGCTGCATCTCGTGGATGAGGCCCACGACGAGGTCCACCGGCTTGGTGCCGTGCAGGGCCCCGTCGGCCTTGCCGCGCCCGCGCGGGGTGCGGATGGCCTCGTATACGTACGCTTCGGTGCTCATGTCAGCAGCCTTTCGGGGGGTCGGACAGGCGGAGACAGGCAGAGAGCACGTGCGTCACGAGGGGCTCTCCTGCGGGAAGGGCGGCACGCCCCAGTCGCGGGCCACTTCGGCGGCGTCCGCCCCGGGCCGGGCGGGCGGGCGGCGCACCGCGCCCGGGGTGGCGGAGAACCGCGGGGCGGGGGCGGGCTGGGTGATACCGCCGTGGTCGACGAAGGTGGCGCGGGCGGCCAGGTGCGGATGGCCGGGGGCCTCGCGGAGGGAGAGGACGGGGGCGACACAGGCGTCGGACGAGGCGAAGACGGCCGTCCACTCCTCGCGGGTGCGCTGCTTGAAGCGGGCGGCGATGAGGGCGCGCAGCTCGTCCCAGCGGTCGAAGTCACGGCGGCCCGGCGCCTGGTCCGCGATCCCGAGGAGCTCGATGAACTCGGCGTAGAACCTCGGTTCGAGGGCGCCGACGGCCATATGGCCCCCGTCCGCGGTCTCATACGTGCCGTAGAAGGGGGAGCCGCCGTCGAGGAGGTTGGCGCCGCGCCGGTCCTGCCAGCCGCCCGCCGCCATCATGCCGTGGATCACGGCGGTCAGATGGGCCGTGCCGTCCACGATCGCGGCGTCGACGACCTGGCCGTCGCCGGAGGTGCGGGCGTGCTCGAGGGCGGCGAGGACGCCGATCACCAGATACAACGCGCCGCCCGCGTAGTCCCCGAGGAGATTGGCGGGGACCGCGGGCGGGCCGTCCGGCGCGCCGATCATGCCGAGCGCGCCGGTGACCGCGATATAGCCGATGTCGTGGCCGGCGGTGTCGGCGAGCGGGCCCTGCTGGCCCCAGCCGGTCATCCGCCCGTAGACCAGCCGGGGGTTGCGGGCCAGGCACGCGTCGGGGCCCACTCCCAGGCGCTCGGCGACGCCGGGGCGGTATCCCTCGATGAGGATGTCGGCGCGCTCGGCGAGGTCCAGCACGGCCGCCTGACCCGGCTCGGTCTTGAGGTCGAGCAGCACGGAGCGCTTGTTGCGGTTGGCCAGGTCGTAGGCCGGGTCGACCTTCAGCCCCCCGGTGCCGCCGGGCCGGTCGACACGGACGACGTCGGCGCCGAGGTCGGCGAGGAGCATGGCGGCGAACGGGCCCGGCCCGATCCCCGCGAGTTCCACCACGCGCACCCCCGCCAGCGGGCCGTGCTCTGTCGCCGCCATGCCGTCCCCAAACCGTATGACACTACTGCTGTAACACCGCTGATGCTAAGAATGCGCCCGGCATTCCACAAGCCCCCACGGCGGGCCTGTGGATAACCGGACGGGCGCTCAAAGCACCTGGCTCACCGCGCATTTGACCGGCGCCGGACAAGGCGCGGGCCGCCGGTCCTCAGCCGGCCCTCTCCACGCTAGCGGCAGACCCCGACAACGGCCGCTCCGGCACGAGGTGGTCATCGGGTCCATCCGGGTCGGTGAGCCGGCCAAGACGCTGGGGGACATTGCCGCCGACCAGCACGATCACCACCAGGGTGAGCCCGAAGGTGAGCACCGCCAGCGCCCGTCCGAGGGACATGCCCTCCGCCAGGTGGGCGCCCAGCACCGGCGCCACCGCGCCGCCGAGCGCCCCCGTGTTGTAGACGAAGCCGAGCGAGGCGGCCCGGGTCTCGGTCGGGAAGTGGCTCGCGATGTACTTGGGCAGGATCCCGGATATCCCCTGGTTGAGGGCGAGCAGGAAGAAGAGCAGCACCCCGAGCCCGACCAGGCTGTTCTGCACCGCGAACACCGGGAAGACGAAGACGAGCGAGGCCAGGAGGGTCCAGGCGTACGCGCGCCGGGTGCCCAGCCAGTCGCCCATGAACCCGGCGAGCCAGCAGCCGGCCATGGTGCCGAACCCGGCGTAGAACATCATGTCCGTGACCTCGCCCGGCGCGTAGCCCAGTTCCTTCTTCAGATAGGTGGGCAGCAGCGCCTGGATGGGCCAGCTGTAGAGGAACGCGCAGAACACGGTGCACATCAGCGCCACGCACAGCACCCAGCGCCGCCGCCCGCCGAGCTGCGCGGCGAAGGCGAACAGACAGCCCGCCGCCACCAGCGCCAGCGGCCACACCATCCCCTCGCCCACCGGGGTGAAGACGCAGAACAGCGCGACGCTCGCGGCCACGGCCAGCGCCGTGTTCAGCGAGGCCCTGCGGCGCCCGGCGAACAGCGGCCGGAACGGGTTGGGGCGCGGCCCGCCGCCGGTCGCCTCACTCCAGTCCTCGGCCTCCGGAAGCGCGCGCCGCACCCACAGCGCCACGAACACCGGCAGCACCCCGATCCAGAACAGCCAGCGCCAGCCCCAGTGGGGCACCACCCACTTGTAGAGCTCGGCGGCGATGATCGAGCCGCCCGCGAACCCCGAGATCAGAAAGCCGGAGGCGCGGTTGCGCAGCCGGGCCGGCCAGCTCTCCAGGACATAGGTCGCGCTCGCGCTGTACTCCCCCGCCATCCCCATGCCGATCAGCAGCCGGGCGGTGAACAGGCTGAAGTAGTTCCACGCGAAGCCGCAGGCGAAGGTGCCCAGCGAGTAGAGCAGAATGCTGACGATCATGGCGGGTTTACGCCCGTAGCGGTCGCCCAGCGCACCGAGCAGCGCGCCGCCGAGCCAGCGGGTGATGAACGCCCCGGAGACCAGGGAGGCGGCCGACGCGTCGCTCAGCTCGAACTCGTCGGCTATCTCCGTCAGGACCAGCGTGATCAGGACGAAGTCGAAGCCGTCGAGCAGATAGCCGATCCAGGCGGCGAACATCGCCTTCCACTGCCGGAGGGAGACTTCCCGGTACCAGGGCAGGGGTTTTATCACGACAAGAGCCCTCCGGTTTCCAGAAGCTGACGGACGGACTTCACAGCGGCGTCGCCCAACGGCACCTGGGGAGGGGCGGTGGCCGGGCAGTCGATGACGCCCAGCAGGTGCAGGGCGGTCTTGAAGGCGCCGAGCGCGGATGAGCTGCCTCCCATGGCGGCCGGGTCGCCGACCTCGGTGATGGCGAAGAGGGCGGCCAGCCGGTCCTGCTCGGCCGCCGCCTGCTCCCAGCGGCCCGCCCGCGCGTGCTCGTACAGCCGTACGTAGCCCGCCGGGTCGACGTTCCCCAGGCCCGGGACGACGCCGTGCGCCCCTGCCAGCAGGGCGCCGTCCACGGCCAGCTCGGAGCCGGTGAGCACCGAGAAGGAGGTGTGCAGCCCGCGCCGGCGCACCTCGACCAGGAGGCGGCGCAGCGCGCCGTCGTCGCCGCTGCTGTCCTTGAGCCCGGCCAGCGTGCCCTCGACGGCGAGCGGGAGGACGGTGGCCAGGGTGAGCTTGATGTGGACGGAGGCCGGGATGTCGTACGCGAAAAGGGGCAGCCCGGCGCCGTCGCGGATACGCCGGAAGTGGTCGGCGATCTCCACCGGATGGGTGCGGGTGTAGAACGGAGCGGTGGCGACGAGGCCGTCCACGCCCGCCTCCACCGCCGTACGGGCGTGGTCGAGCACCCGCTCGGTGGTCATGTCGATCACCCCGGCGAGCACCGGCACCCGCCCGGCCGCGGCCTCGGTCACGGTCTCCAGGACGGCGCGCCGCCGACGGTCGCTCAGATAGGCGGCCTCGCCGCTGGACCCGAGGACGAACAGGCCGCCGACCCCGGCGCCGATCAGCCGCTCGGCGAGCGCGGCGAGGGAGCGAGTGTCGACCTCGCCGGTGGGGGTGAGCGGGGTGCACAGGGGCGGGACGACACCGGTGAGCGGAGTCGGCAGACTCATCGAGACCTGACTTTCTGACGATCGCATGGATATTTCGGTCATTCGGGACGTCGGACGTCCCATGTTCGCGGCTGAATCTGACGGAGCGCCACCCCGGTGTCAAGCCCCCGTACGCGTCGGCGTCGGTCCGGCGCGCCGTCCGAGTGCGCCGTCCGAATCCCGCCAGTGCCGGCCCGCCCCGGCGATCAGCATGGACGGCATGAGCGAGAACTACGAGATCCGGGCCATCGCGCCCGAGGTGCTGAAGCAGCTGCGGATCAGCGACGACGCGGGCAACCCGCCGCGCATGGTGGTCGACGGGGAGGGCGACAACCCGCTGCGCTGCTGCCTGGGACGCAGCCGACAGGGCGAGACGATCGCGCTCGTCTCGTACGCCCCGCTGCGCCGCTGGGCGCTCGAGACGGGAGCCACGCCTGGCCCGTACAGCGAGATGGGCCCGGTCTTCATCCACGCCGAGGACTGCGGCGGCTGGCCGGGCGGCGGCTACCCGGACGCCATGCGGGGCGAGCGGCGGGTGCTGCGGGCGTACTCCGCCAAGGGCGACATCATCGGCGGGCTGCTGCTGAACGGCGGGGATCTGACGATCGAGGAAGGGCTTGCGGAGGTCTACCGCAATCCGGAGGTGGCCGCGGTGCACGTACGGGCCGTGGAGTACGGCTGCTTCCACGCGGAGACGCGGCGGACGGCCGACTGAGCGGCGCCGCGTGCGTACGGGGGTCGCGCGCGGATGGCGCATGCGCCCGAGTGCGCCTTGTGCGCACGGCTCACGCGCCCACCAGCGCCTGGCGGCACAGCGCGTCGGCCCGCCGCGTGGTCTCGGGCAGCCGGTAGTCGCGGGCCAGGTGCAGCGCGTACGCGCAGGCGACCGCGAGAGTCACCCGGTGGCCGACGGAGACGAAGACCGGCTTCACGCCGTCCTGAGTGCGCAGCGCGCGGCCCACCTCCTCCGCCCCGTCCAGGAGCGATGACCACTGCCCGCGGCGCCGGCCGGGGGCCTCGTGGGTGAAGGTGAAGGGGTTCTTGGCCACGCCGATGGTGGGCAGCCCGGTGAGCACCCCCAGATGGCTGGCCAGCCCGAAGCGGCGGGGGTGGGCGAGGCCGTAGCCGTCGCACACCACCACCTCGGGGCGGTGGCCGAGGCGGTGCAGGGTGCCCAGCGCGTCGAGGACGGCCGGGATCTCACGGAACGCCAACAGGCCGGGCACATACGGGAAGGTGACCCGGCCGACCGCCGTGGCCTCCCCCACGACCGCGAGGCCGCGCGGGTCGAGCGCGACGGCGGCCGCCGCGACCACACCCCGCTCGTCGTCGTACGCGACGTCCACCCCCACGACGGCACCCGTGCCGCTGCCCGGCGCGGGCAGGTCCCCGCCCACCAGGACGGAGCCGCGCAGCCGCTCCTGGACGGCGGTCGCCTGGGCCTCGGCCGTGGGCCAGCCGGACGGAAGCTCATAGGTGGGCTCGGCGCCGGGCCCGTGGTCGAATGCGCTGGTCATGGTGTGCCCCACGCTACTAGCCTCGCGATCATGTTCGTACTGGAGCTGACCTACACCGCCCCCATCGAGCGCGTCGAAGCCGCGCTCCCCGACCATGTGGCCTGGCTGCAGGGGCTCTACGCCTCCGGCGACATCATCGCCTCCGGCCGCAAGGTCCCCCGGGACGGCGGGATCATCCTGGCGGTCGGCGACGACCGGGCCCGGGTCGAGCGGCTGGTGACGACCGACCCGTTCTCGGTCGCGGGCCTGTGCGAGTACCGGATCACCGAGTTCCTGGCCACGAAGACCGCTCCCGAGCTGGACGCCTACCGCCAGCAGCCGCCGTCCTGACTCACCCCTGCCCGGCTTGGGAAAACGCCTTGCACGGACGAGTGACGCCGGACGCCGAATCGCGGGACCGGTTTGGGCTCGGGCCAGATCCACGTCCGCGGCGACCTCCGGATGCGGCGCCGCCCCGGAGGCCACCCGCCCCGGCTAGCGGCATACCGGCCGAGAACGAACCGTCGCAGCCGGGCCTCAGCCGTTGTCCCAGCCGTCGCCGCCGCTCCGGCCGGGCGCCGAGGGCTGGTCGGTCGGCTTGGCCGACTCGGACGGCGTGGTCGATTGGCTCGGCTCCGCGGCCGGCGACTCGGTCGACGTCGCGGTCGGCTCGGGAGTCGCGGTCTGGTCCTGGCTCTGGGTCGGCTTGGGGGTGGCGCTCTGCGTCCGCGTCGGGGTCGGCTGGGTGACCGGGGTCCGGGTGGGGGTCTTCGTCGGGGCCTTCCCGCCGCCTCCTGTCCCCTTGGAGGGCACCGCCGGCGCCGACGTGCTCCTCGGCGCGCCAGGCGTGCCGGGCGCGGACGACGCCGAGGAGGACGGCAGGGGCAAGGACGGCGACTGGTCGTCGGCGCCGCTGGAGGGAGCGCCCTCGGCGGAGCGCCCGGAGGAAGCGTCGTTCGACGCCCCGTGTCCCGCCGTGTCCGACCGTGCCGACTCCTCCCCCCACGGCGGTGAGGCCACCCCCGAGGACGGCTCCGACGAGGGCACCGAAGCCGCCGTGCGCTGCTCCGGTCCGGTCGAGTCGCCGCCCGTGAGCACCAGCCCGGCCGCGACCGCCGCCCCCGCGAGGGCCAGCGCGCCGGCCCCGGTCATGACCGCGACCGGCCGGCCGGCCCGGGTCGCCCGCCGGCGCGCCCGGTGGCGTGGGGAGCGGGCCGCGGATGTCCCGGCCGGGAGTTTCAGCGTGTCGGCCGCCGGGCCCGCGTGGGCGCCGCCCGACGGCAAGGGGGACAGGGCGGCCACCGCGCCGCCCGCGCGGGCCAGCGGCACCAGGTAACCGGCGGTCCCCCGGGCCAGGAGAGCCATCAGGGCCGGGCCCACCAGCGCGGACAGCCGGGCATCGGCCGCCATCAGCCGCTCCACCCGCCCCCGGCAGTCCGCACAGCCGGCCACATGGACCGCGACCTGCTCCGCCTGGGTCGGCGAGTCCGCGCCCCGTACGTGCTCGGGCAGCCGCTCCCAGCACCACTCGCAGGCCGGGTCGGCCGGGCTGCCGGGCTGGGCCCGCAGGAAGTGCTGGCGCATGCCGTCCCGGGCCCGCTCCAGCGCGGCGGCGGGGCTCGCACCCGCCTCCGCCCGGCGGCCCGTCTCCGCCACCGGCGGCTGCCGCTCCGCTTCCGCCTGCCACAGCGCCTTGGCCCATCGCTGCGGCAGATCCTCGATGACACGCGCGAGCAGGTCGACGTACGAGACGCGCTGCGCGCGGTCACGGCTCGCCGCGGACATGGCAAGGTCGCGCACGGTGGCCTTCAGGGCGGCCGGGACATCACCGACGGCCTCACCGGACCGCAGCCGCCGCCACACGAGAAAGTACGCCTCGGCGACCGCGTCCTCGGCCGGCCATGGAGTGCCGATGAGGGTGCGCGCGTAGGCGACGAGGTGTGGATGGTGGTCTTGGTGGAGCCGGATGTAGGTATCCGCGTCCAGCGATGCGGGACCTTCGGTCATGGTGGAACAACCCCTGAAGTGATGCCTCGCCGGAGCCGCGGTTTTGTAACAGCTCAGCACGGCACCTGAGACTTTGCGTGGATTCCGCAAGCCTAAATGTCGCATCTCCACCCGAAAATATGGTCGTGACACACGTCACGTCCGCCGCGGGTGCACTGGGGTCATCGCCCAGACGTCTTAAAGGCGTAGAGAGGCAAGGACCCGCACCGATCGCAAGGGAGCAGGCGTTGTGACCACCACAGTCATCGATCAAGCCGTCCAGGCCCGCCTCATCGCGTCGACGCCCGAGGCACGCGCCATCCCCGCATGCCTGCGCTACGAACGCGAGGACCCGTTCGCCGTGCGCGTCTCCTTCCCGCCCACCGCGTCCCTGGACGGGGAGGCGGTGGAGTGGACCTTCGGGCGTGAGCTGCTGACCGCCGGGCTGCGGGGCCCGGCGGGGAGCGGCGACGTGCAGGTGTGGCCCTGCGGCCCGCACCGCACCGTCCTGGAGTTCCACGCCCCCGAGGGCATGGCCATGGTCCAGTTCGACACCGACGATCTCCAGCTCTTCCTCGACCGCTCGTACGCCCTCGTACCCGAGGGCAGCGAGAGCGCGCGGCTGGACCTCGACCACGACCTGGCCGTGCTGCTGCGGGAGGCCTGAGGGGGCAGGGCGACCGGCGGTGCCCGCCGCGCCCGGCGCCGCTCCTCAGCCGGCCGCCTCTCAGCCGGCCGCCGCCATCGTGCCCGACAGTGCCACCCCGGTGACCGCGACCGCCACCGCCGACCGCACCTGACCGATCGCCTTCTCCAAGGCGGGCCCCACCTGGCCGCTGCGCCGCGCCAGCTCGGCGATCCGCGTCTTGTGCGCCCTGGCGTCGGCGGCCGTCACGACGGTCCGCAGCTCGCCCGCCGCCGCAAGGGCGACGAGCGCCGCGTCCCCGGCGGACACCTCCGACACGCCCTGCCCGCCGCGCAGCAGCCGCACCGCGTCCTCCCGCATCCCCGCCACCGCGTCCGCGTCGGCGACCGGCAGCGCCACGCCGTCCTCATCGGCCAGCATCCCGCACTGCGTGAGCTCGGTGAGGGCCCCGGCCCGCACCAGATACGGCAGATGGTCGGGGTCGGCGGGCAGGCCGGTCCGGGGGTCCCAGGCCAGCAGATAGAGCTTGGCGGCGAGTGAGAGGGAGCCGTTGGGCACGGGGAGCCTCCGGGGATCTGCGACCGTGAATCGGCACCCGCGGTTCGGCGTCTACGGTTCGGCGTCCGCGGGCCGCGTCGAGGCGGGTGCGTACGCACTGCCTCGACGACCACGACCTCCTCAGTACCCCCAGGCATCCCTGCACGACACCCCCACTCACCGGCTCGTACCGCGAGCGCACCACGCCGCACGCCCGGAGGCGCCCGCCTCCCGAGAACCGTGGGCGGCGACGGCCGTCACCGCACTCACCAGCGTGCCGACGACGCGCGCCCCCCTTGCGCGCGCGTAGCCGGCACAGCCGGACACGGTCCCCTTGATGCGCGGTGCCTCCGGGCGAGCGCCGCTTGCGGTGGCTGCTCCCCCTGAGCGCTACTCCTGGTAGAGCTTGACGACCGCGGTCGTCGTGGTCCGCTTGAAGTCGGCCACCGGGGCCTGGTCATAGCCGCCCATCTCGCCCCACCGCACGATGGTCACGGTCCGTCCGTCGCGGCCCACCCCGAAGAGGTGGATGCCCGGCTCCGAATCCGGGTACGAGGTGTGGACGCCGTAGACATGGGCCCCGTCCTCGGCCTGGACCGCTCCGTAGTCCCGCCAGGAGGCGGTGCCCTCCGGGTGGGCCCGCTCCCAGTCGGCGGCGCAGTTCCGGATCTTCTTCTCGGCGGCCGCGGCGAGCTTGCGGGCGGCGTCCACGGTCCCGGTCCTGACGACGACCTGGCTCGCGTTCGTGTCGTACTCGGTCCAGAACGTCCGGTGGGTGGCCCCCGCCGAAGGCAGCGTGTGCTCGGCGCAGAACGGACCGTTCTCCGGCAGACCCTTGGTGACGTCGCTCGCGTACCAGTCCGACGTCGGGTGCGGTGGCAGTTCCTTGGGCACCAGGTGGGCCGGAACCGCCTGGACGCTCGCCTGGGCCGGTCCGGTCCCGACGAAGGCCACGGCGGCCGCGGTGACCGCGCCGAGGGCGGCGAGGGCGCCGAGGCCGGCGGGGCGGGAGCGCTTGTGCTTGTGCCTGTGCATGAGGTGTTTCCCGTCTCTTCGGCCCGTGTCTGTGCGGACCGGATCTGCGCGGACCGGGTCAGTGCGGTCCGAGTCTGTGGCGCGCCACGGCAGTCGCGGCGGCTGGTTCCCAGCGTGGGGGCCGCCGTGCACGGCCGCTACGGGTGGCGTGGCATCCGGGACGCTGGAATGCCTACACGTACGCTGACTTGGGGGAATGACAAAGGCCTGGAACGCGCTCGCGGGACGGTGGAACCTGAGCGCGGGTGGCGGTGTATGAAATCGTGGGGGGTGGTTCAGGTGAGCAGCGGGGAAGAGATCACGGAGTTCGCGGAGAATCTGCGCGGGCTGAAGGACCGTGCGGGCCGCAGCTACGGCATGCTGGCCGCGCGACTGCACGTCAGCACGTCGACGCTGCACCGTTATTGCAACGGCGACGCGGTGCCGGCGGAGTACGCGGCGGTGGAGCGCTTCGCGCGGCTGTGCGAAGCGACGCCGGAGGAGCTGATCGCCTTGCACCGCCGGTGGATCCTGGCGGACGCGGCGAGACGGTCGGCCTCCGGCCGGGGCGGGACCGGGCGAGCGACCGCGCCGGACGGCGCGTCGGGGCATGCCGCCGCCAGGCGCGGCCCGGCGGCGCAGGCCGTCGGGACACCCGGTCCGGCGGGACGGGTCGTCGGCCCTCCCGCCCCGGCGACGCAGGCCGCCGGAGCCCGCGAGGCGGCAGGGTCCACCGCCGACGCCCGCGAGGCGGGTCAGGCCGCCGATCCGCGCCACCACGCGACACAGGCCGCCCGCACCCCCGACCCCGCGGGGCAGGCCGACACACAGCAGAACGCGGCGGGGCTCGCCGCCGACCACCACGACGCGGCGGGTCAGGCAGCCGCTGCAGGCGGCGATGAGGGGCGGCTATCGGCGGCCGGCACCCGCGGCGAGCCGTGCGGGGCGGAGCGAGCGGGCGCGGCCGACGGTCCGGCGGACGGCCCGGCGATGCCCGCTGGGCGACGGGACCCCTCGTCCCCAACGGCGGCCGATTCGTCGCGGGCCCGCCGGAGCGATGCGGGGGACGCGGTGGGGGACGCCACCGTGGGGACAGACGCTTCCCGGGGCTGTACCGCGGTGGCCTTCGCCGCCGAGGGCGCGGCCGACGTCGGCCGCGACGAGCCCGGAGAGACTCCGCATCCCCTCGCCCCAGCAGACCACCCCCTCGGAGAAGGCACACCCCGAGACCGCACCAACGCGGCCCTCACCGCCAACGGCGCGGCAGCGGGGGAGTCCGCGGGCGGTGTCGGCCCGGGGGCGGCGGCGCGCGAGGGTGATGATCCGTCGGTCGAGCGGCGGCGGTCGGGTGTCGACGGCGGACGGCGTGCGGAGGGGGATGACGCGGCGCGGACCGATCGGCAGGGCGGCCGCGTCGCGCCCGATGGTCCGGGCGGCCGAGCGACAGGGACTGCGGGAAGGACCCGGGGCGCGGCGGGGCGCGGACCGTTGCGGCCCGTGCCGGCGGCGGATGACGCCGGGAGGCGGCCGGTCGGGCTCCGCGCATTACGGAGCCGACCGTGGGGGCTGATGCTCGGGGCGGCCGCGGCAGCCGTTCTCGCCCTCACTGCCGTGGAGGTGCGGTCGACCACCGGGGGCGAGCGGGAGGAGGCCGCCACGTCCCCTTCGTCCCCCGCGTCCCCCGCGCCCTCCGCGTCCGGCACCGCACCGTCGGCCCGGCCCACCGCGCGGGGCGAGCTCAAGAAGGACGATTCGGCAGCCGGACGTGAGTCGGCCTCGCCCGGGGGCGGCGGGCGGCGCGGCGGCGCGTCCGCCTCCGCGTCGCCGAGGCAGGGCGGATCCAGCGACGGCGGCTCCGGCGGCGGCCGGGACGACAAGCCGGGCAGCGGCACCCCGCTCACCGTCAGCACCCGCTCCCACGTCTGGGAGAACGGCTGCGATCACCGCTACCTCATCAATCGCTCCCCGTCCCAGGTCGCCCCGCCGCCCGTCGAGCAGGACGCCGCGGCCTGGGCGTCCGCCCATGGCGCGGTGCACGGCGGTACCACGAACGTCGAGATGACGGTGAAGGGCCGCTCCGAGTCTGCCGTCGTGCTGCAGGCCCTGCACGTCCGGGTGGTGGGGCGGCGCACCCCACTGCCCTGGACTTCCTTCGCGATGGAGAACGGCTGCGGCGGCTCCCTGACCCCGCGCGCCTTCTCCGTCAACCTGGACGCCGCCCGCCCCTTGGCCGTTCCGACGGACGGCAACGACGCGGGCGAGCCGATCCCCGCTGTCCGCTTTCCGTATCGCGTGTCCGACACGGACCCGGAGGTGCTGTTGGTCAACGCCCGGACGTCCGGCTGCGCCTGCAGCTGGTATCTGGAGCTCGACTGGACCAGCGGCGACCGCGAGGGGACGATACGGATCGACGACCACGGCGCGCCGTTCCGCACCAGCGGCGTCAAGGGGCGGCCGGAGTACGGCTATCAGTTCGAGGAACAGGTCTGGCGCCGGAATGATTAGGCGTCATGCTCGTGAGCGCTCACTCCCGCACGGCCGCCGTCCCTTATTCCTGCGCGGTCGCCAGGGACAGCGCGGCATCGCGGACATCCGGCTGCGGGTGTCGGCGCAGCGCGCGCAGCCGGATCCGCCAGGGCTCCGCCCATTCCGTCCGCGCGCCGCCCACGTCGGTGAGGGTGACGGCGAACAGCCCGGAGGCGAGTGCCCCGTCGTCGCCGAGGTCCCGCGCGGCCCGCAGCAGGGCCTCGCCCCGGCCGGGCCGCGCGGCGGTGCGCAGCCTCTGGTGCAGGGCGTCGGCGGTATGGGCCGCGAGCGCGGGCCGGGTGGCGTGCAGGCGGGCCAGCCGGGCGAGTGCGGCGGTGAGTACACCGGGCTCGGCGTCCAGATCGACGGCGTTGACGAGCACATGGGCGGCGTCCATGACGAAGGGCTCGTAGCCCGCGAGGAGTTCGGCCGCCGCGGTCGCCACGGGCCGCATCGTGCCCGGCCGCATCCGGCTGTGCTGGGCCAGCCTGGCGGTGATGCGCCGGATGCGGCGGCGGGCGGGGCGGTCGCGGTCCGGTTCGGCGTCGGGCGCCTGCGGGTGGGCGTCGGTGGCGGCGAGGGCCGCGAGGACCCAGGCCAGGGGGTTGTCCTCGGGCATGCCGTCGGGGACGGCGGCCATCAGGTCGATCAGCGCGTCGGCGGCGGACTGCCAGCCGGCCCGGTCGTCCAGGTCGGTGGCGGCGGCCACCAGCACCGCCGCCGCGTCCGGCGCCCAGGGGGACCAGGTGGCGAGCGCGGCGTGGCCCGCCCGGGCGACCTCGGGGTCGTCGGTGTCGCACACGTCCCGTACGAGGCGGGCGTAGCGGACCCGGTGGAGTTCGGGCAGGTCCAGCGGGCGGGTGCGCAGCACGGCCCACCGCAGCTCGCGCCGCCCGCGAGCGGCGGCCGACAGCAGCTCCCAGGCGGACTCGTGGCCGAGCAGCCCGGTCGCGAAGGCCACGCAGGCCGCCCGCACGTCACGGTGCTGGCCCGGCGCGTCGTACGCGTCGGCGAGCAGCGCGGCGGCGTCGGGGGTCGGCAGCCGGGTGGCGGCCAGCCGCGCGGCCTCCTTCCGGCTGGTGACCTTCGCGGGCACGGCTGCGCCCGCGGCGCCCGTTCCCTCCCCCGGCGCGAGCACCCCGCGCAGCAGCCCCTCCAGTCGCGACGGCGCCACATACTGGGACGCCCTCGTGCCCGCGTAGACCGCCACCCGCGCCCGGTCGCCGCCCGCGTGGGCGAGCAGCAGGGGAAGGTGGTCACCCGGGCGGTCGGTCCAGGCCAGGGCGGCGAGGGCGGCCTCCGCCAGAATCACGTCGTCGGAGTCGGTCCAGGCCAGGGCGGCCTCGGTGCCGTAGTCGGGGATGCGCGCGGCGGCGGCGATCGCCGCCGTGCGCTGGTCCGTGCGCAGCGAGCCGTCGGCGGCGGCGCGGGCGAGGATCCGGGCCGCGGCGGCTCGCTGGCGGGGCAGCCAGCGGCCGGTGCCGTGGTCGACCGGGGGTGTCCAGTGGCTGTCGGGCGTCAGAAAGCGGCCGTAGGGAGGGGTGTCGTCCAGCACGAGGTCCAGCAGGTCGGTCCGGCGGTGCGTCAGCACCGCGAGGACGGGCGGCAGCACGGCCGCCGAGGGCTCCAGCGCGAGCAGTTCGGCGACCCGCTCGTCACGCCGCGCGGGGTCGTCCAGCCACAGCCCCACGGCCGTGCGGATCGTCGCGTTGCTGCCGAACTGAATGGCCTGCCGCAGCAGTTCCTGCAGCTCCGGCATGGCGTGCGCACGGCGCCCGAGCGAGCGGGCGAGGGCGAAGGTCAGCTCGTGGTCGACCCGGTCGGCGCCCGCCTCCAGCCATGGCCGCAGCGCCTCGAAGACCGCCTGCTCCTGGCCGCGCCGCAGGGTGTGGTCGAGCCGGCCCAGGTCGGTGCGGCCGACGTTTCCGGCGAGCCGGGTTACGGTGCGCAGCGCCCAGCCGATCAGCTCCCGTCGGCCGGAGACCGCGTGTTCCCGCAGGAGGGCGACGGCCAAGAGGCGCAGGGCCTGCCGGGTCGCGGGCGAGGAGTCGCGTGCCTCGATGGCGTCGGTGGCGATCCGGTCCAGGTGTTCCGCGGCGGCGTCGAGGAAGAGGGAGGGGTGCGTTCCGGCCAGTGCGCGCAGCGCGGTCGACCGCACCGGGTCCTGCTCGTTGCGCAGCCGCTCCAGCAGGGCCAGCAGCGAGGTGACCGCGTCCGGGTCGCCGGAGCGGGCGGTGTTGCGTACGAGGAGCGGGTAGGCCAGCGCGCGGTCTTCGGCCGAGGAGCGACGGACGGCCCGCAGCAGTTCGTCGCGCGCCTCCTCGACCGGCAGATACGCGACCGACTCCAGCACCGTGGTCCACGGCGCGCCGCGCTCACGCGCCTGCGTGGCCATCCGGCGCGCCTCCGCCTCCCGGCGCGGCCGGGGCAGCACCTCGAGCAGGGCGGGCTCCACATCGGCGCGGCTCAGGTCGCGTTCGGCGACGGCCGCGTCGAAGAAGCCGGGGCGGCGGGCGGGCGGCAGGGCGGCCAGCAGCCGGGACAGGGCCTGGGCGTCGTGGCCCAGCGCCCGGGCCAGGTCGGCCAGTTCGGGCGGGTCCGCGCGGACAAGGCGCCGCAGCGCGGCCCGCTCCAGGCCCCGCCCGCGCAGGACTCCGGCGTGTTCGGATGCCAGGAGGAGCCGTATCGTACGGCCGGGCTCGGCGGCGGCCAGCGCGCCCAGCCGGTGCCGCACGGGAAGCGGCAGCGCGCTGTGGCACAGCCGTTCCAGCAGCCCGAGGACCCGCTGCGGCTCGGCGGGCGCCGCGAGCGCGACGCAGGGGGCGTGGCGGAACCACCAGTCGCCGCGCAGCGCCTCGGGGAGCGCGGCCAGCTGCCGCTCGGCCTCCTCGAGCACCGCCGCGGGGTGGCGGGAGGCGAGAGCGCGCCAGCTGCCGACGGCGTGGAAGAGGCCCGGGAGCAGCCGGGCGACGGTCTCGGGCCCGCAGGCGGGCAGCAGCCGGGCCGCCTCGGCGTCGCCCCACCGCTCCCGCAGGGGGTCGACGAGCCGGTCGGCGAGCGCGGTGCGCCGCCCGGCGACGACGGTACGGGCCAGCTGGCGCCGCACGGCAGCGGGGGCGTCCTCGAAGGCCGCCTCCAGCGCGGCGTCCGTGAGCTGTCCGCGGCGCGCGGCCTTGAGGGCGTGGCCGCGTACGACGGGGTCGGGATCGGCCAGCCGTCGATCCAGATAGTCGGTTCGGCCGCCGACCGCGGCGGCCACCGCGGCCAGCGCCCGCTCGTACCGGCCGCGCCCCGACAGTTCTTCGAGCAGCCCCGCCAGTTGTCCGTGCGCGCTCGCCGCCCTCGCCCGCAGGGCCAACTCCCGCATCCGGCGCGGGTAGGGCAGCGGATCGAGGGCGGCGAGCAGCTCGTCGGCGAGGGCGTGCGGGGTTTGCGGATCACGGACCATGGCAGGGATTGTGGTGTACGCGTACACCACCCAGGCCGGGCGGGATGCCCATCACACATTGTGCGAGGCCGGGAGGCGCCGCTTAGGCTCGGTATGTACGGGTTATGTGCCCCGCCGCGGGTATGCGCACCGTCCCTCCGAGTCCGGAGGCATCCCATGCCGGACCTGTTCATCGGTGGCCAGTGGACCGCCGCTCTCGACGGACACGTGCGGGAGATCCACTCCCCCGCGGACGGCACGCTGGTCGGCACGGTCGACGAGGCCGGACCGAAGGACGCCTTTGCCGCGGTGGAGGCCGCCCGGGACGCGTTCGACCGCGGCCCGTGGCCCCGGGCCCCCGCCGCGGAGCGGGGCGGGCTGCTGCTGCGCGTCGCCGACCTGCTGCTGCGTGACAAGGCCGAGCTGGCCCGCGCCGAGTCGATGGACACCGGAAAGCGGCTGGTCGAGAGCGAGTACGACCTCGACGATGTCGCCGCCTGCTTCCGCTGGTTCGGTGATCTGGCGGCGGCCGACGGGGCGGACCGGGTCGTCGAGGCGGGCCGCCCCGAGATCGACAGCAGGATCGTGCACGAGCCGGTCGGCGTCTGCTCCTTGATCACCCCCTGGAACTACCCGCTGCTGCAAACCGGCTGGAAGGTCGCCCCCGCGCTCGCCGCCGGCGACACCTTCGTCCTCAAGCCCAGCGAACTGACCCCGCACTCCGCGATCGGCCTGATGCGGCTGCTGGCAGAGGCCGGGCTGCCGGCGGGCGCCGCCAATCTCGTACTGGGCGCCGGGTCGATGGTGGGCGCGCCCCTGGCCACGGACGAACGGGTGGACATGGTGTCGTTCACCGGCGGCGTGCTCACCGGGCGGTGGATCATGGCCGCCGCCGCGCCCACGGTCAAGAAGCTCGCCCTGGAGCTGGGCGGCAAGAACCCCAATGTGGTGTTCGCCGACGCCGATTTCGACGCCGCCGTCGACCACGCCCTGACCGGCGTTTTTCTGCACTCCGGACAGGTCTGTTCGGCCGGCGCCCGGCTCCTCGTCCAGCAGGAACTGCACGACGCCTTCGTCGACGAGGTCGTCCACCGCGCCCGCAGGATCCGGCTCGGCGGCCCGTTCGACGAGAACACCCGCGCCGGCCCGCTGATCTCCGCCGAGCACCGCGAGAAGGTCGCGATGTATGTGGCGGCCGGGCTGGACGAGGGCGCGGTGCTGCGCTGCGGCGGCACGCCACCGGCCGACCCGACCCTGGAGGACGGCTACTACTACCTGCCGACCGTGCTGGACGACTGCACCCCGGACATGTCCGTCGTCCAGGAGGAGTCGTTCGGCCCGGTGCTGACGGTCGAGCGGTTCCGCGACGAGGACGAGGCGCTCGCGCTGGCCAATGACACCGTCTACGGCCTGGCCGCGGCCGTGTGGACACAGGACGCGGCCAGGGCGCACCGGATGGCGCAGCGGCTGCGCGCCGGGACGGTGTGGGTCAACGACTTCCACCCCTATGTCGCTCAGGCCGAGTGGGGCGGAATGAAGCAGTCCGGCATGGGGCGGGAGTTGGGCCGGACGGGACTGGCCGAGTACCAGGAGACCAAGCACATCTGGCGCAACACGGCGCCGAGCCCGCAGCGCTGGTTCGAGTGACCGCCGCCGAGGGCTCACCTGCCGTACGGATGGTGCTGTGCCGGGACCGGGTCCTGCCCGACGCCGTGGTCGAGGCCGCGATCAAGCACCCCGACACCTACACCCGCGGCTTCTTCGCGCGCGATCCACACGTGGATCCCGCCCCAGCGGGTACGGCTGATAGCCGATCCGGAATGGTTCGTCCGCGCCCACCTGCTGCGCAGCTTCCTGGAGTACACCGGCCACGGGCGCGAGCGCCTCCCCACCCGACCGAACTTCCCGACCACCGGGCTGGCGGTCCACGCCGGCCCACGGAGACCCCGCAGTCCGAGCGCTGACCGCCCGTGACCCCCAGGCCACCCCGGCGACCGTCAATCCACGCACTGGTATCGGCATACGGACGCCGGGCGTGACCGCTGAGGCCGCCGGTGGATGAGCCGTCAGTGATCGACGGTGACGACGATCTTGCCCACCTGCGCGCCCGCCTCCATGTACCGGTGCGCTTCGACGATCTCGTCCAGCGCGAAGGTGCGGTCCACGACGGGCTGGAAGGCCCCAGTGCGCAGGCCGGAGGAGACGAATGCCTCTGCCCGGCGCAGCCGCTCCGGGTCCGCCGTCAGCTCACGGGTGACGGTGTACGTGCGCATGTTGAGCGCGGGCATGCCGAGGTCGAACCCCGGATAGGGGGTCGCCTCGCCGCTCAGCGCCCCGTACAGAAAGAGCGTGCCGCCGGGGGCGACCGCCCTGGCCAGGTCCACCACGCCCGGACCGGCGACGGCGTCGAAGACGAACTCGGCGCCACGCCCTCCGGTCAGGCCGCGGACGCGATCAGCGATGTCCTCCTCGCCAGTGACAATCACTTCGGCCGCCCCCGCCTTGAGCAGTGCGTCCTTCTTGGCGCTGCTGCGCGTGGTGGCGATGGGCACTGCCCCGACGCGCCGGGCGATCTGGATCGCGGCCAGGCCCACGCTGCTGGAGGCCGCGGTCAGCACGACCGTGTCGCCCGCACGCATCCCGCCGACGTCCACCAGCGCCCCATAGGCCGTCAGATACGGCATCCACACCGCCGCGCCCGCCACCGCGTCGAGCCCATCAGGGCGGTGCACCACCGCGGCCGCGGGGACGATCGCGCGCTCGGCGTAGACGCCATAGTCATTCATCGAGAACGCGGGCACCACGCTGACCGACTGGCCGATCTCAAACCCCGTCACCCGCGCGCCGACAGCCTCGACCACTCCCGCGGCCTCGGTGCCGAGCCGGGCGGGGAACTCCTTGACGGGCTCGATGTAGTGGTCGCCGCGGAAGAGCCCTTCGGCGCGGTTGAGACCGATCGCGTCCACGCGGATCAACAGCTCTCCCGGGCCGGGGTCGCCAACCTCCACGTCCTCCAGCCGCAGCACCTCGGGCCCGCCATATTCATGGAACCGCACTGTTCTGGCCACCGCACATCCCCGTTCCGATCGGCGATGGCGACGCGAGGCCGCGCCGCCGGGTCCCACCCAAGCGGAAGGTACGACGACTGTCAAACTTCGACACGCATCGAAACTTGATGCGCGTCCCAGCCCTGCGGCTGGCTACTCAGGAGCACCGCAGAAACACACACGGCCGTCGATCCGGAGTGGGCGTCCTGGCGGAAGCGGCGACTCCCACCGCTCGTCCACCGGGATACCGGACCAGTCGATGCGCACGGGCTTGCCGCCCGGCTCGGCTCGCGTTCGAGCGTTCAGGTCGTACTCGGCGATGCGCTGCCCGGGCCGATGAATCTGCAAGAGCGTCTGCTTCGCCCCCTCGTCCTCGCCCTCGTCCTCGTCCCATTCCTCCTCGTCCAATTCCCCCTCGTCCCACTCCTCTTCGTCCCCGTGATCCGGGAGGGGGAGAGAGCCCATGAACTTCTCATCGACGTGAGCACGCGCCTCAGCGACAGAGCTGAACAGCAGAAAGCCGGTGTCCCAGTCGTTGTTGGAAATCCACAAGCCCCAACGCAGCAAGGCAAAATCATGACGCCCGTGGCTCATCCCGCTCGGCGACGGCCGACGGCCATGCGCCGCTTCGAGGTACCTCAGGTTGGACCGCGCACATCGATCCCCAGGATCCCGACGTATCGCCTCCTCGTAGGCCGCGACGGCACCGTCGCGATCCCCCGACCAGGTGAGCGCATGCCCCAGGTACAACGGCACGAGGGGATCCGCGGGGTCGGCGTCGAGGGCCGCTCGCGCCGCCTGGATCGCCTGCGTGGCGAGGGGGCCGCTCACGCCGGCCTTGTCGTACTTCCCCATACCGCCCAGCAAAGTGCCGTCGACATCATCGAAATCACACGCCACCGTGAACAACGCGGCATGCCGCAGGGCGAACGTCGCGGCGATCGAGCGCAGGATGGCAAGGGTGGCGGCGGCTTCCTCATCTCCGGGGGCCGCCGCTTCCTCGGCCTCGCCGCAGCAGTGCCCGGCATCGGCCAGCAATCCGGGAATCTCCCGCTCGCCGTCAGAATGCCTGAGGTAATACTCACAGGTGGCCAGTAAACTATTGGCGCGCAGCAATGGGGCGTTCGGATTTCCCGCAGTCATGAGGCGGCAGCCTACCGGCCGGGGAAAAGGGCACGGCTAACGCCACTGAGGGGCCGCCCCCGCGGCGCCGGGCGCCGCGGCTTCGATCCGGCCGCGGATCTCGCGCATGACGGTGACGATCCGCCGCTCGTGCTCCTCGGTCAGCCGGGCCGTCGGCACCGAGCAGCTGATCGCGTCGACGGCGGGCGAGTCGTACCGCAGGGTGAAGCCGAAGCCCGCGATGCCCACCACGCCCTCCTCCCGGTCGATCGCGTAGCCCCGCTCCCGCACTTGCGCCAGGTCCGCGGCCAGCGAAGCGCGGTCGGTGTGGGTGTTGGGCGTCAGCCGTTCCCAGGGGCCGTCGGGCAGGGGGAGCTCGCGCTCCGCCCGCTCGGCGAGGAGGGCCTTGCCGAGCGCCCCGGCGTACGCGGGGAGCCTGCGGCCGACCCGGCTGAAAGAGCGCAGGTACTCATGCGACTCGCGGGTGGCGAGATAGACGACGTCGCCACCATCGAGCCGGGCGAAGTGGATGGTCTCGCCGAGCGCGTCGGACGCCTCGTCGAGGTAGGGCCGCGCGGTGCGCACGCGCGGGTCGCTGTCGAGGTAGTTGGTGCCGGTGAGCAGGGCGCGGATGCCGATGCCGTAGAGCGAGCCGGTGGCGTCGGTGCGCACCCAGCCGCGGTCGATCAGCGTCTGCAGGAGCGCGTACATGCTGCTGCGCGGCACGCCGAGCTCGTCGGCGAGCTCACGCAGCCGGGCCGGGCGGTCGCCGCGCGCGGCGAGCAGTTCCAGCAGCTCCACAGCGCGGGCCGCGGACTTCACTTCGCGTACGCCGCCGGTATCGGACATGGGTCAGATCGTAAACGGCGCATCGCGCGCGCACGACGCGGCCACCGCTGCCGCGAAGCCTCGCGGGTGTCGCGGGTGTCGCGGGTGTCGCGGGTATTGACGCCCCCCTGCCCCTCTCTCTAGCCTCTCCCTCACTCCATCTTCATACGTAGATGACATCCACATAGGGAGACGCCATGACGGCCCCCACGACCGACACACCGGACCTGACCATCAGCGAGGTCCGGCTGACACCGGTCCTGGTGGCCGACCCGCCGCTGCTGAACACCCAGGGCGTGCACCAGCCGTACACACCCCGGCTGATCATCCAAGTGGTCACGGCCGGCGGAGTGACGGGCCTCGGCGAGACGTACGGCGACAGCAAGTATCTGGCGCTGGCACGGCCGCTGGCCGACAAGCTCCAAGGGCGCGCGGTCAATGATCTGAACGCGCTGTTCACGCTGGCCGACGAGGTCGCGGTGGACTCCGCCCAGGTCGAGAACGCGGTGGACGTCGGCGGGCAGCGCGGGGTGCAGACCGCGGACAAGCTGCGGCTGTCGATCCTCTCCGGGTTCGAGGTGGCGTGCCTGGACGCGTGGGGGCAGTCCGTCGGAATGCCGGTGCACGCGCTGCTGGGCGGCAAGGTCCGCGACCGCGTCGAGTACAGCGCGTATCTGTTCTACCGCTGGGCCGAGCACCCGGGCGGCGCGGGCGAGCCGGACGACTGGGGCGCGGCGCTCGACCCGGCGGGCGTGGTCGCGCAGGCCGAGCGCTTCGCCCGGGACTACGGCTTCGCCTCCTTCAAGCTCAAGGGCGGGGTGTTCGAGCCGGACCAGGAAATCGCCGCGATCCGGGCGCTGGCCGAGCGGTTCCCCGGGCAGCCGCTGCGACTCGACCCCAACGGCGCCTGGTCGGTGGAGACCTCCCTGAAGGTCGCCGGGGCGCTGGGCGATGTCCTGGAATACCTCGAGGACCCGACCACGGGCACCGGCCGGATGGCCGAGGTCGCCGCCGCGGCCGGGGTGCCGCTGGCCACCAACATGTGCGTGACCACGTTCGGCGAGATCCGCGAGGCCTTCGCCCGGAACGCGGTCCAGGTGGTGCTCTCCGACCACCATTACTGGGGCGGGCTGCGCAACACCCGCGAACTGGCCGCGATCTGCCGTACGTTCGGGGTGGGTCTGTCCATGCACTCCAACACCCACCTGGGCATCAGCCTGGCCGCCATGACCCACGTGGCCTCGACGGTGGCCAACCTGGACTACGCCTGCGACAGCCACTACCCCTGGCAGACCGAGGACGTCGTCACCGAGCGGCTCACCTTCCTCGACGGCGGACTGGACGTGTCCGACGCACCGGGCCTGGGCATCGCACTCGACCGGGACAGGCTCGCCGCCCTCCACCAGCGGTGGCTGGACGACGACGGCACCATGCGCGACCGCGACGACGCCGCGGCCATGCGTGTCGTCGACCCCGGCTGGGTCACTCCGTCCTTCCCGCGCTGGTAGCACCCGCCGCATGGCTCCGCGGCCGCCGCCCCGGTCAGCGGCGGCGGCAGGAGCGGGCGACGGCGGACGGCCCACGAGCCGAAACCGGTCGAAGCACGACGTGGGTTGTCGCTTATCGCATGACGGCTGCGTCCACCGGGATGAGGCGGGACACTCTCAGTCCGAGGAACGGGACCGTATGTGAGTCACGGGACCAGCGGAGGACGTTCATGCACTCACCGCAGGACGCGAGCGAGGCGGTCGGCCTGATGTGGGACCTGGTCACCGCCCTGGAGAACGGCGAGCGGGACTATGTCGACCGTGGGGCCGAGCTCGTACAGCTCGCCTTCGTGCGACAGCCGCACATGATGCGAGAGGCACTGGCCGAGTTCGAGCGCCAGGTGGCGCTTGATCCGGCCCCCGCGGGGGCGGTGCCGGAGATCGTCGAGACCGTCCGGGACGTCATCGGCAGTCCTGACGAAACTTTTTGACGGTCTTTCGGCTGGAACTTTCGACGGGAATTTTCGAACCTGACCGCTCCTCTTGACGTTGAACCGATTCAACGCTTCCATCGTGGGCGCGCCCGCGATGGGAGCGCTCCCGAGGAGGTTCCCGGGCCGGTACCCGCACCCGCCCACAGAGAGGACGGCCACCCATGCCGCCGACCGCACCCCCCACCAGAAGTACCAGGGCCACCAGGAGAACCCCCGCCCGCACGGCCGCACAGGCGGCACGCGCGATGCTTCTGCTTGTCATGACCACATCCCTGCTGGTCTGGGGGCTGAGCCTGGGCGGCGCCCGGGCCCACGCCGCCCAGGCTCAGCCCGCCACGGCTCTGGGCAACGGCTCGGTGACCGACCCGAACATCTCCTACGTCGGCCGCTGGGACGTGAGCTCGGGCACCGCCGCCGTGCCCAACTGGACCGGCGGCTACCTCCAGACGGCGTTCACCGGGACGACCGTGAAGGTCAAGGCCCGCAACGCGGTGAACTTCTACGTCAGCGTCGACGGCGGCGCCGACGTCTTCTACGCGGGTGTCAAGGGCACCGTCAACCTCACCCCGCGGCCCCTCTCCCAGGGAAACCACACCCTCCGGATCTCCTACCGCTCGGGCGACACCGTCTTCCAGGGCCTCGTCCTGGACTCGGGCGCGGGCACGATCGGCCAGCAAGTCCCGTCAAAGCTCATCGAGTTCGTCGGGGACTCCATCACCGCCGGCGCCCTGACCGACCGGCTCGCGCTCGACTCGTACGGCTGGAAGACCGGCGAGAAACTGGGCATGCGGCACACCCAGATCGCCCGCTCGGGCTACTGCCTGGTCG
Source organism: Streptomyces sp. ME19-01-6 (assembly GCF_033793745.1). Classification (NCBI taxonomy): domain Bacteria; kingdom Bacillati; phylum Actinomycetota; class Actinomycetes; order Kitasatosporales; family Streptomycetaceae; genus Streptomyces; species Streptomyces sp. ME19-01-6. Next base: position 25,446 of record NZ_JARAXF010000036.1, on the reverse strand, counting down.
GCAAGGACGGCTGCACGGGGCTGGCCACCCAGTTCTTCAAGACCGCCTCCACCGGTGACCAGAACTGGGACTTCTCCCGCTACCAGGCGAACGCCGTCGTCATCAACCTCGGCACCAACGACATCGGGCACGGCGTCACGGGCGCCGAGTTCCAGGCGGCGTACACCAACCTCCTGCGCGACATCCGCGCCAAGTACCCGAACGCGTTCCTCTTCGCGCTCCAGACCCTCAAGAAGCGCTATGTGACCGAGACCAAGGCCGCCGTCAGCGCCCGTACCAGCGCCGGGGACGCCAAGGTCACCTACGTCGACACCACGGGCTGGCTCACCGACGGCACGGACTACGAGGACGGCAACGGGCACCCCAACGAGTCCGGCCACACCAAGTTCGCAAACCGCCTCGCCCCGATCGTCTCCGCGAAGCTGGGCGCCGCCACCACCAACGCCTCCGCCACCAACGCCGCCGCCACCAAGACCGCGGCCGCCGCACCCGGGGCTCCGGGCGACCCCAACGTCAAATTCTACGGCCGCTGGGACACCAAGAGCTCCACCACCGCCTACACCCCCTACTGGGCGGGCGCGTACTTCCGTACCGGCTTCACCGGCCGCACCGTCAAGCTCAAGCAGCGCAACGCGATCGACCTGTGGGCCAGCATCGACGGCGGCCCCGCCAGGTTCTTCGACGAGGCCAAGGGCACGGTGAACCTGACCCCGACCCCGCTGTCCGCCGGAAACCACACCCTGCAGGTCAACTACCAGGTGGTCGCGGGCTCCTACCACGGTGACGCGGTCTTCCAGGGGCTGACCCTGGACAGCGGAGCCACCACCTTCACACCGCCCACCCCGAAGAAACTGATCGAATTCGTCGGCGACTCGATCACGGTCGGCACCACGACCTCTCAGAACGCGCGCACCGCGTACGGCTGGCTGATCGGCGAGCGCCTCGGCGCCGACCACACCCAGATCGCCCAGGGCGGCGCCGCACTCGTGGACACGGCGGACGACCGTATGAGCCTGGAGCAGCAGTTCACCAAGCTGAACCCGAACGCCGCCACGCCCGGCTGGGACTTCTCCCGCTACCAGGCGAACGCGGTGGTCATCAACCTCGGCACCAACGACGTGGGCCGCGGCGTGACCTCGGCGCAGTTCCAGGCCGCCTACTCCAGCCTGCTGCGCAAGGTCCGCGCCGCCTATCCGAACGCCTGGATCTTCGCCCTGGAGACCTTCCGCGGCCGCTTCGTCCCCGAGACCCAGGCGGCCGTGACCGCCGCCACCGGCGGCGGCGACACCAAGGTCTCCTTCGTCGACACCACGGGCTGGCTCGCCTCCGACGAGCTCTCCGACTCCGTCCACCCCAACGACAAGGGCCACCGCACCATCGCCGACCGCCTGGCGCCCATCATCTCCGCCAAGCTCGGCTAGGCGCTTTCGTAGCCCTGCACGCACGCACCACGCCCGCGGGCCTCCGGTCGCCGACCGGGGGCCCGCATGCCGTTCGCGGGTGCGCTATCCCCCGTTCCGCCGGACCGCAAATCGGCGCGCCGAGGCGTCCGCTCATTCGGCTCGTTCCCGCCGCAGCCGCCGCGCCCGCTTGATTCTTGATCGCGAATTGGCGCGGCATTTCCGCAGGGCAATGCCTTGTTCGAGGTGGAAGCGAGGCAAAACGATCTAGAATTCCGGAATCGGCGAAATGACCGGAACACCGGCTTGCCCCGCCTTGACGTGGGGAAAGAAACTCAATGAGCACTCATGCGTCAGGAGTCGCAAGCCATGCGCTGGGCCTTGCGACACCGATTTCGCGAGGGTGCGCGACGGGGGAAGCGTTGGAGAAAGTGTGCGCGCCGCGATGACGCGTTCGCGTACCCTTCACTTCTTCCCCTCGTCTCTTGATGAGCTCAGAGAATGGAGGGGGAATGCCGACGCACGCGGGCTGTCCTCCTCCTTCGCGGCCTGCTCCTCGGTCTCGCTGCTTACCGGTGGCCGGAGAACCAGTTGTACCGGACGAAGCCGCAGGCCGGGTCCGGGGCCGGTTTGAGCCCCGCGCCCACGACGTCCGTACATCACCACGTACCCCCTTTGAAGGAGCACAACGATGGCCACTCCCCTGACCGCCGACCGCCTCCTCAAGGCCCTGCGCGACGAGGGACTGGAAGTCCACGAGTACCGCAGCTGGCGCACCCACAACCGCAACTCGAAGGGCCCCTGGGGCCCGGTGAACGGGGTGATGATCCACCACACCGTGACCAAGGGCACGGACTCCTCCGTGGCGCTGTGCTACGACGGGCACTCGGCCCTGCCCGGACCGCTGTGCCACGGCGTCATCGACAAGTCGGGCGCGGTCCACCTGGTCGGCAACGGCCGCGCCAACCACGCCGGCCTCGGCGACGGCGACGTGCTCAACGCCGTGATCAACGAGACCGCGCTGCCCCGCGACAACGAGGCCGACACGGATGGCAACCGCCACTTCTACGGCTTCGAGTGCATCAACCTCGGCGACGGCGAGGACCCCTGGCCGGAGGCGCAGAAGCTGGCCATCGAGAAGGTGTCCGCGGCCATCTGCCGCGCCCATGGCTGGACCCAGCGGTCGGTGATCGGCCACCTGGAGTGGCAGCCGGGCAAGGTGGACCCGCGCGGCTTCTCGATGGACACCATGCGCTCGCGCATCGCCAAGCGCCTGGGCGCCAAGCCGGACGGCCCCGCCCCGCAGCAGCCCAAGCCGCCCGCGACGTACGAGCCCTTCCCGGGCTCGGCGTTCTTCCGGAACGGCCGCGAGAGCAAGATCATCACGGCGATGGGCAAGCGTCTGGTCGCCGAGGGCTGCGGGCGGTACGAGGAGGGGCCGAGCCCGGAGTGGACCGAGGCGGACCGCAAGTCGTACGCGGCGTGGCAGCGCAAGCTGGGGTACTCCGGCGACGACGCGGACGGCACCCCGGGCCGCAAGAGCTGGGACAAGCTGCGGGTGCCGAACGTGTAGCTCCAAGCCGCCCCTTTGTGGTGAGTATGAGACAGCGACACGCCGACGTCATGGCGTGTCGCTGTCTCATACTCACCACAAACTCACGACCGCCCCCGGGCCACCGGGGCGACGGACAGCAGCGGCCGGTAGTGCCCCGCCGGGTAGGGCTCTCCGACGGGCCGGCCCGCGACCTCGATCCAGGCGTGCGCCTCGAACGGGCTGGTGCGCACGCCCGTGCACCAGGTCGGCCACACGCCCCGGCTCCGGCACAGCAGAGCCGCCGCGATGGACCGCTGCAGGCAGGCCTGGCCCGCACAGCGCAGGCTCACCGCCACCACGGCCCGCCGGGCGGCGAGGGCCTGTTCGGCGGTGGCGGGCCGGGCGCCACGGCGCCAGAACTCCAGCACCGCGCGCACCCGGGCCGGCTTGGCGCGCGCGAGCAGCCGGGCCACGGCCACGGCGAGCCATGGCATCACCCGCCGGTGCAGCGGCAGCCGGTCCCGGTCGGCCAGGGCCATGGGAGCGCTCATCGGGGCTCGTCAAGCAGACGGGCGGCGCGCAGCTGTGTCACCAGCCGGGACACGTCGCGCCGCGCCGCCTCGGAGTCGAGGCGGTGGCGGGCGGCGAGCTCGTCCGCGGCCTGGTCGTCGGTGCGGCCGTCGAGCAGGGTCTTCAGGACCAGCACACCGGTGGGGTTGAGCTGCCAGTAGCGGCCGGTGCGCTGATGGAGCAGGACGGCGCCGTCGTCGGTCTCGGCCATGGACACGTCCTGATGCAGCGTCAGGGACATCATCGCTTCCCAAGAGGTTGAAGTTTGAGTGCCGCGCGGGCCCAGGTCTCACAGCCCAGAAGCTTCTCGGTGGTGATGTCCCTGGAGATGTCGGCATGCGGTGTCAGCAGGTATGCGCGCAGCGCCTCGGGAGACACCAGGCCCATGTCGGCCAGGACCGAGTCGGAGAACACCTCCAGCAGCGCGGACAGGTTGCGCTGCCGCCCGGCCCGTACGTCGGCGCTGAAGTCACCCTTGGTGGTACGGCCCAGCACCACCTCCGGCACCAGCCCCCGCATGCACTCCGCCAGGAGCGGCTTGTACCGCCAGGGCGTGACGCGCTCATGCAGCCGCACCGCCAGCGCCGCCTCCACCACCCGGTCGTCCAGGTACGGCTGGTGCAGTGCCACACCCGCCGCCCCGAACAGCCGGGACACCTGCCGGTACGCGGGCGCGGTGATCCGCAGTGCGGTGAGGTACTGGTGCTGGCCCCGGTCCTCGGCGAACGGGGCGGCGTGCTCGGCGGTGGCGCGCAGCGCCTCACGTGCGGCGGCCACGGCGTCGTCGGTCGCCCAGACCGGGGCGCGCAGCGGGGAAAGACCCCAGCCCAGCGCGGGGGCCCTGCGCGGCGGGGGCGGACTGGTCAGCTGCTCGGCCTGGGTCAGCCACCATTGGGCGGGGCTGCTCGCCCGTACCAGCTGGGCGAGGACGGCGGCGCGCGGCCAGCGGCTGAGCGCGCGGTGTCCGCGCAGGTGGCGGATCGCGGTCAGGGGGTGGCGGCGGGCCAGCCGGTGCAGATAGCCGGGGAACGCGCTGAAGAGCTCGTCGGCTCCGTGCCCGGCCAGATGCCCTCGGGACCCGTGCTCGGCGAGCAGCCGCGCGGTGTACCGCACCCGCGCCAGCGTGCGCGGGAACAAATACGGCCGTTCGGCGTCGGCCAGGCCCCCGGGATCGGTGAAGATCGGTGGCAGCTCGTCCTGAGCCACCACCAGATGGTGTGCGTCGGGCAGCGAGCCTGCGGCCTGCACGGCGAAGTGGGCGTCGTCGTTGCCCGCCTCGGCTTCGGCCCAACGGAAGGTCAGTAGCTCGGGGGTGTGGCGTGCGGCCAGGAAGCTTAGTGAGGTCGAGTCCATGCCGCCGGACAGGTCCGCGCTGAGCCCGCCCTCTGGGCGCCACCGCCCGTCCACGGCGTTGATCAGCGCGCTTCGCAGAGCCGCCGCGCCCGCCTCCAGGCCGCGTTCGGGATCGGGGGCCCGCCACCACCGCGCCTCGCGCGCCCGGCCCGGCTCCAGCAGCAGACAGTGGTCGGGCGCCACCGTGGACACGCCCGCCCACACGCTCCGGTCGCCGAGCGGTGGCGGCAGCATGCCACCACACACGACACGGGCGGCCAGCGCCCCCGCGTCGATTCCGGCCCCGGTCATCACCGCGAGCAGATCGGCCCGGTCGGCGGCGATCGGCACCTCGCCCAGCCGGGTGTGGAACACCTGGCGCAGGCCCGTCACGCTCCCCTGGACACGTGTCGTGGCATCGTCGGCGGCGATCAGATGGAAGCTCCCCGACAGGGCCCGTGCCACGGCGTCCACGTCGGTCAGCGTACGCACCCGTCGGCACAGCTCCTCGAGCCGGCCGGTGGTGACCGGGCAGAACCCGATCACCACCAGTCGCACGGGCCCGGTCGCCACCTGACGGATCTCATCCGGCTCCCACCGCCCCACCAGCCATGGTCGGCCTGACGGGTGCGGTATGGAACGAGGAGCCTCAAAGGGATACGTATCAAACGAAAGCTCTGTATCCGGTACGTCCGGAAGGACGACAAACCCGGCGCTCATCTCAAACAGTCCGGAGGGTTACCCTCACCCCCAGCCCTGCTCACCGAGCACGTCCTCGTACCGGTGGCCGAACCCCAGCGTGTCCTCCGAGAACTCGCCCACGGCCACCAGGGCCGGCGGCTCGTAGCTCTCGACGGTCTCGTCCGATCTCGCCTGCATCTCCATGGGTTTCCTCCAGGGATAGGTCCAGTGAATCGACCCCGAGGTCGCCCACTGATTACCCTCCCTCCGAAGAACCATGCGATGCGGCTGCCCCAGTTGCCACCATTCGACAGCTTCCTGACGCATCCGCTCAGACCCGTGTCGGCAGCGGCCCTCCGTTGTAGGCGATCGCGTCGGCGAACGTCGCGAAGGGGTCGAAGTCGCCACCGACGCGATCCGCGTACGCACGGTGCAGGTTGAGGACGATGCGCTCGGCGTCGGGCAGATCGGCGAACCCGCCGAGCGAGCACGCGCGCGCCGCCTCCAGCGGGGTCAGCCCGTCGCGCAGGCCCGCCTCTGCGGTGTCCAGCACCAACTGGTAGTAACGCCGGTGGGTGTCCAGCACCTCGGGCAGCGTGGTCGCGTCGATGAGCGGACCGTGCCCGGGTACGACGTGCTCGGGCTCGAACGCCGCGATCCAGTCGAGCGAGCGCAGCGCGCCCTCCACGGAACCCATGAACACCAGCGGATTGACCTGGTGGAAGAGAAGATCCCCGACGAACAGAACACGCTCCTCGGGAAGCCACGCGACGGCATCCCCCGGGGTGTGCGCGGCATACCCGGGGTGATGCAACTCGATCCGCCGCTCCCCCACATGCAGCGTCAGCGCCGTACGGAAGGTCACCCCGGGCGCCCGGCGGGTCACCCCGCCCCAGTCCGGGACGGGATGCCAGGCGGGCGGACACCCGTCGATCACGGTGTCGGCGAGGATCCCCTCGCGGGTCGCCTCATGCGCGACGATCACCGTGGTCTCGGGCAGCAGGCTGTTGCCATGGGTGTGGTCACCGTGCAGATGCGTGTTGACCGCGTACCGCACCGGCGCCCCGTCGGTGGCCTCATCGACCGCGCGGAGCAGATTCCGGGTGCGGCGCTCGGTGGCGCAGGTGTCGACGAGCACGACCCCGTCGTCCGTGGCCACGACGCCCGCGTTGTTGACCCACCACGACCCGTCCGGCTGGATCCAGCCGTACACGCCGTCGGCCACGGGCTGCAGGGTGCCGGTCTCTGCGGTCATCGGTGCGCGGCGAACCGTACGAACTGGGTCCAGCCGTCAGGGCTGACGGTGAAGTGGGGACGGGTCACATCCTTGGAGTCCCGCACGTGGATGGCCTCCTCGGTGACGGCCACCTCGACGCAGCTGTCCCCCTGAGTGCCGCTGTAGCTGGACTTGAACCAAGTGAGTTCCGCGCTACTCATAGCTCTCCTCGCAGTCGCTCCAGCAGGCCCCACGAGTCTTTGGGGTTCAGGGCCTGCGAGCGCAGTGTGTCATAGCGCTGGTGCAGGAGGCTCACCTCCTTTGAGTCAGCAATCAGTCGCCCGTTCTGCTGCCCCTCGGAGTATGCAAGCCGTCGCCCCTCCGGGGTCTCCAACAGCTGCAAAGGCCCATCCAGACACGCATGGACCTCCGCCTCCAGCGGCACGAGTTGAAGGAACACGTTGCGCGGCGCACTGAGCTCCAGCACATGATCGAGCAAGCCTCGCATCACGTCCACGCCGCCGAGCCTCCGCCGGAAGACGGACTCCTCCACGATGAAGCTGAACGGGACGCTCGGCCGCTCGCGCAGCATCTCCTGCCGCTCCAGCCGGGCCGTGACCTGGGCCTCCAACTGGGCGTTCGTCAGCAGCGGGATACTGTTGTCGAACACCGCCCGCACGTACCCCTCCGACTGCAACAACCCCGGCACCAGCCTGCACTCATACATGCACAGACTCACCGCCACCCGCTCCAGCCGGGCCCAGCGACGGAACCACGCCGCCAGCCCCGGCTCGCCCCGGGTCAGATGCCGGGCCGCCTTCCGCAGCGCACCCGTGTTCCCCAGCACCCCCTCCGCCCGCTCCACGAACGACTCGTCGGGCATCCGCCGCCCCAGCTCCACCGACTCCACGGTGTGCTTCGAGAACCGGACCAGCTCCCCGAACTGAGCCCGGCTGAGACCCGCGTGCTCGCGCAGGGCCTGGACGACGGCCCCGAAGGCCCGCAAACTGTCCGAAGGGTCGGGCTCCCGCTCCCATTCGCCATTGTCGGTCGTCATACGCGGCCACCTCCAGCTATTCGTAGGTGTGAGGCCCCCGCGCTCAACCCACCCAGAATGGCCGACCGATCACCGTACCGTCCACCGAAAGTGTCCGTACGCTGACGCTGCGTACGGGGCGCGCCTCTCGCGAAGTCCGCCGCGCACCCATCATCGTGACCCCATGAACCAAGGCACGACGTCCCAACTCCCCGCCGCGATCAACACCTTCACCCAGCGCCTGTCCTCCACCCGGCGCGGGGCCCGGCTTGCCCGACTACTCGCCGTCGAGCAGCTGCGCACCTGGCCGGTGTCACCCGATGTCGCCGAACGCGCCGAGCTGATCGTGGCCGAGCTGGCATCCAACGCGGCGCTGCACGGGCGCGTCCCGGGCCGGGACTTCCGGCTCACCCTCACCCTCGACAACATCACCGGAACCCTCCGCATCGAGGTCACGGACACCCGGGGTGAGAAACTGCCCACCCTCCAGCCGACCCCACCTCCAGACCGCGAATCCGGGCGCGGCCTGCTCCTGGTGGCCACGCTCGCCGACCGTTGGGAAACGGAGCCGCATCAGCCCGTTGGCAAAACCGTGTGGGCCGAACTGGACACCGGCCGGAGGGGCGCTGCTGTGGGCGAAGATCCGCGCTGAGGCGGCCTGGCCAGCATCCGACGCGGAGCGATCTTCGCACCGCTGGCCTTCCGGTGGGTCGACATCTCCTCCCCCGACGATGGCATGAAGGTCATCAGCGCCTTGGTCACCGCGTTCGCGATGCTCACCGTCCTCATACGCAGCGTCCGCGCCGCGCCCTCGGGTCCGAAGGTGTGCCAACCGAGCGACGGCATGTTTCACCGCGCAACCTGTGCGACGGTGAGGGCGTCAACTATTCCAGTGGCTCCTGCGCGCCCGCGGCTGGTTCGCCGCTGGCTGAAGATCGTCGATCCCTGCTCATCCCGATCAGTCCACACCCCGGCGATCGGGTTTTTCTCGATCTTTTTGACGGCGGCGCGCAAGGCGGGCTTAGGGTCGATGAAGTGCGATCTTGATATCACCCCTGGAGTCGGGGTAGGCAGAGACGAGGGGGATCTTGAGTGGTTCGCAAGGAACGAGGTCCAGCGGCTGACAGCGCGGTGCCCGACACCGGGAAGTCGAAAGTCCGGTTCCGTTTACTGGGGTCACTCCAAGTACATCGGGGTGAATGCGCGGTTCCCGTCACGGCCGCCAAGCAGCGCTCGCTGATCGCGGCCTTGCTGTTGCGCGCCAACCAACCCGTTTCGATCGACGAGTTGGCTCAGAGTGCTTGGTCAGAGGATGTCCCGCGGCGAATGGTCTCCGCGCTGCGCGTGTATGTCATGCGGTTGCGGCAGGTGCTGGGCGAGCCGCGGCTGATCGGAACGACGTCGACCGGGTACGTGCTGCGGCTCCCGGACCAGGACCTCGACCTGGGACGGTTCGAGTGCCTGGCCGCACGGGGACTGGCCGCTTCCGCGGCGGGCGAGCTGGACACCGCCGAGGCGTCATTCGGCCAGGCGCTGGCCGAGTGGCGTGGTCCCGCGTTGGCGGATGTCGAATCGGAGTTCCTGCACCGGGTGGAAGTCCCGCAACTTCAAGAACGCAAGCTGGACATCGAGGCCGCGAGAAATGATGTGGTATTACGCAAGGGCGGGCACCGCGGCCTGATCGCCCCACTGCGTCAGCTGACGGAGCAGTATCCGTTTCGTGAAAAGATATGGGCTCAGCTCATGCTCGCCCTCTATCGGTCCGGCAGATGGACCGAGGCCATGGATGCCTATGGCGCCGTGCGCGACCTTCTCGCCGACCGGCTGGGAATCGACCCCGGGCAGGAGGTGGAATCCCTTTACTCGGCCATACTCTCCCGCGACCCCTCTCTCGATTTCACCGCGGAAGCCCGGGATTCGTCAACCGTGACGACGCCTTCTCAGGTCGCCCCCCTGGTACCCGATTTCGTGGGCCGAGCCGCAGAAGCGGATGTCATCGGCGAATTGCTGGTCGCGCGGGACACGGATGTGGCCATGCCCGTGGTGACGCTGTGCGGGCCGCCCGGGGTCGGGAAGACCTCGCTGGCGGCCTTCGTCGCCCGGCAGCTGCGCGCGCGGTTTCCCGACGGCCAGCTGTTCGCCGATCTGCGGGGCTGCTCGGAGCAGGCGCCACGGCCCATGACGCGCGTACTGGCCGGCTTCCTGCGCGCGCTCGGCGTCCCGCCCGCACAGGTCCCGACGGAGCAGGACGAGCAGGCCGCGGTCTACCGGGCACTCCTGGACGGTAGGCAGGTGCTGGTGGTGCTGGACGACGCGGCCAGTGCCGAGCAGGTCAGGCCACTGTTGCCGGGCAGCCCCGGCAGCGCGGTGATCGTCACCAGCCGGCATGAGCTGCGCAGCCTGATCGTGACGAACGACGCACACCTGGTGCCCCTGGGGGTTCTTCCCCCGGACGCGGCCCTCGACCTCCTGGCTCGGCTCCTGGGCGAGGACGTGGTCGCAGGGCAGCTCGACGCGGTCCACCGGCTGGCGGAGCTGTGCGGCCATCTGCCGCTGGCGCTGCGCATCGCAGCCGCCAATCTGGTCAGCGGGAGCCAGCTTGATGTGGAGTCCTACGTCCGGAAGTTCCGCTCCGGCAATCTGCTGGACTCGCTGGCCGCCGAGGGCGACGAGGTGACGGCGAGGGCGTCGTTCGACCTGTCGTACGCGAAGCTTCCGCCGACGGTTCAGCGGACATTCCACATGGCGGGACTCGTCCCCGGCCCGGATTTCACGCCGGAGGCGGTGGCGGTGTTGATGCGGGTACCGGTCCCCCTTACGGCCCGGAATCTGGAGAGCCTCGCCACAGCCAATTTCGTCCAGCGCAGGCCCGGCGGGCGCTATCAGCTCCACGACTTGTTACAGCAGTACGCGCTGCTGCGCCGACGCGAGCAGATGAGCGCAGATGAGACCGAAGCCACGGCGGCAGACCTGATGGCAGAGAGCAGAGAGCAGAGCGCGCAGACGGGGATAGGCGCCGACGACATCCGATGACATCCCATGACATTCGATGCCATGGGCGGGCCTGTTCGGTACGGAAGAAATCGCGACAACGGGGGTCTCAACGATGCACGCTCCACTGGAATTCGGTCTGCTGGGACCATTGGAGGCCTACCACGCGGGAGAGTTGGTCCCGGTCAGCGCTCCCAAGCTGCGGGTTGTGCTGGCGACGCTGCTGTTGCGGGCGAACCAGGACGTGTCGCTGCGTGAGCTGGCGGACACGGTCTGGGGCAGCGAGGGCCCCGCCCGCCCCCGCGCGGCCCTGCGGGTGTTCCTGATGCGTGTGCGCCAACTGTTCGACGCGGACCTCATCCGCACGATGCCGGACGGATACCGGTTGGAGATCGCCGACGAGGCCGTCGACCTGTGCCGTTTCAACAGCCTGGTGGACCAGGGAATGTCGCTGTCGGCCGAGGGCGAGCTCGAACGAGCCGAGGAACTGCTGGATCGCGCCATGGGGCTCTGGCGCGCGGAAGCCTTGGCGGACGTGCCGTCGGAGGCGCTTCAACTCGAGGCCGCCCGCCTTGAGGAGCTGCGTCTGCGGGCGGAGCACCTGCGGTTCGAGGTGAAACTCCGCAGGGGCCTCCACCATGACGTGATCGGCCCGCTGCGTGAGCTCACGGCGGAGAATCCGCTGCGCGAGGACCTTTGGGCACATCTCCTGCTCGCTCTGTACCGCGCCGACCGGCAGGCCGAGGCGCTGGCCGCATATCAGGAGATCTCCGTCAACCTCGCGCGCGAGCTCCAGGTGTTCCCCGGCCAGGCGCTGCGTGAGCTGCACCAGTCGATCTTGGTGGGGGATCCGGCCATCGCATCACCTCACACCTCGTCGGCGCGGAGCGCAGCCGTGGTGAGCGAACCACCGCGCGCGGGGTCGCAGTTGCCCCCGGCGATCAGGAACTTCGTCGGCCGGCGCGCCGAGACGGAACGAATCGTCGCGCTTCTGAAATCCGAGGGAGAGGTTCCTGTGGTCACCGTCTCCGGGCCTCCCGGGGTCGGCAAGACCGCGCTGGCCGTACGCGTGGCCCATCGGATGCGCACGGCCTTTCCTGACGGGCAGTTCTATGTGGACCTCCACACCCACTCGATGGCCCGGCGGCCCTCGACGCCGATGGTGCTGGCCCGTTTGCTGCGCGCGCTCGGCCACTCCGCCGAGCACATGCCCATGGACCAGGACGAGCTGGTCGCCGCGTACCGGACGGCGCTGCGCGGCAGACGTGTGCTGATCACAGCGGACAACGTCGGGGCGACGAGCCAGGTCCGCCCGCTGATCCCGAGCGAACCCGGCTGCGCCATAGTGGTCACCAGCCGCAACGAACTGACCGCACTCACCGCGCGGGACGGCGCGCGCGGCATCCGGCTCGACATGCTCGCCGAACGGGAGTCGGTCTCTCTGCTCGGCGCGGTCCTCGGCGAGGACGTCACGGCGCGGCAGGCCGAGGCGACCGCGCGACTCGCCGACCTGTGCGGGCACCTTCCCCTGGCCCTGAGGATCGCCGCGAGCAATCTCGCCGGCTCTCACCGGCCCGACATCGGCGCCTACATCGAACGCTTTCTGGAGGGGCGCCGCGTGCAGGCGCTCGCCATGGACGACGATCAGCACATCGCCGTCAGCCGGGCGTTCGACCTGTCCTACGTCGCCCTGCCGTCCGAGGCCCGCGCGCTGTTCCGGCTGCTGGCGCTGTTCCCCGGAGCGGACATCACCGGCGAGGCGACGGCCGTACTGGCGGACGTCGCCCCACCGGAGGCGGCGAAGGCCCTGGAGCAACTGGCCGCCGCGAATCTGGTCCAGCGTCTGCCCGGCGACCGTTACCAACTGCACGATCTGCTCTCCGAGTACGCCGCGGAGCGCGCGCGGACCGAGGACTTGGCCGGTTACCGCGCCGAGGCCAGGGACCGGCTCTTCGACTGGTATCTGCGCGGCGTCAAGAGGGCCGCGGCCGTGCTGTATCCGGAACTGGTGGCGGCGACCCGGTCGAGGTCCGAGGCCGAGCCGGCCGTCGGCCCGGCCGCCGCGCACGAGCGGTCCGAGGCGCTCCACTGGCTGGAGACGGAACGCGCGAACCTCATCGCGGTGATCGAGTTCTGCGCGGAGCAGGGCCCCGGGCCCATGGCATGGCAGCTCGCCGAGGCGATGGGCTGGTATCTGGGCATCAGCGGACACCACTCCGAGTACGTCGCGGCGGCGAGCGCCGGACTGCGGGCCGCGCGGAGCGCCGGGGATCCGGCCGCCGAGAGCGCCATGGTGGGCTGCCTGGTCTGGGAGTACCGGAACCTGGGCGATCTCGACACCGCGCTGCGCTATCTCACGGAGGTCCTTCAAACCAGCGGCCCCGACTCGTCCGGCCGGACGCTGCTGACCGTCTGGCACGGTTCCGTGCGGCTGGAGCTCGGCCATCTGGAGCGGGCGCGGGCGTGTTTCGTCGAGGTCGCCGACCTCGTGTCCGGACAGACCGCGCCGTCGTTCCTCTCCGTCGCGGCGTCCCTGGGGCTGGGCGCGGTCGACTTCTGGGCCGGCCACTGCGAGCAGGCGCTGCCGCGGATGGAGGAGGCGCTCGCCGCGGCGTCGCGAGGAGGGGCGACCGTGGAGCGCGTCGAATGCCTCATGGTGCTCGGCCGCTGTCTGCTGGAGATGGGCAGGACCGAGCGCGCGGCCGATCTGCTGCGTACGGCTGCCGAGGAGTCCTCCGCCCTGCGCAACGGATACCACCAGGCGGACTGTTTCGCTCACTTGGCGCTGGCGCTGGCCGAGCTGGGCGACCTGGACGCCGCGTCCGAGGCCGCGCACCGCGCGCGGAACCGGTCCCGGGATCTCCACAACCGGTGCATCACCGCCACCGTATGGCAGGCCCTGGGCGCGGTGCACCGCGCCCGGGGCGAGGGTGGCAAGGCCGTTGAGGCGTATCGGCAGGCCCTGGCAGCGACCACGCAGGGCACCGTGCACCCCTACCGGATGTGCGAGTCCCTGCTCGGGCTGGCCCGCGCCCACACGGTCCTCGGCCGGCCCCGCGAGGCGGCTGAGCACGCGCGCCTGGCACGGGACACGGCTCGCGAGTACGGATTCGGCTCCCTCGAAGCGCGGGCGCGGCAGCTGCTCATGGACGGCGAACCGGCTCCCCGACGGGCATCCGCTCATCTCCCTCCGGGCTGATGCGGGCCGAGGGCACCGGCCTCGCCCTCCTGGGTCGCACCGGCCGGTGTCCGCGGGTCGGCGGCGAACCGCCGCAGGATCCGGGCGAACCGGTCCGCGATCCCCTCGACGGTCTCCCGGTCGTACAGGTGCCGCTGGTACTGCACGCCCGCCCTCAGATGCGGGTCCTCGAACGCCGCCACGCCCAGCGGATAGTGGGAGCCGCTCGTGATGCCGACGCCGGTGAGGGCGACTCCCGCGGCGGTGTTCGCGTCCCTGATACCGGCGCGGTCGATCGGGTAGGACTCGAACACGAGCAGGGTGTCGAAGAGGCTGCTGACGCCCATGGCTTGCTCGATGTCGGTCAGCCGGTGTTGATGGTGGTCGAGCAGCGTGCCCTGCCGCTCGTGCAGCCCGGTCGTCAGCTCGGCGAGGGTGGCGTCCGGGGAGCAGCGCACCCGTACCGGCACATTGTTGATGAACAGCCCGATCATCGAGTCGACGTCCGGCACCTGGGGAGGGCGGCCGGAGACCGTCGCGCCGAACACCACGTCCCGCCGGCCCGTCAACTGGCCGAGCACCACGCCCCAGGCCACCTGGACGACGGTGTTCAGCGTGACGCCGAGTCCGGCCGCGCGCCGCGCCAGTTCGCGCGCCGTGTCCACCGAGAGCGGGACGTCGACCACGCCGAAGCCCGCCCATTCCCTCGGGGAAGCCGCTGGGGAAGCCGCCGAGGAAGCCGCCCGGGGTGCGAGCAGCGTGGGCTCGACGCCGTCCAGCTCCGCCGCCCACGCCCGTGCCGAGGCGTCCTGGTCCTGTGCCGACAGCCACATCAGATAGTCGTGGTACGCGGGGGCCGGCGCCATCGCCGACGGATCGCCGCCGGAGCCGTAGAGCTGGAGCAGTTCCCGCAGCAGCAGCGGCCCCGACCAGCCGTCCAGCAGCACGTGGTGCACGGAGAACACCAGCTCCGAAGAGTCGGGGCCGGTCCGTATCAGCGTCATCCGCAGCATGGGCGGCGTGGCCGGATGGAAGTGGGTGTCCCGGTCCTCGGCGAGATGCCGCTGGAGCGCCTCGTCGCGTGCCGCCTGCTCCAGGGCACCGAGGTCGATGTGGCGCCAGGGCAACGCGACGCCGTCCACGGCCAGCTGGACCGGCTCCCCGGCCCCGGTGGTGAGAAACGCCGTGCCGAGATTGGGGTAGCGGTCCAGCAGGGCCTGCCCCGCGGCGCGCATCCGGGCCGAATCCACCTGCCCGGACAGATGGAGCACCAACTGCATGTGGTATGCGTCGAAGGCGGCGTGGTCCGAGGTGTGGACCAGCAGCCCCGCCTGGAGCGGAGCCAGCGGCCATACGCCCGCCAGTCCCGGGTAGCGGTCCCGCCACGCCTCCAGTTCGCTCGGGGCCACCGGCACCGGTCGGCCCCCGGTCGCACCGGGTTCGGCCAGATCCAGTTCGGTGACGCACCGGGCCAGCTCCTCCAGCGCCGCCGCCCACAACTCCACCAGCTGGGAAGCCTCGCCGGCGGACAGCACTCCCGTGGGGAAGGCCACCCTCGCGCTGAGCCGCGGCCCCTGCTCGCCGTCCGCGACGTGGGCGTTCACGTCCAGTACGGCGGTCACCGGCGTCCCGGAATCGGGCTCGGCGAACAGATCGGCCGCGTCAGGGGCCTCGGTCCAGCCCCGCCCCCGCAGCTCCTCAGGCATGTCGGCGGCGGAGAACCTGCCCAGGTAGTTGAAGGCGATCTGCCCCGTGGAGCAGGGTTCCAGCTCCGCCGCGGTCTCCGGGTTCGCGTAGCGCAGCAGCCCGTAGCCGATGCCCTTGTCGGGAAGAGCCCGCAACTGTTCCCTGATCCGCCTGATCACCTCTCCGGCGGCCCGACTGTCCTTGAGGACCTTCTGCGGGTCGGCCCCGCCGATGTCGAGGCGCACCGGGAACGCGCTGGTGAACCAGCCGACGGTGCGGGAGACGTCCGCTCCCGGCACCACCTGTTCCTCCCGGCCGTGCCCCTCGACCCGCAGCAGCACCGAGGAGTCGTCGGCGATACCGCGCCGCCGTCGCCAGCCGACGACGGCGAGCGTCAGCGCGGCCAGCAGGCCGTCGTCGACCCCGCCGCCGAACGCCCTGGGCAGCTGGGTCAGCAGCGCTTCGGTGAGCGGCTCCGGCAGCCGCAGCCACACGCTGTCCACGGTGGACATGACGTCCACGGCGGGATCCAGCGGGCGGGCCCCCAGCAGCGGGTCAGGGCCTTCCACCATCGACCGCCACAGCGGCAGCTCCGCGACCCGCTCCGGGCGGGCCGCCTCCACGGCGAGCGCGTGCGCCCACCGCCGCATCGACGTGCCCACCCGGGGCAGCTGTGGTGTCTTCCGGGCCCGCACCCCCTCCCAGGCGGCGGCGAGGTCCGGGAGCAGGATCCGCCACGAGACCCCGTCCACGACCAGGTGGTGGAGGACGATCAGCAGCCGGCCCGCTCCCCCGTCCTCGGGTGCGAACCAGACGAACCGCGCCATGACGCCGTCGGCGGGTGCCAGACGTCCGCCCGCCGCGTGCAGTTCGGCGGCGGCCTCCTCTCGCCACCGCTCGTCCCAGCGGCCGTCGCACTCGACGCGCCGGATCAGCCCCGCGGCGTCGACCCAGCCCCGCGGGACCACCTCCAGGCTCCCGGCCCCGGCGGTCAGCAGCCGGGACCGCAGCATGTCGTGGTGGTCGAGCACCGCGTTCAGCGTCGCGGTGAGCCCGGCGTGATCGATGCCCTGGGGCAGCTCGACCATCATGGCCTGGGAGAGGCGGTCGAACCCCGTCTCCAGCTCCCGGAACCAGCGCGCCAGGGGCAGCAGGGGCATCGTTCCGACACCGCCCCCCTCGAACTCCTCCAGGTGCGCACCCGCGCCGGTACGGCCGCCCACCACCTCGGCCAGTCCGGCGACCGTCCGGTGCTCGAAGATGTCCCGGGGGCTGATCTCCACCCCGTGCGCCCGTGCCCGCGACACCACCTGGATGGACTGGATGCTGTCCCCGCTGGAGGCGAAGAAGTCGTCGTCGATGCCGACCTTCTCCAGGCCCAGCACTTCGGCGAACACCGTGGCCAGCGCCTCTTCCACGGGGTTCCGCGGCGCCCGGTAGCTCTCTTTGAGGTGGTCCGGGTCGGGCAGCGCGCCCCGGTCGACCTTCCCGTTGGGGGTCATCGGCAGCCGGTCCAGTACGACGATCGCCGACGGGACCATGAACTCCGGCAGCCGTCCGGAGAGGAACGCCCTCAGCTCTCCCTGCGACACGCCGGCGCTCAGGTCGAAGTCGCCGTCGCCGAGCCCCTCGGAGCCGCCGGTCCCCAGGACGCCGACGGGCACCACGTAGCCGACGAGCCGCATGGTGCCGCTCGTCCCCGAGCCCTCGCGGACGGTCACCACGGCCTGCGCCACCCTCGGGTGCGCCAGCAGGGCGGACTCGATCTCCTCCGGCTCGATCCGGTAGCCGCGCAGCTTCACCTGTGTGTCGGCCCGCCCGACGAACTCCAGCTCGCCATCGGCGTTCCACCGGACCAGGTCGCCGGTGCGGTACATCCGTTCGCCGGGGGTGCCGAACGGGCAGGCGACGAAGCGTCCGGCGGTCAGCCCCGCCCGGCCCAGGTAGCCGCGCGCCAGCCCGGCTCCGGCCACGTACAGCTCGCCCGCGACACCCTTGGGGACCGGACGCAGCAGCGCGTCCAGGACATAGAGCCGGGCGTTGGGGATCGGGCGGCCGATCGACGGCATGCTCCCGTCGCCGGGCAGCGCCTCGCACAGGGACGGGCACACCGTGGTCTCCGTCGGGCCGTACGCGTTGGCCATGCGTCGGCCCTTCGCCCAGAGCGCCGCCAGCTCCGGTGAGATCGGCTCGCCGGCGACCGTCAGGGTGGTGACGGTGGGCAGCGATCCGGGCGGCAGGGCCGCCAGCACCGAGGGCGTCAGCAGTACGTGCGTCACCCGGTTCTCGTTGACCGTCTCCACCAGCGGCTCGCCCGCGGCCAGCTCGTCCTGGCCCGCCAGAACGAACGCGGCGCCGGAGAAGAGCGCCATGCACATTTCCCACACCGAGGAGTCGAAGCTCGGCGAGTTGAACTGCAGCACCCGGCTGTGAGGCGTCACCTCCAGCCGTTCGACGTGCGCCGCGAGCAGGCTGGCCAGCCCGACGTGGGTGACCGCGACGCCCTTGGGGAGCCCGGTGGATCCGGACGTGTAGATGACGTAGGCGGCGTTGGCCGTCGACAGCGGGTGGTGTCGTTCGGTCTGCTCCACCGGGCCCGCGGCGGCGTCGGCCAGCGCCCCGAGGACTTCCGGGTCGTCCAGGCGGATCACGGGCGCGGAGAGCTCCTGGAGGCATCCGGCGGTCGCCGCGTTTCCGATCACCAGGCGCGCCTCGGAGTCCTTGACCATGAACTCGATCCGCTCGGCAGGATAGGCGGGATCCACCGGCAGATACGCGCCGCCGGCCTTCGTCACCGCCAGCGCCGCGGTCCACAGCTCCGGCGACCTCGGCAGGCACACCGCGACCACCGACTCCGGGCGTACGCCGTCCGCGATCAGCAGCCGTGCCAGGCGGTTGGCGCGGGAGTCGAGCTCCCGGTACGTCAGCTCCGCGCCCTCGAACACCACCGCGGTGGCGTCCGGCCGCTGGTCCACCTGGCGCTCGAACAGCTCGGGGATCGTCCCGACCCGCACCGGGGCCGCCGTGTCGTTCACCTCCGACAGCAGCCAGTCGCGCTCCGCCGGGTCCAGGACGTCCACCGAGCCGATGGGCGTGCCGGGCTCGGCCACGAGCTGCCGCACGACGCGCACCAGACGCCTCGCCATGGCCTCGACCGTGGCCTGCTCGAACAGGTCCGTGGCGTAGTCGATACGGCCTCGGATGCCCTGCCCGGGGAAGTCGAACATGGTGACTTCCAGGTCGAACCTCGCGCCGCCGGTCGCGACCGGTTCGAGGGTCGCGCTCAGCCCCTCGAAGTCGAAGTCCTCCCACCCGATGTTCTGCCAGGCGAACGCCACCTGGAAGAGGGGGTGGTAGGCGGTGGAGCGCTCGGGGTTGAGCAGTTCGACCAGTCGCTCGAACGGGGCGTCCTGGTTGTTGTAGGCGGCGAGTGCCGCCTCCCGGACCCGGCCGAGCAGCTTCTCGAACGAGGGATTCCCGGACACATCGGCCCGCAGCACCCAAGTGTTGACGAAGAAGCCCACCAGGTCCGCGAGGTCGTCGTCGGTGCGGTTGGCGATCGGGGAGCCGATGGTCAGGTCCTCCCTGCCGGTCAGCTGGTGGAGCAGCACCGCGAGCGCGGACTGGAGCACCATCGCCACGGTCATCCCGTGCGCGCGGGCCAGTTCCTCGGCCGCCGCCAGCACCTCGGGGTCC
This sequence comes from Streptomyces sp. ME19-01-6, assembly GCF_033793745.1. Lineage (NCBI taxonomy): Bacteria > Bacillati > Actinomycetota > Actinomycetes > Kitasatosporales > Streptomycetaceae > Streptomyces > Streptomyces sp. ME19-01-6. Next base: position 6,126 of record NZ_JARAXF010000036.1, on the reverse strand, counting down.
ATGGTGAACTCGGCCATGTCGCCGTTGCGGCTGGCGACGGGCGGGCGGGGGCAGTCGGTGGGCAGGGGAAGGGGCTGGACCACTCCGGCCAGCGCCTGACGCCAGTACCCGAACTGCTGAGCCGCCACGCTCGCCGGATCGCTCTCGTCACCCAGCACTTCCCGCTGCCACAACGTGTAGTCCCCGTACTGCACCGGCAACTCCGACCACCCCGGCGCCCGCCCTGCCACCCTCGCCCGATACGCCTCCGACAGATCCCGCACCAACGGCGCCATCGACTCCCCGTCCACCGCGATGTGATGGATCAACAGCACCAGCACATGCTCACGCGCCCCGCACCGGAACACCGAGGCACGCAACGGAATCTCCGCCGCCAGATCGAAGGCATACCGCACCGCCCCCGCCACCACGCCCTCAAGCTCCTCCGGCCCCGCCTCCACCACCGGAACCCGCACCTCCACCTCCTCCAACGGCACCACCCGCTGGAACGGCACACCCCCCTCATCCTCGACAACCACCGTCCGCAGACTCTCGTGCCGACCCACCACATCCCGCACCGCCAACCCCAACGCACCCACATCCAGCCCACCCCTCAACCGCACCCGGAGCGGGGAGTTGTAGGTGACGGACGGCCCCTCGAAACGGTGGATGAACCACATCCGCCGCTGCGCGAAGGACAGGGGCAGGCGGTCCGGCCGTACCTCGGCGCGCCGGAGTTTCGGGCGCACCCGCAGGCCGGTCGACAACAGCTTCGCCAGTGCGGCCACGGTCCCGGAGTCGAACACCGACGTGACGGCGATCTCGACGTTCAGCTCGGCGCGGATCCTGCGGACGAGCTTGGTGGCCAGCAGCGAATGGCCGCCGAGGGCGAAGAAGTTGTCGTCGACACCGACCCGTTCCAGCCCCAACACCTCGGCGAACAGCCCGCACAGGACCTCTTCCTGGGGCGTGCGCGGCTCCTTGCCGTCGGCCGCTCCGCCGTAGTCGGGCGCCGGAAGCGCCCGCTTGTCCAGCTTGCCGCTCGGGGTCAGGGGCACCTCGGAGACGACCATCACGGCCGAGGGCACCATGTACGCGGGCAGCAGCTTTGCCACGTGGTCGCGCAGTGCGGTGGCCGCGGTTCCGGCCTCCCGCGTCCCCGCGGGGTCGTTCGTCAGGGTCCGGCCGGGACGCCCCGAAGGGAGGAATCCTCCGGTCAGTACCCGGCCGTCCCGGCGGCCGTCGGGGAAGACGATCACGTCGAAGCACTCGACCGCGTTGGTCGACCAGGTCACCGTTGCGTCCCAGCCCTGCTGGGCCGCCCAGGCGCACAGCTCGTGCGGGTCGACGGACCGGTGAGCGGTCGTCGGCGCGTTGACCAGCGAGGCCGCGGCGGCTGCCGCGGCCTCGCCGGTCAGCCTGGCATTCGGGATCCGGGCGATCCGTACCGGTGTATCGCCCTGGGCGCGGCGGAACTCGGCTATTCCGGCCAGGTCTCCCAGCTGCTCGCCCCACAGCCAGGTGGGGATGTCACGCAGCGGCACGGCGTCCACCGGCGTCTTGTGCAGGACGACCTCGTAACGGTGCCGGGTGAGTTCATTGTGCGCCGGTCCGGGCTTCAGGCGGACATCGAGCGCGCCGACGCCATGCCTGTCGGCCCAGCGGGTGAACCACTCCGGGTCGATGAGCAGTTCCTTCTCCGCCCGTATCGCCCGGGCGACCGCGGCACGCACCACCGAGGGCGAGGCGTCCGGGTGCCGCGCCCGGTGCACACCGGCCCGGAACAGCCGCAGGGACCCCGCGTTCCGTACGTCCCCGACCACGATCCGGCCGCCCGGCGCGAGGAGTTCCATCGCCTGCCGCAGCACGCGGTCCAGGTAGACGGCGTCAGGGAAGTACTGCACGACGGAGTTCAGCACGACCGTGTCGAAGTGCCCGCGCGGCAGCCCGGTCACGTCGTCCGCCGTCCGGCAGCGAAGCCGCACCCGCTCGGCGTACCCCGCCTGTGCGACCTGTTCGCGCAGGCGGTCCGTGACCGAGGCCGAGAGGTCCGTCGCCCAGTACTCCTCCACCGTGGGGACGACCTTCGCCATCAGCAGCCCGGCGCCCACGCCGATCTCCAGGAGCCGCCGGGGGGACCAGGAGAGGATCTGTTCCACCGCCGCGTCGCGCCATGCGGTCATCTCCTGAAGGGGAATCGGCTCACCGGTGTACCGGGAGTCCCACCCGCTGAAGTCCTCTCCCCACGGCGCGCCGGGGGTCGCGTACACCCGGTCGTGGACCTGCCGCCACGCGTCGATCTTGTCAGCGGCACCGCCGAGACCGGCCCCGTCCGCGCTGAGCACCGCGTAGGCGACCAGCCGCTGGTCGCCGGCGGGGTCCTCGTCCGTGACGACCGCGGCCTGTGCGATGCCGGGGTGCGAGGTCAGGGCCGCCTCGACCTCTCCGGGCTCGATCCGGAACCCGCGGATCTTGGTCTGGGCGTCCGTGCGGCCGACGTACTCCAGTTGCCCGTCGGCGTTCCAGCGGACCAGGTCCCCGGTGCGGTACATGCGTTCGCCCGGCTCGCCGAACGGGCAGGCCACGAAGCGCTCCGCGGTCAGCGCCACCCGGTGCGCATAGCCCCGCGCCAGGGCGGGCCCCGCCACGTACAGCTCGCCCGGCACGCCCGGCGGCACCGGCCGCAGCCCGGCGTCCAGCACGAAGATCCGTACGTTGGTCACCGGCCCGCCGATGGACGGCACACGGCCATCCCCCATCAGGGGCGGGCTCATCGTGGCGCACACCGTGGTCTCGGTCGGGCCGTACGCGTTGATCACGCGGCGGCCGTCGCACCAGGCCGCCACCAGGTCCGGTGCGGCCGCGTCCCCCGCGACGACCAGCGTCTCGACCGTCGGCAACGCTCCCTTCGACAGCGTCGCCAGCACCGGCGGCGGAAGCGTCACATGCGTCACCCGCTGCTCGCTGATCGTCCTCTCCAACGGCGCACCGGGCGCCAGCGCATGCTTGTCCGCCAGGACGAGGGTGGCGCCGGACAGCACGCCCATGCACAGCTCCCACACGGAGGCATCGAAACTGGGCGAGGCGAACTGGAGGACCCGGCTCTCGGGCCCGACTTCCAGCCGCTCCAGGTGCGTCGCCAGCAGGCTCGCCAGTCCGGCGTGGGTGACGGCGACACCCTTGGGACGGCCGGTGGATCCGGAGGTGTAGATGACGTAGGCGGTGTTGGCCGCCGACACCGGGCCCAGCCGTTCCGCGTCCGTGGGCGCCGCAGGATCGGCGCCGGCCGGCGCATCGGCGGTGTGCGGGTCGTCGAGGCGCAGCACCGGGACCGGCAGCTCGGGGAGCTCGTCGGCCGTCGTCGCGTCCGCGAGCATCAGGCAGGCCCCGGAGTCCTCCACCATGAACCCGATCCGGTCGGCCGGGTAGGCCGGGTCCACCGGGAGATACGCGCCGCCGGCCTTCATCACCGCCAGCACCGCCACCACCCATTCCGGCGACCTCGGCAGCGCCACCCCCACCACCGACTCGGGCCCCACACCACGGCCCACCAACACCCGCGCCAACCGGTTCGCCCGCCCGTCCAGCTCCCCGTACGACACCGACTCCCCACCACACACCAACGCAACCGACCCAGGCCGCGCCGCCACCTGACGCTCGAACAGCCCGGGGAAGGTGTCCGCCTCCACCGGGGCCGCGGCCGTGTCGTTCAGGCCGGACAGCAGCCAGCGCCGCTCCGCGGCATCCAGCACGTCCGTCACGCCGACCGGTACCCCCGGGTCCGCCGCCACCTGGCGCAGCACCCGGGCGAACCGGGCCGCGATCACCTCCACCGCCTCCCGGTCGAACCTGTCCTGGTGGTACTGCACGGCGAGCCGCAGGTGTGGGTCCTCAAGGGCCAGCACGGCCAGCGGGTAGTGAGTACCGCCCGATGTCCTGACGCCGGTGGTCGCGAGGCCGGCGGCGGTGCTCGCCTCCTCGATGCCTGCGCGGTCGAACGGGTACGACTCGAATCCGATGATGGTGTCGAACAGGGTGGCCAGTCCTGTTGTCCGCTGGATGTCGGCCAGCCCGCAGTGGTGGTGGTCCAGCAGCGCCGCCTGCCGGTTCTGCAACTCGGTCATCAGCTCGGCGAGGGTGATGTCCGGGGAGCACCGCACCCGCACCGGCACGGTGTTGATGAAGAGGCCGACCATGGAGTCGACGTCCGGTACGGCGGGCGGCCGTCCGGAGACCGTGGCGCCGAACGCCACGTCCTGCCGGCCGGTCAGCCGCCCCAGCAGCACCCCCCACGCCGCCTGGACGACGGTGTTCAGGGTGACACCGAGGTCGGCGGCGCGCCGCGCCAGTTCGCGCGCGGTGTCCAGCGGGAGCGGGACGTCCACCAGGCCGAGGCCCGCCGCCCGGTCCTCCTGCCCCTTCCCGGCGGCCAGCAGGGTGGGCTCGTCGACCCCGTCCAGCTCCGCCGCCCATGCCCGTGCCGACGCGTCCTGATCCTGCTCGGCCAGCCATGCCAGGTAGTTGCGGAAAGCGGGGGCCGCGGGCAGCGCCGCCGGGGCACCGCCGGACTCGTAGAGCCGCAGCAGGTCCTGCAACAGCAGCGGCACGGACCACCCGTCGAACAGCACGTGATGCGCGGTGACGACCAGTTCCGACCGCTCCTGGTCCAGTGTGACCAGCGCGATCCGCAGCATCGGCGGGGCGGCCGGGTCGAAGGCGGCGTCGCGGTCCTCCGCCAGGAACCGTCGCAGCGCCTCGTCGCGCCCGGCTTCGCCGAGTCCGCCGAGATCGATGTGGCGCCAGGGCAGCCGGACACCGTCGACGACCAACTGCACCGGGTCTCCGGACTCGGTGTTGACGAACGCGCTCCGCAGATTGGCGTGCCGGTCGAGCAGGGCCTGCCCCGCCACACACAGCCGGTCCGGATCCACCTGTCCGGACAGATGGACCACGAACTGCAGCTGGTACGCGTCGAAGGCGGCATCGGCCAGCATCGCGTGGAACAGCAGCCCCTCCTGGAGCGGAGCCAGCGGCCATACGTCCGCCAGGCCCGGATAACGGCCCCGCCACGCCTCCAGCTCGCGGGAACCGACCGGCACCAGTGGGGCATCCGTCGGGCGCGGTGCGCCCGCGCGAGGCCGGGTCCCGGGCGCGTGCCCCGCGGCGCCGCCACCGCCGTTCACCGCCTCGGCCAGCCTGGCGACCGTCCGGTGCTCGAAGACGTCCCGGGCGCTGAGCTCCACCCCGCGCGCCCGCGCCCGCGACACGATCTGGACGGACCGGATGCTGTCTCCGCCCGCGCCGAAGAAGTCGTCGTCGATGCCGACCCGGTCCACTCCCAGCACCTGGGAGAAGACCGCGGCCAGAGTCTCCTCCAGCGGGTTCCTCGGCGCGCGGTACACCGAACCGGTGAGCTCCGGGTCGGGTAGGGCCCCCCGGTCCACCTTGCCGCTCGACGTCAGGGGCAGCCGCCCCAGCACCACGAACGCCGACGGCACCATGAACTCCGGCAACCGCTCCGACAAGAACCGTCGCAGCTCGTTCGCCGACAGCCCGGCGCCGAGGTCGAAGTCGAAGTCGCGCAGGTCTTCCACATCGCCGAAGCCGGCCTCGTCCGCGCCGGCGGGCACGACATAGCCCACCAGTTGCCTGCTCCCGCCGGTCCCCGCGGCCCCCGCGGCCTCCCGGGTGACCACCACGGCCTGTGCCACCCTCGGGTGCGATACGAGGGCCGCCTCGACTTCCCCCGGCTCGATCCGGAACCCGCGCACCTTCACCTGCGCGTCGGCCCGCCCCTGGAACACGAGTTGGCCGTCCGGCGTCCACGCCACGACATCGCCGGTGCGGTACATGCGTTCGCCCGGCTCGCCGAACGGGCAGGCCACGAAGCGCTCCGCGGTCAGCGCCGCCCGGCGCACATAGCCCCGCGCCAGGGCCGGCCCCGCCACGTACAGCTCGCCCGGCACGCCCGGCGGCACCGGCCGCAGCCCGGCGTCCAGCACGAAGATCCGTACGTTGGTCACCGGCCCGCCGATGGACGGCACACGACCATCCCCCACCAGGGGCGGGCTCATCGACGCGATCACGGTCGTCTCGGTCGGACCGTACGCGTTCACCATCCGCCGACCCGGGGACCAAGCCGCCACC
>NZ_JARAXF010000035.1:0-116732 GCF_033793745.1 Streptomyces sp. ME19-01-6 | reverse complement strand
GACGGCGTCGCGTACGCCGTCGACCATCCCAAGGAGTTCGCCAAGGCCGTCACCAACTGGGACGAGTGGCAGCGCAACCCCGCCCGCGCCGCCGGCCAGCTCACCCCCGAACTCCTCCTCGCCCTGGCCTCCGGCGGCTCCGGCGCCGTGCGCCGCGGCGGCTCCGTGGCCAAGAACGCCGCACAGCGCCTGCTCAACCGGGAGCGCGGGCTGCGCCGGGACGGCAGCGCCCGCAGGCGGACGGACAGCGATCCGAAGCGGAACTGCACGCCCGGCGCCAATCGTTGCACGACCGGTGAGCCGATCGATGTGGCGACCGGCGAGATGGTCATGTCCGCCACCGACGTCAGCCTGCCCGGCGCCCTGCCACTGGTGCTGGAGCGCCACTACGTCTCGGGGCATCCGTGCGGAGGCTGGTTCGGCCGCACCTGGGCCGGGACACTCGACCAGCGCCTGGAGATCGACGAAGCCGGGGTCATCTACGTCACCGACGACGGCATGCTCCTGACCTATCCGGTGCCCGTGCGTGATGTCCCCGTGCTGCCCGCCTCCGGGCCGCGCTGGCCGCTGTGCTGGGACGGCAAACCTGATGGCACCTTCACCGTCACCGTCCCGGAGCAGAACCGGACCCTGCACTTCGCCCCCTTGCCGCTGGGCGGCAGGGAGCTGGCTCTGCGTGCGATCACCGACCGGACGGGCGAGGGCGACCGGATCGACGTCGGGTACGACGAGAAGGGCGCGCCGAAGGAGATCGTCCACTCCGGGGGCTACCACGTCTCGGTCGACACGGACCCTCGCCTGCTGCGGATCACATCGCTGCGCCTGTTGCACGGCGAGCGGAACGAGCACAGCACGACCCTGATCTCCTTCGGCTACGACGAGGCGGGCGACCTGACCGAGGTCATCAACTCCACCGGCAAGCCACTGCGCTACCGGTACGACGACCGCCACCGCGTCACCTCGTGGACGGACCGCAACGGGACGTCGTACGCCTACGTGTACGACCACCGGGGCCGGGTCCTGCGCGGCATCGGCCCGGACGGCATCCTCTCGGGCCGCCTGCACTACGACACGCAGGCCCGCACCACCCGCTACACCGACTCACAGGGCAACACCACGACCTACGTCCGCAACGAGGCGTACAAGGTCATCGCGCAGACCGACCCGCTGGGCAACACCACCCGCACCGAGTGGGACGAGACCAACCGCCTCCCCCTCGCGGTGACGGACCCCCTGGGCCACACCACGCGCTACCGCTACGACGGCCAGGGTTGTCTCGCGGCCGTGGAACAGCCTGACGGCACCGTGACGGAAGCCGTCCATGACGACTGGGGTCTCCCGTTGGAGATCCGCGAGCCGAACGGCGCGGTGTGGCGCCACACCTACGACGACCGCGGGGCGCGCACCTCCACGACCGACCCGAGCGGCGCCACCACGCACTACACCTACGACACCTCGGGCCACCTGTCGTCGATCACGGATCCGCTGGGGCACACCACCCAGGTCACCACCAACGCGGCCGGCCTCCCGGTCACCATCACCGACCCCCTGGGCCGGACCACCCACATCCGCCGAGGCCCCCACGGCCAGATCACGGCCGTCACCGACCCGCTCGGGCACACCACCCGCCACGGCTGGACCATCGAGGGCAAGCCCGCCTGGCGCGAAGGGCCCGACGGCGCCCGCGAGGTGTGGCAGTGGGACACCGAAGGCAACCTCGCCCACCACACCGATGCGGCCGGACACACCACCACCTACACCCACACCTACTTCGACCTGCCCATCACCCGCACCGACCCGGACGGCGCTCACTACGCCTTCGCGTACGACACCGAACTGCGCCTCACCGAGGTCACCAACTCCCTGGGCGAGCAATGGCGTTACGAGTACGACGCGGCCGGCCATCTGATCGCCGAAACGGACTTCAACGGCGCCACCCGCACCTATGAACGCGACGCGGCGGGCCGACTCACCGCCCAGACCAACGCGCTGGGCGAGACGCTGCGCCACACCCTCGACGCGGCGGGCCGCCTGGTCGCCCAGCGCGACGAGACCACGGGCGAGGTGACGACGTACGCGTATGACGCCGACGGGGTCCTCCAGCGCGCGGCGAACGCGGATACCGAGCTGGTTCTGGAACGCGACCCGGTGGGCCGCGTCGTCTCCGAGACGGTGGGCGGCCGCACGACCACGTACGGCTATGACGCGGCGGGCAACCAGATCCACCGCACGACGCCCTCCGGTGTGATGTCCACCTGGACGTATGACGCGGCGGGCCGTCCGGCCACGCTGACCACGGAGGGCCACACCCTCACCTTCACACACGACGCGGCGGGCCGCGAGACGCGCCGCGACACCGGAGACATCACCCTCGCCCAGGCCTGGGACGAGGTGGGCCGCCTGGCCGCCCAAGGAGTCTCCACCTCGTCCCAGGACCTCCTCCAGCACCGCACCTACGCGTACCGCCCCGACGGCCACGTCACCCAGATCCGCGAACTCACCTCGGGCACGCGGAATTTCACGCTGGACACCATGGGTCGGGTGACGGGCGTCCAGGCACACGGCTGGACGGAGAAGTACGCCTACGACGCGGCGGGGAACCAGACCCACGCCACGGCCCCCGACCACCCGGCGACCGGTGACCGCGCCTACGAGGGCACTCTCATCCGCCATGCAGGCCGGACCACATACGAGCACGACGCGGCGGGCCGCCTCATCCGCAGGACCCGCAAACTCCTCAACGGGCAGACCCGTACCTGGACCTATGCCTGGAACGCGGAAGACCGGCTCACCAAGGCCACCACCCCGGGCGGCGAGGAGTGGACATACACCTACGACCCTCTGGGCCGCCGCACGTCGAAGACGAGCCCGGACGGGAACCCGCTCACCTTCAGCTGGGACGCCGGCCGCCTGGCCGAACAGGCCACCCACGACGGTGCCACCACCACCTGGGACTACGCCCCGGACAGCCACCGTCCCCTGACTCAGATCGACCGTGAGCTGGGCTCCACCGGCTTCCACGCCGTGGTCACCGACCCGACCGGCACCCCCACCGAACTCGTCACCCCCGACGGCCACCTCGCCTGGCAACACCGCACCACCCTCTGGGGCACCCCCCTCGCCGCGCCATCCGACGCCACGTACTGCCCGCTCCGCTTCCCCGGCCAGTACGCCGACCCGGAAACCGGTCTGCACTACAACCACTTCCGTTACTACGACCCCGAGACGGCCCGGTACCTCACCCCGGACCCGCTCGGCCTCGCCCCGGCGCCCAGCCCCCAGACCTATGTACCCAACCCGCACACCTGGCAGGACCCGCTCGGCCTCGAAGGGTGTGGGGACAAGAAGCCCCCGCGGCTCTCGGACCAGCTGCCACAGGGGCTGCCGAAGACGTTCGTCAGGGCATACGAAGACATCAGGCAGGGGCATGGCGTCCGGCAGACGGACCCGGACACGGGCGATCCGAAGATATTCGAGGGACGGAAAAAGCATGAGGCGCCTTGGAAAGACGCCTTGGAATATCGTGTCCCACACGCCAAGGACCCCGAGAACTCCCGCATCCTCGTGAAGGAACTCCCTGACGGGCGTAAGGTGATGGGGTGGACCACGGACCACTACAAAACCATCCACCCCTTCACGGCACCCCATTTCCCCGATGATGGTTGGAACTGACGTAGCCATGTACCGATTCGTCGAAGACGAGACGGAGCGGGAGATCCTCACCGCGACCGACGTCCGCGGCTTCTTCGTCGAGCCATCGCTCGGAGAGTCGCAGACCATCACCGCGGTCGGGTCCTCGCTGCGGCCGGCGCGGGTTCCCGTGCTCTTCGAGGACGTCGAGTTGCAGGTCAGGGACGTCCGAGGGCACGAGATCGGCGGCTACTACATCGGCAGAGTCGAGGTGACGGACGTGAGGGACAGCGTGAGCGTCCCGGGCGGCACCGATCTCGCCCTGTCCTTCTTCGGATACGGCTCTCCCTACCCGTATGCCCGAGAGATCTGGCAAACCTGGGCACAGGGCCCCCCGGCCGAATCCGGAATGTGGAAGAAGCTTCCCCCCGAAGCGCATGACAGCTGGCTCCATGTGGTCCAATCGGCCTGGTTCCGCACAGGCCACCTGGCCAAGCGCTATGGGGACGCGACCACCTGCGAAATCGCGGGAGCGGACCTCGCCGATATCGCCGGCTTTTACTGCGAACTGGGCGAGGCGGTCAACGGACCGGGCGGGTACTTCGGCTCCAACCCCAATGCGCTCGGCGACTGCCTCAGCAACAGCGGTGCTCGCCGGAGGCCGCCTTTCCGGCTGGTGTGGCGGGACTTCGAGACATCGCGGCGCAACGTCGGCGACGAAGAGCTGGACGATGTGATCTCCGTGCTGCGCACATACGGAATCGAGATCGAGTACCCGCCCTCCGGCTGACGGCGTGGCCGGGCCCGGGCCTCGGCGCGGTGGGAATGCCGGGGCCCGTCAGGCGTTGAACCCTGTGTGAGCTCTGCGATCGCCTCGACTCGGTTCTCGATCCTCGACCGCTCGCGGATCCGGGAGGGATCCGGCGGCCCGCGGGCGCTGCGTGACACCGTGCGCCTGGCCCAGGAGGCGGAGCGGCTCGGCTACCACCGGATCTGGGTCGCCGAGCACCACGGCGTGCCCGGTGTCGCGGGATCGGCGCCGACCGTGCTGGCCGCCGCGATCGCCGCCGCCACGCGCACCATCCGGGTCGGCACCGGCGGGGTGATGCTGCCGAACCACCAACCGCTCGTGGTCGCCGAGCAGTTCGGCGTCCTGGAGTCCCTCTTCCCCGGGCGGGTCGACATGGGCCTGGGCCGCTCGGTCGGCTTCACGGGCGGCGTGCGCAGGGCGCTGGGCCGGGACAAGGACGACGCCGACGACTTCGCGGGGCAGCTGGCCGAGCTCCTCGGCTGGTTCGAGGGCACCTCGCCCACCGGTGTCCACGCCCGCCCCGCCGAGGGGCTGCGCGTACCGCCGTATGTCCTGGCCACCGGCGAGGGCGCCACGATCGCCGCCGAGGCCGGGCTTCCGCTGGTGATCGGCGACCTCAGGGGCCGCGAGAAGCTCCTGCACGCGATCGAGCGCTACCGCGGCGCTTTCCGCCCGTCCGGGTGGGCCGAGGAGCCGTACGTCGTCGCCGCGGGCACGGTCGCCGTCGCCGCGACCCCCGAGCTGGCGCGCCGGCTGCTGATCCCCGAGGCGTGGGCCATCGCGTACGCGAGCACCCACGGCACGTTCCCGCCGCTCGCCCCGGCGGAGGAGGTCGAGCGGCGGACCATGAGCCCGAAGGAGCGGGACCTCTACGAGTCGGCCCTGCGCGGCCACATCCATGGCACCGAGGAGCAGGTGGCCGACGAGCTGGAGGTGGTGATCAAGGAGACCGGCGCCCAGGAGATCATGGTCACGACCAGCACCTACGACCAGGAGGCCCTGATCGCATCCCACCGCGGTCTGGCCCGGATCGCGGGGCTCACCAGTAACCGGTGAGCCGGTAGCCGTTGCGGGTTCTCAGGGCGGGTACGCGATCCGGTGCGGCGCTGCGGAGGGATGCGGTCACTCTCGTCCAGTGCCGTCATCGCTGGTCGGCCGCCACCATCGCGGTGCGGCTCGCGCCGCGGGCCGCGGTCTGCGGCGTGGCGTCCGCCGCGGCCGCCAGCAACTGTTCGGTGCCGTCCGCCGGACCCACTTCCGCCCATACGGCCCGGCACACCGGGCTGTACCTCAGACGCAGGGTTCGCCCGTCCGTGGACGCCGACCCAGAGGGGCGCAGAGCCCATGGCCAGGCGCGTGAGCCTTCGGGCGCTCCCGGCGGCGCGCTCCGGGCGGACATCGTCGCTCCAGGGGCGTACGAGGAGCAGCAGGAGCAGCACGGCGAGCAGGCCGCACACCGCCACCGCGGCCCCGATCGTCCTGCGGGAGAGGCGCCGCACACCGCCGGGCAGCCCGGTGGCCCAGCGGTGTTTCCGGTCCCGCGACGCGCCGCCTCCGCTGTCTCCGGTTCTTCCGCCGTCTCGGCCTCGTCCCCCGTCTTCGGGTCCCTGGGCTCCTTCGAGCCCTGTCCCGCCGCCCAGGCGTCCGAGACCGACTCCCTCGGCCTCCCACGGCGGCAGGGCCCGCCCGTTGCGGTAGCGGTGCCAGGACGAGCGCGGAAGATCACCAGGCAGCGGTCGCCATCGGGCCATCGGCACCCCTACGCCGCCGCGCCTGTCGCCCCTGCGGTATATTGCTCAGGAACTGTCAAGCCTCCTTGCTGCGGGTCCGCCTCCGCCGAGGAGGCTTTTTTCATGTCTGATGACCACACCACCAAGGGGGCAACGACGTGAGCCCGAGCAAGACCGAAGAGACGTACACCGCCGCGGCCGCGGGCACCTGGAACCTCGGCGATCTGACCGTCAACCGCCTCGGATTCGGGGCGATGCGGCTGACCGGCAGCGCCGCCTTCGACCTCGGTACTACCCCGAGCGACCGCGACCGGTCGATCAGGGTGCTACGGCGAGCGATCGAGCTCGGCGTCGACCACATCGACACGGCGGCGTTCTACTTCTCGTCGCTGCGGTCCGCCAACGAGCTGATCAACCGGGCGCTGGCGCCCTACCCGGACGACCTCGTCATCGCCACGAAGGTCTGGGCGGGCAGGGACCCGTCGGGCGCGTGGTGGTGGGCCACACCGGACCAGTTGCGCGGTCAGGTCGAGGAGAACCTGCGCCAACTGGGGCGTGACCACCTGGATGTGGTGAATCTGCGTGTGCCGCCGAGCCGCAGGTCCGGCTCCATCTCGGAACACTTCGGCGCGCTGGCCGACCTTCGCGACGCCGGGCTCATACGCCACCTGGGCCTGTCCAATGCCACGCCCGAGCATCTGACCGAGGCTCAGGCCATCGCGCCGGTGGTCTGTGTGCAGAACGCCTACGGCATCGGCGCCCCGGCCCAGGAACAAGACTTTCTGCGGGCCTGTGGCGAGCAGGGCATCGCCTATGTGCCGTTCTTCGCGATCGCCGGCGCCGGGCGCGAGGCCGGCGCGAGCGCGACCGACAGCGATGAGGTGCTTGCCGTCGCCCGCGCGCACGGTGTGACCCCCGCGCAGGTCCGGCTGGCGTGGACGCTGCGCCAGGGGCCGCATGTGCTGGCCATCCCCGGCACCGGGAACCCGGACCACCTCGTGGAGAACGTGGCCGCGGGGGCGCTGCGGCTCTCCGACGACGAAGCGGCCGCTGTGACACCGGAGACATGACACGCCACACGCGCTCGCTCCGACACCGGAAGGGCACCGGCGGCGGAGCGAGCGCGTGGGCGATCGGCGGCGGTGGCTAGACGCCCAGGGCGTCGAGGCAGGCCTCGACGGCGAGGACGCCACCGAGACCGAGGACCGCGAGCGTGGTGGTGTAGGTGGTGCGTGCCTTGATGGCGTCGATGACGGAGAGGTTGAAGTACTCCTTGAACATCCAGAACCCGGGGTCGTTGACGTGGCTGAAGGCGATGGATCCGCAGGAGACGGCGAGGACCATCATCTCGGGGTGGACTCCACTGCCCGCGACCAGCGGCGCCACCACACCGGCGGCGGTGACGACGGCGACGGTCGCCGATCCGAGGGCGATGCGGAGGATGACGGCGATCAGCCACGCCAGGATGATCGGCGAGATGTTCCAGCCCTCGGTGGCGTCCTTGATGTAGTCGGAGATCCCGCCCTCGACGAGGACACCCTTGAAGGCACCGCCCGCGCCGATCACCAGAAGGATCATGGCCATCGCCTGGGCCGCCGAGTTGCAGGACGCGCTGACCTCGGAGAGCGACCGGCCGATGCGCGGGCCGAACGCCCAGATGGCCAGGAGCAGGGTCAGCAGGAGGGCGACCGGCGCCGAGCCGATGAAGGTGATGAAGGGCCGGGCGGGGTTGGATTCGGACACCGCCATGTCGTACACGGCGGCGAACGCGATCAGCACCACCGGGACCAGCGCCACCGAGAGGGACCAGCCCATGCTGGGCATCTCCTCGTCGGTGAAGGTGCGCTCCGAGACCAGGCCCTTGGGCATGGAGGGGTTCATCTTCTTGACGAACGGGAGGCGCGGCCACACCAGGGCGATGAGCGCTCCGAAGGGGATGGCGAAGAACAGGCCGTAGAAGAGGGTCAGCCCGACGGAGGCGTGGAAGGTGGCGGCGACGGCGGTGGGGCCGGGGTGGGGCGGCAGGAAGCTGTGCATGGTGGACAGGGCGATCGACATCGGGAGCCCGACCCACAGCAGGTTCTTGCCCGTCACCCGGACGATGGTGAACGCCACGGGCACGATGATCACGAAGGCGACCTCGTAGAACATCGTCACGCCCAGCAGCATGGCCGTGACCACCATGGCCACCTGGACCCGGCGCAGGCCGAAGGTGTCGATGAGTTTGCCGGATATGCGCTGGGCGGCGCCGGAGTCTCCCATGACACGGCCGAGCATGGCGCCGAGTCCGACGACGATCAGGGTGTCGCCGATCTGCCCTCCGACACCCTCACCGAGGACGTCCGGGATCTTCTCCATCGGGACGCCTCGGACCAGCGCCACGGCGACGGCCACGAGGAGGAGGGAGATGAAGCCGTTCAGCTTCACCTTGGTCATCAGGAAGAGCAGCGCCAGAACGCTGATTCCTACTACGACAAGAGGCATGGGTCAGTTCCCCTTTGAACTGCGCTCAGGAAATGGCTTCCGAGAAGTGGCTTCCGATCCGTGGGGCGTGTACGGATCAGGGGGTGGCGGTGTGGGGGATGGCCCGGTCATGGCCGGCGGCCGCGCCGGTCGGGCCCTCGTCGCTGAGATGCGGCGGAAGACTGGGCCGGGCGGCGCGCGGGGCCGCCCGGATTCCATCGGTGTGTCGTGGTCAGCGGCCGGCCACGAGGCTCAGCCCGGTCTCCAGGAGTTTCTCCAGGGTGGCCAGATCCTCGGGGCCGGGGTCGGTGAGCGGGGCGCGCACCGGGCCGACCGGCTTGCCGCGCAGCCGGGCGGCGGCCTTCACCAGCGATACGGCATAGCCCGGCACCCGGTCGCGCAGCTCGACCAGCGGGACGTAGAAGTCACGCAGCAGCGTGTCCACGGTCTCGTCGTCGCCGTCCCGCAGCGCCACGAAGAACGCGCCCGCGATCTCGGGTGCGAAGGCGTGGACGGCGGAGGAGTACGCGGGCACGCCGACGGCGGCGTACGCGCGGGCCTGCACCTCGGCGGTGGCGGCCCCGTTGAAGAACAGGAGGTCGTCGGGGGCGGCGAGGGTCAGCCGCTGCAGCCGGTCCAGGTCGCTGTGTCCGTCCTTCAGACCGATGACGGTCGGGATCTCCGCGATCCGCCGCAGGCCGTCGATGGTGAACGTCACCTGGTCGCGCTGGTAGGCGATGAGCGGCAGCCCGGTCCCGGCGGCGATCCGGCGCACCTGCTCCACCAGGCCGTCCTGCGGGGCCTTGACCAGGTAGTGGGGGAGGACCAGGGCGGCGTCCGCACCGGCTTCCTCCGCGATCCGGGCGAAGCGCAGGGCCTGCGCGTAGCCGTAGCCGATCCCCGCGACCACCGGCATACGGCCATCGGCCACCTCCACCGCGGTGGCGATCACCTGGCCGTATTCGTCCTCGTCCAGGGCGGTGAACTCTCCGGTGCCACACGCGGGGAACACCGCGCCGGGGTCGGTGGCCAGTTGAGCGGTCAGATACTCGCGGTAGGCGTCCAGGTCGAGGCTGCCGTCCTCACCGAAGCTGGTGAGGGGGAAGGACAGCACGCCGCGCGCCATGCCGTCACGCAGTCGCTGCGCGACGTCCTGGACCGCCGTGTTCATATTCATGAACTGATCTCCACATACATGCACTGAGTCTAGATATGAGAATGGAGGTTAGGGTGGCCCACCCAACAGGTCAATGGGTGTGCGACCCGATTTCCGCGGAGCGGTACGTTCAGGGACGCGTACCGAGCTCGTGGTCCGCCTGTGTCCAGGCCCGTGCCTGCTCGCTGAGGGTGATGCCGAGACCCGGCCGGGAGGACACATGCATACGGCCGCCGCTGATCCGCAGACGCTCGTTGAAGAGCGGCTCCAGCCAGTCGAAGTGCTCCACCCACGGCTCGTACGGGTAGGCGGCGGCGAGGTGGAGGTGGATCTCCATCGCGAAGTGCGGGGCGAGCTGGAGATGGTGGTGCTCGGCGAGGGTGGCCAGTTTGAGGAACTGGGTGATGCCGCCGATGCGCGGCGCGTCGGGCTGGATGACGTCCGCGGCCTCGTTGCGGATCAGCTCCCAGTGTTCGGCGACGCTGGCCAGCATCTCACCGGTGGCCAC
The DNA here is from genome assembly GCF_033793745.1 of Streptomyces sp. ME19-01-6. Taxonomy (NCBI): domain Bacteria; kingdom Bacillati; phylum Actinomycetota; class Actinomycetes; order Kitasatosporales; family Streptomycetaceae; genus Streptomyces; species Streptomyces sp. ME19-01-6. Next base: position 106,434 of record NZ_JARAXF010000035.1, on the reverse strand, counting down.
CGGGGTGTCCAGCGAGGCCGCGAGGGCGGCGTGGCCGCGGGCGTCATACGCGTCCAGCGGCTCCTCGATCCAGATCAGGCCGAACTCCTCCAGGGCGCGCCCCATGCGCTGGGCGGTGGGCCGGTCCCACTGCTGGTTGGCGTCGACCATGAGCGGCACCTCGTCGCCCAGGTGCTCGCGCACGGCGGTCACCCGGCCCAGATCCATTTTGCCGTCGGGGTGGCCGACCTTGATCTTGATGCCGCCGATGCCCTCCGCCACGGAGCGGGAGGCGTTCTCCAGCAGCTGCTCGGTGGGCGTGTGCAGAAAGCCGCCGGAGGTGTTGTAGCAGCGTACGGAGTCGCGGTGGGCGCCCAGCAGCTTGGCCAGGGGCAGCCCGGCCCGCTTGGCCTTCAGGTCCCACAGGGCGATGTCGAAGGCCGCCACCGCCTGGGTCGACAGCCCACTGCGTCCGACGGAGGCGCCCGCCCACGCCAGCTTCGTCCAGAGCTTGGCGATGTCGCTGGGGTCCTCGCCGAGCAGGGTGGGGGCGATCTCCTTGGCGTGGGCGAACTGGCCGGGGCCGCCGGCCCGCTTGGAATAGCTGAAACCGATGCCCTGGTGTCCCTCCTCGGTGGCGAGCTCGACGAAGAGAAAGGCCACCTCGGTCATCGGCTTCTGCCGTCCGGTGAAGACCTTCGCGTCGCTGATGGGAGTGGCGAGCGGAAGGGTGACCGAGGACAGCTTGATCCAGGAGATCCTGTCGAGGGTCGCCTCGCCTGCCTGCTGCGCGGCATGTGCCGTCGTTTCCGGTGTGCTCATTACTTAGCGTTCCCTGTGAGTGCGGGCGGGTCGGCCGGTCCTTGAGGTGGCCGGTCGCTGTGTCGGCGGGCGTCTCTCGCTCGGCCGCCCCTTGAAGCTAAGTGGTCGATTGATATTCGTCTAACTTAAAATTTGTATGCGTTGATACAGGGAGAGCATCGTTGTTCACACTCGCCCAGCTGGCCAGTTTCGTGGCGGTCGCCGAGGAACTGCACTTCACCCGGGCCGCCGAGCGGCTCAAGATGACACAGCCACCGCTGAGTCGCCAGATCCAGCTCCTGGAGAACGATCTGCGGGTCCGGCTCCTGGAGCGCACCAACCGATCGGTGCGGCTCACCCCCGCGGGGCGTGCCTTCCTGACCGAGGCCCGCCGTATCCTGCGCCAGTCCGAACACGCGGCGCTCGCCGTCCGGCAGGTGTCCACCGGGGAAGCGGGGAGCATCGCCATCGGCTTCACCGCGGCCAGTGCCTACTCGACGCTCGGTACCCTCCTGGAAACCGCCCGCGCGGCGATGCCCCGGGCGGAGATCGTGCTGCAAGAGATGGTCACCCGCGACCAGTTGGAAGCCCTCACCCAAAACCGCCTGGACCTCGGCCTCGGCCGGCCCTCGGTCACCGGCCCGGATCTGCGGTCCCGCCCGGCCGTACGGGAGCGGCTGCTCGCGGCGCTGCCGAGGGAGCACCCCTTGGCCGCGCGCGAGGGAGCGCTCCAGGTCGCGGACTTCGACGGTCAGACGTTCCTGATGTACTCACCCACGGACGCCCGCTACTTCCACGAGCTGCTCATCAGCATCTTCAGCGCGGCGCATGTGGCCCCCGTCTTCTCGCAGTATCTGAGCCAGGTCCACAGCATTCTGGCCCTGGTCAACTGCAGCCTGGGGGTGTCCCTGGTGCCCGAGGCCGCCGCGCGGCTGCGCTACGCCGACGTCGTCTTCAAATCCGTCGAGCTGGAGACCTCCAACCCCGTGGAGCTCAACCTCGTCTGGCGCGAGAACAACGACAACCCGGTGTTGCACGCACTGCTCCGGCACCTGCCGTCGCCACCGACGGTCGGCGGCGGCCTCCGGTAGCTGACGGTCCGCGGCGGCTACGGAGCGTCGGGCGGGCCGGGGCACCGCACCGTCGTGCCGCGGACTTCGAGGGCCGGGGTGGTCAGGACGGTCCCGCCGGGGCGGGCGGGGTCGGCGATCCGGTCGAGCAGACACTGCGCGGCGCGCCGGCCCACGTCGTGGCCGGCGTGGTCCACGGTGGTGAGCCACAGGTGGCGCAGGCGCGCGAGGTAGGTGTTGTCGTAGCCGACGAGGGACAGGTCGCGGGGCACCTGGAGGCCGAGCTCCTCGGCGGCCGACAGGGCACCGACACCGGCTATGTCGTTGCACGCGAAGATGGCGGTGGGCCGCTCCCGGGCGCTGAGCAGCCGGACCGTGGCCCGGTAGCCGCCCTCCTCGGTCAGATCGCCCTGCTCCACGACCGCCGCTCCGCCCAGTCCGTGCTCGTCCATCACCGCCTCGAAGCCACGGCGGCGCAGCTCGCCGACCGCCCCCTGCCCCGCGATATGGGCGATGCGCCGGTGGCCGAGGCCGATGAGGTGTTCGGTGGCCAGACGGGCGCCGTGCTCGTCGTCGCCCGCGACGATGTCCACCCCGGGCAGCACGGGCTCGCGGGCGCCCGCCACCACGGTGGGCACCTGTCCGGCCGCGGTGCGCAGCGCCTCGGGGGCCGGCAGCGTACCGACGGCGATCAGGCCGTCGACCCGCAGATCCGTGAAGGTGCGGGTGAGGTCCTCGCCGAGGCGCCGGTTGAGGCGGCCGTCGGCCAGCAGCATGCGCAGACCGGAGTCGTGCAGCCGGGAGTTGAGGCCGTCGAGCAGCTCCACGAACCAGGGGTTGCGCAGGTCGTTCAGGAGCACCCCGACGGTGCGGGTGCGTCGCTCGCTGAGGCTGCGCGCGGCGGCGTTGGGCCGGTAGCCGAGCTCCTCGACGGCGGCCAGGACGGCCTGCCGCTTCTCCGGGCGCACCTGGTCGGAGCCGCGCAGCACCAGGGAGACCAGCGATTTCGACACTCCGGCCCGTTCGGCGACATCGCGGATCGTCGGTGGTCTCATGGCCTGGACCGTTCCATAGGGCGCGCCGGGTTGTCAAAGGGATTGACAGGTGCGGAGACGGCCCTCAAGGTGGGCCGAGATAGTTCTGGACCGATCCAAAGCGCGCCACAGCCCGAGCGGAGCACAGTCCCGAGCAGGGCAGTCATGGGAGAGCAGTCATGATGAGTACGCTCGGCGTCGCCGTCGTGGGGTTCGGCTGGATGGGACGGGTGCACACCCAGGCGTACGCCCGCGTGCCGCACCACTTCCCCCAGCTGTCCCTGCGGCCCGAACTGGTCGCCGTCGCCGACGAGGTGCCCGGCCGGGCCGAGGAGGCCGCCGAGCGGTACGGCTTCGCCACCGCGGTCCGGGGCTGGCGGGAGGTGGCCGCCGATCCCCGGGTGCAGGCGGTGAGCATCGCCGCCCCGAACTTCCTGCACCGTGAGATCGGCACCGCCATGGCCGAGGCGGGTAAGCACATCTGGATCGAGAAGCCGGTCGGCCTGACCGCCGAGGACGCCCGCGCGGTCGCCGGTGCCGTGGCCAAGGCCGGTGTCCAGGGCGCCGTCGGCTTCAACTACCGCAACGCGCCCGCCGTCGCCGCCGCCCGCGAGCTGATCGCCGCCGGGGAGATCGGCGCCGTCACCCATGTCCGCATCCGACTCTTCAGCGACTACGCCGCCCACCCCGAAGGTGCCCTGACCTGGCGGTACGAGCGCGAGCGCGGCGGCAGCGGAGTGCTCGGCGACCTGGCCTCGCACGGCGTGGACCTGGCGCGTTTCCTGCTCGGCGAGATCGAGTCGCTGGCCGCCGACACCGCGGTCTTCGTGCCCGAGCGGGCCCGCCCCACCGGGGCCACCTCCGGCCACACCCGCTCCACCGGTGGCGAACTGGGCCCGGTGGAGAACGAGGACTACGTCTCCTGCCTGCTGCGCTTCGCCTCAGGCGCGCGGGGTGTGCTGGAGGCGTGCCGGGTCTCGGTCGGTGAGCAGAACAACTACGGCTTCGAGATCCACGGCACCCAGGGCGCGGTCTTCTGGGACTTCCGCCGCATGGGCGAGCTCGGCGTCAGCCGCGGCACCGTCTACCAGGACCAGCCCGTCAGCACCGTGTACGTCGGCCCCGGACACGGCGAGTACGCCGCCTTCCAGCCCGGCTCGGCCAACGGCATGGGCTATGACGACCTCAAGGTCGTCGAGGCCTATCACTTCCTGCGCTCCATCGCCGAGGGCACGGCGTACGGAGCCACCCTGGACGACGCCGTCCACAGCGCCGCCGCGCTGGACGCCATGGCACGGTCCGCCGAGCGGCGTGCCTGGGTGAGCCCGGCCTGAGCACTCATGCGGGTGGCGTCAGCCACTCGGCGATATCGGCGACGACGCCCGGGTCGACGTGTTGCGGGGGCTCGTATTCCGCGGGCGTGGAGGGGCCCGAGCCGGGGAAGAACAGGTGGTTGTCGGCGTCGTACACGCGCATCGTCACATCCGGTCGGTGGCCGAGGCCCGCCCGCCACCGCAAGAGATCGTCCGCGACGGTCACCTGATAGTCGCGACCGCCCTGGAGCACGAGCATGGGCTTGTCCAGTGCCGCCGCGGTCGAGACCGGGTCGTAGTCGCGCAGGTCGAGCCAGTACGCGGCCGACAGGCCGAGCGGGAGTGTTTCGGCCGGTGTCGAGGGCGACAGCTCGGGGCCCGCGACCACCGCGGCCTGACGCGTCATCGCCTCGACGGCGGCGTCGGCGGCGGGGCCGGGGTTCAGCGAGGCGAGGTGGCGCGTGACGCGGACCGCGGCCTCGTGCATCGGCTGCGCGTCAGCGGCCAGGAGGACCAGACCGGCGACCGACGGCTCGGCGGCCGCCACCCGCGGGGCCGCCTTGCCGCCCATGCTGTGGCCGAGTACGAAGACCCGCGCCGGATCCACGGTCGGCTCGCGCTGGAGCATCCGGACTGCGGCGACGGCGTGCGGGACGTACTCGTCGGCCATCGTGAAGTCGGGTGCGTTCGCCACCTGGCCGGGGTGGGTGTAGGTGACCTTGTCGAACCGCAGCACCGCCACGCCGCGGCTCGCCAGCCCCCACGCGAGGTCCTTGAGCGGCTTGTTCGGCCCGCCGGTCCCGTCGCGGTCGAACGGTCCCCCTCCGCCGAGCAACACCACGCCCGGCCAGGGGCCCTGCCCACGCGGCAGGCTCAGCGCGCCGGACACGGCGAGCGGAGCGGAGCCGAGCGTGACCGCGCGCTCCTCGAACCTCTCCGGAGCGGCATACGGAGGCGGTGTCCACGAGGCGGGGGTCGCGGGCGCGAACCGCAGACCGTTCAGCCCGCCGGCGTCGTCGACCGACATGACGACGGTGAGCCCCCCGTGTTCGCAGGACACGGGGACGCTCAGCCGGACGCGCCCCGCCTCGGCCGGCTCACTCACCGGCTCCCCGACGGCGGTGACCGCTCCGTGCTTGCCCGTCTCGAGCGCCCAGGCGACCCGCAGCATCTCGGCGGACACGGCCGCCCGCAGCGGCGGCGCGAACAGCCCCGCGATCTCGGCGAAGCGTCCCTTGCGCGCCATCTCGACGACCGCGACGGCGGTCGTCGCCGGATCGGTGCCTGTCGTCATCCCCGTTCCCTCCATCGTTCTCATTTTTGCGAAAGGTAGCATGTGTGAGATCGTTGGGTGATGGACGCGTTGGAACTTCTGGCACACCCGGTGCGGCTGCGGATCGTGCACGCGATGCGCGGGGGACGGCTGCTGACGACATCCCAGTTGTGCGCTCGGATCCCCGATGTCTCGAAGGCCACGGTCTACCGGCACATCGATCTGCTCGCGGCCGGGGGAATCCTGGAGGTGGCCGACGAACGGCGGGTGCGCGGCGCTGTGGAGCGCCAGTACCGGTTGCGCCAGGACCGGGCCGTCATCGACGCCGACATGATGGAGTCACTGTCGCTCGACGACTACCGGCGCGGATTCGCCGCGGCGATGGCCGCCCTGGCCGCCGAGTTCAACGCCTACCTCGACCGGGACGGTGCCGACCCGGTGGCGGATCTCGTCGGCTACCGGCAGCACGCGGCTTGGCTCACCCGGAACGAACTCCAGGAGATGATCGGGGAGTTGCGCGAGGCGATCGCGCCTCGGCTGGCCAACCGGCCCACGGCCGATCGCGCGCGATACCTGATCAGCCCGATCCTCTTCCCGGCCGAGGAGCCGCCCGCCGACGGCGAATAATGGCTTGCGGCCGGTCCACGGCGGCCGGCCGGCTCAGTCGTCCGGGTCCCAGGTCAGGAGGCGGACCTGCGCGACGGTGCGGAGATGGCGGCGCATGGCCGTGGCGGCGGCCCCGGGGTGGCGCGCGGCGATCGCGTCCAGGATGCGCTGATGCTGGGCCAGGGAGCGGCGCGGGCGGCCGGGCTGGCGCAGTGACTCCTCGCGGCTCTCGCCGATCTGATCCGCGATGGACCGCATGAACTCGGCCAGCAGCGGGCTGTGGGCGGCGGCCGTGACGGCCGCGTGGAACCGACGGTCTCCCTCGGTGCCAGGGCGGTCGGATTCGATCTCGTCCTCCATCCACCCCAAGGCGGATTCCATGGCGGCGAGATCCTGGTCCGTGCGGCGCTCGGCGGCGAGTTCGGCGATCTTGGTTTCCAGCGCCTCGCGGGCATCGAGCACATCAGGGAGGCGGCGGCGCCGCTCGACCAGACGCTCCACCGGCTCGGCGTCGAGGCTGTCCCTGAGGAGATAGGTGCCGCCGCCCTGGCGGACCTCCACCAGGCCCTGGACCTCGAGGACGACGACGGCCTGCTTGACGGAGGCCCGGCTGATCCCGAGCCGCTGGGCCAACTCCCGCTCCGGCGGCAGCCGGTCGCCAGCGCGCAGGCCGCCCTCGGCGGCGTATGCGCGCAGCCGCTCCAGCACCTGCTGGTAGAGGCGCTGGCGAGCCATCGGGCGCAGTGCGTCGGTCATACGGGCCCTCCCTCGGCGTCGAGAACCATCCCACCCTCATGACCAGCGGCTCAGTGGGCGAACGGCTCACTGGCCGACTGGCTCACTGGACAAGTGGCTGAGCCAATCTGCTTCATCAGTATTGACGATGACGCACCGTGGGGCCCACCGTGATTCAGCCACTGGCCACTTGGCGACGGGAGCGCCCATTGTCCCCCGAACTCATTTCGATCATCGTGCTGGTGGCGGTCTTCGTGCTGGCCACCACCCGGTCCGTCAACATGGGCGCCCTGTCCTTCGCGGCAGCGTTCGGCGTGGGAGAGCTGGTCGCCGACCTTGACGCGGACGGCATCTTCGCGGGCTTCCCGGGAGACCTGTTCGTGGTCCTGGTGGGTGTGACGTATCTGTTCGCCCTCGCCCGGGCCAACGGCACCACGGAGTGGCTGGTCCACGCCGCCGTCAGACTCGTGCGCGGGCGGGTGGCGCTGATCCCCTGGGTGATGTTCGCGATCACCGGTGTGCTCACCGCGATCGGCGCGGTGAGCCCGGCCGCCGTGGCCATCGTCGCCCCCATCGCGCTGAGCTTCGCCGCGCGGTACGACATCAGCCCGCTGCTGATGGGGGCCATGGTGGTACACGGCGCCCAGGGCGGCGGCTTCTCTCCGATCAGTATCTACGGCTCGATCGTGAACGGCATCGTGGAACGGGAGAAGCTGCCGGGCAACGAGATCACGCTCTTCCTGGCCAGTCTGGTGGTCAACCTGGTCATCGCGGCTGTCGTCTTCGTCGTCTGCGGCGGCCTGAAGCTGCCGCGCCACGCGGCCACGGCGCCCGCCGGCGTGTCCGTCGAGGAGCCGGCGATGGGCCTGACCCCCGACCGGGTGGCGACCCTCCTCGCCCTGGTCGGCCTCGTCGTCGCCGTTCTCGTCTTCGACCTCGACGCGGGCCTCGCAGCGATCACTCTCGCCGCGCTGCTCAGCCTGTTCTGGCCGCAGGACGGCAAGAAGGCGGCCAACGAGATCTCCTGGCCGACGGTGCTGCTGATCTGCGGGGTGCTCACCTATGTCGGCGTGCTGCAGGAGATGGGCACCATCGACTACGCGGGCCGGGCCGTCAGCGACATCGGCGTCCCCCTCCTCGCGGCCCTCCTGCTGTGCTACATCGGCGCCATCATCTCCGCCTTCGCCTCGTCCGTCGGCATCATGGGCGCGCTGATCCCGCTCGCGGTCCCCTTCCTCGCCAAGGGCGACATCGGCCCGGTCGGGATGGTCGCCGCCCTCTCGGTCTCGGCCACCGTGGTCGACGTCAGCCCCTTCTCCACCAATGGCGCTCTGGTGCTCGCGGCCGCGCCCGACGTCGACCGGGACCGGTTCTTCCGGCAGCTGATGGTGTACGGGGGAGTGGTGGTGGCGGTGGTCCCGGCCGTGGCCTGGCTGGCCATGGTGGCGCCGGGCCTGGGCTGAGGATTCGCACCCGGAACCGATCGCGCGCTCGTGATCACCTCTGGTGGCCGCCCGGATCCCGCTCCCGGCTCAGGAGGTGCCCAGCCTGCGGTTGGCCAGGACGGAGACCGAGCGCCGCACGGCGGCGACCTCGTCGGGGTCCACGTCCCCCACCAGAAGGCCCGGGCCCGCCTCCAGTCGCTCCCGTACGGTGCCGTCGGGTCCGATGAGGGCGCTGTGCCCGATGCCGGTGGGCGCGGAGCTCGTGGGCGCGAGGCCGGTGGCCGCGGGGTCGGCCTGGCCCACGGCGGCCAGCCATACGGTGGCGTCCAGCGCCCGCGCCCGGATGAGCAGCTCCCACTGCTCGCGCTTGCCGGGCCCCGCGCCCCAGGAGGCGGGCAGCAGCGAGAGCTGGGCGCCCGCGTCGGCGTGGGCCCGGAACAGCTCGGGGAAGCGCACGTCGTAGCAGGTGGCCAGGCCGACCCGGACGCCGTCGAGGTCGAAGGTCACCACCTTCGAGCCCGGGGCCACGGTCCTGGACTCGGTGAAGCCGAAGGCGTCGTACAAGTGGATCTTGTCGTACGAGGTCTCCACCCCGGGGCCGGTGGCCAGCAGGGTGTTGGTCACCCGGCCGTGGGGCGCCGGTGTGAACATGCCCGCCACGACCACCAGACCGGTGTCCTCGGCGATCTGCCGGACCTCGGTGGCCCACGGGCCGTCCAGCGGCTCGGCGAGCGGACCGAGCCGGGTGCCGAAGCAGGCCATCGCCGCTTCGGGGAACACCACGAGACGGGCGTCGGCCTCCGCCGCGCGGCCCGCCTGCTCGCGCAGGAGCGCCAGGTTCCGCTCGGGCTCCGGACCGGTGGTGATCTGGCTCAGCGCGATGCGCATGGGATGCGGGCCTCTCTGTCGGGTTGAACGCCCCGAAAGGTTACGGCGTGTACGAGGCGTCGCGCGCGGTGCGCACCACGGTCTGCCCCTCGGCCCGGCCGAGCAGCCCGGCCGTCACCCACTCCTCCACCGTGGCCGCCACATGCCGCACGAGTTCGGCCTTGGTCGTGAACGGGGCCGCGGCCCAGATCTCGTCGAGAAGCGTGGTCTCGTCGGATTTGACGGGGTTGGCGATGCCGGAGTCGGTGCCGCCGAAGACGATGGCGGGCTCGGTTCGCCGGAAGTAGGCGTGTGTGGGGTCCTCGGTGCCCTCGTGGAACGGCGCCAGTCCGACCTCGCCCAAGGTGTAGTGGAGCGGCTTGCCCGGCACCGGGGTGAGCGAGGGCAGAAGGTCGCCCGACAGGGCCGCGTTGCGGTACAGCCCGAGCCGTAGACAGTCCTGGCCGGGGTCGCGGGCCACCAGGTTGACGGGGCCGTAGAAGAGGGTCTGTGCCGCCGGGTCATCGAGGGCCTGCTCGACCCTCAGCCGGAAGGGGATCGAGACGCGGACCGTGTCCCCGTCCCGCCACGTCCGTGACACCGTGAAGTAGCTGCCGGGCGCCGGGGTCCCCTTGACCCGCTTTCCGTTGACGGTCACCCGGAAGCCGCCGGAGCCGCCGGTGGCCCAGGCGGGCACCCGCAGGCGGAGGTCGAAGGCGGCCTGCTGTCCCCGGATGGTGAGGGTGGTGCCCTGCTCGACCGGGTAGCGGGTGGTCTGTGTGACGGTGATGTCCCGGTCGGCCCAGGTGAGCGTGGAGGGGCTGTACAGGTTGACGTAGAGGGCGGTGTTGTCGGAGGCCGCGAAGTACACCGAGTCCTGGTATGTGGTGGCGCTCTCCATGCCCGTGCCCTCGCAGCAGGTGGTGCCCGCCTTGGGGGTGTAGTCGCGGACGTGGCCGGGCAGCAGGCCGATGAAGTACGTGACGAGGGGCTTCTCCTGGTCGGCCCGGTCCTGCTTGGAGCCGAGGACCTGGTTGTAGAGGGCGCGCTCGTAGTAGTCCATGTAGGCCGGATCCTGCTGGTGGAAGAACAGCATCCGGGTGAGCTTGAGCATGTTGTACGCGCAGCAGGTCTCGGCGTTGGTGTCGCTGAGTGTCGCGGCGATGGCCTTGGGCTCCTTCCAGAACTCCGCGGTGCTGGTGCCGCCGATGCCGTACATGCGGGTCGGGACGACCATGCCCCAGAAGTTCCGGGCCGCCTCCAGATAGCGTTCCTCGCCGGTCTCGTCGTACAGGCGGAGCAGCCCGGTGAAGATGGGGATGTGCTGGTTGGCGTGCAGACCGCCGAGGATGTCCTCGCCCGCCGCGCAGGCGTCGATGAGCCGGTCGAGGTCGAACATCCTGGCCAGGGCGAGGTGTTCGGCCTTGCCGGTGATGGCGTGGAGGTCGCAGATCGCCTCGACGATCCCGCCGAACTCTCCGCTGGAGAAGATCCCCCACATGCGCTGCAGAGTGGCCGCGGGCAGCTTGGACAGGCGCGAGTGCATCCAGTCGCACATGCCGCTCGCGAGGTCGAGCGCCCGGGCGTCCTCGGTGTGCAGATAGGCGTCGAGGAGCCCCCGCAGGATCTTGTGCGCGGTGTAGTACGGCGCCCACACCACCGTGTAGTCGCCCTTCGTCATCGACTCCAGGGTGATGAACTGCGTCTCCGGGTACGCGGCGAGAAACCCCGGATGGCTCGGGCCGCCCCAGGTGCGGCGCAGGGTGGCGGGCCGCCCGTGTCCGGACGCGTCCGCGAAGGTGGTGGCGCCGCCCTCGCCGAGTCCGTACGAGGCCAGCTCGCCCGGGCCCGCGGAGGTGTCGGCGGCAGGGGCGTCCTGGAGCTCGGCGATCTCGGCGGCGGTCAGCGCCCGCGACCAGATGTTCACCTCGTCGAAGGCGCCGGCGAAGACCGGGTCGCCGGGGAAGCCCGAGCGGCCCAGCCAGCCGTGGGCCAGGGCGCCGAGCGCGGCGGGGGTGAGGGACAGGGCGGTGTTCGTGCGCACCGCGGCGCCGTTGACGTAGAGCGTGCCGGTGCCGCCGGTGAGCGTCACGGCCACATGGCTCCACTCGTGCGGCGGCAGCGGCGCGGTGCCGTCGAGTGCCTGCTCCTGACCGGGGCCGTCGGTGGTGATGGCGAACCGGGGGACGCCGTCGGCGTTGCGTGCGGCCAGGTAGAGATACCGGGTCGTGTCGTTGCCGAAGTCGAAGACGCGGGCCCAGTTCGCGGTGTGCGCCGGGCGTATCCAGGCGGAGAGGGTGAGGGCGTCGGCCGCGCCGAGCACATCGGCGGGCAGGTCGATGTACTGACAGCAGCCACGGACCTGCTCCACCGCCGTGCCGAACCTGCCCGGGACACCGAGGGCGCGCGGCTCCTCGCGGAGCGCCTCGCGGACCTCGACCAGGGCGCCGACCATGGCGCGGATCTTCTCCGCGTACGCCTCCTCGCCGGTGCTGCCGTACGCCTGGGCGAGCATGGTGAGGAAGTGGCCGGTGTAGTGGCCGCGGAGGTTGCCGTTCGCCTCGCCGTCCAGCCCCTCCCAGCCGCCCGGCGCCACGGCGCCGCGTGTGTCGAGCCCGGCGTTGGCGCGGAAGACCTGCAGCAGCCGGTCGACGTCGTAGCCCCGGCCGTAGTCGAGCATCAGCCGGCGCTTGGTGGCGAAGAGCCCCTCGCCCAGCGTGACGTCCCGCAGCGCGAACGGCCGCACGGGGCGCGCCGCTGCCACCGAGGCAGCCGCGGTACGGAGGAAGACACGCCTTCTCAGCGGTGCGGTCATGGGGTCTCATTCCAGGGATACTTGTCCGAAGTATCGAACGAAGTTCGAGGGGTCGAGCAAAAGGTAGAGGTCTACCGAGGGTGCGTCAATGCTCCCGCGCGGGATCCGGGCCCGCTCCGTGTGGCCGGGGGTGTACGGCCGTCCGTGTCGCCCCCGGCCCCGCCCGTCAGGCGTTGGGGTCGAACGGAATCCCGGCCGGCTTGGCCTTCGCGAGATGGGCGTTGAAGCTGCCGTCCTTGAGGCCGAAGGTGGCGCTGCCGAAGTCGGCCTGGCTCAGCTTGTCGCGGATCCCCGCGGGGTAGCCGTTCCAGCCGACCAGGCTGGGGAACTGCCAGGTGTGGTGGTGGTTCTCCGGCGGCTCGTCGCCTGAGTTCGCGGCGCGGAAGGCGTGGGTGCTCAGGCCGTCCTTGTGGTAGACGACCTTCGGGTGCGTTCCGTCCCACCGGATCTGGTCACGGCTGTGGACCTGGAAATTGCCGTGGGCGGAGGTGGAGACGTACTGGGCCTGGTTGTTCTGCACCCACACCACGACGTGTTCCCAGTCGTGGCGGTGGCCGCCGATCGTCGCCTGGTCCTTCTCGAAGTAGAGGCCGTAAATGATCGCGCACCAGCCGTTGTTGCATGTGTAGCGGGCGTATCCGTTGGTGTTGTCGAGGTCGGATGCGTCGTGGCACTGGCCGTTGGGGTCCCCGGACGGGTTGAGGCCGCCGTTGAGGGTCCCGTCGGGTCCGATGGCGGGGGTCGGGTAGCAGCCGTCCGTGTCGTAGTCGTAGGCCGGCTGGAACGTCTGCTCCATTCCGTCCGCGTTGGCGGGCAGCGCCTTCGGGGGGTCGGCGAGAGCGCTGCCCGGGAAGGCGATGACCAGCGCGACGGCGCTGCCGAGGATGAGCGGGACTTGGCGGATGCGCGAGCTTGTCTTCACTGCGTCCTCCTGATGGACCGCGGGTGTGGGGCAGGCTATCCGGAATTGGCATGCTCTGGTCAGCCTTTCGCCCACGCGGCACCAACGGGGGACGTAGGGGAGTTGGTCTCGGCGATGACGTCTGGCGTTGGTGCGGATCCCCTGGTCCCGGTACATCACGGCGAGGGACTTCGCCAGACCCACGACACCGTGCTCGGAGGCCGCGTAGGCGGCGCCGGGCGGCCTCGGAGGCGGTGAAGACGATCGAGCCGCGGCCCGCGGGCAGCATGTGCGGTAGCGCGGCACGCGTTCGGCGAGCGCGGGGTGGCGGCGACCTCGGGCGAGGAGATCGCCCGCGCCGCCGGTATCTCGCCGCGCACGCTGTGGCGCTACTTCCCCTCCAAGGAGGAGTGCGTCCGTCCGCTGCCGGCCGCCGGCCTGGAGACCGTCGCCCGGCGGCTGCGCGCCTGGCCCGTGGACCGCCCCTTCTGTGAGGGGATCCAGTGGTATCTGCCCTCGGCGGCCGACCCGCGGGAGGCCTCCTCGGCGCTCCGCGGGCTGATCCGCCTGCTCCCCGAGGAGCCCGGGCTGCGCGCGGTCTGGCTCCAGGTCCACCATGACGCCGAACCCGTCTTCACCGAGATCATCGCCGCCCGCACCGGAGCCGATCCCGCGGATCTGCTGCCGAGGATCAAGGCGGTGATGCTCAACGGGGCCCTGCGCGTGGCCGCGGAGGAGTGGGCCCAGCGGTCCGCGGAGGTGGACGGGGCCGCCGACGCGCAGGCGTTCCGGCGGGCGGTGCTCAAGGCCACCGAAGGCCTTGCCACCTGACGCCCCGGATCCGGCCGGGTCGGCCGTCGCTCCTCAGTTCCCTGAGCGCGTGATGGGGGCCAGCCACAGGCCGACGATCGCGTCGATCAGTCCGGTGGCGGTGTCGTGCCAGGTGGCACGGGGAGTAGAGGTGTTCTCGGCGAGCGCGCGTTCACGCTCGGCGCTGATGTGCAGAATGAGTTCGCGCGCCATGGCGCCGCGCTCGGCGCGGACCTCGGCGGGCAGGTCGGGCAGGCGCCGGTTCACTTTTTCGATGACCCGCAGCAGCGACGGGGAGGACATGGACTCCTCGACGATGATCTCGTGGAGTGCGGGGTCGGTCATCGCCTGGGCGCAGAACCGCGCGTACCACGTCGGGCTGCCCAGGGCCGCCAGATGCTCGGGGACCGGTCGCACCAGACAGGCCACCCAGTCGCGGATGTCGTCGGAGTCGCCGGTCTCGGCCAGCAGCCGGGCGCGGATCCGCTCGATCTGTTCGGCGTGTTTGCGTGCGATGGCGCGCACCAGGTCGGCCTTGGTCCCGAAGTGATAGCCGACCGCGGCGTTGTTCCCTTGTCCCGCGGCCTCGCTGACCTGACGGTTGGAGACCGCGTACACCCCGCGTTCGGCGAACAGCCGCTCCGCCGCGGTCAGGATCAGCTCCCTGGTCGCGCTGACCTGCTCCGCCCGTACCGTCCTGCCAGTCATGATCACCACCGCACCGGGACTTCCCACAGTCCGCGGACGGCCAGTCCCTCGAGCCGCCGCAGGCCTCCACCGCAACAGCGGGTTCCAAGGAAGGAAGCCCACGCAACAGCACCTCGAGGGCCTCCTTGGTCACACGGTCAGGCAACCCCATCCGCGCGGCCCGAGTCAAGCAGCTGATTTAAGTGTCCCTGTGGTGCTTTCAGGCGGCGCCGCGCCGTGGGGGCGGCGGGGCGGCGGCGACAGCGGCCAGCCGGCCGCACACCAGCTCGCGAAGGGCGACGGCCGGCGGCCGCTCCTGGCACAGAAAGACATGACCGCCGGCGAAGTCCCGCGGCCAGGGCGGGGACGGCGTGCTCAGCCGCCACCGCTCCAGCTCCGCGGGTGACAGGCTCTGGTCGCCACGGCCGAACCACACGTGGTAGTCCGTCCCGTCACCCGCCGCCATGGCGGGCGGTTCGCGGTACGTGTCCATGAGATGCAGGTCCTGGCCGAGCATCGTGACCGCGAGGTCGAGCATGTGCGGGTAGTCGAACAGCTCCGCGGGGCAGCCGCCGTAGCGCCGCAGCTCCGTGACGAGTTCGTCCCGGGTCCTGGTCAAGAACGGGGCACGCGGGTGCGCCGCCAACCGTGCGGTGGTCGCCGGGGACCAGGATCCCGACAGTACGACGTCCCTGATGTGGCGCCGCTGGTCGCCGGGCAGCGCCGAGACCAGGGCGTGGGCGAGGAGGGCGCCCACGTCGTGCCCCACCACCACAGCGGGCCGGTCGACCCAGCTGCGGAACGCCGGGGAAAGCCGCTTCACCGCGTCGTCGAAGCTGCGCACCGGGGGAGCGTCGGTCAGTTCCCCCCGGCCGTCCAGCTCGAACGCGACCGCGGCACAGCCCGGCGGCAGGGCCCGGGCGAGCGGAAGCATGGACAGCGCGGTCGCGCCCGCGTAGTGGAAGAAGAGCACCCTCAGTGGCAATCTGGGGTCGCCGATCAGGAGGTGACCGTCAACTCTCCTGACACGCATGCCATTCCCCCTGCCCCCGTTGGCTGGTCGGCGCCGGACCGTGTGAGCGAAGTGATCCTGTAATATGCCCGCCGATGCTGTCAACCAATTCAGTAGGCTCTGAGGGCACCCTCGTCATATCGGGCAATTCGGGGCTCAGTTTTTACAGTTTTTTGGAATCGGTGCGGGTGGAGTGGCAGTGGCCGCCTTGCGGTTCGCTTAGGATCCACGGGTATGTCGCCCCCGCAGCACAACCTTGGAGAACGTCCGCGGATGTCAGGACGTCATGACGCGGCAGGTTGCTTCGCGCGACGCTTCCAGCGCCTGCAAGAGGTCATCTACCCCGTCGACTTGGGCAGGCCGTACACGGAGCGGGAGATCGCGGAAGCCGTCGGGATGTCCGTGAGTCAGATCAGCAATCTGCGCAATGGCCGCTCGGTCCCCCGGGCCGACCGGGCGGTCGCGTTGGCCACCTTGTTCGGGGTGCGCGTGGAGTACTTCTTCTCACCCGACGAGGACCCCTACGCGCGCGACGTCGAGCGGCACTTGGGGGCCATCGAACAAGAGCGGCGAGGCGAGCCCGTCGGCGGGCGGTACCGCGCCGCCGGCGGCTCGACCCAGTTCGCCGGCGGTCTGACACAGACGAACGCCGGGCTGCTCGACGACGACCAGGTCCGTCAGATCGCCGAGGGTGTCGCCGTATTGCCCCACGACATGCGCGAGACCGTCTGCACCCTGGTGGACCAGCTGCGCCGCGCCGTCGCCCGTCAGCCCAAGGGCCGTGAGAGGACGCCGCGGTGAATGGGCCGCGTCCGCAATCCCCACAGGGGCCGACCTTCTGACAGCGCGCCGAGGGAGAGGACGACAGCGTGGGCATGCGGTCCGAACGGCGCAGGGTCCGGGCCTTGTTGAAAGACCTGGGTCTACCCCCGCATCCGACCCTGGCCGAGCTGCACGCCGCCTACGAGGCCCGCACCCAGCGGGCGCTGCGACTGATCGAACAGGACGTGGCGCCTGGCGAGCCGACCGGAAGGTACGAGCAGTACCTGACGCACGACCGCATCTACTACCCCAAGCACACCAGCCGCGCCCATCAACTGCTGGTCATCTGCCATGAACTCGCACACCTGCTGCTCGGCCACCTCCCTCGGCACGACGCCATCGATCCCGCCGTGGTGCGCAGGGCATTGGGGCGCTCCCACTACGACGACCCCACCGAGCACGAGGCCGAGACCATCGGCACACTGCTGTACCAGCAGTTGAACCTCGCGCCCGAAGTCGGCCCGGCCGCCCGGCTCGCGCCGTCCCTGGTCCACCGGGAAGGGCGCCATGTCTGAGGCGGGCGGCCTCCACACCCTCGCCTACGTCACCGTGAGTGCCGTCAAGTACGGGCTGGCCGTGTACAAGGCGCTGGCCTGGGTCAGGGAGCGGATCCCCAGCCTCCTGCTGATGGCCGTGGGGGCCCTGGCCGGGGGCACCGCTTTCACCGCCGCCATTCCGGTGGTCTACCGGTGGATCGGGGAGACCAGCGGGATCTCCAACCTGGCGACTCCCGTCGTCTATACCGAGGTCCTCGTGTGCTTCGGCTGCCTCCGCGTTCTGGCGCTGTTGTGGTCACCACGGCAGCTCGCCGTCAGCGAAGGCGGCCGGCCGCCCCGGGGGATCGGCATGCGTGGCGCCGTGCGCCGCGTCCTGCCGCTCTATGCCGCCGCCATCGTCGTCATGTGGGCGCTGTTCCTCTCCGCCGACCTGCCCCCCGGCGAAGAGCCCATGACTTTCGACATCACCTTCAGCGCCCGCCCGCCCGTGTTGGCCTTTGTGCTGGTGTATCAGGCGGCTTTCGGATGGGCGCTGTGGTCGATGGTGTACGTGTGCTCCCAACGCTTGAAGGACGTGCACGATCCCATCCTGCGCCGCAGTCTGCGTGTGCTGGTGATCGGCTGCACATTCATCGGCGGTTATGGCGTATGCAAGGTCCTCGCGATTTTCGGCGCGGTGCTCGGTTCCAGCACGCTGGACATCCTGTCCACCGATGTGGGCCCGGCCCTCTCCGCCCTCGGTGGGGTGGTCACGACCACGGGATGGACCTGGGCCGCCCTGGGGACCCGGCGACAGCGCCGCCGCGACTTCTACGCCCTGGAGACTCTGTGGACCACCGTGACCCAGGCCGACCCCGGTGTCATCCTCCACAGCCCGCCCTCCGGCTCCGCGTGGGAGTTCCACACCCTGCGCCGGGCCCATGAGATCCGCGACGGACAGCTCGCACTGCGCCCATGGACCTCCCAGGACATCGTGAACGCCGCACGGCGCCTCGACGAACACGGCCTCGACTCACCGGACCGCGACGCGCTGGCCGCCGCGGCGGGCATCAGGGGAGCTCTGGGAGCCCTGCGGGCCGGGCGGCCCCCGCGGCAGCCCTGTGAGCGGCTGCCGGGCATCGACGTGCCACCGCAGGCCGAACGCAGACACCTGGTCGCCGTGGCCCGCCAGCTCGACAGCCCCCTGGTCGCGCGCGTTCTGGCGGAGACGGAGCAGTGAACTCCGGTCGCCGCGCCGTATGGTGGTGCGGTTACGTGCCTTCCAGCGTTCGCTTCCCCGACCCGTCCCCAGCGTGAGGTTCCGGTGTACACACGGCTCGCCCTCGGCATGCCCGATCGTGCCTCCTGGCTGATCCTCCTCGGCTTCCTCGCCGCTTTCACCCTGTTGGTCTGGCTGTGCGCGCGGTTGCTCAGGTCTCAGGGCGGCTTGCGCCGTACCTGCCGCCGCATCGTCTGGGAAGCGCGGATGACGCGACGGGCGTTCGCCGAGCCCTTCCGCGTCTTCCGGCGCCACCTCCGCTGGGCCCGGATCCTCTCCGGCTATCTCGCCGACCCGGCCGCGCCCGGCAGGGCGCTCGCCGCGCTCGACCACGCCGACTCCACCACGGATGACGGCTGTTACGCCCTGGCGGTGCAGCTGAGCCCGGCCCGCGACCAGGTCCGCGTCGTTCTGGCCGGGCGCGACCCGCTGCCCCCCGCCGGGCCCTGGCAGAAGGCCTCGGCCGAACCGGGGGAGTGGTCCTGGTCGGCCGCGGCCGCCTCGGTCGACCCGTCCGACGGCCCGGAACGACTCCTCCTCGCCGTCGGCGTCGACCGGCGGCTGCCCGGTGCCGTCCTCGTGGACTGGATGCGTGGCCCCGCCGCCCTCGCGGTCGAAGGCGACCCTCACGCGGCGCGGGGCGTGCTGCAGGCCCTGGCCGCCCAGATCGACCACCTGCCCGACGGCCCGCCGGTCCATGTGGCCCGCGGCGTACACCCCCGCCATCCCGGCCCCGACCTCGACACCCTCCTCGACACCCTTCCCGACGCTCTTCCCGACGGCGTGTTCGCCGAGTCCCCGGTGACACCGGTCGTGGTGTGCTGGTCCCCGACCCCGGAGCAGGCCGCCCGGCTCTCCGAACTCGGCGCCGACGGCCGCCTCCGGGCCCTCGTCGGCGGCCGTGTCCCCGGTGCCTGCTGGACGCTCCACGCCGAGCCCGGCGGCCGCCTCCTCGCCCCCGGCCTCCACCTCGATCTGGAGTCCGCCGCCCTGCCCCGGGCTATCGCCCGCACCATCCGCCGCGACCGTCGGCGGCCACCCGCCGGGACCGCCGTGGCGGGCCCCGGCACGGCCGCGCCCGCCACGGTGCCGGCCACCGTGGCACCGGAGCCCCGCACCGGTGCCGCTCAGGCGCGGGACGCGGCGGTCCCGGTCCACGATGCTTTGGCCGACGCCGACTTCGCGGCCGATGTGGGGGCAGATTTCGAGGCGGACTTCGCGGAGCCCGCCCCGGCGTCGGTCCCCGCCCCGGTCCCGGGCCCGCGCGGCGAACCCGACCTTGCCGAGCCGGACTTCGCAGAGCCGGACTTCGCCGAGCCGGGCGACCGCCCGGGCCCCGTACGGGAACGTCCAGCCCCGGCAGTTGAGAAGACCGAAACAGCCGGTCCAGCCGAGCAAGCCGGGCCGGACCCGGCCCGGCCCGTAGGCTCCGGGGACGACGGCGATCTCGCCGAGCCCGCTCCCGCCGTGCCGCCGTCGCGGTCCGGTGGCATCTCCGCCGCATCCGCCACGACAAACGAACGGACCTCTTCGCAGCCGTGAGACTTTTTGTGAGCGTTGCCGACAGCGACGTCGTGCTCGATGCGAGCGGTGCCACCACCGCCCGGGCCGTCGCCGTCCGTCTGGCCGAGATGGGCCATGCCACGGGCCCGAAGGGCGCCGAGCTGTTCCTCGGAGACCGGCCGCTGCCCGCCGCGCTTCCCTTGGCGGCGGCCGGGGTGCGGGACGGGGCACGGCTGGGGCTCGGGGCTCCGGCGCCGGGGGACGGGGGTGCGTACGGGCCCGGGCGCGAGGAACTCCCGCCGCCCTCGCGGTCCGCCGGCGGCGAGCGGCTGCCGCGCGGCCCCCAGGTCGAGCTGCAGCTCGTGGGCGGCCGCGGCGCCGGGCGCTTATGGCTGCTGCGGCCCGGTACGTACACGGTGGGCCCGGAGCCCGGCAGCGCGGTGCGGCTGGAGGGCCGTGACGTACCGGCCACGGGAGTCCGGGTGACGGTCCGCCCGGACGGCGGTGTGCTGCTGAACGCCGGTCAGACAGGCGGCACCGTGGCGCTGTCGGTGCCCGAGCCACCTCCGGAGCGGCCGCGCGCCGACGCGGTCCCGCTGCCGCCCGCGCCGCCGCCCCCACTGCCGGACCCGGACGCCGACCGGCATGAGCCGGTGCCGCGCGGCTGGACGGAGTGGCCGCTGGACGGCGAGCTGGTCTTGGGAGAGTACCTGCTGCGGGTCGCGGAGCCCACCGAGGCCGACGCGGCGGTGACGGTGTCGGCCGACGGCGCGTACCTGGACTTCAACCGGCCGCCGAGGATCATCCCGCCGCTGACGCCTGAGCGGTTCGTGCTGCCCGCGCCGCCGACCCCGCCGTCGCGGCGGTCGATCCCGGTGCTCGTGGTGGTGGCGCCGATGTTCCTCGGGATCGCCATGGTGACGTTCCTCGGGTCGTACTTCTATCTGATGTTCGCGGTCTTCAGCCCGTTCCTGGCCATCGCCAACCATGTGACCACCCGCCGCAGCGGCCGGCGCGAGTACCTGGCCGGCGTGGCGAGTTACCGCGCGCGCCGCGCCTCACTGGAGGCGGACGTACGGGAGAAGGTCGAGCGCGAGCGGCGGCTGCGGGTCGCCGCGGGTCCCGATCCGGCCACCACCGGGCTGTGGGCGGTCGGGCCGGGCGCCAGGCTGTGGGAGCGGCGGCGCGGCCACCCGGACCACCTGGCGCTGCGGGTGGGCACGGTCGGCCAGTCCTCCCTGCTGACCATTGACGACAGCTCACGCGAGGACAACCACCGCTCGGTGAACTGGCGGATCCCGGACATGCCGGTGCAGGTGGACCTGTGCGCGGACGGCGTGGTCGGCATCGCGGGGGAGCGGGAAGCGGCCCGGGCGCTGGCCCGGTGGGCGGTGGCGCAGGCAGCGGTATTGCACAGCCCCCGGGACGTACGGGTGACCGTGCTGACGGACATGGCGGGGGCGCCGGCCTGGGAGTGGGTGCGCTGGCTGCCGCATGCGCGCCCGGGGCGCGGCGGGGTGGCGGCGACACGCTCCGGCGGCCCGTCGGTGACGGTCGGCAACGACCCGGAGACCGTCGCCAACCGGGTCTCCGAGCTGGTCTCGGCCATCCGGTCGAGGATGCGGGCCCGGGACTCCGCGATGAGCGGTGCCCTGCTGAGCGAGCCGGACCTGGTGGTGGTGCTCGACGGGGCGCGGCGACTGCGCGATGTGCCCGGTGTGGTCCAGGTGCTCAAGGAGGGCCCGTCGGTGCGGGTGTTCCTGATCTGCCTGGACCAGGAGGAGCGCATGCTCCCCGAGGAGTGCGTCACGGTCTGCGCGGTGGGCGCGCGTGAGCTGACGGTGCGCCGCACCGGCAGCGCCGAGGTGACCGGCATCCGCCCCGACCAGGTGGACACCGAGTGGTGCGAGCGGATCGCCCGCGCGCTGGCGGCCGTACGGGACGTCACACCGGACGGCTCGGACGGACTGCCGGACCAGGTGAGGCTGCTCGGGCTGCTGGACCTGGAGCCGCCGAGGGCCGAGGAACTGGTCCGCCGCTGGGGCAAGCGGCCGGCGTCCACCGGCGCGCTGCTGGGCGTCGGCTACACCGGACCGGTCACCTTCGACCTGGTCAAGGACGGCCCGCACGGGCTGATCGCGGGCACCACGGGCGCCGGCAAGTCGGAGCTGCTGCAGACGCTGGTGGCCTCGCTGGCGGCGGTCAACCGGCCGGACGAGCTGACGTTCGTCCTGGTCGACTACAAGGGCGGCAGCGCCTTCAAGGACTGCGTACGGCTGCCGCATGTGCTCGGCATGGTCACCGACCTCGACAGCCATCTGGTGGAGCGGGCGCTGGCCTCGCTGACCGCCGAGCTGGTCCGGCGTGAGCGGGTGCTGGTGGAGGCCGGGGCGAAGGACCACGGCGAGTACCGGACGATGCGGCGGCGCGATCCGGCGCTGCCCCCGCTGCCCCGGCTGCTGCTGGTCATCGACGAGTTCGCGACGCTCGCGCGCGACGTCCAGGAGTTCATCCCCGGGCTGGTCGGCATCGCCCAGCGCGGCCGCTCCCTGGGCCTGCATCTGCTGCTGGCCACGCAGCGGCCCGCCGGCGTGATCACCGCCGATATCCGGGCCAACACCAATCTGCGGATCGCGCTGCGCGTCACCGACGCGATGGACAGCCAGGACGTACTGGAGGTCAACGACGCGGTGACGATCTCCGGCGCCACCCCGGGCCGGGCCCTGGCCCGCACCGGCCACCGCTCGGTGCTGCCGTTCCAGACGGCCTTCGTGGGCGCCCCGCGCCTGGACGAGGCCCCCGGGCCCGCCCCGGCCGAGGCGCCCGAAGCCACGGTCTGGGCCGCCGAGCTGACCTGGTCGCTGCTGGGCCGTACGGCGGCCGAACCGGGCCCCGCCCACGAGGCCGAGGACGAGCTGCCGCCGCTGGGCGCCGATGAGGTGCCCACCGATCTGACCGCGCTCGTGGAGTCCGTACGGGAGGCTGCGGCCTCGCTCGCCATCGCTCCGCAGCCCAGCCCGTGGCTGCCCCCGCTGCCGCAGACGATCACCCTGGAGGAGCTCCCGGTCCGGACCGACCGGCCGGGCGGCGGGCTCGCGCCGGTGCCCTGGGCGCTGGCCGACCTGCCGGGCGCCCAGCGTCAGGAGCCGCTGGAGCTGGACCTCTCCCGCTTCGGGCACCTCTACATCATCGGTACGCCGCGCTCGGGCCGCTCCCAGGGCTTGCGGACCATCGCGGGCGCGCTGGCCCGCCGCCACTCCTGCGCCGACGTCCACCTTTACGGCGTCGACGCGGCCGGCGGCGCGCTGGCGGCACTGAGCGAACTGCCGCACTGCGGCGCGGTGGTGCCCCGTGCCGACCTGGAGCGGTTGAACCGGTTGCTGGCGCGGCTCGTCGCCGAGATGGGGCGCCGACAGGAGCTGCTCACCTCACACGGCGCGGCGAACCTGGCCGAACTGCGCTCCCTGCTGCCGCCCGCCGAGCGCCCCGCCCACACGGTGCTGCTCATCGACGGCTGGGACTCGCTGACCGCGCTGCTCGGCGACCACGACGGCGGACGGCCGGTGCAGGAGCTCACCGCGCTGATCCGTGAGGGCGCCCCGATGGGCCTGCACGTGATCGCCACCTCCGAACGCGCCCTGCTGTCCGGCAAGGTGGCGTCGCTGAACGACGAGCGGCTGCTGCTGCGGCTGACCGACCGCAGCGAGTACATGCTGGCGCAGATCCCGGCCAAGCAGATCCCGGCCGTCGTGCCGCAGGGGCGCGGCTGGCGCGGCGGCAGCGCCACCGAGGTGCAGGTGGCCCTGTTGAGCGCGGTGGGCGCCGGGCGCGACCAGGCGGAGGCGCTGCGGCGGATCGGCGCCGAGGCCGCCCGCCGCGACCGCGAGGTGCCCGCGGCGCTGCGCCCGGTGAAGGTGGCGAGCCTGCCGAAGCGGGTGACGTTCACCGACGCGTACGAGAAGGTGCCCGCCGGTCTGCGCCGCCCGCTGTGGGGACTGCTCGGGGTGGGCGGCGACGATCTCGGCCCGGTCGGGGTGGACTTCGCGGCGGACGCCCCGTCGTTCATGATCAGCGGGCCGCCCGGGGCGGGCCGCTCCACGGCGCTGGCGAGCCTTGCTGTGTCGCTGCTGGCGGGCGGGGCGCGGGTGGTCGCGCTCACTCCGCGCGACTCGCCGCTGCGGGGCCTTGGCAGGCATCCGCGGGCCCAGGTCATCGAGACGCCCGACCCGGGCGCGGACGAGGTGCGGCAGGCGCTGGAGGCCGAGGCGGGCCCCGTGGCGGTGCTGGTGGACGACGCGGATCTGCTGGCCCAGATGCCGTCCGCCGACTCGGTGCTGCGGGAGATCGCGTCCACCGGCCGGGACCGCGGCCAGGGGCTCGCGGTGGCGGCCACCGCCGAGACCCTCACCTCCGCGGGGATCGGCTGGCTCGGCCAGGTCCGCCGGGTCCGCAAGGGCCTGCTGCTGTCCCCGCAGTCGCCCGGCGAGGGCGATCTGCTGGGCGTGCGGGTCCCGTACGACCTGCTGCGCGGGCGGCCGGTCCCGGGGCGCGGGCTGAGTGTCGACCCGGTCACCGGGGCGCTGGTGTCGGTGCTCGTCCCCGAGACGGTGCTGCGGTCGGACGGCACGAACTGACCGGGCCTGACCGACCCGGGCCCCCGCTCGCCAGTGAAGCGGGAGCTCGGTGGGGGCCGGGTCAGCGTGATCTTGCGAGGGACCCCATGCCTTCACGTAGGGGAGGAATCGCCTCTTTGGATTGCTCTGGCGTGCGCTTATGCGCGGGTGGGTTCTGGTTGGTGGGTGTAGGTGTAGCCGTCGCCTCGTTGGAGGAGGCGGATGTTGGTGTGTCGGATTCCTGCGGCGAGGCCATGGGGGGTGCGGATGTCGAATTTGCCGGTGGTGCGGACCATGACGCGGCCGGTGTGGGTGCCGGCGTACTTGCCCTGTGGCACGGAAGCGGTCACGAGGTCACCGGTGGCGTAGCCGTGGACGGTTTTGACGCGGGGGCTGGTGCGGCGGGGGAAGCCGTGGCGGTCGGGGCTGTGCGCTGGTGCTGACCGCGCCCAGAGCAGCCGGCGACCAGGACGGTGGTGATGGTTTCGGTGACCGTCTCGAGTTTGCCGACGTTGAGGGCGTCGAGGGTGTGGGATTTCGGGAGTCGGCAGCGGGTGCGGTTCCATTTCGTGCGACCGCCGGAGGCGACGTGGGTGGGCAGCATCTGGTCGAGGGCGCGCCACAGTGCCCAGCGGGTGGACTGTACGGCTGCCGCATCCCGCAGCGGGGCTTTGGCCTGGCCCAAGATTTTGGCGAGCTTGGTCTTGTCGCGTACGAATTCCTCGACGGGGCGGTTCGATTTGGTTTCGTTGCAGGGGATGCAGGCGGTCACCAGGTTGGAGATGCGGTCGCTGCCGCCCCGGCTGCGGGGGTGGACATGGTCGATGTTGAGCGGTACTCCGGTGATGCCGTAGTAGGCGCAGGTCCGGCCGAACTTGGCCAGGAGGTATTCGCGGATCTCAGTGCCGTGGAGGGTGCCGTGCTGGTACTCGGCTCCTTCCAGTGGTCTGCCCGTGCTGATGGCGTGGGTGTCGAACGCGACCCGTTCCACATGCACAGCGCGGACCGGTGCCCAGCGCGAGAGGCGCCTCACCCATGAGACGGTGGTGGCGACGCGGTGCTGGAGGGACGGGGCGAGCCAGCCTCTGGGTCTGGTGCGGTTGTTGAAGCGCGGGGCGCGGTAGCGCAGATTCGAGGTGCGACGACGGCGCCGGTAGGCGGCACGCTGCCCTATCCTCTTCCGGATGACCGTGCCCCGATGGTTGAGCTGGACTGCGTACCGTCCCCTGCGTTCTCCCGCTTGGGCGGTGAAGGTGGCGATACCGGTGTGTTTGCTGCCGGGGTCGATACCCAGTTCTACCCCGTCGACCTCGGATTCGGCGAGGGTGCGGTCCTTGAGACGGATGGTGAACGGGGTGTGCCGGTGGACAACGGCGCGTCCCTTCTTGAGGAGCTTGCGGGCCCTGGCGGGTGTGCAGGGCTGTAACGGCTGGCCGTGCTTGTCGAGCACGAACACAAAGGGGTGCCGCTCACGCGGCTCCTCCCCAACCGGTTGGTTGGGGGTGACGCCCCCGCCACCAGGTGGAGCGGCGGGGATCTCACCTCGCACATGTTCCGCGCCGGTTGCCTCACGGCGCTCGGCCCCCGTTTCGTCCCTGTCCCCGGGGTTGTCTGCTGGGTCGAGTTCCAGAGCAAGCCGCTGGTGAAGCACAGCTTGGTGGGTCTTCTCGCCTACACGGAACGTAGCCAACTTCGGTCACCTCCCACAATGCATTGTTGGCTGGTGCTGGTAACGGCGGCCCCCAACCATTGAGGCTGAAAACCTGGCCCCTCAGAGCCGGGAGCCCGTTACCCGTTGTTGGTGCTGGCGGCGATGTCCTTGTCCATCTGCTCGACGGACTCCTTGATCTTGGTGAACTGGGTGGCGAAGCTGTTGATGCTCTCCACCGCCTGTTGCAGGGAGGCCGTGAGCTTCTCGTAGGCGGCCTTCATCGCCGGGCTGCTCTGCTGCATGAACAGGCCGTTGTCCAAGAGCCCCTCCACCGAGGTCTTGGTGGACAGCAGATGCGGGTTGATGTCGTTGACGGCCTGGTTCATGATTCCGGACACGCGCATGATCTCGGCGTAGTCGAGGTTGATGTTGCCTGCGGGCATGGTGTGGTTCCTGCCTTGTCTAGTCGTCTTCTTTCGGGGCCCAGCCGGTGTTCTGGTCCGCGTGGTCGCTGGTCCACTCCTCCTTGCGGCCGTCCGTCTCCACCGTCCGGGTGCCGCTGCCGTCCTCGTGGACCTCGATCGTCTCGATCACTTCGTGGCCGTTCACATCGACCGAGGACGTCGTCGTGCCGTGCACGGTCTGTTCGTTGCCGTCGTCGCCGGGCCCTGTGGTGGTGTAGGTCGTGGTGGAGTCCCGGTGACCGGTGGAGGTGTTGTAGTCCGAGGTGGTGGTACCGGTGGTGGTGGACTGCTTGCCGTCCGGGGTCTTGGTGGTGCTGCTGAAGGTGTCCGTGGTGTTGCGGTGGTCCCCCGATTCGGTCGTCTGCGAGGTGCCCGTCGTGGCGGTGACGTTGCCGTAGACGTCGGTGGCGGTCGAGTCGTAGGTACCGTCGGGGTGGTAGTTGGTGGTGTCGGTGGAGGTGAGCCCGCTGCTGGTGGTGATCGTCGTGGTGATCTTGGTGGGCTTGCCGTCCGGGCCGTACTCGTAGGTCGTGGTGGTGGTGTTGCCATGGCCGTCGGTGGTCGTCCACTGGCTCTCGCGCTCGCCCGGGGGCTTCGGTGCGTGCGGGTCGTTCGGATCGACGTACCCCTTGGCGACCGCTTCCTGCCAGTCGTCCCAGATCTCCTTCTGCGTGCGGTAGAGATCCGCGGCCAGCGACGCCTCCTGCTTGCTGGCCTCCCCGGCCAGCCGGAAGTCCCAGTCCGCCCAGCCCCGCGCGACGCCCTCGTACAGGTTGTGAAGCTTCTCCAGCTTCTCCTCGGAGCGCTTGAACGAGCCCTTCCAGACCTCGTAGTACGCCTGGATGGCGTAGGAGACGCCACCCGCCCCCACCTGCTCGGTGGTGTAGTTCTGCTTGCTCTCCCGGGCCTGCTTGACCTGCTCCTTGAGGCTGCTGGCCTTCAGCGCCACCTGGTTGAGCAGCTCGTAATCGACAACGATGTCCGGCACGGTCCCCCCTGGGTTGGCTCGCTACGGGCTCACTGCTCCACCCTGACCAACGGCCCGAAAGTGTGGTCGTGTTCAGGAATTTACGCCGTCTGACGTACCGTTCATTCCGATGAACCACTTTCGCCCGTCGGCGCGTTACGCAAGTGTAGGCGTCCACCGATGAGGCGCCGGTACCGCAGCTGACCGTCAGGGGGGAGGAGCAGCGTGCCGACCCGTCCCGGCGACTGGAGCGCGCTCGGTCTCGGCGGTGACCCGGTCCCGGGCGACCCCGCCATGCTGAACACCATCGCCGACACCATGCGCGACCTGGCGACCTCCGCCGGGGTCATCAACAACGGGCTGCGCGAACTCCAGAACACCGCCGGCGACGGACAGCGGTTCATCGGCGTCACCGCCGACCGACTGCGCGAGATGGTGGACAGCCATCTGTACAACTTCGTCGGGCATGTCGAGGAGTCCTTCCGCAAGGCCGAAACCGCCATCCGCGCCTACGCGACCGCCGTCGAGACCGCTCAGGGCGAGGCGGACCAGGCGCTCTCCGCCGCCCAGGGGCTGGCCGAGGACGACCCGCAGCGGCAGCAGCTCACCCAGCGCGCCGAGGACGCCCGCTCCGACGTCTCCACCGCCGCGGGCGAGCTGCGCCGCCAGCTCCACGACGCGGGCGCGATGATGGTGCAGCCGGTCAGCGACTGCGACCTGTTCTGGGAGGCGTTCCAGTGGCTGACGATCATCATCTCGGTGATCGCGGTCTTCACCGGCGGCATCCTCGGCATCCTGGCCTGGGGCATGAACGCCGTCCTGCTCATCAAGACCATCGTGGACTTCAGCCAGGGCAAGGCCAGCGGGCTCGAACTCGGCCTGGCCTTCCTCGGTGTGCTCTTCCCCACCACCAAGGCCATCAACGTCGGCGCCATCATCAAGGGCCTCGGCAACGGCCTCAAAGGCGCCATCAGCGGGGTGACCGGCGCGGGCCGCGGCCTTTTCGGCCAGATCAGCCACTTCTCCTCGCTCACCGGCCTGCCCAAGATCGTCGTGGCCCCGATGGTGATCGGTGCCCATCTCGCCCCGCTGGTCAAAATCGACGTCATCGGGCTGGGCAAGGGCTTCGGCAACGCCCTGCGCGGCGGCTGGAACAGCGCGATCGGAGCGATCGGCAGCGACTGGGCGCGCGTCACCGCCTCCGCGACCGGCGGCTGGGCCAAGGCCGGCGCCTATTCGCTGGCGAACCTGCAGCGGCTCGGACGGCTCGGCGCCGCCACGCTCCTCCCGCTGAACTTCGCCGAACTGAGCGTCCTCGGCATCGGTGGCGCCGCCCGGCTCGCCTTCGGCGAGCGCGTCCTCGGCATCGCCCAGCCCGAGTTGCACGCCCTGCTGGCCAACGCGGGACGTACGGACGCGGCCCTGCGCGGCATTCCCCCGGTGCAGACCGGCCCTGGCGCCCTGGTGCCCACCGGTCTCATCCGGCCCCCCGGCGCGTTTCTGCCGGGGGGCGGCCTCCACCTCGGCGGCCTCGGTACGGGCACCCTGGGAGCCGTACCGCTGACCCCACTGACCGAACTGCCCACCGTCAACCTGGGCGCCCTGACGCCACAGGGGCTCGGCGGCGCGTCCCACAGCCTGCCCGCCGCGCCGCTGCCGCACGGGATGACCACCAGCCCGGGCGGCCTGGTCGTCCCGGCCTCCCACGCGACCCCCGGCGGCCAGGCCCTCCAGACGCTTCATCAGATGGACTTCGCCGCCGGCCAGGTGCGGCTGGACAACAACCTTCTGCTGCCCGGCAACACCGCCATCGACCTGCTGCGCGACGCGCACACCCCGTCCCCGGTGTCCCACACCGAGCAGGGGTCCGTCCCCGGCGTCGCCTCGGCCGGCGGGGTGTCCGACGGGGTCACCATGGCCCGCGGCGCGGTGGGACACGCCGAGGCGCTGAACGATCTGACCTTTCCCGAGCTGAACGCCCTCGCCCACGGGGATGTCGCCGTCACCGCCATCCGCGGCGACGGCATCACCCTGCGCATCGGCGACGCGGCCCCCCGCACCGTCGACGCCCACACGGTCGCCGGCACCGCCCCGGTGCCCGCCGGCGCGGCGGCTGTTTCCCCACCTGCGGGTGTCGTGGCCGCACCGCCGCCGGGCGTTGTCGGCGGCCACGCGCCGGGTGCCCCGGCGGTCGCGGGCGGGCACGCCGCGCCGGTGGGCGCGGGGGCGCACGGCCCAGGCGCGGCGCCGGGTGGCCCGGCTTACGTAGGAGCGGGCTCGGCGCCCCCTGGTACGGCAGTGGCCGCGGCGCCGCAGGGCGGTGTCGCCCGCGCTTCGGCCGAGCCCCCGACCGCGGGTGTCGTCGGCAGCCCCGCGCCGGGTGCCGGAGCGCATGGCCCGGCTCCGGCGGCCCATGCCGACCCGGGCGGCCACGCGGCGCCGGGCACGCCCGCGTCCGCGGGCGCGGCGGGCCCACCGCCGGGCGCCCTTGGGCGCGGCGGGCCCACCGGTGCGGATGCCGGGGCCGCCTCCGTGCCGCCTGGTGGCGGCGTCCGCGCCCCGGAGCCGCTGTCCGCCGCCGCCGCACATGACCTGGCCATGGATCTGCTGCGCGGCGAGCGCGCCGCGCCACCGCCACCAGGGGCGTCGGTGTCCGCGGCGGGCGGCCTCAGCGTGCGATCGGCGCCGCCGGCGGGCGGAGTGTCCGCGCGGGGCCCGCTCGACGCCGCCGGGAGTGGGGGCGCCAAGGCGGCGGGGGACGCGCTCGACCTCGTCGCGCACCCCGGCCGCCCGCCCGAGACCGCGCCGCACACCGGGCTCCCCAAGACGGGTGAGACGGTGGTGCAGCCGCCCCCGCCGTACCGGGAGGCGGCGGCGGCCGATATGCCGCCGCCGTACGCCCCGCCGTCCCCGGGCAAGGGCCGGTTGGGAGGGCTGTCCCCCATGGCGGCGATCAACCAGCGCATCCGCGAGGGCCACCAGCTCATCATGGGCGGCACCAGCGGCTCCGAGGCCGCCGCGCGGCTCAACGCGTGGGCGTCGTACGAGCGCGCCCTGTCCGATCTGGCCACCGCCGAGCGGCAGGTGGAGCTGGTCACGCCCCCGCCGGGGCAGGGCGGCTCACGCGGGCCGTCCGCCGCCCAGCTCGGCGCGCTGGACGAACTGGGCGCGGTCCGCGCGCGTGTCGACGCGGCCGAGTCCCGGCTGGACGGGCTGGGCATCGACGCGCACAGCACGCACCGGCAGATGCGGGCCATCACCGCCCAGATGTTCCGCGAGCGGGGCGGACTGCCGGGCGGCTCCCGGCACTCGCCCTCCCCGTCCGACATCTCCATGGGCGACACGCCGCCGCCGTCCCCGGAGACCCAGACCGTGCACGACGCTGACGACGCCATGGACGATGTCATGGACGACATCACCGACACCACGGACACAGGCACGCCACACGGCACCGCGCCGGACCAGACCCCCGAGCCGAGCGTGATGGACGTGGACCCGCCCCCGGCCGGCCAGGCCGTCACCGCCCCGACCGGCGGCTCCCACATCTGGCCCCCGCCCGGCACCGCCCCGGGCGGGGCCTCGCCGCACACCATGGTGAACGACGCCTTCCTGCGGCTGACGAACGGCGGCCACGCGGGCGTGACGGGCGCGGATTACATGAGCTGGGTCCGCGCCATCGAGACCCAGCCGCGCGAGCTCGGCTTCGTGGTCGCCGCGATCGTCCGGTTCGACCAGCTCGGTGACGGCCTTCAGGGCTTCCTGAACGCCCTCATCCACCAACTCGACGGCTTCGACGGCCGGATCGGCGTGGTGATCGGGGTCAACGGCTCCCACGCCCAGCTGCCCGCGATCCGCCAGGCCATCGCGAACGCCCTCGGCCGGACCACCTTCCGGCATCCGCTGGCCCTGGTGGCCACCCCGCTCGGCCCGTACCCGGCCGGCCACTTCACCTACGGCACCGCGCGCAACCTCACGCTCGACAGCCAGGCCACCCGCCACATGGTGCGCTCGATGATGGCCGACAATCTGCACCCGTATCACTCGATCATGGACTTCGACAACTACCCCCATCTGGTCCCCGGCGGCGAGCACGTCTTCCAGTACTGGGAGGGCGCGCTGAAGGTCATGGAGGACGGATACGAGGTGGGCACCCCGGTGCGGCCGCTGATGATGGCGGGCGGCTACCGGGCGCCCGAGCCACCGCCCGTCGGCAGCGCCGACCGGCTGGTCGACGAGACCCAGGCCAGGCTCGAGGGCTTGACGCTGAAGGAGCGGAAGAACCCCAGGCCGCCGCTGGAGGACATGCGGCTGGAATTCGTCCGGCGGATCGAACAGGACATGCGGATCCGCGACCGGCTCACCGGCCTCCACCCGCAGCTGCCGTACGCCCCCGAACCCAACCTCTTCGTGGACGCTGCCGCGACCCTGCTCACCGACGACCTGATCCGGGTGAGGTTCGGTCTCGGCGGTGCCGAGTTCGGCGAGCTGAGCGAACGGCTCAACCGGCTGAACGCCTGGGAGCTGGACCAGTCGCTGCACACCCCCTCGCCGGCCAACGGGGCGAGGACGCTTGACGAGTTGCGCACCCTGCGCGAGGTGCACGCCAAGAACAACACCCTCCCGCACCGGGGCGTGTCGTATCTGACCAAGTTCCAGGAGGCGTCCACCGAGACCGACCTGTCCCGGCTGATGACGACCTGGTACAAGGACGGCAAACTGCCGCAGGACCACGCAGGTCTCAAGAACCCTCTCGACCGGCTGTTCAGCCGCGACGCGCTCGGCGCGGGCCAGAACAGCCAGGCCGCCCGCGAGGGCATCGAGCTGAAGCCGCTGCGCGACTCCTTCAAACAGACCATCAGGGAAGGCAAGTGGAACGACCCCCTGTGGCCGGTCCACCACCCGCCCGGCGAACTGCCGAGCTCACGGCTCGCCGCCGACCTGTCGGCGGCGCTGGACGACAGCCTGGGCACAGTGGGCAAGAACCGGGTGGGTCTCGCGGTGTCCGCCCGGGTGCCCGGCGGCGGCCCGCGGCTGTTCGCGGGCATCGACCCCGAGCAGATGCGGCTCGCCGCGCAGTCCCTCGCGCTGAGCCACGACGAGGGCTATCTCGCCCGCCACCTGTCCTACTTCCACCGTGAACACCTGGCGCGCGGACAGCTCCCCACGGCCCCCGGCACCTTCTTCCACGCCCTTGAGCAGGCGGCCATTGCCTCCGGGGACTCCTCGTTGCACCCGCTCCGGATGATGACCAACCTGGTCGAGAACGTCTTCAAAGACGTGCGCCAGGGCCGCGCCAACGAGCTCGGCCGGATGGTGGAGCAGATCAACGCCGCCGGCGTCGACGTCGAGAAATTCTTCCCACGGCTGGTGGACGGCAGGCTGCACCCATCGAAGACCAACTTCCAGACGTTCCGCGGCACGGACGGCGCCCTTCCCCACGACCCGGCCCGGGACGCCCTGCTCACCCAGTACGCGACGGCGCTCGGCAGGGACATCCGGGTCACCGGCGGGGACGGAACCACTTTCACGGTCCAGGCCATCGGGGTCACGGCCAGAAACCGCCGACCGACGCTCGAGCTCACCTGGAACTCCAGCTACGACGGCAGCGGATGGTCGGTGCACGTCCCCGACCAGCCACCCCCGAAGCGCGGGGGCGGCAGGCGCGGCCCCGGGGGCGGGCAGGACGGCGGGAACGCGCCCACCTCGAAGGGCAAACGCCCGCGCGGCCCGGAGGCCCCGGGGTCCGTCGACGCACCCGGGCCGAGCAAGCGCCCCCGCACCGCCCAGGACGGCTCCACCGACGCCGCACCCACGGGCAAGGGGAAGGAGAAAGGCAAGGGCAAGGCGCGGGCCTCCCGAGCTTCCGCGCAGCCCGCCCCGCCCGCTCCGCGACTCCCGCAGCTCCCGCCGCCCGTGGACCCGGCCGTACTGGCCGCCGCGGAGCAGGCCGTCGTAGACGCCACCACGCTTCTCGGGAGAGCGTCCGAGTGGCTGGAGGTGGTCAGGGCGCGCGGCGGCCCGGCGGCCGGGGGCAGTTCCGGTCTGAGCGAGCTCGAATCCGCCATCGCCGACGAGGCACAGGCCCATGCCAGGGCGCAGGAGGCCCAGAGGAACCTGGACCGGCTCAAGCACCAGGGCGGCGGCGCACCCCGGCCGCCCGGCCCGTTCGGAGGTAGCGCATGACGTCCCTCGGCCTCGACGCCCCGGTGCGCCTGGTCTCGGAGCACGGGCACCGGCCCTACCGGACGCTCGCCGCGGCGCTGCGGGACGCGGCGGACGGCGACGAGATCCGTATCGCCCCCGGCCGTTACGAGGAGACCTTGCGCGTCGCCGGACACGTGACGCTCGCCGCGGCGGACCCGGACGGCGACGACACGCCCGTGGCCGACGGCCCGCGCCCGGGCGCCGCCGTGACGCTCGTTGCGCCCGCCCCCGGCCGGCCCGCCCTGGAGGTGCTGCCC
The DNA here is from genome assembly GCF_033793745.1 of Streptomyces sp. ME19-01-6. Lineage (NCBI taxonomy): Bacteria > Bacillati > Actinomycetota > Actinomycetes > Kitasatosporales > Streptomycetaceae > Streptomyces > Streptomyces sp. ME19-01-6. The sequence continues at coordinate 72,850 of NZ_JARAXF010000035.1, read as the reverse complement.
GGCGCCCGGTTGACGCTGCGCGGGGTGACCGTGCGCGGCGCCGCCGCGGACCAGCCCGCCGCCCTGCTGGCGGGCGGCGCCACCGACTGGACGGGCGGCGGGGTGCGGCACGGGCGGCTGGAGGTGCGCGGCGACGCGGCGCTGCGCATGGCCGGCGCCGTGCTGGCCGGTGCCGCGCTGGCCGGGGTGCTGCTGCGCACCACCGGCGCCGTGCGGCTCACCGGCTGTCTGCTGGCGGACGTCGACGGCACGGGACTGGTGGTCGGCGGCGCCACCCGCGTGAAGCTGGTGGGCACCGAGATACGGGCCGCGGCCGGCTCGGGCGTACGGGTGCGCGAGGACGCCCGGGCGGTGCTGCGCGGCTGTCTGGTCGACCGTCCGGGCCGCAGCGGGCTGCTCAGCGAGGACCGGGCCGCCGCCCTGCTGACGGACTGCCGGATCCGGGACACCGGAGGTGAGGCGGTCCGCGCGCTGGGCAGCTCACCGCTGCCCAAGGCCCCTGATGCCGCCGCCACGGACACCGATGACGTCGACGACGCCACCGGCGGCGTCGTACTGCGCGGCTGCGAGCTGACCGGCCCGGCGGCCGACGCGATCGGCGTCACCGGCCCCGCGCAGCTTCAGGTCACCGCATCCGTGCTGCGCGACTGCGCGGGCTCCGGCGTGGCGGCGGGCGACGGCGCCCGGGTGCGGCTGGCCGCCGTCACGGTCGTACGCACCGGGGCCACGGCGCTGGTCGCGCAGGGCTCCGCCCGGCTGACCGCGCGCGAGCTGACCGTACGGGACTCGGCCGCCAACGGGCTGCTGGCCACCGGCACCGCGGCCGTCGACCTCACCGACGGCGAGCTGACCGGCTGCCGCTACAGCGCGGTCCACCTCGGCGAGCGGACAACGGCCTCGCTCACCCGGGTGCGGGCGGGCTCCACCCCCGAACACGGGGTGCACGCCGTCGACGAGGCCACCGTCACCCTGATCGACGCCCGTCTCACCGACTGCGGCATGTCGGGCCTGGATTTGACGGGCGCCGCTCGCGCCGAGGCGTCCGGGCTCGCCGTGTTCCGCTGTCTGAGCGGCGTCACGGCCGGGGCGGGCGGCCCGCTGCGGCTCACCGACTGCGAGGTGACCGACGCCGAACGGGCCGGAATCACCCTGGGCCCCGGCGACGCCGAGGTGTCCGGCGGCCGGATCCTGCGGCCGGGCACCGCGGGCCTGGTGTTCACCACGGGCGCCACCGCGCGGGTCACCGACACCGAGATCCGCGAGGCGACCGGCTCCGGACTGGTCGTGGCGGGCGAGGCCGCGCCGCGGGTGACCGGCGTACGGATCGTCGGGCCCGGCAAGAACGGTCTGATCCTGGACGCGGGCGGCGCCGGGGTCTTCGAGGACCTGGATATCGTCCGGCCCGGCTTTCCGGCGGTGCACCTGGCCGACCGGGCCGCGCCCGCGCTGCGCCGGATCCGGGTCCGGGACGCCGCCGAGGATCTGAGCGCCGGCCCCGAGGCCCGGCCGGAGGTGGTGGACTGCGTCTCGATCCGGGTGAAGTCCGCACGGTGGCCCGCGCCGGAGACCGCCGAAAACACACCAAAGCCGAAGCCGGCGACACCCGGGGCCGGTCAGTCCTCCGCGGCCGACGGGACCTCCGCGCCGGAGGCGTCTCCCGCGTCCGAGGAGACCCTGGAGGAACTGCTCGGTGAACTCGACCGGTTGGTCGGTCTGGCCAGGGTCAAGCAGGACGTCGCGTCGCTGGTCAAGCTGATGCGTACGGTCCAGCGCCGGGAAAGCGCCGGGCTCGCGGCCCCGCCGCTGAGCCGCCATCTGGTGTTCGCGGGCAACCCGGGCACCGGCAAGACCACCGTCGCCCGGCTGTACGGCCGGATCCTGGCCGCCGTGGGGCTGCTGGAGCGCGGCCATCTGGTGGAGGCCGACCGCTCCTCCCTGGTGGGCGAGTACGTCGGCCATACCGGACCCAAGACCCAGCGGGTGTTCCAGGAGGCCATGGGCGGGGTGCTGTTCATCGACGAGGCGTACTCCCTGGCCCCGGCCCAGGGCGGGGGAGGCAACGACTTCGCGCAGGAGGCCATCGCCACCCTGGTCAAGCTGATGGAGGACCACCGGGACTCGGTGGTGGTCATCGTGGCGGGCTATCCGAACGAGATGGAGCGCTTCATCGACTCCAACCCCGGCCTCTCCTCCCGGTTCAACCGCACGCTGATGTTCGAGGACTACGACACCGAGGAACTGCTGCGCATCGTGGAGCGGCACGCCGCCTCGCACCAGTACGATCTGACCGACGCCGCCCGCGCCTCCCTCACCGGCTACTTCGAACTCCTGCCCAGGGACGGCCGGTTCGGCAACGGCCGCTCCGCCCGGCAGGTGTTCCAGGTCATGACGGAGCGTCAGGCGTATCGGGTGTCAGAGATCGAAACGCCCTCGGAGAGCGAGCTGATGACGCTCTCCGAACTCGATGTGCCCGAGCTGCCGGAGCCACCGCGGTGACCGCAGCACCCCGATCGACGGACAACAGCTCTCAGAAGGAGGCCGCGGTGTCCGAGCCGAGCCGCGAGGAACAGGGCAAGACGCAGGGCAGGGATCGGACGGCGCAGCGCGGGTTCGCGGACACCTTCGCGCGGCGGAGCCGGGTGCCGCTGCGCGGTCTGGCGCCGGGCCGCCGGGTGTGGACCACGGTGGTCGGGTTGCCGGTGACCGCCGGTCTCGCGGTCGGCGCCGTGGTGCTGGTCTCCACGGGCGTGTCCCAGTTGAACTTCGAAGAGGATGAGCACACCGCCGAGACCGTGGCCGCGCGGCACACCGCCGAGGACCGGGCCAAGGGCACCTCCTCCTCCCCGAAGCCGGGCGGCGCGGCCGAGGACGGCGGCTCGGCACCCTCCACCGTGGGCAAGGGCGCCCCGGGCGGGGCCGCCTCCGGCGGTGGCTCCGGCGGTGGCAGTGGCACTGGCACTGGCAGCGGCGGCGGAAGCGGCAGTAGTGGCGGTGGTGGTGGTGGCGGCGACGCGGGGGCGCCGCCCTCGTCTGGGGGCGACGGTTCCGGCGGGTCCGGGGGCGGTGGCGCCGACGCCCCGGCCACGAGCGGCGGCGGGGGCGGGGCGCCCAAGTCGGCCGGCAGCAAGGTGATCTACACCGACTACGCCGGGCCGAGCTGCCCGACCCCGCCGCGGGGCGGCTACTACGAGCAGAACCGCTTCACCGATGGCGACGGCGGCTGGTACTCCCTCGGCGGTGGCGGCTATGTGGGCCACGGCTGCAACGGCGTGTTCGCCTCCGTGCCGATGTCCGGCGACCCGGCCAAGGACGCCAACAGCCGTGTGATGTGGTGGTGGGAGCCGGGCACCTCGGCCAAGAGCTGCCAGCTGTCGGTGTACGTCCCCAAGGGCCCCAACGACCGCGATGTCGCCGGCCACCCCACCACGTACCACGTCCTCACCGACCCCTTCGACCGGACCACGAAGTACGACGCCTTCACCGTCAACCAGGCCGGCCACCGCGGCCAGTGGGTGAACGCGGGCAGCTTCGCGGTGAAGCAGGGCAAGATCGGCATCAAGCTGCTCGACCGCGGTGACGACTGGTCGGCCGGCTGGAACCTGGCCCATCACGCCGCCGCCCAGATGAAGGTCACCTGCCGGACCTGACGCCGGGCCTCGTCTCACCCCCCGTCCGCCGCCAGGGCGTGCAGCAGTCCGACCGTGAGCGCGGTGCGGACGGGGAGGTGGTCGAGCAGGGTGTGCTCGTGCCGTGCGTGGGCGCCGGAGCCCACGGCCCCCAGTCCGTCGAGCACCGGTCGGCCCAGGGCGGAGACGAAGTTGCCGTCGCTCGCCCCGCCGACCGCGGTCCCGCGCAGATCCCAGCCCTGTTCGGCCGCGACGGCGCGGGCCCGCTCGAACAGTGCCACCGACGCGGCGTGGGCAACCATAGGCGGCCGGTTCCACCCGCCGCCGACGGTCAGCCGCACCCGCGGGTCCGAGGGCGCGAGGTCGCTCAGCGCGGCGTCGATCCGGGCCATCTCCGCCGGCTCGGCGATCCGGACGTCGATCCCGCACCGCGCCTGCGCGGCGACCACGTTACGTCCCGTGCCGCCGCTGATCACCCCCACGTTCACGCTGGTCCCGTGGGCACGCGAGCCGAGCGCCACGATCGCCGGGACGACCTCGGCCAGGGCGTGGATCGCGCTCGCCCCGGCGTACGGATCGAGGCCCGCGTGTGACTCGACGCCGTGCGCGGTCACCTCGAAGAGCCCGACGCCCTTGCGTACGGTCTTGAGCGCCCCGCCCTGCGCGGCCTCGAAGACGAACGTGGCCAGCACGTCCTCGCTCAGCCGCTCGATGTGCGGGCGGGAGGCCGGGCTGCCGATCTCCTCGTCGCCGTTGAGCAGCAGGCGCACGGAGGGGTGGGGCAGCTCCAGCTCGCGCAGCAGCCGCAGCGCCCACACGGCCTGGACGAGCCCGGTCTTCATGTCGAAGACTCCGGGCCCGGTGGCCCGGCCGTCCGTCACCTCGAACGGCCACTCGGCCAGCGTTCCGGCCGGCCACACCGTGTCGTAGTGGCAGAGCAGCAGTACGGTGCCGGGCGCCGTGCCGCGGTAGGTGACGGCCAGTACGTCGCCGTGTTCGCCGCCGTCGTGGCGCTCCGCCTCGTCGGGCTCGCCGAGCCGCTCGATCAGCCAGGAGCGGATCGCGGCGAGCCCGGCGTCCAGCAGAGCCTTGTCGTCGCTCGGTGTCTCCAGCTCCACCACCGTCCGCAGATCGTCGGTCATCTCGGGCAGTACCCGCTGGGCGAGTTCGGTGAGGTCGGAGAGCGCCATGGAGGGGGATTCCTTCCGGGGAGTGGGGGTACGGGGGTGCGGGAAAGCGCGGTCGGGGTTCAGCGGACCGGGGCTCCGGGGCCGAGCGGGATGCCCAGCGCCCACCAGGCGTAGAAGAACAACGTCCAGGCCACCAGCATGGCCACGGACAGCGGCAGGGTGAGGGAGGCGAGGGTGCCGATGCCCGCGGAGCGCCGGTACCGCTGGAGGAAGCCGAGGGCCATGATGAAGTACGCGCTCATCGGGGTGATCGCATTGGTGCAGGAGTCGGCGATGCGGTAGAGGGCCTGGGTCGCCTCCGGCGGCACGTCCAGCAGCATCAGCATGGGCACGAACACCGGGGCGACCAGCGCCCACATGGCGGATCCGCTGGTCATGACGAGGTTGATGACCGTGCAGACGACCAGGATGCCCAGGAAGGCCACGGGGCCGGTCACCCCCAGGTCCTTGAGCAGATCGGCGCCGCGCACGGCGAGCACCTGGCCGACGCCGGTCCACTTGAAGTAGGCGAGGAACTGGGAGATGGCGAAGAACAGCACCAGGATCGGGGCCATCTCACGCATGCCCTGCGCCATGAAGTCCGGGATGTCCCGGCCGTTTCGCACCGTGCCGACCGCGCGCCCGTACACCGCGCCGAGCAGGGCGAACAGCACCCCCAGCACCACCGCGATGCCGGACAGTACGGGCGACTCGACGATGGATCCGCCCTCGCCCCGCAGCGGGGAGCCCGACGGGATCATGGCCACCACGATCACCCCGAGGAAGACCAGCAGGGTGATACCCGCGCGGCGCAGCCCGCGGCGCTCCTCGGGGCGCAGCTCCAGCTCGCCAAGCCCGCCGGGATCGCGGTCGTCCTGGGCCTCCTCCGCCTCGGGCGGCAGCGCCGCCACCCGCTTGGTCAGCACCTTCTCGGTGACGAAGGTGATGACGGCGGCGAGCACCACCGAGGAGCCCAGGGAGAAGAAGTAGTTGGACAGCGGGGTGACGGTGTAGCCGGCGTCCACGGTGTGCGCGGCGGCCGTGGTCAGCCCGGAGAGCACGGCGTCCATCGGGGTGATCAGCGGGCTCGCGTCATAGCCGGCGGACACCCCGACGTACGCCACCACGATCCCCAGGACCGGGCTCCGCCCAACGGCCCGGAAGGCCAGCCCGCCCAGCGGCACCAGCACGACGTAGGCGGCGTCGGAGGCGATGTGGGAGACCATGGCGGTGAAGGCCACCGCGAAGGTCATCCACCGGGCCGGGACCTTGCCGACCCCGGCCCGCAGCATCGCGGTGAGCAGCCCCGACCGGTCGGCGACCGCCACGCCCAGCATGACGACGAGGATCGTGCCCAGGGGCGGGAAGGTGGCGTAGTTGGTCACCGCGTCGGTGATCATCGATCGCACGCCGTCGACCGACAGCAGGCTGCGCACCACCACGTCCTTGCCGCCGGCCGGGTCGGGCGCCGATACGTCCGCGGCGGCCAGCCCCCAGCTGACGAGGGCGAGCAGGGCGCTGAGGATCCCGAACAGCCAGAACGGGTGGGGCAGTTTGTTGCCCGCCCGCTCGACCGCCCCGAGCAGCCGGAGCAGCCGGGACAGCGCCGCTGAGGTGTCGTCGGTGGGTTGCGGGGGCGGCCGGCGTGGGCCGTGCTCGGGTGTGGTCGTGGCGTCGTTGGGGCTCACCGTCGGCACTTCCTTACATCAGGGGCGCTGCGTGATCGTCCATTAGAGAGGCGATGACGGAATGAGGCAAGTAAAAGGCTTGTTACGCATGAATCATTCACACTCGACGCATCAATGACGCGATACATTCGAGCAGCAGTACAATGCACTCCATGCGGGAGACTCCACGGCTGGACGACGCCGACCTCGACCTGGTGGCCGCCTTGCAGGTGGCGCCGCGGGCGCCGCTGAGCGCGCTGGCCGAGGTGCTCGGCGCCTCGGCCAGCACCGTCGGGCGCCGGCTGGCCCGGCTGGAGGACGAGCGCCTGCTGCGGGTGATCGGGCAGGTGGAGTGGCCGGTGCTGGCCGAGGGCCACCCCCTGCACGTCTGGGTGGCCACCGCCCCGGGGCAGGCCCGGGAGGTCGCCCGCCACCTCTCCGAGCTGCCCGAAGTCCCATTCGTGGCCACCACCACGGGACGCTCCGACGTCTACTGCTCGCTCCACGCGGCCCGGCGGAGCCGGGCCCGGGAGCTGCTGATGGCGACCATCCCCTCGGTGCCGGGAGTGCGGTCCGCGCACAGCGAACTGGTGCTGCGGGCCGCGACCAAGTCCGACTCCTGGCGGCTGCGCCGACTCGATACGGACCAGCTGAGCGCCCTGCGGGCACTGGCCGATCCACGTGACGAGCCCGTGGGCGCGGCGGAGTTCAGCGCCGACGAGTTGCGCGCCGTGGAGCTGCTCCGCCGCGACGGGCGGGCCAGTGCGGCCGAGGTGGCCCGCGCGGTGGGCGTCAGCCAGTCGACCGCCTACCGGCTGATCCAGTCGCTGCTCCGGCGTGGCCTGGTGCGGCCGCGCGTCGAGATCGAACCGGTGTTCCTGGGCCATGCGCTGGAGGTCGTCGTCGCCGTACACGCCGCGCCCGGCGCCATCCAGGAGGTGGCCGACACGCTGGCCCGGCACCCGTCGGCGCGCTATGTGTCGATGGTCGCGGGCACCTCCGCGGTGATCCACCACGGGGTGTTCCAGGACGAGGAGGGCCTGGCCAGGCTGCTCACCAGCGACCTGGCCAACCTCCCCGGCATCACCGCGTGCGAGGTGTCCGTGGTGCTCGATGTGCTGCGGCGGTACTGGATCGCCCGGGAGGACGGCCGGCTGGCGGCGGGGGACGAGCGATCGCCCGCAACGGTGTGAGGAGCCGATGTCACGGGCCCGGCCGGGCCCGCGCGCCGGGTGGGGCGCGGGCCCGGGGCGGGACGGCCCCGCCCATGCCTGGGGCGGGGCCGTCGCCGGTCTACCGGGGCGGTGTCCCGGCGGTCGCCGCGTCGGGCGCCGGGGCGTAGCCCGCGGGCCGGGAGGTGAAGGTACCCCGGCCCTGGGTCCGGCTGCGCAGCCTGGTCGCGTAGCCGAACAACTCGGCCAGCGGCACGGTCGCCGTGACGACCGCCGTGCCCGCCCGCGCGACCGTGCCCGAGACCCGGCCGCGCCGAGCCGCCAGATCGCCGAGCACCGCGCCCACGGCCTCCTCCGGCACCGTGGCCGTGACCTCGGCCACCGGTTCCAGCAGCACCATCGCACCGGCGCGCAGCGCCTCCCGGAGCGCGAGCCGCCCGGCCGTACGGAACGCCAACTCCGAGGAGTCCTTCGGATGGGTGGCCCCGTCGGTCAGGGTGACCCGTACGCCGGTCACCGGGTGGCCGCCGAGCGGCCCCTCGGCCAGGGCGTCCCGGCAGCCGGCCTCCACCGCCCGGACGTACTCCTGCGGCACCCGCCCGCCGACGACGGTCGACCGGAACACGAAGTCCGTGCCCCCGGCGATCGGTGCGGCGTCCGGCGCGGCATCGAGCGGCTCCGTGTCGAGCACGACATGGGCGAACTGACCGGCGCCGCCGTCCTGCTTGACATGCCGGTACACCAGCCCGGACACCCCGCGGACGACCGTCTCCCGGTAGGCCACCCGCGGCCGCCCGACGCCGACGTCCAGTCCCTGGGCGCGGCGCAGCTTCTCCACCGCCACCTCCAGATGGAGCTCGCCCATCCCCGACAGCACCGTCTGCCCGGTCTCGGAGTCGGTCCTGACCGCGAGCGAGGGATCCTCCTCCACCAGCCGCGCCAACGCCGTGGCCAGCCGGTCGGCGTCGGCGCGCCCGCGGGCCTCGACCGCCACGGAGACCACCGGGTCGGCGACCGTGGGCGGTTCGAGCAGCAGCGGAGCCGACGGCGCGCACAGCGTGGCCCCGGGGCGGGCGGCCTTCGGCCCGACCACCGCGACGATGTCCCCGGCCACCGCCCGGTCCACCTCCGAGTGCCGGTCGGCCTGGACCCGCAGAATGCGGCCGATCCGCTCGGTGCGCCGCGCGCCCACGTCCAACACCGCCTCTCCCTTGTCGATCGTCCCCGCATACACCCGCAGATACGTCAGCCGCCCGGTGGCGGTCGAGGTCACCTTGAACACCAGCGCCGCGAACGGCCCCCGGGGGTCGGCGGCCCGCTCCTCCACCGCCTCGCCCCGGGTGCCGCGCACCGCCGCCACATCCAGCGGCGAGGGCAGATACGCCACGGCGGCATCCAGCAGCGGCTCGATGCCGCGGTTGCGGTAGGCCGAGCCGCACAGCACCACCACGCCCTCGCCGCCGTGGGTCAGCTCGCGCAGCGCGGAGGCCAGGGTCGGGGTGGAGACCGCCGACTCGGCGCAGAACTCCTCCAGCGCGCCCGGGTGGAGCTCCGCCACCGCCTCCTCCAGCAGCCGGCGGCGCCGCCGTGCCTCCTGCCGCAGGCTCTCCGGCACCGGCCCCTCCTCGTACGTGCCGTGGCCGTCCGGCCACACCAGCGCGCGCATCCGCAGCAGATCCACCACCCCGGTGAACCCGTCCTCCGTGCCGATCGGCAGCTGGACCACCAGCGGGGCCGGATGCAGCCGCTCACGGATCGACTCGACCGCCGTGTCCAGGTCGGCACCGGCGCGGTCCAGCTTGTTGACGAAGGCGATCCGCGGTACGCCGTGCCGGTCGCACTGCCGCCACACCGACTCGCTCTGCGGCTCGACCCCCGCGACGGCGTCGAACACCGCGATCGCCCCGTCGAGCACCCGCAGCGAGCGCTCCACCTCGTCCGAGAAGTCGACATGGCCGGGGGTGTCGATCAGATTGATCCGGTGGCCGTCCCAGGCGCAGCTCACCGCCGCCGCGAAGATGGTGATGCCACGGTCGCGCTCCTGGGAGTCGAAGTCGGTGACGGTGGTGCCGTCATGGACCTCGCCCCGCTTGTGGGTGGTCCCGGTGAGGTACAGGATCCGTTCGGTGAGGGTGGTCTTGCCCGCGTCCACGTGGGCGAGGATGCCCAGGTTGCGGACTCCGGCCAGCGGATTCGCGAACGGAGTGGCGAGCTGACGGTGACGGTTGACGTCGGTACGCACGGCCCGAGGCCTTTCAGGTGATCCAGAAGAGGGCGGCGCGATTCCCGGACGAAACGGCCTGTGGTCAGGCCGGGCGAAACTCTCAGGGAGACGTCATGCGTTCGTCACGGGCATCCGGAGCCGGCCGCGCAGCCGGCACCGGGCGCCCGAAGACACCAGGATCACCTCGTACCGTGACGGGAGAACGACGACAGGGGTGTCAGCGGTGTGGACACGCACGGCCGACTCCCCTCACTCGTCACGAAGCGCGCCGCGATGTAGTGGACGGCGCGCGGTTCGTGGCGAGTGTAGGAAATCCGGTACGGGCGGGGCACCCGGTTTTCTCGCGCCTCGTGTGCCGGCCCGTGGGTCAGACCAGGGGCTCGTACCGGAGGGCGGGGAAGTAGTTCTCGCGGGTGCCCTCGCGGCGCACATCCCAGGTGGCGCAGTGGAGGGAGCCCCCGTACTCGAACACATGGCGGAACGGCACGGTGAACACCTCGAAGTCGAGCTTGGCGAGCAGGTCCTGGAGCGGCTTCTCCCGCTCCTCGCAGATGACCTTGGTCGGCGAGATGCTGAGCACGTTCATCGAAAGCCACTTGGAGGACTGGCAGTATTGGGGCATCTCGTCATTGCCCAGGACGGGTTGCGGGGCGTCGACCAGCTCCCAGTCGTTCGCGAGGAACATCTTCTCCTCGCCTTCGCGCAGCGGACGCTCGGGGTTGGTGAGGACCAGGCCCGGGCGCAGCGGCACAAAGGTGCAGTCGATGTGCGAGGGGAAGAAGTCCAGCGGGAAGTGGACCGTATGGACCCGGAAGCCGCGCGGCTCCAGATGCCGCTTCAGCCAGCGGATGCCCGCCCGGTTGGTGGTCATCGACTCCTGGACCAGGATGTCGCGCCCCAGCCGGCTCATGTCGGCGGCGTCGAAGACCACCTCGTCCTGGCCCACGCAGAACTCGAAGGAGTGCATCCGCTCGTGCCGCTGCTCCAGCGGCCACTCCCAGAACTCCTCGCGGTACATCCCGTCGCGCATCGAGGGCTTGGGCGCGGTCGTCCACTCCACGCGCGGGTCGGCGTTCCAGTACTCGTACACCAGCTTGCGGTAGGGCTGGTACTCGAAGTACCGGGCCCGGCGCGACATGGTGGCCTCGATGATCTCGTTGCCCATGGTGATCATCACGTCGCGCGGGCAGACCGCGCAGTACTGGTTCTCGACCTCGAAGCCGGGGGTGCGCACCGGGGCGGAGAAGTCATGCGGCTCGGGGCGGCGCACCGTGATCCCCTGGGACTCCAGCAGGGCCGCCAGCCCGCCCAGTTCCTCGTTGGCCCGTTCGACGGCCTCCTGGGACTTCGGGCCGGTGGGGAACGGTACGTCGGGGGCGTCGCGTATCGCGGGGCGGCTGCCCGGCTCCGTCGGCTCGAAGCAGGCGTTGTCGGCGGAGCCGACCACGATCTCCTGGAGCGGGTCCCACTCGTTCCATGAATTGACGACCCGTGAGTATCGCATATGTGTGTCCACCTGCCTGTTCCTTAAGACGGGGTCAGAGTGCGTCACCGAGCGACCGCGCGGTACGGCAGCGGAACACGGTCGCGACATCGACGGTCCGGCCCAGCTCCGCTTCGATCCGGCCCGCCAGGCGCAGCGCCGTCAGCGAGTCGCAGCCGAGGGAGAACACGTCGTCGTCCGCCCCGACGGACCCGCGTCCCAGTACCTCGGCGATCAGCCCGCACAGCCGCCGCACCGCGGGTTCGGCGGCCGGTGTGGTGACGTCGGTGAGAAAGTGTCCGGTCGGGGACGTCAGGGTCGCCGGCAGGCCGGCCAGGATCTCCCGCAGCTGTCCGACCACCTGCCGGCCGTCCTCGGCGTCGCACAGGTCGGGGCGGTAGCTGACCTCGAGGAGCAGCCGCCGGCCGGGCGCGACCATCAGCTTCAGGGGGTAGTGGTAGGCGTCGTGCCCCGCCACGTCCGTCAGCCGCAGGCCGTCCTCCGGGCTGGGCAGGGCCTCGGCGGTCGGGAAGTTCTCGAAGACGACGCACGTGTCGAACAGGGTGCCGAGCCCCGCCGCCCGCTGGATGTCCGTCAGGGCGAGATGGTGGTACGGGAGGAGTTCGGCATGCTCGTGCTGCAACCGCGCCAGCAGCTCGGCCACCGGCTCGGCGGCGTCCAGCCGCACCCGCACCGGCACGGTGTTGACGAACAGCCCCACCATCTCCTCGACCCCGGGCAGCTCGGCCACCCTCCCCGAGACCGTGGCCCCGAAGACGATGTCCCGCTGCCCGGTCCGCCGCTGCAGACACAGCGCCCATGCGGCCCGCAGCAGCGTGTTGAGCGTGACGCCGGCTCGGCGCGACGCCTCGAGCAGCGCGGAGGTGTCCGGCTCGGACAGCTCGACGACCACGCGCTCGGGCAGGACGCGTATCCGCGCGGTGTCCTGGTCCGGGCAGACCAAGGTGGGTTCTGCCAGGCCCGCCAGCGCGCCGTTCCAGGCGGCGTGCGCCTCCTCGCGGTTCTGCGCGGCCAGCCACCGCAGATAGTCGGGGTAGTGACCGGGCGTCGGCAGACCGCGCTCGTCGCCGTGGTCGAAGAGCGCGAGCAGGTCGCGCAGCAGCAGCGAGGTGGTCCAGCCGTCCACCAGCAGGTGGTGCATGCTCAAGGCCAGCGTCCGCCGGTCCTCGGCGAGCGTGACCAGGGTGCAGCGCGCCAGCGGCGGCCGGGCCACATCGAAGCGCTGCCGTCGGTCGGCGTCCAGCAGCGCCTCCAGCCGCGCGTCCCGCTCCCGCGCATCGAGGCCGGTCAGGTCGTGGGTGTGCCAGGGCATCCGAACCCGTTCCGGGATGACCTGCACCGGTTCGCCCGACCGCCGCTGCAGAAAGCCCGCGCGCAGCATCGGGTGGCGGCGCAGCAGCGCGTCACACGCGCCCCGGAACCGCTCGGCGTCGAGCCGGCCCCGCACCTCCAACGTGATCTGCACGTTGTAGACGTCCAGGTCGCCGCTGTCGTACCGGGCGTGGAAGAACAGCCCCTCCTGCGTCGGGGTGAGCGGCAGCAGCTCGGCGACGGGCATGCCGATGCGGGCGCCGAGCCGGGACAGCTCCGCCTCGTCCCGCTCCCCGGTGTCCACCGGGAGCGCGGGCGCGGATGCGGGCGCCGGTGTGGTTCGGGGCGCCTCCGCACTCGTCCCGTACGCCACCAGCGCGCGCAGCGCGGCGAACCAGAGCCGGGCCAGGTCACCGGCCTCGTCCTCGGTCAGCAGACGGCGGACCCACAGCCAGTGGGCGGCCAGCCGCGGCCCGGCCGGTCCGTCCTCGACCGCCGCGTTCACCTCGATCACATGCGCCATCGGCATCCGCGGATCGGCCCCCGTCGGCAGCGCGTCCGACTCGGGTGCCACGCTCCAGTCCCCGTCGGCGGAACCGTCGTGCCGGCCCAGGTAGTTGAACCCGATCCACGGGTCAGGGCAGGCCGCCAGCTCGGCGGCCGTGTCCCGGTTCAGACGGCGCAGCAGGCCGAAGCCGATGCCGCGCCGGGGGATCTCCCGGACCTGGTCCGTGACCCGGCGCACGGCCTCCCCGAGGCGCGCGGGCGCCGGTTCGCCGTCCGGGTCCCAGTCGCCGAACCCGGCGTCGAGCCGCACCGGATACAGCGAGGTGAGCCAGCCCACGGTGCCCGACAGGTCGATGTCCTCGCCCAGCGGCTCACGGCCGTGCCCCTCCACATCGACCAGCACCGCGGTGCCGGCGCCGGCAGCGGGGCGCCGCCAGGCGGCGAGGGCGAGCGCCAGGCCGGTGAGCAGCACCTCCCTGGTGTCGGCGGACAGGGCGGCCGGCACCGTGGTGAGCAGGGGCGCGGTCAGGTCCTCGGGGAGGGTGAGGGTGAGTTCCCCGGCCGTCGCGTGGATGTCCCGGGACGGCGAGAGCGGGGCGTCGGTCAGCGCGATCCCGCCCGCGCGCAGGATCCGGCGCCACAAGGGGAGCTCGTCCAGCACGGTGGGCGACTTCGCCGCGGCGTGCAGCCTGTGGCCCCAGTCCCGCAGCGGGACGGGCACCGGGTCCGGGGCGGCACCGGCCGCCGTACGACCCCGCCAGGCGGTGTACAGATCGGTCAGCAGGATGTGCCAGGAGACCGCGTCGACGGCCAGGTGATGGACGGTGACGAGCAACCGCCCCGGTCGGCCCGCGCCGCCGTCGAACCAGGTGGCGCGCAGCATCACGCCGTCGCGCGGGGCGAGGGCGTCGGCGTCCTCCCCGGCGCAGTCGGAGATCCGGCGGCGGAGGTCGCCCGCGGCCAGGCCGGAGACGTCGACCCGCCGGACCGCCGCGCGCAGTCTGCCCGGGTCCACCGGGTCCAGGACGAGGGAACCGTCGTCGCGCAGGCGGGCGCGCAGCGCCTGGTGCCGCTCCACCACGGCTCGTACCGCGGCGGCCAGCCGGTCGGTGCCGAGCCCGGGCGCCACGCGCAGCAGCGTCGACTGGTGGAAGGCGTCGATCGCGCCGCCGTGTTCCAGGAGCCACCGCGTGATCGGCGTGGCCGGGACGGTGGCGGACGCCTCGTCAGGGGCGGGGGAGCCGGCCGCCGGGGCCGGGGCCGGGCGCGTCTCCTGGCGCAGGAACGCGGCCAGGGCGTCGGCCGTGCGATGGGTGAAGACCTGCTTGGGGGTGAACCGCAGCCCCGCCTCGCGCGCCCGCGCCACCAGTTGGATCACGGTGATGGAATCGCCGCCGAGAGCGAAGAAGTCATCCGAGGCCCCTGCCTCGTCCGCGCCGAGCACCTGCGCGAAGAGCCCGGTGAGGGTGGCCGCCGCGTCTTGCTCCGCCCCCGGATCGCGCCGGGCCTCCCCGGCCTCGTCGGCTGCTCCGGCCCCCTCGGCCTCCTCCCCGGCCTGCCCGGCCTCCTGCGGCCGTTGTCCCGCCGGCCCCGCCAAATCCGGCTCGGGCAGCGCCGCCCGGTCGACCTTGCCGTTGGGGCTCAGCGGCAGGGTGGGCAGGGTGATGAACGCCGAGGGGAGCATGTACGCGGGCAGCTTCGCCGCGACCCGTTCCGCGAGCGTGGCCAGTTCGGCGTCCCGTCCGGGCGCCGCCACGACATACGCCACCAGGCGTGGCGCACCTGGGCGGTCCTCCCGTACCGCCGCGGCCACCTGGGCGACGGCGGGGTCGCTTCCGACCACGGCCTCGATCTCGCCCAGTTCGATCCGGTAGCCACGGACCTTCACCTGGTCGTCGGCCCGGCCGCCGTAGACCACGGTGCCGTCGGGGCGCCACCAGGCGATGTCTCCGGTCCGGTACATCCGGCCGCCGGGCGCGCCGAACGGGTCGGCGACGAAGCGGTGCGCGGTGAGCCCCGGCCGCCCGACATAGCCGCGGGCGAGCACCTCGCCACCGATGTACAGCTCGCCGGAAATGCCCGCCGGGACCGGGCGCAGACACGGGTCCAGAACATAGATCCGGGCGCCGGGGACGGGACGGCCGATCGGCACCGCACCCCGCGGCAGCGGGTCCCCGGGCTCCAGGCGGTGTTCCACACAGCCCACGGTGGCCTCCGTGGGGCCGTATTCGTTCACGACCGTCACCTGGGGGTGGCGGGCCCGCCACGCGGCCAGCGCCTCGCCGGTCAACTGCTCGCCGCCCAGGACGAGTTCGCTCGTCGGCGAGTACCACGCGTCGGAGGCGACCAGCACCGGCAGGTGGCTGGGCGTGGCCTTGACGAAGGCGGGCCCGTCGCCCTCGGCCCCGGGCGGGGCGTCGAAGTCGTCCAGGTCGACCACGCGCACCAGGCCGCCCGAGGTCAGCGGGCCGAAGATGCCGGTGACGGTGAGGTCGAAGGACGGCGGCGAGTGCACCAGCGCCTGTGCGGCCAGGCCCGGGTAGGCCGCGCGGGCGAAGGCCAGGTAGTTGTCGACCGTGCGGTGTTCCACCGCCACCCCTTTGGGGCGGCCGGTCGACCCCGAGGTGTAGATGACGTAGGCGCAGTCGGCGGGGCGGATCGGCGCACCGCGCTCGGCGTCGTCCACCCCGTGTCCCGGCAGCGCCGCCAGCTCCGCCCGCACGGCGGGGTCGCCGAGCGGGACCGCCGACGCGTGCGCGGCGAGCGCCGGGTGGCCGGTGTCCGCGCAGACGACGGCGGCCGGGGCGGCGTCGGCGAGCAGATACGACACGCGCTCCGGCGGGTATCCGGGGTCGACCGGCAGATATCCGGCCCCCGCCTTCAGGGCGCCCAGCAGCGCCACGATCAGGTCGATACCGCGTGGCAGCGCCACGGCGACGAGGTCGCCCGGCCGTACGCCGCGCCGCAGCAGGAGCCGGGCCAGCCGGTTGGCGGCCTCGTCGAGCCGGTGGTAGCTGAGGGTGTCCGCGGGGTCGGCCACGGCCGGCGCGTCGGGCGTTCGGCGCGCCTGGGCCTCGAAGAGCTGGGGGAGCGTCGCCCGCTCGCGTCCGTACGCCTCGGGTGACGCCGCCTCCGGGCGGCGGGCCCACTTCCCCAGCACCTGCTCGCGCTCCCGGTCGGTCAGCAGGGGGAGGCGCGCGACGGGGGTCGTGGGGGAGTGGGCGAAGGTGTCCAGCAGCAACCGCAGCCGGGTGCGGACCAGCTCCAGGCGGGCGTGGTCGAACAGACACCGACGGTAGCTGATGTGCAGGCTCAGCCGGGGGCCCGGGACGGCCACCACGCTCAGCGGGTAGTGGGTGGCGCCGGTGATCTCCTGCTGACCCCCGGCCTGAGCGTCCGCCCCGTCTGTCGCGTCGGCCGAGTCTTCGGCGAGCGGCGCGATCCGCAGGCCCGGCACGACGTCCCGTACGGATGCCCAGTCGAAGGGCGCGTCGCCGAAACCGGTCGAGGTGTCGTACAGCGTGTCCAGCCCGGACAGCCGCCGCACCTCGGTCAGCCCGAGGTGCTGATGGGGGGCCAGCGCGAGCTGTTCGTCCTGGATCCGGGCGAACAGGGCGGCCATCGGCTCCGCCGGGTCGATCCGCACCCGGACCGGGAGCGCGTTCATGAGCAGGCCCACCACCGAGTCGGCGCCGGGCAACTGCGGCGGGCGGCCGTGCACGGTCTGGCCGAACACCACGTCGTCCCGCCCGGTCAGCAGGGACAGCAGCAGCGACCAGACGCCCTGCACCACCGTGTTGAGGGTCAGCCCGTGTTTCCGGGCGGTCGCCGACAGCGTCGCGGTCGCGTCCTCGGGAAGCGTGACGTGGGTCAGGCCGGGCATCTCCCCGTCGCCCGCCACGGGCGCGCCGGCGGCGACGAGCGTCGGCTCGGACAGCCCCTGGAGGGCCGACCGCCACGCCGCCTCGGCAGCGGGGCGGTCCTGCCGGGAGAGCCACCGCAGGAAGTCGGAGAACGGCGTGACCGGCCGCAGGCCCGCGTCGCCCGTGCCGTCGTCCCCCGCTGCCGCCTCCGTTTTCCGGCGGTACAAGGCGAACAGGTCCTCCAGCACCAGGGGCAGGGACCAGCCGTCGAGCAGGATGTGATGATACGTCAGGACGAACGCGTACTGGCTTTCAGCCAGGCGGACGAGCGCGAACCGCATCAGCGGCGGGGCCGTCATGTCGAAGCGGCGTGACCGCTCCTCCTCGAGGAAGGCCAGCAGCTTCTTCCGGCGTACGGACTCGGGATCCGCGGAGAGGTCGAGTTCGGTCCACGGCGTCCGCACGGTCCGCCGGATCAGCTGCACCGCCTGCCCGTTCCCCCGCTGGCGGAAACCGGCGCGCAGCACGGCGTGGCGCGCGAGGGTGGGGGCGCAGGCCGCGCGCAGCGCCTTCGCCGAGACGTCTCCGAGCAGTTCGAGGGGGGCCTGGATGGTGTAGACGTCCGCAGCCTCGGAGTCGTACAGAGCGTGGAAGAGCATGCCCTCCTGCAGCGGAGTGAGGGGCAGCACGGACTCGATCGGCGACTGGGACACTTCGTTCACTGTCAGGTTCCCCGGAAGCGGTCGGCGGCGCGCACCGAAGCACGCGCTGTGTCAGCGGTGTGTCATGGGAAGGCGTGGCGGGAAGGTAGTCTGACGGTTTTCGGCCATGCGCGACGATGATGTCGCGCGGCCCGACGCGCGGGCCAGGCAGCCGACCGGCAGCTTCCCTGCCCACCGACGGCCGTGCGGGCGGGCGGCGTTGCCGGTGCGCTCAGCCGCGCAGGGCGGGCTCGGGCCGGTCGGCCCTGGTGATCAGGTCGGACATGGAGACCAGCACCCGGCGCTCCCCGGTGAACGCCTCACGGCCGTGCGACCAGCGCATGTTGTCGATCACCAGCAGGTCGTGGCGCCGCCAGTCGAAGCGCCGCGCACGGCGTTCGAAGGCCGTACGGACCGCGGCGACCATCTCGTCCGGGATCGGGCTCCCGTCGCCGAACCGCACGTCGTTGGGCAGCCCGTCCTCGCCGAACAACGCCACCAGATCCGTCCGCAGCCCCTGCGGCAGCGAGGACTGGTGGAACAGCACCAGGTGGTTGAACCACACCCGATGCCCGGTGCGGGGGTGTGCCACGGTCGCCGGAGCCCCGCGCACCGTGCGCAGCCGGTCGTCCTCCAGCCACTCCCACTCCAGCCCGCCCGCCGCGCAGAACCTGGCCACCTCCGCGCGGCTGTCGGTCTGGAAGGCCTCGCGCCAGTCGAGGCCCACTCCACTGCCGTAGTTCCGCACATAGCGCAGCCCCCGCGCCTCCGCGGTCCGCAGCACCTCGTCCGGGATGTCCTCCAGCACCCGCGCGACATCCGTGATCGGGGTGGCGCCGCCGGTGGCCGCCGGAGTGGCGCAGAAGAAGGCCAGCCGGCCGGGCCAGGCACCGGCGTACGACGACTCGCAGTGCTGCGGGATCACCTCGCGCGCCGGATACTCGGTGGAGGTGAAGACCCCGTCGCCCACCTCGCTGCGCGGCGTGGAGCGCTCCGTGTACTCCAGCGGCTTGAACCCGATCCCGTCCAGGGCCTGTTGGAAGTCCCCGACGCCCTCGGCGGCGGCCCCTCGGATCAGCACGGCTCCGGTCCCGGCGACGGCCTCGTCGATCGCCGGGACGCGCCGGCGCACGAAGGACCCCAGCCGCTCGCCGTCCGCCTCCAACACGGTGATGCCGGTCAGCTCGTCCACGCGTCACAACTCCCTGGGGAAGGGGCCCGGTGTCGGTGCCCCGGTATCGGTGAGAACACCAACGGTCAGCCGAGCACCGCCGTGACGGCGTCGAGCACGGCCGGAACACCGGTGAAGAGGTAGTCGTGCCCGCCGGGCAGCAACTGGAGGGTGAACCCGGCCGAGGCGCACACGCGCCAGCGCTCCAGCTGGGCCTTGCCCACCAGCGGGTCCTCGGCGCCGCCGAGGACATGCAGCGGGCAGCCCACCGGTACCGACCCGGCGGCCCGGTACACCTCGGTGAGGGCGAGATCGCGGCGTACCGTGCGCAGCGCGTACCGCAGATACGACGGATACTCCCGAAGGCCGGGAGGGAAGCCGCCGAACCCCTCCAGCCAGGCGAGCAGCCCCTGGTCGTCCTGGTCCGAGATCCGCCTCGGCACCGGGGCGTGCGGCGCCCGGGACGCGGAGGCCAGCAGCGCGCGGGGCGGTGGCAGGCCGCGCCGGCCGGCGCGGACGGCGATCTCGTAGCCGAGGAGCGCGCCGAAGCTGTGGCCGAAGAGCGCGTACGGCAGGTCGAACTCGCCCGCGATACCGTCGAGCACCGCGTCGGCCAGCTCCTCCAGGGTGTCCGGCACGGGCTCCGCGGCGCGCACACCACGGCCGGGGAGTTCCACCGTCGCCAGCTCGATGCCGTCGGGCGGGGTGAGACGCCAGGAGGCGAACGACGCCGCGCTGCCGCCCGCCTGGGGCAGGCAGAACAGCCGCAGCCGGGGGCTGGGCGCGGTCACCCGACCGACGATCCACGGAGTGTCCACACCACGCGCCGGTGTGTGCGTGAGGTGGGAGGGTGGCATGGCGGCATGGGTTCTCATCCCGCTCCTTTCGTCGCCCGGCACGGGGACCGTCCGGCAGGAGGGCCCGCGGCGTCGCGTGTCTCACCTCGGGGCGGTGGCCCCGGCGGCCCCATCGTGGCCCGGTGGCGGCGACGGATACAGGCACGGGTACCGGCAACCGGTCTGCCGCGAAATTGCCCCCGGGCCTGCCTGGTGGGCGGTCGGCCGGCCCGGTGAGGATCGTGGCGACCGTCCCGCTCTTGTGCCCGAGGGGATCGCACTTCCATGACCGCTGTTCCTGACGAGGCAGCCGACTCGCCCTTCTTTGTCCTGGACGCCGTGACGGCGGACCTGATGAAGGTCGAGTCCCTCACTCAGACCTGCCTGAACTGGGACTACGGAAAGCGCGACAGCCGGGTGTGGAGCCTGTACGAGAAGAACAAGGCCGCCCAGTGGAACGCCGCGACCGACATCGACTGGGACCACGACGTGCGGTTCGGGGCCGAGCTGACGGAGGAGAACGGGGCGCGGCTCGCCGGCTTCGTGGTCGGCGAGGGCAGCCCGGTGCCGCGCGAACTGCTCACCCAGTTCCGCTGGGAGTACCAGGCGTGGATGTGCAGCCAGTTCCTCCACGGCGAGCAGGGCGCGCTGGTGACCACGGCTCGGCTGGTGGAGATCGTGCCCGACATGGACGCCAAGACCTACGCCGCCTCCCAGGTCGCCGACGAGGCGCGGCATGTCGAGGCCTTCGCGCGCTACATGGACGAGAAGCTGGGCACCGTCTACCCGGTCAACCCCGGGCTCGGCACGCTGCTCCACGATGTGCTGTCGGAGTCCCGCTGGGACATCGTCTACCTCGGCATGCAGGTGGTCATGGAGGGCCTGGCGATCACCGGGCTCCGGCTCGCCAGCAGCGGCTTCGGCGACGCGCTGATCCGGCAGATCACCAAGATGGTCGCGAGTGACGAGGCCCGGCACATCGCGTTCGGCGTCACCTCGCTCACCGGCATGTACGAGCAGGCGACCTCGGCCGAGCTGCGCGAGCGCGAGGACTTCCTGCTGGAGTCCATCCGGCTGATGTCCCGCCGCTTCATGCTCCGCGAGGTGTGGGAGCGGATGGAGCTCGATGTGGCCAAGGGGCTGCACTTCGCCCGGACCAACCCGATGATGGCCACCTACCGGCAGTTGTTGTTCCAGCAGGTGATCCATGTGCTGCGACAGTTGGGCCTGCTGTCGGAGCGGGTGAAGGAGCTGCTGCTCGCGGAGAACCTGGTACGCCCGGAGATGATGACGAGCCGCTGACCGCGGCCCCCGGCCCCCGGCCCGCTGCCCGGCGCGCACCGCGCGCCGGGCATGTCGTATGTCCGCGCCGGGTCAGTCCGCGGTCAGCGGCCGGGCCGCCGCCAAGTACGCGCCGGAGCACACCGCCTGCCAGATGACACGGCGCCGGGGCTTTCCACTGGAGGTGACCGCGATCCCGCCCCGGGGCACCTCGACGGACAGCAACTCGGCGTCGCCGAGCCACTCGGACAGCACCTCGTGGGCGATCCGCCGCCACTCGGGCCGCACCCCCGCGAACACGACCACCCCGGTGGGCGTACCGTCGCGGACCCCGAGGAGGACGGCGACCCGGCGCTCGGGGACACCTCGCTCATGCAGCAGGGTCTCCAGGCTCTCCGCGAACACCATCTTCCCGCTGACCTTGAGCCCGTCGCCCAGCCGGCCGATCACGAAAAGCTGTCCGTCACGCAGGAACCCCGCGTCTCCGGTGCGCAGCCCCTCCTCGCCGAGGCTGGTCCCGGAGGCGGAGCCGGTGTCGCCGAGGTATCCGCTCGCGATCGACACCCCGCTGACCAGGATCTCGCCGACCCGCCCGTCCGGGAGCCGTACCCCGTCCTCGGACACGATCGTCACCGTCCGGCCCGGCAGCGGACGGCCGCAGCCGACCACCGCCGTTCCGGCGAGCGACGCGGCGTCGCCGCTGCTGTGGTCGGGTTGCCCCGTCGTCCAGCCCTCGCCGGGGGGCAGACCGGTCACCGCGAGGGTGGCCTCCGCGCTTCCGTACGCGGGAACCAGCGCGCCGCGGTCGAGGCCGTACGGGCCGAGCAGCGCGTGGAAGTCGCGCAGCACCCGCGGGTCGACCCGCTCCGCGCCGATGATCACGGCCCGGAGCGCGTCGAAGCGCAGGTCCTCCAGATCGGCGGGCCTGATCCGGCGCAGGATGTACGACAGGCCGAAGTTGGGCATGGCCGTCATGACGATGCGCCGGTCGCTGAGGCAGCGCAGATAGCGCAGCGGGGAGCGGATGAAGTCGTCCGGCTGGAGCATCCACCCGTCGAAGCCGGTGACGACGACGTTCAGCAGAAAGCCCACCAGGCCCATGTCGTGGTGGACCGGCAGCCAGCTGGCCGCGGGGCGGCGCGGGGCGCAGCCCAGCCAGGTGCCCATCCCGCCGATGTTGGTCCGCAGCGCCTCGGCGGAGATCCGCACCCCGCGCGAGAAGCCGCTCGACCCCGAGGTGAACTGCAGCAGCGCGGTTTCGGGGAGCGGCAGTGGCCGCTCCAACGGCTCGGTGTCCGCGACGAGCTGGTCGAAGGACACCGGTTCGCCGACGCCCAGGTCGGCGGCGATCTTGCGGAGGCGCTCCAGCGACTCGTCGTCGCAGACGACGGCCGCGGGGCGCACGGTCCGCAGCAGATGGGCGGCGTGCAGCTCGTACTCGTCGGCCCGCTGGTAGGCGAACGGAGGGGCGATGGCGCACGGTGTCGCACCGGCGGCCAGGGCGCCGAAGAACCCGGCGACGAAGCCCGGGCTCGAGCGCTGCACCAGCGCCACCACCTCGCCCCGTCCGACCCCGTTCGCCCGCAGCGCGGCGGCCGTGGTGAGCACCAGCCGGCCCAGGTCGCGGTAGGACCAGAAGTCCCAGCCGTCGTCGTGGTTCGCGTAGTACAGGCCGCGCTCGGTGGACGCCTCGTCCAGCCAGTCGAGCAGGCCTCGGTCCGGGATTCCCAACGTCCCCGTCCTTTCCAGGAGTGCACGGGCCACGCCCGTACGTGTCCAGGGGCGCGGCCGCGTGCCCGGCTGCCGCACAGCCTCGCCATGAGTCTCCGTGGCCACCAGGCAAGCGGCCGGTAACTCGCCCGGACCCGGGCGGCATTTCGACCAGCAACCGCGATTGCCGGTCGATTGCCTGGCAAGCGGCCGCGCGGCCGATGCAGCATCGACCGAGATTGCGAGCCCTTGGTCCGGCGAAACGATCCGTCGAGCGCAGGAGAGAGCGGTTACGAACCCGATGACTTCACGCGACACCGAGCTGCTTCCGCTCACGGCCGCCCAGAGGGGCGTGTTCCACGCCCAGCGCCTCCAGCCCGACAACCCGGCCTACAACACGGTGGCCGTCATGGAGCTTCGGGGACCGGTGGACGGGGAGCTGCTGCGGCGGGCGATCCGCCGGGCCGAGGGGGAGAGCGGCAGCTGGGACGTCGAGCTGGTGGAGCGGCCGGACGGGCTGTACCAGCGGCCGGTCGCGCCCGGCCGCTCGACGTGGCGGGAGATCGACCTCAGCGGCGAGCCGGACCCCCGCGCCACGGCCCACGCGCTGATCGACCGCGACCGCGCCACCCCGCGCGACCTGTTCCAGGACGCGTTGTCCGGGCACGTCCTCGTGCGGATCGGTGCCGACCACCACCTGTGGTACCAGCGCAGCCACCACATCCTGTCCGACGCCTTCGGATCGGTGCTGCACTCGCGCCGCATCGCCGCCTTCTACGAGGCCCTGGCCACAGGCACGGAGCCGGCGGGCGGGCCGCTGGACCGCCTGGAGGAGCTGCTGGCGGAGGAGGCGGACTACCGCGCGTCGGACGACTACGCCACGGACCGGGAGTACTGGAACGGGGTTTTCGCGAAGCGGCCCGAGACCGTGTCGCTCGCGCCGGGGGTCCCGACGGGCGCCGCGGGGCGCGCGCTCTCGGTGACGACGGCTCTGTCCGCGGCCGAGCTGCGGGCGCTGGGGGCCGCGGGGCGGGAGGCCCGCGCCCCCTGGACAGTGCCGATGCTGGCGGCGGTGGCCGCCTATCTGCAGGGCATGACCGGGGCCGAGGACCTCACCGTCGGCGTCCCGGTCACCGCACGCGTCGGCGCCCGGTCGCGGAACGTGCCCGGCATGCTGTCGAACACCCTCCCGCTGCGGCTCACCGTCAGCCCGGCCACGGGTCGGGCGTCGCTGGTCCGGCAGGTCGCGCGGCGGCTCGGCGAACTCCTCACACACCAGCGCTATCCCTACGACGAGCTCCGCCGCGACCTGCGCCTCCTCGGCACCGACGAGCAACTCTTCGGCGTGCTGGTGAACATCGTGCCGGCGGGCTCGGAGACCGCGTTCACCGGGCTCGAGGCCCACCTCACCGCGCTGTCCGGCGGACCGGTCACCGACCTCAACATCACCTGCCACCCCGGCCCCGACGGCCAGGGCGCGCGCGTCGAGTTCGAGGCGAACCCCGACCGCTACACCGCCGTCGAACTGACCGCGCATCAGGCGCGGTTCACCGAGTTCCTCGCCCGGTTCCTCGCCACCCCGCCGGACCTCCCGCTCGCCCAGGTGGACGTCCTGACGGCGGCCGAACGCGCCCAGGCGCTCGCCGTCGGCCAACCCCCGGGGCCGACGCGGCACATCGCGCCACGGACCTTCCCGGAGCTGTTCGAGGAGCAGGCCCGCCGGACACCGCACGCCCCCGCGGTGCTCTCCACCGAAGGCGCCCTCGACTACGCCGAGCTGAACTCCCGCGCCAACCGCCTCGCCAGGGCCCTGGTCGAGCGCGGCGCCGGCCCCGAGCGACTGGTGGCCGTCGCCCTGCCGCGCGGCATCGCCGCGCTGACGGCCGTGATCGCGGTGATGAAGTCGGGCGCCGCGTACCTCCCGGTGGACCTGGGCTACCCGCGGGCGCGGATCACCGCCATGCTCGACGACACCGAGCCGCTGCTCGTGCTGACCACACGGGCGGCCGACGACGGGACGACGGCCGCGCACGTGCCGCGGCTGTACCTGGACGACGCGGACCGGCCCACCGGCCACCCCCTGCCGGGACCGCCCGACACCAACACCGACACCAACACCGACACCGACACCAACACCAATACCGACACCAGCACCGACGCCGACCTCGACGACCGCGACCGCCGGGCGCCGCTGCGGCCCGGTCACCCGGCGTATGTCATCTACACCTCCGGCTCGACCGGCCGCCCCAAGGGCGTCGTCGTCACCCACACGGGCCTGGCCGCCCTGGTGCGGCACCAGCGGGACCGGCTCCGGCTGACCCCGGAGACCCGGGTGCTGCAGTTCGCGTCGCCGAGCTTCGACGCCTCGGTGTGGGAGCTGTGCGTGGCGCTGCTCACCGGCGCCGCCGCGGTGGTCGCCCCGCCCGAACGGCTGGTGCCCGGGCCACCGCTGGCCGAGCTCGTGGCCGAGCTTAGGGTCGACTGTCTGCTGCTCGCCCCCTCGGCGCTCTCCGCCATGCCACCGGACAGCCTGCCCCGGGGCATCAATCTGGTCGTCGGCGCCGAGGCCTGCTCGCCGGAGCTGGTCGCCCGGTGGTCCCCGGGACGGCACATGGTCAACGCTTACGGCCCCACCGAGGCGACCGTCATCGCCACCCAGACCGGGCCGCTGTCCGGCCGGACCGTCCCGCCCATGGGGCACTCGGTCCCCGGCGGCCGGGTCCGGCTGCTCGACTCCGCGCTGCGGCCGGTGCCACCCGGTGTCGCGGGCGAGGTGTATCTGAGCGGCGACGGGCTCGCCCGCGGCTACCTCGGCCGTCCCCGGGTCACCGCGGAGCGGTTCGTCGCCGACCCCTTCGGCCCGCCCGGCGCACGGATGTACCGGACCGGCGACCTGGCCCGGTGGGCGGTGGACGGCGGGCTGACCTATCTGGGCCGCGCCGACAGCCAGGTGAAACTGCGCGGCCATCGCATCGAGCCGGGCGAGGTCGAGGCCGTCCTCGCGCAGGCGCCCGGGGTCGGCGGGGCCGTCGCGGTCGTCCGTGAGGACCGGCCGGGGATCAGGCACCTGGTCGCGTACGCCGTCGCCGCCGCGGACACCGACCCTGCCGAACTGCGCGAGTGGGTGGCGCGCCGGCTGCCGGCGTATATGGTCCCGGCGGTCGTGGTGGTGGTCGACGCCGTGCCGCTCACGCCGAACGGCAAGCTGGACCGGGCGGCGCTGCCCGCCCCGCGGTTCCGGGCCGCGAACGCGTACCGGGCCCCCGCTTCCGAGCGGGAGCGGGTGCTGCACGAGGTGTTCGCCGAGGTGCTCGGCGGGGAGCGGATCGGCGTGGACGACAGCTTCTTCGACCTCGGCGGCGACTCGGTCGTCGCCATGCGTCTTGCGGCCCGCGCCCACGAGGTGGGACTGGCCGTCACCAGCAACGACGTCTTCCGCTGCAAAACCATCGCCCGGCTCGCCGAAGTAGCCACCGACACCGTCCCCGAGGCCGGGACACCGCGGGACGCCGGGAGCCTGCTGCACATCGACGCGGAAGAACTCGACGAGCTCGAAGCCCAGTGGGAGACATCACGGTGAAACAGACATCCCTGGAATCGGTGCTGCCGCTCTCGCCGTTGCAGCAGGGCATCCTCTTCCACGCCCTCTTCGACGCGGAAGACACCAAGGGCGGACCCGGCGGACCGGTCGGCCCCGTTGACTTCTATACCGTGCAGACCCCCCTGGAACTGGCCGGGGCGCTCGACACCGACGTGCTGCGACGCTCCTGCCTCGCCCTGCCGGCCCGCCACGCGAGCCTGCGCGCCGGGTTCCTGCGGCGCCGCTCGGGCGAGGCCGTCCAGGCCATCGCCCGCGCGGTCGAGCCGGCGTGGGAGGAGGCCGACCTCTCCGGCTACGGCGCCGAGGAGCGCCGGGCGCGGCTCACCCGGCTGCTGGCCGAAGACCGCTCCCGGCGCTTCGAGATGAACAAGCCGCCCCTGCTGCGGTTCACCCTGGTGAGGCTGGCACCCGATCGGCACGTCCTCGTGCTCACCAACCACCACATCCTGCTGGACGGCTGGTCGCTGCCCCTCGTCCTCGCCGACCTGTTCCGTATCTACCGGGACGGCGGCACCGCCGAGCGGCTGGAGCCGGCCCCGTCGTTCAGCGAATACCTCGGCTGGCTCTCCGAACAGGACCACGCCGAGGCCGAGCGCGCCTGGCAGGCCGCGCTGTCCGGGCTCGACGGCGCGACCCTGGTGGCAAGCGGAGCGGGCACCGGCACCTTTGACCGCGGTCAGCAGCGCGTCGTCGCGGAACTGTCCGAGGCCGACACGGCACGGCTCACCGCCGCGGCCCGCTCGCACGACCTCACCACCAACACCGTGGTCCAGGGCGCGTGGGCGCTGCTGCTGACGATGCTCACCGGACGGCAGGACGTCGTCTACGGCAACACCGTCGCCGGGCGCCCGCCCCAGCTCCCGGGCAGCGAGCGCATGGTGGGGCTGATGATGAACACGGTGCCCGCCCGGGTACGGGTCGACCCGGCCGAGCCCGTGGCGGACCTGCTGGCCCGCATCCAGCGCGAGCAGGCGGCCCTGACCAGGCACGAGTACCTGGGTCTCGCCGACATCCACCGCGCCGTCGGCGCCACCGAACTCTTCGACACCACCGTCGCGTTCGAGAACGTCCCCGTCGACCAGGCCGTCCAGGGCTCCTCGGTGGCGGGGCTCGCCGTCACCCTGCTGCGGGATGCCGTCGAGGACGCGTTCGAGGGCACCCACTATCCGCTGAGCCTGGCCGTCCACCCCGGCGCCCGGCTCCGCTTCGAACTCAACTACCGCGAGGACGCCTTCACCGGCGAGGCGGCGGCCGAGGCGCTGCGCCGCCTGTGCGCCCTGACCCGGGACATCGCCGACCGGCCCGAGGCGCCGGCCGGGCGGCTGCCCGTGTGCTCCGACGCCGAGCGGCGGCACATCCTGGACGCGTCGAGCGGCCGGACCGTGGCGCACCCGGGCCAGACCCTGCCCGAGCTGTTCGAGGCGCAGGTCCGTACGACCCCCCACGCGGTCGCCGTCACCGACGCCACGACCAGCCTGACCTTCGAGAGGCTCAACGCCGACGCCGACCGGCTCGCCCGGCTGCTCGTGGCCCACGGCGCGGGCCCGGACCGCCTCGTGGGCGTCGCCCTGCCCCGGACCGCGGCCGCGGTCACGGCGATCTGGGCGGTCTGGAAGTCAGGGGCCGGATATCTGCCGATCGACACCGAGCACCCCGGGGAGCGGATCGCGGCGATCTGCGCGGAGGCCGGACCGGCCCTCGTCCTGGCCACCGCCGAGACCGCGCACGCCGTCCCCGACGGGGTGCCGACGCTGCGGGTCGACGAGGCCGCGCTGCCCGAAGCGGCCACGGATCCGAGCGCCGTCACGGACCTTGACACCGACAGCCACCTCGGCGCGCCGCTGCCCGGCCACCTGGCGTATGTGATCTACACCTCCGGCTCCACCGGCCGGCCCAAGGGGGTCGCCGTCGAGCACCGCAACCTGGCCAACATGTTCCACAGCCACCGGGCGAACTTCTTCGAACCGGAGCGGACACGGGCGGGCGGCCGGCCGCTGCGGGCGGCGCTCACCAACTCGCTGGGCTTCGACGCCTCCTTCAGCCAGCTGCTGTGGCTGGTCGCCGGGCACGAACTGCACATCGTCGACGACACCGTGCGCAAGGACGCCCTGGCGCTGGTCGACCACGCCATGGCGGCCGCGGTCGACGTCCTCGACACGACGCCGTCCGTCGCCCGTCAGATGCTGGCCGCCGGCATGTTCGAGGCGCGGGCGGAGCGGCACCGGGTGAGTGTCCTGGCGCTCGGCGGCGAGGAGGTCGCCGACGACCTGTGGGCCGAACTGCACGGCGTGCCGGGCCTGTCGGTCTACAACCTCTACGGCCCCGCCGAGTGCACGGTCGACGCGATGCTCTGGCACGGCGACGACCGGCCCGCCATCGGCCGCCCCGCCGACAACGCCCGGGTGTATGTGCTCGACCCGTTCCTGCGGCCGGTGCCGGACGGGGTGGTGGGCGAGCTGTACATCGCCGGTGCCGGGGTCGCCCGCGGCTACCTGGGACGCCCGGGCCCGACGGCGGAGCGTTTCGTGGCCGATGTGTTCGGCCCGGCGGGCGCCCGTATGTATCGCACCGGTGACCTGGGGCGCCGCCGTCCGGACGGGGTCGTGGAGTACTGCGGACGAGCGGACTTTCAGGTCAAGATACGCGGCCACCGCGTCGAGCTGGGCGAGATCGAAGCCGCGTTGGCGGCGGCGCCCACGGTGGCGCGGGCGGTGGCGGCGGTGCCCACCGACCCGTCCGGTGCGCGGCGCGTCGTGGGCTACGTATGCCCCTCGCCCGGTGCCCGGCCCGACCCTGCCGAGCTGCGCGAGTGGGTGGCGCGTCGGCTCCCGGCGTATATGGTCCCGGCGGTCGTGATGGTGGTCGACGCCGTGCCGCTCACGCCGAACGGCAAGGTGGACCGGGCGGCGCTGCCCGCGCCGGGTTTCCACGCCGCGGGCGAGTACCGGGCCCCCTCCTCCGAGCGGGAGCGGGTGCTGCACGAGGTGTTCGCCGAGGTGCTCGGCCGGCCCCGCATCGGCGTGGACGACAGCTTCTTCGACCTCGGCGGTGACTCGATCGTCGCCATGCAGCTCGCGGCCCGCGCCCACCGGGCCCAGCTGACCATCACCACCAAGGACATCTTCCTCCACCCGACCATCGCCCGGCTCGCCGAAGTAGCCACCGACACCGACACCGGTCCGCGGGGCGAAGCGCGAGGTCAGGACAGCGCGCCCGCGGGGCCGCTGGTCCCGCTCTCCGACGCCGAGCGGGCGGAACTGGCCCAGGACGGCCGGCGGATCGCCGATGTGCTGCCGCTGACGCCCCTGCAGCAGGGCATGCACTTCCACGCGGTGCTCGCCGCCGACGGCATCGACGTGTACACGGCGCAGGCCCCCATCCGGCTCACCGGCCCGCTCTCGACCGACGCGCTGCGCGAGGCCGTCGAGGGGCTCGTCGCCCGCCACAGCGCCCTGCGGGTCTCCTTCACCCTCCTGAGCTCCGGCCGTCTGGTCCAGGTGGTGCACGAGGAGATGAGCGTGCCCTGGCGGGAAGCCGACCTCTCGGGGCTCGCCGAGGACGAGCGCCGCCACCGCCTCGCCGAGCTGATCGACGAGGACCGGCTGCACCGCTTCGACCTCGCCGAGCCGCCGCTGCTGCGGGCCACCCTGGTCCGTCTCGCGGCCGACGAACACCTGCTGCTGGTGTCGTACCACCACGGGCTGCTGGACGGCTGGTCGCTGCCGCTGTTCTTCCGCGACCTGTTCGCCCTCTACGCCACTGGAGGCGGCGCCGGGGACGACCGCGCAGGGGGCCCTCCGCCCGTGCAGTTCGCCGACTTCCTCCGCTGGCTCGCCGCCCAGGACGACGAGCGGGCGGCGCGGGCCTGGGGCGAAGAGCTGGCCGGTCTGGACGAGCCGACCCTTGTCGCCCCCGACGCCGAGGCCGCCACCGCGACCGTGCCCCATCTGGTGACCGAACTCCTCGACCCCGCGCGCACCACGGCGCTGGCCACCGGGGCACGGAGCGCGGGCCTCACCCTCAACACCGTGGTCCAGGGCGCATGGGCGGTGGCGCTCGGCCAGCTGCTGGGCCGCGACGACATCGTGTTCGGCGCGACCTGCGCCGGACGCCCGCCGGAGCTGCCGGGCTCCGAGGACATCGTCGGCCTGCTCATGAACACCGTGGCGGTCCGGGTGCGGCTCGACCCGGCACGGCCGCTCGTCCAGGTCCTGGCCGACCTCCAGCGCCGGCAGGCCGAGCTGGGCCCGTACCAGCATCTGGGCCTGGCCGATGTGCGGCGGACCCTGGGCCTCGGGGAACTCTTCGACACCGTCGTCGGGTTCGAGAACACCCCCGTCGACGGGGAAGCCGTCCAGAAGCACGTCCCCGGCCTGCGGATCTCCGTCGACGACCGGCCCGTGCCCGGCGCCACCCACTATCCGCTCAGCCTGGTGGTGGTGCCGGGCGAGCGCTTGAGCCTCGAACTCAGCTACCGCGCCGACCTCTTCACCGCCGAGGCATGCCAGGCCCTCCTGACCCGGGTGAGCAAGGTCCTCGACGGCTTCGCGACCGACCCGGCGGCGCCGCTGGGCCGTATCGACCTGCTCACGGCGGGGGAGCACAAGCGGTTCCGCGCGGCCGCCGACGGCCCGTCGCACCCCGTCGCGCGGACTTTCCCTGAGCTCTTCGAAGAGCGGGTCCGGGCCCGGCCCGAAGCCGTCGCGGTGTACGAGGGACCACTGACCGTCAGCTACGCCGACCTCAACGCGCGGGCCAACCGGCTGGCCCGGGCGCTGGTGGCCCGGGGAATCGGGCCCGAGGACATCGTCGCGGTGGCACTTCCCAAGTCGGCCCGCTCCGTCCTCGCCGTCGTGGCCGTCCTCAAGGCCGGCGCCGCCTATCTGCCGCTGGACCTCGGATACCCGCCGGAGCGGCTGCGCCAGGTCATCGCCGACGCGAAGCCCGCCCTCGTCCTCACCACCGCCGAGGCGGCCGGGCCGATGGCCGAGGCGGGCGCCGGGCGGACCCTGTGCCTGGACGGCACAGGAAGCCCGTCCCAACTCCTCAATGCCGAAGTCGAATGGAGCGAAGAGTCGACCGCCGAGTCGACCGCCGAGTCGACCGGCGGGTTGTCGGGCGAGGACCTGACCGACGCCGACCGGGTGGCGCCGCTGCGCCCCGAGAACACCGCGTATCTCATCTACACCTCCGGCTCGACCGGCCGCCCCAAGGGCGTGCTGGTGCCCCACCGCGGCATCGCCGCCCTGGTCGCCCAGCAGCGCACCGGCCTGCGACTGCGCGCGGACGAGCGGGTGCTGCTGTTCGCCTCGCCGAGCTTCGACGCCTCGGTGTGGGAGCTGACGACCGCCCTGCTGACCGGGGCGAGCGCGGTGGTCGCGACCGCCGACGAGCTGCTGCCGGGCCCGGCCCTGGCGGCCACCGTGGCCCGGCACGGCGTGACCGCCCTCTTGCTGCCGCCGTCCTCGCTCGCCGTGCTGCCCGAGGACGGACTGCCGGCCGATGTCACCCTGGTCGTGGGGGGCGAGGCGTGTCCGCCGGAGCTGGTCGAACGCTGGTCGGCCGGGCGCCGCATGGTCAACGCCTACGGGCCGACCGAGGCGACCGTCATGGCCACGATGAGCCGCCCGCTGGCGGGCCGTACCAGACCGCCGCTCGGCACCCCGGTCGCGGGGGCGCGCGTCTATCTGCTGGACGGCGCGCTGCGACCGGTGCCGGTGGGAGCGCCGGGCGAGCTGTATCTGGCGGGCGAGGGGCTCGCGCGCGGCTACCTGGGCCGGGCCCGGCTCACCGCGGAGCGGTTCGTGGCGGACCCGTACGGCCCGGCCGGGTCGCGGATGTACCGCACCGGCGACCTGGCGCGCCGCGCGCCGCACGGCGCCCTGGAGTATCTGGGCCGGGCGGACCAGCAGGTCAAGGTGCGCGGCTTCCGGATCGAGCCCGGCGAGATCGAGACGGTGCTCGCCGACGACGCCACGGTCGTCCAGGCGGTCGTGGTCGCCCGCGAGGACCCGGCCGGCCGGCGGCTGGTGGCGTACGTCTCCCCGGCCGACGGCGCCCGGCCGGATCCGGCGGCCCTGCGCGGGCGGGTCGCAGCCGCCCTGCCCGACCACATGGTGCCCGCGGCCGTCGTCGTCCTCGACCGGCTGCCGGTCACGCCCAGCGGCAAGTTCGACCGGGGCGCCCTGCCCGCGCCCGACTTCTCCGGCACCCCCGCCGGCCGGGGCCCCCGAACCGCCAGGGAGGAGCGGCTGTGCGCGCTGTTCGCGCAGGCCCTCCAGGTCGAGCGGGTCGGCATCGACGACAGCTTCTTCGACCTCGGCGGCGACTCGATCAGCTCCGTCAAGCTCGTCACCCTGGCCCACGCGGACGGCCTGGACATGGCGCCGCGCGATGTGTTCACCCACAAGACCGTGGCCGCGCTCGCCGCCGCGGTGAAGGAACTCGCCCCGGACACTTACCCGGACACACACATGGCCGGTGAGGCGGCCGACCCGGAAGAGCCGCTGATCACCCTGGAGCAGCACGAACTCGACGCCTTCGCCGAGGACTGGCAGGAGCCGGCCTGACCCCCGGCACCTCGAACACTTCGATCGCACGACCACTGGGCCAGTACGGCCGGGACCCTGCTCGGTCGGCCCCGTGAGGCACCACCACGCGGCCCGGCAGCGGTGCGCGGGCCGCACAGGACCGAACGACGGACGACCCGAGCGGTCACGACCCGGTGGAGGACCATCGACATGACAAGCACATACCCCGCTGCCCGCGCCCTCCGCCCGGGGGCGGCCGACCCGGTCCCCGGCAGTCCCGACACCCCCCTCGAATACCACCTCGACGGCCGCGAGGCCGCCGAGCTGCGGGCCGCCGCGATCCGGCTCGCGGACACCCACGGGGCCCCCGACCTGCCGGAGTTCTACGACGTCGGCCACGCGGCCGAGGAACTGCTGCCCGCCGGGCTGCGCGGCTTCCTCCTGTCCTACCGCCGCACCGAGAGCACGGCCGCGTGCCTGGTGCACGGCTTCCCGGTGGACGACGCCCGGCTCGGCCCCACCCCGGGCCACTGGCGCGAGGCCATCGGCGGCGAGTCGGCCAGGGGGCAGGAGCTGTGGCTGGCGATGTGCGGGCTGGCGCTGGGCGACCCGTTCGGCTGGGTGACCCTCCAGGAGGGCCGCATCATCCAGAACATCCTGCCGATCCGCGGTGACGAGCGGCGCCAGAGCGGCTACGGCAGCGAGAGCCTGCTGGAGTTCCACACCGAGGACGGCTTCCACCCCAACCGCTGCGACTACCTGCTGCTGTTCGGTCTGCGCAACTGGGACCGGGTGCCCACCGTCGTGTCCTCCGTCCGCGATGTCCGGCTGAGTGACGACGACCGCACCGTGCTCGCCGAGGAGCGCTTCCACATCCTGCCGGACACCGAACACATCCGGCAGCTGGAGGCGTCCGCGCCCCGCCACCCCGCGCTGGCCAGGCTGTACGCCATGACGGACCGGCCCGTGCCCACCGCCGTGCTGTTCGGCGACCGGCTCAACCCGTATCTGCGCATCGACCGGCCCTTCATGCGCGTGGGCTCCGGGGACACCGGGGCGGCGGCCGCGCTCGACCGGCTCATGGACGAGCTGCGGCGTGTCCAGAGGGAGATCGTGGTGGGCCCCGGCTCGCTGCTGATCGTGGACAACTACCGTGCCGTGCACGGCCGCCGCCCCTTCACCCCGCGGTACGACGGGACCGACCGCTGGCTCAAGAAGCTCACCGTCAGCCGCAATCTGCGGCGCAACTTCAGCGGATACGCCCTGGAACACCCCCGTGTCATCGTCTGAACCCGAAAGGCAGTCACACCCCATGCGCACCGTCATCGTGTCCGGCGCGTCCAGCGGAATCGGCCACGCCACCGCCGAGCGGTTCGCCCGCTCCGGCGACTACGTGGTCAACCTCGACCTCCAGCCGCCCGCCCCGGGCACGGTCGACGGCCCCCGCGAGGGCGGAGGCCAGGTCCGCTGGGTCGAGCTGGACGTCGCCGACTGGGCGGGCGTCCGCGCCGCCGTCGATCAGGTGCACGCCGAGCGAGGCCGTATCGACGTCGTCATCGCCAACGCCGGCATCAGCGTCCGGCACGGCATCCTGGACCTCACCGAGGACGAGGCGCGGCGCACCCTGGACGTCAACCTGATGGGCGTCCTCGCGCTGTGGCGCCACGCCGTCCCGCACATGCTGCGCCGGGGCGAGGGCGTCCTGCTCGCCACCGCGTCGGTCAACGGCTCCCGCGGCTATCCGCTGTACGCGGACTACAACGCCAGCAAGGCGGGGGTGGCCTCGCTGTGCCAGACCTTCGCCGTCGAGCTGTCGCCGCTCATCAGGACCGCCTGTGTGGCGCCCGGCGCCGTTCTCACCCCCATGCAGCGCGCCGAATACACCGACGCCATGCTCGACGAGGTCAACGAGCGCATCCCGGCCCGCCGCCACGCCATCCCCGAGGAGATCGCGGACATGTTCCACTTCCTGGCCTCCCCGCAGGCGTCGTTCGTATCGGGCCAGCAGTTCGTGGTGGACGGCGCCGAGACCGCCGGGGCGACCACCGCGTTCTTCCCCGGCCCCACCAAGCCGCTGGGCTGAGCACGCCCTTCGCAGCGTCCCGCCACCGAGCCTGAGGAAACAGCCATGGACACCCGACGGGCTCCCGCCCCGGAATCGCTCGACCGACTGGATCTCGCCGATCCCCTGCTCCACGCCCACCACGACCTGGGGCCGCTGTGGCGCCGGCTGCGCGCCGAAGCCCCCGTGCACTGGCAGCCCGAGACCGCGCGCGGCCCCGGGTTCTGGGCGGTGAGCGGCTACGCCGATGTCGCCTCGGTGCTGGGCGACAGCGAGACCTTCACCTCCGAGCGCGGCAATGTGCTCGACACCCTGCTGGCGGGCGGCGACTCGGCGGCCGGGCAGATGCTCGCCGTCACCGACGGCAGGCCGCACCAGGCGCTGCGCAGCGCCCTGTTGAAGCCGTTCTCGCCGCGCTCCCTCGAGGTGGTGGTCGACAGCGTCCGGCGCGGCACGCACGCGCTGGTGGAGGAGGCGGTGGAGCGGGGCGAGGTGGACTTCGCCGCCGATGTGGCCGCGCACATCCCGCTGGCCGCCATCTGCGATCTGCTCGGCGTCCCGGCCACCGAACGGCAGCACATCATCGACCTCACCTCCGGCGCGCTGTCCTCGGCGGACGGCGCGCCCACCGAGGAGGCGACCTGGGCGT
Source organism: Streptomyces sp. ME19-01-6 (assembly GCF_033793745.1). Lineage (NCBI taxonomy): Bacteria > Bacillati > Actinomycetota > Actinomycetes > Kitasatosporales > Streptomycetaceae > Streptomyces > Streptomyces sp. ME19-01-6. Next base: position 37,266 of record NZ_JARAXF010000035.1, on the reverse strand, counting down.
CCCGGAACGGCCTGTTGCTCTACTTCTCGGAGCTGGCCGCACAGCGCCGCGCGAAACCGTACGACGACGTGGTCAGCCTCCTGGTGACCAGGGAGATCGACGGCCGGCCGCTGACCCATGAGGAGATCGTCTTCAACTGCTACAGCATCATCATGGGCGGACACGAGACGACCCGCTTCGCGATGGTCGGCGGGCTGCGGGCGCTGATGGAGCACGAGGACCAGTGGCAGGCCCTCAAATCGGGCCGGGTCACCACCGCTTCGGCCGTCGAGGAGGTGCTGCGCTGGACCACCCCCGCCCTGCACAGCGGCCGGACCGCGACCCGGGACGTCCTCCTCGACGACCGGTTCGTCGAGGCGGGCGACATCGTGGTCGCCTGGCTGGCCTCCGCCAACCGCGACGAGCGGGTCTTCGACCGGCCGGACGACTTCGACCTGTCCCGCACCCCCAACAAACACCTGTCGTTCGCGCACGGCTCACACTTCTGTCTCGGCGCGTTCCTGGCCCGCGCCGAGCTGACGGCCCTTCTGGAGAGCCTGCGGGACCTGGTCGAGGCGGCCGAGCCCGCGGGCCCACCGCGGTATGTGTACTCCAACTTCCTGAGCGGCATGTCGGCGCTGCCGGTGTCCTTCACGCCGAGTTGCCGTGTGCTTGCCGGGCCCGTTGCCTGGGAGGGACCCGAGACCGGGCTTACCGTCGGAAACATGACTCACACTCCTGCCGCCGTCGGCGCCGAGGCCGTCTCCGCCGTGGTGTGCGGCATGGTCCGGCTGGTCGCTCCCCGCAAGCTCGACCAGGTCGAACTCGACCACCGCCTCGTCGGCGATCTCGGCTTCCACTCCCTCGTGCTCGCGGAACTCGGATACAACCTGGAGGATCTGTACGGCCTCCGGGCGCTGACCCCCGAGGAGACCATGAAACTGGAGCGCGTCAAGGACGTGATCGAGTTCGTCGGCACCGAAGTGGCGAGCGGCCGGGCACAGCTTCCCGACGACGAGGAGCTCGCCGCCCTTTTCGCCCGCTACGGCGCCGACGCCCCCGCGGCATGACCGGCGAGGTGTCCGACCGCCCTTCCTACGCGCTGGCCGCTGACTTCGAGCGGGCGCTCGGCGACCCGGCGGCGCCCGGCGGTCCGTTCAGCCACACGGAGACGGTCGAGCACGAGGAGCTGGGCGCCCTGCCCCCGGGGGCGGTGGACCTGGTCCGGTCGTGGGGGTTCAGCCGTTATCTGGTGCCCGAGGAGTTCGGCGGCGGGCTGCGCAATCTGGAGCAGTTGGTCCTGCTGACCCGCGCGCTCTCGCGCCGCAATCTGACCGTCGCGGTGATGTTCGGCTCGGCGCTCCTGGGCGTCAACCCGGTGTGGCTGTGGGGCGACGAGGAGCAGCGGAACCTGGTGGCGCGGGGCGTCCTCGACGGGGAGCTGGCATGCTTCGCGGTGTCCGAACCGGACCACGGCAGCGACCTGGGGACCAATGAGACGACGGCGTCGCCGGACGGTGACGGGTATGTCCTGACGGGGGAGAAGTGGCCGGTGGGCAACGCCACCCGGGGCCGTTTCCTCAGCGTCTACGCGGCCGTCGAGGGCGCCGGCCCGTCCCTGCTGCTGGTCGACAAGCGGCGGCTCGCGGCGGGGAGCTGGGACAACCACCCCTTCGTCCGGACGGTGGGCCTGCGCGGCCACGACCTGAGCGGGATCACCTTCCGCGACACCGAGGTGCCGGCCGGCGCACTGCTCGGCCGCCCCGGCGGGGGCCTGGCCCAGATCCTGCAGGTGCTGCAGATCACCCGCACCGCCATCGGCGCGCTGTCCCTCGGCACCATGGATTCGGTGCTGCGGATCGCGCTGCGCCATGCGCGAGAGCGGGTGCTGTACGGGCACGAGATCTACCGCATTCCCGTCATCCGGCGGCACTTGGTGCGCTCGCACCTCGACCTGCTGATCGCCGAGTGCACCACGCTGCCGGTGGCACGCGCGCTGTCGGTCGCCCCCTCCCGGCTCAGCCTGTGGTCCTCCGTGGTCAAGTACCTGGTGCCGACGCTGGGCGAGGAGGTCGTCCAGGAGGCCGCCCGGGTCATGGGGGCCCGCGGCTATCTGCGCGAGGGCGTGGCCTCCGGCGTCTTCCAGAAGCTCCAGCGCGACCACGCGATCGCGAGCGTCTTCGAGGGCACCACCCATGTCAACCTTCATGGCATCGCCTCGCAGCTGCCCGCCGTGGCCCGGGTGGCCGACCGCCCCGCCCCCGGCCAGGACGGGGTGCTGCGTCAGCTCTTCGACTGGTCTCAGGAGGCCCCGGTGTGGCGCCCATCGGGCCGGGCGCTGCGGCTGACCAACGCCACCGAGGACGAGATCACCCGGGGGTGGGGGCCGGCGGTGGCCGAGGCCCGCCAGATCGCCGAGCGCGAGCTCCCGGGGTCCGAGGCCGACGGCCTGCTGAAGGTCCTTGACGCCCTGTCGGCACGCCGGGCGGCCTTCTATACGCGGATCGCCGCCGAGTCACTCGACGCGGCGACGACCGAGGGACAGGACCGGGCCGCCGAGCACTGCGTCCACCACGCGGCCGCCTCATGCCTGTACATCTGGCTGTACTCCTTCACGCGGGAGCGGGCCTCGGCCGGGGGCACCGGATGGCTGGTCCTCGTCCTGCAACGGCTGCTCGGCCGGCTCGACCCCACGGCCGGGCTGGACGAGAGCCTGCTGCCATGGCTGGAGGAGCTGATGTTCTCCCGCCTCGACGGCCCGGAATACTTCTCGCTCCGGGCCGTCAAGGCAGCCGCCGGAACGGCGGAGAGCTGAGTGGGGACCCGCCGCCGGTCAGGCGGCGGTGTTCTGGGAGCGTCGTTCCAGCTGTGTCACGACATGCCGCACCAGGGCGTGGATGCGGTAGGTGTACTGCCGTTCCCGATGGGTCTGGACCAGCGAGGCGTCCGCGAGCTCGGCCAGCAGATGGGCCACCCGCACCATCTCCGGGCGGCGTTTCGGCTGCGCGGTCAGCACATCGTCCAGCGAGAAGCCGTCCGGCAAGGCGACCAGGCCGCGCAGCAGCTCACGGTGCGGTGCGGGGAGCAGGTCGTAACTCCACCGCACGCTGTCGGACAGCGTGCGGTGCGCGCTCAGACCCCCCGTGTCGGCCTGGCCGAGCAGGTGGAAGAGCGTGTCTTCCTGGAGCAGAGACGTCAGCGGCAGCGACCTGAGCCGCTGCGCGGCGATCTCGATGGCCAGCGGTACGCCGTCGAGGAGTCGGCACAACGTGGTGACCGGCGGGAGGTGATGGGCGAGGTCCAGGGTCGGCAGGCCGGCCTGCACCCGGCGCAGGAGGAGCTCCACGGCGCTCGGCACAGGCATGTCACGGCCCTTGGGGCCGTCCACGCGCAGCGGCTCGACCTCCCAGGTCTCGGCCGCGCTGGCGGCCAGGGCACGGCGCGAGGTCACCAGCAGATGGAGCCCGGGATGCTCGTCGAGCAACTGCCGCGCGGCGCGGGCGGTCTGTTGGACGACGTGCTCGGCGCCGTCGAGCACGAGCAGCCGTCGGCCGCCGCGCGCGCCCGCGAGGGCATGTCCCGCTTCGCCGGTGAAATCCCGTGTGACGCGCGTCAACTCGGCGCGTGCGTGCGCGGGATCGAGATGTTCGGGCGGGCAGTCGCGTAGCTCGAGGACGGCGACTCCGCCGCGGAACAGCGGGCGCAGCCGGGACGCCGCCGCGAGGGCGAGACGCGTCTTGCCCACACCGCCCGGCCCGGTGAGGACGACCAGCCGGCTGCGCTGCGCGGAGGCCAGCACATGGCGCATATCGAGCTGTCTGCCCACTAACGGATCGCCGAGGGGCCGGGGGCCGTGCCACGGCGAGGGCTCCGACGTGCGGTTTTGGTGCGACTCCGGGCGATGTTCGGGCGGCGCCGCCATGTCGTCCGCGCCCCAGGGCGCCGCCTCGGGCGGCGCGGCGGGCGCCGCGCCCAAGGCGCTGAGCAGCAAAGCCACTGAGGTTCTGCGCGGATTGGTGTTGGAGCCCGTCTCCAGATTGCGGATCGTCCGCACGCTGACACCGGAGCGCTCGGAGAGCTCTTCTTGCGTCCATCCGGAGATCCGGCGTTGGCTGAGCAGAAAGTCGCGCAGCTGATGAATGTCGGTACCGTCGAACGTCATGAATTCATTCGGAATCACCATTGAGTGAAATTCCCCCTTTGCGATGAGACATGCGCTGCCCCTGCGCATCCCGTACGGTGCGCCACCCGGTTAATCGGTGCCTGGCCGAATCGACCCTCATCAGACCTCCTTGCTTCCCCGCTTGTGCATGCTCAAGAACCCGAAAAGTCACTCGTGCGCAATGACAATGTCCCCGTTGAACTGCAAGGAGACCGAGGCGTGCCGGTGTGGCAAGAACCGGACCCTACTCGACAACTCGTCCGAGGGGGAGTGGTAACCTTGACAGGAAAGCGCCATGTGTCCACTAGTTGACAACTCCGCCAATGCGGCTGGAAGTGGACATCCCGACAATGCGCGCTCCTGAAACATTCTTTCTTTGTCACCCGGCCGCTCCCCTCGGTAAGCGGCAGATCTCCCCGTGAGTTGCCGGTGCGCTGCCTGGCCCGGGCCATCACGTATCGACCAGCATGCTGCGCGAGATCCACAGCACGGGCCCGGACGGGCGAGACGGCGAATGAACAGGGGGGCGGAGACGATGGCGCGGTCACGTCCCGAGGAATCGCAGAGCGCTCAGGAGAAGCGGCCGTCGCTGTGGCGCAACCGCGACTACCTGTACTGGTGGTCCGGAAACGGCCTGTCCACGTTGGGCACCAGCGTCTCCACGCTCGCCTTCCCCCTGCTCATGCTCTACGCCACCGGGTCGGCGACACAGGCCGGCACCATCACCGTCCTGCACATGCTCGGCAAACTCGGCACCCTCGCGGTGGGCGGAGCCCTCGCGGACCGCCTCTCGCGCCGCGCCATCCTGTGTCTGGTCCCCCTGGTCGAGGCGGTGTCGATGGGCGCCGTCGCGCTGCTGGTGTACCGGGGCGACCCACCGGTCCTGGGGCTGGACGCGCTGGCCCTGGTCAGCGGGTTGGCCGCCGGGCTGAAGGTCGGCGTCTCGACACCGGTGCTGCGCCGGATCGTCCCCAAGGAACAGGTCGCCACCGCGACGGCGCAGGGCATGGGCCGGGACATGGTCGTGCAACTCGTCGGCGCGCCCCTCGGCGGCCTGCTGTACTCCATGGCCCGCTGGATCCCGTTCCTCTTCGACGCCGTCTCCTTCGTCTTCATCACCCTGAGCTCGCTGCTCATCCGCCGTCCCCTCGGCCCGGACCGGCACACCGGCGGCGAGCGGCGGACCGGCCTGGCCGAGGACATGAGGGACGGCCTGCGCCTGATCAGACGCAGCGACTACCTCGTGTTCACCCTCGCCTGGGGGGCGCTGCTGAACACCGTGGCGCAAGGGCTCACCCTCCTGTTCGTCGTGCTGGTGCGGCACCGCGGCGGCGGGCCGACCGCGGTCGGTATCGCGACCTCGCTCGCGGTCGTCGGCGGTGTCATCGGGGCCGTCGCCGGACCGTGGTTGATGCGCAGGCTGGGCGCGCGGCGGGTTCTGCTGCTCTCCGCCTGGGTCTTCGTGGCGTCCTTCGCCGTCGTGGCGCTGGTCCCGCAGCCGTGGCAGATCGGTCTGGTCCTGGCGGCCGGCATGACCAGCATGGTGCCGATGAACGTCGTCATCGAGTCGTACGAGGTCCGGCTGGTCCCGGACGCGTATCTGGGCAGGGTCGCCGCGACCGGCCAGTTCTTCTTCCAGGCCATGCAGTGGACCGGTCCGCTGGCGGCCGGCGTCCTCGCCGACACCCTGGGGGTGGAGGCGGCCGTGCTGATCCTGGCCGTGGCCATGGCCCTGCTGGCGATCGCGCTGCACACCGCCCGGCGCCAACTGAGCGTCCTGGACATCCCGCTGGCCGAGGTGGTCGAACTTCCGGCCCCGCCCCCGGCGGCCGGCCGTCCGGCCGAACCCGAACCCGTTCACCCGCACGCCGGGGGCCCGACCCCGCAGCGGTGAACACCCACCGTGGGAGCGAAGGGACAACACGTGGCCACTTCAGTGGAGATGGGCATCGTCGCGACGGGCACCTCCTTCGGGGAACGGCGCGGTGTGGCCGAGACGGCCGGCGCGTATGTGCCCGATCCCGAGGCCGTCGGCGCCCTGGGGTACGAGACCTACCACCGGGTGGCCGACGGCGTCACCGCCACCGACCTCGCGGCCGAGGCGGCCCGCGCGGCCCTGGCGGACGCGGACCTCGACATCGTCGACATCGACCTGATCATCGTCGGCCACTCCGACGTCCCGGAGTACCTGGGCTGGGACTCCTCGGCGGCCGTGGCCCGGGCGTTGGGCGCGTACTCCACCCCCACCGTGCTGTTCACCCAGGTGTGCGCCGCCTGGTCGGTGGCGCTGGACCACGCGGCGGGCGCGATGGCGCTCTCGGCCGACACCGACACCGTGCTGGTGGCCCTGGTCAACGTGGCCGGTGAGGCGCACACCAACAGGATGGACTTCAACGGCGCCATCGCCAGCGACGGCGCCGTCGCGGCCGTCCTGCGGCGCGGGCACCCGCATCTGCGCCGGCTCTCCTCGGCCCACTTCACCAACCCCGAGTACGCGGATTTCTTCCGCATCGAGTTCGGCGGTTCCGCCGCTCCCCTACCGCCCCCGGGCCGCGGCAATCTGCACGCGGACCCGATGGTCGGGATCTTCCGCCACTTCGACCGCGACCCCGAGCGCTTCCAGGTGTTCATGAAGGAGATCAGCGGGCGGATCGCGGACGTGGTCGATCAGGCCCTCGCGCGCGCCGGCAAGGACCGGACCCAACTGGCCCGTCTGATCTACCTCAACGACAACCAGCAGGCGATCCGCGAGGCCGCCGACGCGGTCGGCCTCCCCATCGAGCGCACCAACGCCGAACTCGCCCGCGAACTGGGCCACATGGGCGCCGCCGACCAGCTGATCTGTCTGCGGCGGCACATCGAGGCCGCCGAGGTGGCGCCGGGGGATCTCGTGGCCCTCGTGGGTGTCGCAGCGCCGGGCATGCACTGGTTCTGCACGCTCATCGAGGTGTGACCTCATCGAGGTGTGAGGACGTCAGGAACCAGTGGAGGGAAACAGCATGTCCGCGCAGCCCCACCCCGCACCGCCGACCGCGCCGGCCGTGTCCGAGCACGACATCGCCACCTTCGTCGTCGAGCGGTTTCTGCCCGGCGTCGACGCGGCCGACCTCGACGCGGAGTACGACCTGCTGGCCACCGCCGTGATCGACAGCCTCGGTGTGTTGCGGATCGCCGAATGGCTGGCGGACCGCTACCGCATCGTCGTCCCCGACACGGAGCTGACCAGCAGAAACTTCCGCTCGGTGGGCGCCATCCGGACCACGGCCGAGCGTGCGGCGGCCGGGGAGGGACACGTATGACGCATACCTTCGTGACGGCGTTCGCGCGGCACGCGGCCTCCCGGCCCGCCGCGCCCGCGCTCATCTGGGAGGACCGCGCGATCGGCTACGCCGAGCTGTACGCCATGGCCTGCCGGGCCCGTACCCAGGTGGAGACCGCCGCCCCGGACGCCTCGCGCCCGGTGGGCCTGCGGGTGCGCAAATCACCCGAGGCGGTGGCCCTGGTGCTGGGCGCTCTGATGGCCGGCCGCCGCCTTCTGCTGCCGTCCCACGAACTGCCCGACACCCCGGCGAAAGAGCTGTACCAGCAGGCGGGATGCGGCGTTGTCCTCGGCCTGGCCGCCGGCCCGCTGATCGACCGGGTGGTGGACCCACACGGGGTGTTCAAGAACGCCGGGTCCGGGAGCGCCGGGGAGCCGTCGCCGGCACCGGTCGACGACGACACCATCGGCTTCATGCTCACCACCTCCGGCTCGACGGGCCTCCCGAAGATCGTTCCGCTGTCGTTCGGGGCGGTCACCCGGTTCACCGCGTGGGGGGCCGAGACCTTCGGGATCACGGAGGGCACGGCCGTCCTCAACTACGCGCCGCTCAACTTCGATCTGTGTCTGCTGGATGTGTGGACCACCCTGGCGTACGGCGGCACCGTCGTGCTGGCCGACCCCGACCGGGGCGCCTCGCCGGGCTATCTGCGCGATCTGGTCGCAGGCCACCGCGTCTCGCTGATCCAGGGCGTGCCGCTGCTCTTCCAACTGCTCGTGGAGGCGTCGGCCGGCGAAGAGCCGTTGTCCGGCCCCCGGCACCTCGTCTTCGCCGGTGACAGCATGCCCGCGCGGGCGCTGGCCGGACTCGTCACGGTCTTCCCGAACGCCCGGTGGTACAACAACTACGGCTGCACCGAGACGAACAACAGCTTTCTCCACGAGGTGGACCGCGCCCGGCCCGTCCGCACCCCGCTGCCGATCGGCCGCCCGCTGCCCGGTGTGAGCTGGCTGATCGTCGGAGCGAACGGGCGCGCGCTGACCGGCCCCGGACAGGGCGAGCTGCTGATCAACACGCCCTTCCAGACCGCGGGTTATGCGAATGTGCCGAGCGACGAGAAGTTCGGCCCGCACCCGGACGGCGTCCCCGGCCTCGTCTACTACCGCAGCGGCGACATCGCCACCCGGCACGAGGACGGCTCCCTCAGCATCCTCGGACGCACCGACTTCATGGTGAAGGTACGGGGCTTCCAGGTGAGCACCCAGCAGATCGAGTCCATCCTGCTGGATCACCCGGCGGTCGTCGAGGCCGCCGTCGTCGCGCTCCCCGACCCGGTGGACGGACACCGCCTGCACGCCCGGCTGCGCCTCGCCGAGCCGGGCTCCGTGGGGGTGCTGGCCCTGCGGCAGTACTGCGCGGAGCGCGCGGTGCGGGCGGCCATCCCCCGCGTGATCGAGACGGTGGCCGACCCGCTGCCCAGGACCTCCACCGGCAAGATCGACCGGAACCGGATCAGGGAGTCCCTCATCGGGTGAGGATCACCCACGCGCCGAGCGGAAGCTCTTGAACACTCCGCTCACACCCACGGCGAGCACGATCAGCGCCGTGCCGGCATAGGCCTGGTCCGATTGAGACCACAGGGTGTCGGCGTCCGCGAGGAAGTCCGGGTTGAAGAATGTCTTCCGGTAGAACACCCAGGCCAGCGGAAGTGTGAACATCGCCTGGGCGATGGCGTTCCCGGCGGCCAGCGGAAGGGTCCAGCCGCGCGCGGCCACCCTGGCCAGCTGGACCACCACGAGCCCGGCGAGACCGGCGAGCATCGGCCAGACCCAGCCCGACCACAGCTCCGGGTCGAGCACCTCGAGCCGCTTGCCGCCCCCGCCCGCGCCGTCCGCCCGGTAGGGCTCGGTGGTGTGCTGCCAGATGATCAGCCCGAACAGCAGCCCGTACCACACCGCCGTGGCGCAGGCCGCGACGCCGCCCTTGTCCGGCTGCCGGACCTCGGGAAGGTCGTCGGGTGTCCAGGTGGTGGCATCGACCACGCCCTTGCGGTGCCGGACCCGCTCCATCACGGCGAACACCACGGTGAGCACGGCGATCAGCTGGCAGCCCAGCGTGAACAACGTGCCGATGCCGTCGCCTATGGCCGAGCCGAGGTCGTCGTCGTCCAGGACGTCCAGCACGACGAGCCCGAAGGTGACCGCCGGCAGGACGGTGCACAGCAGGGTGACGAGCAGACGGATATACGTCGGGTAGAGGTCGGGTCCGATTAAGGCGAGCGGCCGCTCCGTATAACGAGCGGCGTACCGGACCGGGTCGCCCAGCTCGCTGAGCACCTCCCGCTCCGCCACCCGCGGGTCGGCCGAGCCCCGCCCCTCGACGGTGTCGGCGATCGTCGTGCGCAACTCTTCGGCGATGTCGTCCCGCTGGTCGGCCGGGAGCCGCCGGACGACCTCGTGCACATATCGCTCAGTGAGCACGCTCGTACTCATCCGCTCTCCTTGGTCAGTCGTGAAATCGAGGAGACAAGGTCCTGCCACTCGCGCACCAGGCCGGTGCGGACCCGGGAGCCGTCGGGGCTCACCTGGTAGAACTTTCGCGGCCTGGACTCGTCGGTGTTCCATTCGCTGGTGAGCAGGCCCTGTTTCTCCAGTCGGCGCAGCAGGGGGTACAAGGTGTTGCCGTCGACGGTAACCCCCGCGTCGTTGAGCGTCTCCAGGAGCGCGTAGCCGTAACTCGGCTTCCGGAGCAGCGCCAGGCAGGCCAGCACGACTGTCCCGCGACGCAGCTCCTGAGCCTGGGCAAGGGTCAGTTCTTCTACGGACACGCATCACACGATACTGTGCGGCGCACACTAATGTCACCCCCTCGGGGGCGGGTCGGCGAGGGGCTCGGAGATCAGGCCGACGGCTCAGCCGACGTGTACGTGGGGGCGGCGGGCCCGGTCGGGCTCGGCCTCGCGGAGCACCTCGCGGGTGACCGGGGCGACTTCGCCCTGGCCGAACAGGAAGAACCGCAGGAACTGGGCGAAGGGGCTGCCTTCGGTCCACTCGAAGTAGATATGCGGCCGACTCCCGGTCACGTCCCGCACATGCAGCAGCAGCGCGGCCAGGGAGTTGGGGATGCTGGAGCCGTCGAGGGTGAGCACCCGGTGGCGCCCGTGCAGCACCTCGCCCCGGACGCGCAGCGCGGATTCGAAGTCGGAGGCGTCGCGGACGGTGACCTCGACGAAGACGAAGTCCTCCTCGGCGGGGATGTCGTTGTCCGCCCGGATCTGCTGGATCTTGTCTCGGTACTCGGCCGCGTCGCGACTGCCGGGCTCGTTGGCGATGAACCGCATCCGGCGGGTGGCGGTGTCGCGGACGAACCGCTCGGCCATGGGGTCCAGCTCCACATCGGTGACGCGCAGTTCGAAGGCGCGGGCCAGTCGGGACAGCAGGGAGACGGCCATGATGCCGGCGATGAAGCAGGCGCCGATCTTCACACCGTCGGGGCGTTCCACGACATTGACCGCGGTCGTGTACCCGAAGACGGCGGAGATGACGCCGAATCCGATCGTCCAGCCGCGCTGCCCGGCGCGCCGGGCAGCGATGGTGACGGCGATCGCGGCGGAGGTCATCAGGACCAGTACCCCGGTGGCGTAGGCGCCGCCCTGGGCGTCGACGTCGGCGTCGAAGATCCAGGTGACCAGGAAGGCGACGAGGATGAAGACGATGACCATGGGGCGCACGGCGCGGGCCCAGTGGGGCGCCATGCCGTAGCGGGGCAGATAGCGCGGCATGAGGTTGAGCAGCCCGGCCATGGCCGAGGCCCCGGCGAACCACAGGATGCCGATGGTCGCGGCGTCGTACACGCTGCCGAACGCTGAGCCCAGGTAGTCGTGCGCCAGGTAGGCGAGCGCGCGGCCGTTGGCCTGGCCGCCGGTCCTGAACTCGTCCTGAGGGATGAGGAGGGTGGTGATGAAGCTGCTGGCGATCAGGAAGACGCTCATGATCACCGCGGCGGTGGTGAGCAGCTTCCTGGTGTCCCGGATCCGTCCCACGGGCCGCTCGTCGGTGTCGCCGGGGCCGCCGTCGACATGAGGCATGACGGCCACGCCGGTCTCGAAGCCGGACAGGCCGAGCGCCAGCTTGGGGAACATCACCAGCGCCAGACCGACCATGACGAGCGGGTTGCCGTGTTCGGCGGTGAGCGCCTGGGACCAGTCGGTGACCACATGCGAGGCGGTGGCCACATGCCACAGGCCGACCAGCACCACCACCGCGTTGAGCACCAGATAGAGGCCGACCAGGACCACCGCCACCCCGATGGCCTCCGTGAAGCCCTTGAGGAAGACCGCGCCGAGCAGGGCGACCAGGCCCAGGGTGATGACGACCTCGTGGCCGTGCAGGGTCTGGGTGAAGTGCGGGTTCTCGACGAGGTGGGTGGTGGCGTCGGCCGCGGAGAGGGTGATGGTGATCAGGAAGTCGGTGGCGGCGAACCCCAGCAGCGTCAGGACGAACAGCTTGCCCTTCCAGAAGGTCAGCAGCCGCTCCAGCATGGCGATGGACCCCTCGCCGTGCGGGCTCTCCTCCGCGACCCGCCGGTAGACCGGCAGCGCGCCCGCCAGGGTGACGGCCACCAGCACCAGGGTGGCGATGGGGGACAGCAGCCCGGCGGCGAGGGCGGCGATGCCGGGCTGATAGCCGAGGGTGGAGAAGTAGTCCACGCCGGTCAGGCACATCACCCGCCACCAGCGCTGACCGCGGTGGCCCTCGGCGCCCTGGGCCTGCGGCCCCGGCTGCTGTTTGCCCATCTCGGACAGGCCCTTGAGCATCCAGGCGCGGAAACGATTCTCACCCGGCCCCTCCGGGAGGGTTTCCACTTCGGTGGAGGTGGTCATCGTGACGCTCCTGTCGCTTCCCAAAACCGAACACACCGCCGAGGAGGCGGCCGGATCAGGGTAAACGTGCCCCTCTCCGGTACCCCACGGCGGTGTGGCCAGGCCGGGCGTGCCGCCCCCGCTTCACGGCGGGCGGCGTGCGCACCGTGCGCGGGTCGTCACTCGGTGTCGGGCAGCAGATACCGGAACTCGATCTCGGCGAGGTTGCAGCGCCCGTTGTGGCCGTCGTGGACGCGGATCAGCCGGTAGGAGGCGCGTTCGGCGAGCTTCACCTCGTACCACTGGGCGGCAAAGACCCCGCTGAGCGTGTGCAGATCCGTCCAGGTCCGCCCGCCGTCGTCGGAGCCACGGAACACGGTGCCGTTCGCGCGGAGGATCTTGTCCGAGGCATCGCTCCGCGGACGGACACGGATCCGGTCGACGGTGATCGGCCCCTTGTCGCCGGCGTCGATGTCGATCCAGCTCTCGGCGGCCAGGGTGTCGGTATACGTGGCGGTGCCGCCGTCGAACGCCGTCCAGCCGTTGGACGCCTTGGTGCCCTTGCCCGGCCACTCGATGGTGGACGCCTGGACCATGCCCTGCGTGATCTCGAACTTGCGCAGCAGCGTGTCACGGACACCAGCAGCTCATACGCCGCGTACGCGTCGTCGATCAGGTCGTCCCGGTCGGCCCCCGTCTCGTCCGCCGCCTTCCCGATCCGGTCGAGCTCGGTGGTGAAGGCGGCGTAGCTCTTCTACGTCCAGTCGGCCGCGGTGGTCTTCCGGGCGCGGGCCAACAGCTGGGCGAGGGTCTCGGCGATGGCGACGGCGGGCTCGGCCGTGGTCCGGGTTCCGCCGCCGACCACGTTCGCCCACTTCTCGCCGTCGGCGGAGCGGGCGAGGGTGAAGCCGAGCGCGTCGTCGGGCTTGTTTCAGCGGACGGTGACGGCGGCAGTGTCCCCCGCGTCCTGCTCGACCGAGACCAGCAGCGCCTGCGCCGACAGGGCCTCCAGCGCCACCCGCGCGTAGGGGGCGTCCCCGGTGGCGGCGAGGCCCGCGTGGACGGCGTACGGCAGAGGCGTGAACAGCGTGCCGACCGTCAGCCACGTCTCGCCGTCGGCGGAGGTCCGGGCCTGCACCCGGTGGGTGGCGAAGTCCCGGACGAGCCGCAGATACGGGGTCGCGGCCAGGGAGTGGCCGTCGAGTGTCTCGACGATCGGGGAGCGCTTGTCGTCCTGCCAGTCGTGGCGGCTGTCGCGGGTGCGGTTGCGCAGCACGAGGTTGCCGTCCAGATCGGCGCCGAAGGCGGGTGAATGGAGCTCCAGCGGCCCGTCAGCGGACGGGGCGCCGGGGGCCGCCGGGGGAGTGGAGGCGGGCGCCGGCCGGGGCCTTCGGGCTCAAGCGGCGCGTTCCAGTTCCGTGTGATCCACCTGGTGGGACAGCGGCACCCCGGCCAGCAGCCGCTCCAGCTCGCCGACGGCCGACAGGCCGAGCCGGCGCACCTCGTTGCCCTGCGACCCGGCCAGGTGCGGGGTGATGAAGGCGCCGGGCAGTTCGAAGAGCGGGGAGTTTGGGGGCAGCGGCTCCGGCTCCGTGACATCGAGGACGGCGCTGATCCGCGCGGAGCGCACCTCCTCGACCAGCGCGTCGTGGTCCACCAGGCTGCCGCGCGCGGTGTTGATCAGCGCCGTACCGTCCCGCATCAGCGCGAGCTCCCGACGGCCGATCATGTGATGGGTCTCGGGAACCGCGGGGGCGTGGACCGAGACGATGTCGCTGCGCCGGAGCAGCGCGTCCAGCGGCAGCAGTTGCACGCCGAGTGCGGCCGCCTCGTCCTCGTCGACGTACGGGTCGGCGAGCAACACCTCGAAGTCCAGGGGGCGCAGCAGGTCGATGACGCGACGCCCGATCCGCGAGGCGCCGACGATGCCGACGCGGCGCCCGAAGTTGCCGATGCCGGGCAGGATCTCGGCGAGGGGGAAGGTGCGCAGCGAGCGGTAGCGCTCACGGGCGGCGAAGAGGTCCTTGCCCGCCAGGATGATCATGCCGAGGGTGTACTCGGCGACCGGCAGCGCGTTGGCGTCCGCGGCGGACGAGACGACCAGCCCGCGCTTCCACCAGCCGGGTGCCATGATGCCCTTGACCGAGCCCGCGGCGTGCAGCACGGCACGCAGTCTGGGCGCGGCGTCGAGCACCGCCGCGTCGATCAACGGACAGCCCCAGCCGGTCAGCAGGATCTCGGCCCGCCCGAGGGCGCTTTGCGCCCGGGGATCCCGGAAGTCCTCGACGATCAGAGAGGGATCGACCTCTACGGAGGTCCGCAGCCGGTCCAGCACCTCGGGGGGATAGACGCTGGGCAGGGTCTTCGTACTCATGGCGAACAACGCCAGTGGGCGCTCGGGCAAGGCAGTGACCTCCGGCTCGGGGATGTCATAGCAACCGGTCTCTATAGCAACCGGTCTCTACGGTATGGCCGCGCTGACGAGGGGGTCAATGCAACGGGAGCGGACAGCTGAGCCGGGGAGTGTGACCGGTTGCCAGGTGGTTCATTGTGGGGGAGACATGGCAAAGGGCCCGGCGTCGGCGGTATGCCGACGCCGGGCCTTGCGGGTGCTTCGGGACCTGAGGCTTCCTCAGGCGAAGCGCGTCCAGGTCAGCCGTCGGCCGGCGCGGTGCGCTCGGCCCGGATGTCGTGGCCGTCCGCGGTCAGACAGCGGCCGGTGGACAGGTCGTAACGCCAGCCGTGCAGGGTGCAGGTGAGCTCGTCGCCGTCCAGCTGTCCGAACCGGCCGAGGTCCGCGCGCAGATGCGGGCAGCGTCGCTGGACGCGCCAGCCGCCCAGCTCGACGTGCTGGCCGTCGTCGTGCCCGGAGTCGTAGTAGTTCTCCACGTACTCGATGCGTTCACTGGACAGACACTTGAAGAACACGTACAGGAACTCGTTGTACGGTCCGATCCGGCTGGCGCTGAAGCGCAGGGACAGCAGCAGGCTGTTGGACCAGTCGACCTCGCGCCGGGTGATATTGGTGGCCACCAGGTCGCCCGTGGTGGACAGCGTGTAGCGGCAGCGCTCACCGTTCCACCGGCGGACCTGGCGAGTCGGGAAGTCGATCACGATCGGGGTGTCGTCCACATTCAGCCGGGCCGGGCCGCCGACCCCGTCGCAGATCCGGTCCGCGCGCGCCAGCAGCGGTTCCCACCACTGCTTCAGCTCGGCCACCAGGCGTTCGGGCGTCAGCGCCGGGGCGCGCGAGGCGCGCTCGGCGGCGAGCGCGGGCTGCTGTCTGCGAGCGAAGTCACGCAGGTATGCGCTCTTGTGCTCGAAGATGTGGTCGATCTCCTTCGCGGTGTAGCGGTGGGTGAGCTTGCACGCGGTGTTCTGCGGCTCGGCGACGGTGCCCGGCAGCAGGAGGTGCGCCGAGGTGTCCGGCCGCGCCTCGGCGAGCTCTGCCAGGAACTCCCTCTGGTCGACGAAGATGCTCTCCCCGTCGTGGCCGGTGCCGTTGAACCGGAACAGGTCCTCGTCGAGGAAGCAGGGCGGCCCGGCGTTGGGAAACACATGCTTGGCCTCGACGGCGTCGATATAGCGCAGGGCCCGCTCGGACTGCCCCTCGCGCTTACGGGCGGCGAACTCCCGCTTGGCGGTGTCCGGCAGTTGGTAGACCATCGGCCACCAAATCGCCCCGGAGAACTGCAGGAAGTGCGCGTCGACCTCGCCGAACGCCCGGATCGAGGGGATGTCCAGCGGGTGCGCGTCGTTCTGGTTGAGCAACACCGTCTCCCCGTCGTCCAACGACAGTGCGGAGTCGCCGATGGGGCCGTCGCCGGGGCCGGTCAGTGCGGTGATCATGATGCGCAGGCCATCGCGCTCGACCGGGACACCGCTGCGGGTGCGCAGGAATTCGGAGAATCCGAGCGCACGCAGTTCGCACTCCAACTCGTCGGTGGCGAAGGCGGGGAGCAGCACGGTGAGGTCCTTGCGCACATTGCGGCGCAGGTTCTCCGCGTCGAAGTGGTCGCGGTGCAGATGCGATACGTACAGGTAGTCCGCGGCCCGTCCGTAGTGGTCCCAGTCCAGGTCCGTGTTGTCGGGGAACGGGAACCACGAGCCGAAGAAGGCCGGGTTGACCCAGGGGTCGCACAGCACCGTTCCGGCGGCGGTCTCGATGAACAGTCCAGCATGCCCAAGTCCGGTCACACGCATAGCACAGCACCTCAGCCCGGCTCCGTAGGTCACCCGCCCCAACCGTCAGGGAAGGGGCAGGTTCGTCACGGTTTTCACTGTGTGCGGATTTCGGTGCGTGTGCACCCGCAGCGGGCGTGTCCTGGGACACCGGGACACGCGGATGGCCAGGCCAGGGCCGATGGCCGGGGTCCGGTTTCACCTGGTCGAGCGTCGCCCGGTTGCCGTAGCCCGGCGTGTCGGGTGACGGCTCTGGCGGCGGTGTCTCAGACGGCGGTGTCCATCGCCCGCTTCTCGCGCCAGCGCCGAACCCACTCCTCCATCACCTCGACCGCCTTGCCGGTGCCGTCCTCGGCGCGCACGGTCTCGCCGACACTCGCCGCCTTGGCGCGCAGGTTCTCGTCGGTCAGGGCCGTACCCAGCGCGGCGTCGAGAGCCTCGGCGGTGAACTTCGCGTACGGAACGGGCTTGGCCGCCACCCCCAGCGCGTGGACCTGGGCCGCCCAGAACGGGGCGTCGCCGAAGGTCGGCACGACGACCTGGGGCGTGCCGGAGCGCAGCGCCTCTCCCGTGGTGTTGCAGCCACCGTGGTGGATGATCACCGAGGAGCGGGGGAACAGCCACGGGTAGTGCACATCGTCGACGCGGAACACATCGTCCGGCACGGTGTCCGGGCCGCCCCCCACCAGAATGAGCCGACGGTCGTGGGAGCGGACCACGTCCAGCACCTTCTCCAGGGTCTTGGCCGGCGGATGCACCGGCCAGATGGAGCCGAAGGACAAGGTCACCGGGGGAGTGCCGTCCGCCATGAACTTCTCCAGCTCCGGGGAGGGGCTCCACTCGCGGTCCCAGAACCAGTAGCCGGTGATGTGCGACAGCTCCGGCCAGTCGGCGGGCTCGGTGAACAGTGTCCGGCTCACCGGGACGATCAGCGGAACCTCCCGGCCCAGGTTGCCGTACGGCTTGCCGAACGGGAGCTTGGACAGCCCCGCGTCCTTGCGGTAGCCGCTCATGGTGACCGAGTCCAGCATCCCCGCCAGGCGGTGAGTCAGCCGGTTGTACATCCGTCCGAGCTTGACCTGGGGCGCCATCATCGCCGGCCACTCGGCGGTCGGGTTCAGCGGCCACCAGCTCAGCGAGCACCACGGGGCGCTGCCGTCGTCCTCGAACATGATCCGGCTCAGGATGCTGTTCACGACCAGATCGGCGCCCGAACACACCTCCGCGATCCTGGCGGCGAGGCGACGGTTGTGCTCGGGACTCTGCCGCGGGACCTTGCGGGCGGCGCGGAACAGCGAGGCGCCCTGCTGCAGGGCCTCCGCGAGGGCCGGGTGGGCCAGGAAGTCGCGCGGACTGCCCGGCAGCGCGGCGAAGTCCAGATCGGCCTCCCGCACGAGCGTTTCGAAGTCCTCGTGGGTGGCCAGGGTCACCGTGTGCCCCCGGGACTCGAGGGCTCTGCCCAGCGCGATGAACGGCTGGACGTCTCCACGGGATCCCGTGACGACTAGCGCGACCTGCATGACTCCTCCATACGAGTGTGACTGGTGGGACGGCTAGGATCCGGCGGGCTCAGTAGTAGGCGACGTACCGGTCGAGGATCCGGTCGAGATAGCCCGCCTCGGCGACCGAGCGCATGGAGGGCAGCAGCTTGCACAGCTTGTCGATGGAGACCCTGGTCAGCGTCGGGGTCACGTCGACCACGTCGTACCGGGCACGGGCCGCCATGCGGCGCTCGATTCCCCGCACGATCGATTCGACCGGCTGAGGCACGCTCGAGGCGACGTTCACCACCTCGTCCTGAACGCCCTCGGTGAGCAGTCCGTCGATGGCCCGGACCACGTCGCTCACATCCACCAGATCGCGGTGCGCGCCACGGTGCAGGGTCACGTTGCCGCCGCGTATCTGGCCGATGAGCGAGGGAAGTAACTGGTGGGAGCGTTGCCACCGGCCGGCCGCATGGCTCAGGCGCAGCACCAGCCACCCCGGTCCGGCCTCGGCGATGGCGCGCTCGAGCATGAGTTTCTGTCTGCCGTACGGCGACGGAGGGTCCACGGGCGCGTCCTCGGCGACCGCGACCTCGGTGATCCCGTACAGGGCGTGCGACGCGCTGGAGAGATAGACGAGGAGGCGGCCCTCGCGGCGGCAGCGCCGCGCGATGTCGCGCACCAGCTCCGCCTCGCGGGCGAAGTCCTCCGGGGTCCCCCCGCTGGTGCTGGACACGCCCGCGGCCACCACGGTGGCATGCGGGTATCGGTCCGCGATGACGGCCAGATTGCGTGCGATGAAGCCGTTGCCGATGATCTCCATCAGGACTGCGTCCCCGCGGTGACACGCATGGCGGAGTCGGCGATCCGGTCCAGCAGCTCGGCGGTGCGGACCGTGGTGGCGGCCCAGGCAGCGTGGCCGGGGTCGGCCCCCGTGGCTCCCGTCCGGCGCACCGCCCCGGCGAAGGAGGCCACCGAGGTCGCGAACTGGTGCTCGGCGGGCAGCACGATTTGCTCGGCGTGGTCCTGCTCGTCGATGCGTAACAGCGGTGACAGGGTGGCGGGCGGGGTGAAGGCCCGGTCGACGGTCAGCCGCCCGGTGCTGCCCCACAGGGTGTACTCGGCCCCATAGCCGTGTTCGAATCCGAAGGTGAGGGTCACGGTTTCTCCGGTCGCCGCCGCCAGCAGGGCGCTGCCCGCTACATCGACGCCCGTGTGCGGGTCGTCGCGCAGCACCGCACCGGCCACGGTGAGCTCGTCGCCGAGGAAGTACTGAGCGAGCCGCACGGGGTAGATCCCCGCGTCGAGCAGGGCGCCGCCGCCGAGTTCGGGCCGATAGCGCACATCGGACGCGGGCAGGGGCGGGAAGCAGAACGAGGCGTCGATGTGCCGGAGCCGGCCGATGCGGTCGGCCGCCAGCAGCTCGGCCACGTGTCTGTGCAGCCCGTGGTGGACGAACGCGATGTTCTCGCGCAGCACCAGCCCGCGCTCCGCCGCCAGCCGCGCCAGCTCCGCGGTGTCCGCCGCCGCGGTCGTGAGTGGTTTCTCGGCCAGCACATGTTTGCCGTGCTCGAGGAATCGGCGCGCCCACGGGTGGTGCAGGGCGTTGGGGACCGAGACATAGACGGCGTCGATGTCGTCCCGGTCGATCAGTGGCTCGTAGCCGTGGACAGCCGCGCAGTCGAATTCGGCGGCGAATCGCTCGGCCTTCTCCAGGTCGCGGCTGGCGATGGCGACGATGGTGACCTCGGGGAGGTCCCGCATCGCGGGGAGCGTCCGCCGCCGGGCTATCGAGGACGCGCCGAGGACGCCGACACGCACGGGAGCGGGGTCGGAGGGCTTGTGCATCACTCAGTCACTCAGTTCCGTTCCGGCCATCAGGCTGTGCAGACATGCGATGAGGCTCCTGGCCTGAACGTTCACATAGTGGCTGTGGCACAGGAGTTGGGGCAGCTGACGCATGGTCACCCAGCGGAAGTCGTCGTGAGCCGCCAGGTCACGGTCCGGGGCGACCTCGACGATGAGATAGCGGCTGCGGGTGTGGAAGAACCGGCCGCCCTCCTCGGAGAGCGTGCTGTCGAAGCGGATGGTGTCCGTGGGCGCGCCCAGCACCTCGTCCAGGAACGGCGGGTAGGCCTCGGCGGGCAGGACCTTGTAGTTCTGCGGGGTGGCCTGCACCGTCGGAGCCAGTTCGACCACGTCCACGAAGCCCGGCTCCGCCTTGAGCTGGACCAGGGCGTGCAGCACCCCGTTGACGCGCTTGACCAGGAAGGCCACGATCCCGGTGTCCCGGGCCTCGATCATCGGCTGGGTCCAGCCGCCGACCTCGCGGCTGCCGGTGCGTACATCCACCGCCATGACGTCGAAGAAAAGGCCGGATTCATGCGCTATCAGGTCCGTGGACCGGTGCCAGCCGCGGACCTCGCCGAGGCCGGTCAGGGTGGCATCGACCTCCCGGCGGACCCGGGCGTCGTTGATCCAGCTCCGCAGGTGACCGGTGGTGTGCAGCGCTCCCCGGTCCCCGCTGAGGGGGTCGGCGAACGGGAGGCAGGACAGCACCGTGCGCGCGTCCATGTTCACCAGGTCGTCCTCGGCCAGCAGCGCGTGCAGCTGGCCGATTGTCAGCCAGTAGAAGCCGTCGAGCAGCTCGACGTCCTCGGTCGCTTCGACAATCATGTTTCGATTGCGTTTCCGATGGAACCAGGAGCCCTGCTCCGAATGCAGGACATCGGCCAGCACCTGTCTTGACGACGGATCCCGGAAGTACTCCAGATAAGGCACGGGTCTTCCGCCGTGCACCCCGGTGTAGTTGCTCCGGGTCGCCTGTACGGTCGGAGACAGCTGTATACCGTTGCGGTTTCCAGGTTCCATCTTGGCCTGCATCAGACAATGCAGTACGCCATCGAATTCCTTGACCAGGATTCCTAATATGCCGACTTCTGGTTGGACGATGATCGGCTGTGACCAATCGTGGACCGGTCCCTGACCGGTTCGCACCCGCAGGCCCTGTATCGAAAAGAATCGGCCAGTGTCATGGACGAGATTTCCGGTCCCATCCTCGAATCTCCAGCCCGCCAACTCGTTCAAGGGGATGCGGCGAACAAGCGACGAATCCCGGACACGATACTCGGTGAACCACTGGTGAAATTTCCAGTTGTTCCGGCCGGCCCCGTCGACGGCCAGCGCGGACCGTGCGACCCGCGCGGGTAAGCAGGCGTCCGGCGCGTCTGGCGACGTGGGACGGCCTGGAGAGCTGCAGGTCACCGGTCCACTCCTCGTTCCCCCGAACGCCACGGGCAGCCGTGTGGTCGCTCTGATTGGCTTGAATTCGACCGCCGCCTGCGGGCGGTATGACAGCCGGAGTCCGGCGACCCGATCCGGTGCCGACCGACGTCACTGTCGCGTCGCACGGAGTCTGATGACCGGATGGTTTCCGGCCGAGTTGGTGGGGGTGCCGTGTTGTCCGGTGGTGCCTTGTGTGATCACAGCCAAACGTGATCCGGCCCGGGCTGTCAAGCCACTACTGCGTTCATGGCAGGGGCGTGTCCCGGCGGGAGCGGGGATCCGAGTGGGTTCCATAAGTCCGTAGCATGTGACCAGCGTCACTTTTGGGTTGTGGCCCGAAGAGACAGCTATAGAGTGATTGCGGAGATCACGTTGACGGCGGAGTTCATTCCGACGGTTGTCTGAAGTTTCAACAGGCTTTTCGAAACTTATTCGAACGGCTGTCAGGGCGTCGGTTGCCGACCTTGTTGTGATCATCTCTAATATGCTGGGCATGGGAACCGGAGCGCGACGGGGGATGTCTTTGTCCATGTCTGTGGATTCGTTACGTCATGCTCATGTCGACGGCTCCATCGCGGTAGTCGGGCTCTCCACCCGCTTACCCGCAGCGAATTCACCGGCGGAGTTCTGGCGCCTGCTCCACGACGGCGCCGACGCGGTGACGCCGGTGCCGCCCGGCAGGTGGGCCCGCCGCTCGGACGAGGCCGCCAAGGCCCCGGGGCATGGCGCCTTTCTTGATCAAGTGGACTGCTTCGACGCCGACTTCTTCGGTATCTCGCCGCGCGAGGCGGCGGCCATGGACCCGCAGCAGCGGCTCGCCCTCGAACTCGGCTGGGAGGCCCTCGAGGACGCGGGGCTCACTCCGGACCGTGTCACGGGGCGCCGGGCGGGCGTGTTCGTCGGGGCCATCAGCGACGACTACGCCACGCTGACCCGGTGGCGGGACACCACGGCGGTCACCCATCACACGCTGACCGGCCTGCACCGCAGCATGATCGCCAATCGGCTCTCCTATCTGCTCGGCATCCACGGACCGAGCCTGGTCGTCGACTCCGGCCAGTCCTCCTCTCTCGTCGCCGTGCACATGGCCTGCCAGAGCCTGCGCAGCGGAGAGTGCGAAATCGCCCTCGCCGGCGGCGTCAACCTCAACCTCACCTTCGACGGCACCCTGAGCGTCTCCCGGTTCGGCGGACTCTCGCCGGATGGCCGTTGCTACACCTTCGACGCCCGCGCCAACGGCTATGTCCGGGGCGAGGGCGGTGGTTTCGTCCTCCTCAAGCCCCTCGCGCGGGCGCTCGCCGACGGCGACCGGATCCACGGCGTGCTGCGCGGCAGCGCCGTCAACAACGACGGAGGCGGCGACAGCCTCACCACCCCGAGCCAGGCCTCCCAGGAGGACGTGTTGCGCCGGGCCTGCGCCGACGCCGGGATCGGGCCCGACGAGGTGCAGTACGTGGAACTGCACGGCACCGGGACCGCCGTCGGCGACCCGGTCGAGGCGGCCGCCCTGGCGTCGGTGTTCGGCGCGTCGCGGCCACCGCATGCCCCGTTGCTGGTCGGTTCGGCCAAGACCAACGTGGGACACCTGGAGGGCGCCGCCGGCATTACCGGTCTGATCAAGGTACTGCTCGCCCTGAAGGCCGGCCGGCTCCCCGCCAGCCTCAACTTCGAGACGCCCAACCCCCGAATCCCGCTGGCGGAGTGGAACCTGCGGGTGCAGACCGGGCTGACCCCGTGGCCGCGGCCCGACGCACCGCTGGTGGCCGGGGTGTCCGCGTTCGGTATGGGCGGTACCAACGCGCATGTGGTGGTCGAGCGGGCGCCCGCCGCCGCCGAGCCGCCCTCCGCGGCCCCCGCGACCCCGGTCCTGGACCTGGGCTCGGTGCTGCCCTGGCCGCTGTCCGGCCGTAGCGCGCGCGGACTGCGCGCCCAGGCGGCGCGGCTGCGGGAGTTCACCGCCGACACGTCCGCCGACACGTCCGCCGATGCGGCGGACATCGCCTGGTCGCTGGCGTCGTCGCGGGCCGCGCTCGAACACCGCGCCGTGGTGCTGGCCGGAAACCGTGAGGAATTCCTCGGCGGGCTGGACGCCCTCGCCTCCGCAGAGCCCGCCGAACATATTGTGCAGGGCACCGCCACGGGCGAGGCCACCGAGGTGGTGTTCGTCTTCCCGGGGCAGGGATCCCAGTGGGCCGGCATGGCGACCGGGCTGCTGGAGTCCTCACCGGTGTTCGCCGAATCGATCGACCGGTGCGCGGCGGCGCTGGCGCCGCACATCGAGTGGGACCTGCTCGACGTCCTGCGGAACACCTCGGGCGAGACCCCGCTCGACCGCGTGGACGTGGTGCAGCCGGTGCTGTGGGCCGTGATGGTCTCGCTCGCACAGGTGTGGCGCGCGGCGGGCATCTCCCCGGCCGCGGTGGTCGGACACTCCCAGGGAGAGATCGCGGCCGCCTGCGTGTCCGGTGCTCTGTCGATGGACGACGGGGCCCGGCTGGTGGCCCTGCGCAGCCGCGCCATCGCCGAGGAACTGGCGGGTCTGGGCGGCATGGTCTCGATCGCGGCCCCCGTGGAGTGGGTGCGGGAGCTGCTCGCGGACCGGGACGGCGTCTGGGTGGCGGTCGTCAACGGCCCCGCAGCCACGGTCGTCGCCGGCGGCCCCGACGCCCTCGCCGAGACCATCGCCTCCTGCGAGCGGGCCGCGGTGCGGACCCGGACCATCGCGGTGGACTACGCCTCGCACACGCCGCACGTCGAGCGGGTGCGCGAGCGGCTGCTGGAACTGGCGGCCCCCATCGCCCCGCGCGCCGGCGATGTGCCGCTGTATTCGACCGTCACCGGCGCGCCCGTCGACGGCACGGAGCTGGACGCCGGGTACTGGTACCGGAACCTGCGGGAGCCGGTGCTCTTCCAGGACACCCTCGGCGCCCTGCTGGAGTCGGGCAAGACGGTGTTCCTCGAGGTCAGCCCGCATCCGGTGCTGACCACCGCGGTGTCCGAAGCCGGGCAGGCGGCGGGCGCCGACGTCTTCGCCGGCGGAACGCTCCGCCGCGACCAGGGCGGCGCCAAGCGGTTCCTCACCTCCTTGGCGGAGCTGTGGGCCCACGGACCCGCTCCCGACTGGTCCCGGCTGTTCGCGGGCACCGGCGCTCGCCGCACCGACCTGCCCACATACGCCTTCCAGCGCGACCGCCACTGGCTCGACGCGCCCGTCACCGAAGCCCCCACCACCGTCGTACCCACTGCCGACGCGCCGACCGCGGCCGTTCCGCAGCCGGAGGCCACGGCCACGGCCACGGCCCCGGCGGCGGCCGGGCCGGACGAGGTGATGCGCGTGGTGCGGGGCCACACCGCGGCCGTGCTGGGGCAGTCCGCGTCGGCGGAGCTCGACGTACGGCGGACGTTCAAGGACCTCGGGTTCGACTCCGTCATGCTGGGAGAACTGTGCGGCCGGGTGAACACCGCCCTGGACGTACGGCTGACCACCGCCACCCTCTTCGACCACCCGACACCGGCCGGGCTGGCCGGCCACATCGACAGAGCGAGGACCGGCCGCCGACCCGCGGCGGCCACCGAGCGGTCCGGCCCTGCGGCCTCCCCGGCCGAACCCGACGAGCCCATCGCCGTCATCGGGATGAGCTGCCGCTTCCCCGGCGGGGTGGAATCCCCCGAGGACCTGTGGCGGCTGGTCGCCACAGAAGGGGACGCGATCTCGGGGTTTCCCGAGGACCGCGGCTGGGACCTGGAGCGGCTGCGCCGGGCCGACGGCACCGGCGGCAGCTTCGCCGAGGGCGGCGGATTCCTCGACCAGGTCACGGACTTCGACGCACGGTTCTTCGGGATATCGCCGCGCGAGGCGCTGGCGATGGACCCGCAGCAGCGGCTGCTGCTCGAAACCTCCTGGGAGCTGCTCGAGCGGGCGGGCATCGACCCGGACACGCTGCGGGGCAGCAGGACCGGTGTCTTCGTGGGCACGATGGACCAGGAGTACGGGCCGCGGCTGCACGACGCCCCCGAAGCGCTCGACGGCTATCTGCTCACCGGCAAGACCACCAGCATCGTCTCGGGCCGCATCTCCTATCTGCTCGGACTGACCGGGCCCGCCATCACCATCGACACGGCGTGTTCTTCGTCGCTGGTCGCCCTGCACCTGGCGGTGCGGTCGCTGCGGCAGCGGGAGTCCTCGCTGGCACTGGTCGGCGGGGTGACGGTGCTGTCCACCCCGGGCATCTTCACCGAGTTCAGCCGTCAGCAGGGCCTGTCACGGGACGGCCGCTGCAAGGCGTTCGCGGCCGGGGCGGACGGCACCGGCTTCGCCGAGGGCGCCGGGATGCTGCTCGTCGAGCGGCTGTCGGACGCGCGGCGCAACGGCCACCGGGTGCTGGCCGTGGTGCGCGGCGCGGCGGTCAACCAGGACGGCGCGTCCAACGGCCTGACGGCCCCCAGCGGGCTGGCGCAGCAGCGGGTCATCCGCGACGCGTGGGCCGACGCGGGCCTGGCCTCCGCCGATGTGGACGTGGTGGAGGCGCATGGCACCGGGACCGCGCTGGGCGACCCGGTCGAGGCGCAGGCGCTGCTGGCCACCTACGGTCAGGAGCGCCCCGGCGACCGGCCGCTGCTGCTGGGTTCGGTGAAGTCCAACATCGGCCATACGCAGGCGGCCGCGGGCATCGCCGGAGTCATCAAGACCGTGATGGCCATCCGGCACGGGGTGGTTCCCGCCACCTTGCACGTGGACGCCCCGACGCCGCAGGCCGACTGGGCCAGCGGCGCGGTGGAGCTGGTGACCGAGAGCACTCCCTGGCCCGAGCGGGACCGGGCGCGGCGTGCGGCCGTGTCGTCGTTCGGGATCAGCGGGACCAACGCGCACGTGATCATCGAGCAGGCGCCCTCCGCCGCCGAGCCCGCGCCCTCCGCCGGGCCCGTACCGGTACCGGCCATGCGGGACCGCGGCGCGCTGCCCTGGGTGGTGTCCGCCCGAACGGCCGGTGGGCTGCGGGCGCAAGCGGCGCGGCTGCGCGATTTCGCGGCCTCCTGCGACGCGACGCCGGAGGACCTGGGCCGGTCGCTGGCGACGACGCGTGGCGCACTGGAACACCGCGCCGCGGTGGTCGCCGAGGACCGGGACGCCTTTCTGGCCGGTCTCGGCGCCCTCGCGGCCGGGGAGCCGGCCGCGGGCGTGGTGAGCGGCACCGTACCGGCCCAGCCGGGCGGGGTGGTTTTCGTCTTCCCCGGCCAGGGCGGTCAGTGGGCCGGGATGGCCACCGACCTGCTCGCGTCCTCGCCCGCGTTCGCCGCCTCGATGGACGAGTGCGCCCAGGCGCTGGCCGCCGAGGTCGACTGGGATCTGTTCGAGGCCGTACGTGACGGGGACGCGCTGCAGCGCGTGGAGATCGTGCAACCGGTGCTGTGGGCCGTGATGGTGTCGCTGGCCCGGATGTGGCGTGCGGCGGGCATCTCCCCGGCCGCGGTGGTCGGGCACTCCCAGGGAGAGCTGGCGGCCGCCTGCGTGTCCGGCGCCCTGTCGCCGGCCGACGGGGCCCGGCTGGTGGTCCTGCGCAGCCGGCTGGCCGCCGCGGAGCTGGCCGGCGGGGGCCGGATGCTGTCGATCGCCGCCTCGGCCGACCGCGTCGCGCAGCTGCTCGCGGACCGCGCGGATGTGTGGATCTCGGTGGTGAACGGCCCGGCCGCCACGGTGGTCGGCGGCACCCCCGAGGCCGTCGCCGAGGTGAGGGCCGAGGCCGAGAGCGCCGGGCTGCGACCGCGGATGATCGCGGTGGACTACGCCTCGCACACCCCCCATGTCGAGCGCATACGGGAGCCGCTGCTCGCCTCCGCGGCCTCGGTGGCTCCGCGGCCCGGCGCCGTCCCGATGTACTCGACCGTCACCGGCGCGCTGGTCGAGGGAGAGGCGCTCGACGCCGAGTACTGGTACCGCAATCTGCGCGAGCCGGTGCGGTTCCAGGACACCGTCCAGGCCGTGCGTGGCGCAGGACATACGGTCTTCGTGGAGGTCAGCCCGCACCCGGTGCTGACCTCGGTACTCCAGGCCGACGGTGATGCCGCTGCCGAGGGCCCGGACGTCCTCGCGGTCGGCACCCTGCGGCGCGACCAGGGCGGGGTCGAGCAGGTCCTCACCTCCCTGGCGGCCCTCTGGGTCCGCGGTCTGGCCCCCGACTGGTCGAGGGTGTTCGTCCCCGGCGAACACCCGCGACCAGTCGAGCTGCCCACCTACGCCTTCCAGCGCGACCGCTACTGGCTCGCCCCGACGATCTCCGGTGCCGAGGTCCGCGTCGACCTGCCGTCCGGGCCGCGGCCCGAGGCGCTCGAGGGCTTCGCCCGGCGGGTGGCCGAGGCGACCTCGGACGCACACCGGATGCGGGTGGTGCTGGACGAGGTGTGCGCCCACGCGGCCGCGGTGCTGGGCTGGTCCTCCCCGGGAGACGTCGAGATCCGGCGGGCGTTCCGCGAGTCGGGCTTCGACTCGCTGACCGCTGTGGAGCTGCGCGGCCGGCTCGCGGCCGCGACCGGGGTGAACCTCTCGCCCACCGTCGTGTTCGACCACCCGACGCCGCTCGCGCTCGCCGAGCACCTCAGGGACCGGATCCTCGGTGCGGACGGCACGGCGACGGCGGGCGACGCCCCTGTGGCCGCCGACGACCCCATCGCGATCGTGTCGGCCGGCTGCCGCTTCCCCGGCGATGTGCGCTCCCCGGAGGAGCTGTGGCAGCTCCTGCTCTCCGACCGGGACGTGATCTCCGGTTTCCCGGTCGACCGCGGCTGGCCCCTGGAGGACCTGGCCCACCCGGACCCCACCCGGCCCGGCACCAGCTCTGTCCAGCAGGGCGGTTTCCTCTACGACGCCGCCGAGTTCGACGCGGAGTTCTTCGGCATCTCGCCGCGCGAGGCGGTGGCGATGGACCCGCAGCAGCGGCTGCTGCTGGAGACATCATGGGAGGCCCTGGAGCGGGCCGGGCTCGACCCGGTGTCGCTGCACGGCAGCCGGACCGGCGTGTTCGTCGGCGCCGTCCCGCACGGCTACGGCAGCGGTTCCGCCGACCCGCAGGGCGCCGAGGGCTATCTGTTCACCGGCGCCGCGGGCAGCGTGGCCTCGGGCCGCATCGCGTACACCTTCGGCCTGACCGGGCCGGCCATCACCGTGGACACCGCGTGTTCTTCGTCGCTGGTGGCGTTCCACCTGGCGGTGCAGTCGCTGCGGCAGGGCGAGTGCTCCCTGGCGCTGGTCGGCGGGGTGACGGTCATGGCCACCCCGACGGTGTTCACGGAGTTCAGCCATCAGCGCGCCCTCGCGTCCGACGGCCGGTGCAAGCCCTTCGCCGCCGGGGCGGACGGCACCGCGTGGGCCGAGGGCGTCGGCGTGGTTCTCCTGGAGCGGTTGTCGGACGCGCGCCGCAATGGTCATCAGGTGCTGGCCGTGGTGCGGGGCAGCGCGGTGAACCAGGACGGCGCGTCCAATGGGCTGACCGCGCCGAACGGTCCGTCGCAGCAGCGGGTGATCCGCCAGGCGCTGGCCAACGCCCGGCTGTCCGGGGCCGATGTGGACGTTGTGGAGGCGCACGGCACGGGTACGTCGCTGGGCGATCCGATCGAGGCGCAGGCGCTGCTGGCGACGTACGGTCAGGACCGGCCCGAGGGCCGGCCGCTGCTGCTCGGCTCGCTCAAGTCCAACATCGGCCACACCTCCGCGGCCGCCGGTGTGGCCGGTGTGATCAAGATGGTGATGGCGATGCGCCACGGTGTCGTGCCCGCGACGCTGCATGTGGACGAGCCGACGCCGCGGGTGGACTGGGAGTCCGGTGCGGTGGAGCTGGTGACGGAGCGGCTGGCCTGGCCCGAGAGCGACCGGGTGCGGCGGGCCGCGGTGTCCTCGTTCGGGGTGAGCGGCACCAACGCGCATGTGATTCTGGAGCAGGCCCCGGTCGCCGAAGACCTCTCCCTCGAGGACCGGCCGGTGCACACGGGCGCGCTGCCCTGGGTGGTGTCGAGCCGCTCGGCGGAGGGCCTGCGGCGCCAGGCCGCCGGACTGCGGGAGTTCGCCGCCGCATCCGAGGCGCACCCCGGCGACATCGGGTGGTCGCTGGCGTCGACCCGGGCGGGCCTGGAGCACCGCGCGGTGGTCGTGGCCGACCACCGGGACGGTTTCCTGCGGGCGCTCGATGCCGTGGCGGCCGGGGAACCGGCGGCGCATGTGGTCAGCGGCGAGATCTCCGGCGGGTCCGGCGGCGCGGTGTTCGTCTTCCCGGGGCAGGGCTCGCAGTGGGTGGGCATGGCGACCGAACTCCTGGATGTCTCCACGGCGTTCGCGGACTCGATCGAGAGGTGTGCGGCAGCGTTGGCGCCGCATGTCGACTGGGATCTGCTGGGGGTGTTGCGGAACGAGGATCCGTTGGAGCGGGTCGATGTGGTGCAGCCGGTGCTGTGGGCGGTGATGGTGTCGCTGGCCCAGGTGTGGCGTTCGGTGGGGATCGAGCCGTCCGCGGTGATCGGTCATTCGCAGGGTGAGATCGCTGCGGCCTGTGTTTCTGGTGCCCTGTCGCTGGAGGACGGCGCCCGTCTGGTCGCGCTGCGCAGCCGCGCGATCGCCGAGGACCTGGCCGGCCAGGGCGGGATGGTGTCCGTGGCCGCCTCCGTCGAGCGGGTCGAGGAGCTTCTCGCGGGCCGTGACGGGGTGTGGGTCGCGACGGTGAACGGTCCGGACAGCGTCGTCGTCGCGGGCGATCTCACCGCCCTCGACGAGGTGGTGGCGGCTGCTGAGGGTGCGGGGGTGCGGGCGCGTCGGGTGGCGGTGGATTACGCGTCGCATACGCCGCATGTGGCGGGTATCCGGGAGCGGTTGCTGGAGTTGGCGGCGCCGATCTCTCCTCGTGCGGGTGAGGTGGCGATGTATTCGACGGTGACCGGGGCGCCGGTGGCGGGGGAGGGGCTGGGCGCCGAGTACTGGTATCGCAATCTGCGTGAGCGGGTGTTGTTCCATGACACCGTGCGGGCCCTGATGGACCAGGGCGACCGGGTGTTCCTGGAGGTCAGCCCGCACCCGGTGCTGGCGGCCGCGATCCAGGAAGCCGGCCGCGTCCGGTCGGTGGACGCCGTGGTGACCGGCACCCTCAGGCGCGACGAAGGTGGCGCCCGGCGGTTCCTGGCCTCGCTCGCGGAGCTGTGGGTACGGGGCGTCGAACCCGACTGGGCCCGGGTGTTCGCGGGCATTGGCGCCCGCCGCGTCGACCTGCCCACCTATGCGTTCCAGCGCAAGCGCTACTGGCTCAATGCCCCCGCCGCCCTCGCTTCCCGCGCCTCGGCGGCCGCCGACGAGAACGCCGCCTTCTGGGAGGTCGTGGAGCGCGAGGACCTGGAAGGACTCGCGCGAACGCTGCGGCTGGAGGAGGCGGGGCCGGAGCTGACGGCCGTTCTGCCCGCCCTGTCGGCGTGGCACCGGCGCCACAAGGCGGCGTCGGCGATGGAGTCATGGCGGTACCGGGCCGACTGGAAGCCGCTGACCGGCCATGCGCCGGCCACGCTGTTCGGCACCTGGCTGGTGGCCGGCACCCGCGACCAGCTCGACGGCGAGCTGTACGAGGCGGTCGCCGGGGCGCTGCGCGAGCACGGAGCGGCCGTCGAACCGCTGGTGGCCCCCGAGGACGGACGGACGTGGGCCGATGTGCTCGCCGGGCACACCGAGGCGGCCGGGGTGCTGTCCCTGCTCGCCGGGGACGAGTCGCCCCTCGACGGCACGCCCGCGGTGCCGGCCGGCTTCGGCCGGACGCTGCTGCTGATCCAGGCACTCGAGAAGTGGGGTGCGGTGGGTGATGTGGGCGAGTCCGCACCGCTGTGGTGCCTCACCCAGGGCGCGGTGTCCGTCGGCGGTCAGGACCCGCTCACCGGCCCCGCCCAGGCGCTGGTCTGGGGCCTGGGCCGGGTCGCGGCGCAGGAACTGCCCGCCCGCTGGGGCGGCCTGGTGGATCTGCCGCTCGCCCCGGACAGCAAGGACCTCGGTCGGCTGTGCGCGGTGCTGGCCGACCAGGCCAGCGAGGACCAGGTCGCGGTGCGCCCGTTCGGCGCCTTCGGGCGCCGGATCGTCCGGGCGCCGCTGGGCGAGGCGGCGGGCGACGGCTGGACCCCGGGCAAGGGCACAGTCCTGATCACCGGCGGCACCGGGGCCCTCGGCGGGCAGGTCGCCCGCAGGCTGGCCGCCCAGGGCGCCGAACACCTGCTGCTCGTCAGCCGCCAGGGGCAGGCCGCCCCCGGCGCGGCCGATCTGGTGACCGAGCTGGCCGCCGAGGGTACCGAGGTGACGGTGGCCTCCTGCGACATCGCGGACCCCGACGCACTGCGCGACCTGCTGGCCTCGATCCCCGACGCGCGTCCGCTGACCGCGGTGTTCCACACCGCCGCCGTACTCGACGACGGGGCCGTCACCGCCCTGACGCCCGACCAGGCCGACCGCGTGCTGCGGGTCAAGGCCGACGCCGCCTGGCGGCTGCACCGACTCACCGAGGGCATGGACCTGTCCGCGTTCGTGCTGTTCTCCTCGCTGGCGGGCACCGTCGGCATGGCGGGCCAGGGCAACTACGCCCCGGGCAACGCCTATCTGGACGCTTTGGCCGCGTACCGGCGCTCGCGCGGGCTCGCGGCCACGTCGGTGGCCTGGGGATCCTGGGCGCGAGGAGGCATGGCCGAACAGGACGCGGTCACCGATGTCCGGGTCCGGCACGGCGTACCGCTGCTGCCACCCGAGTCCGCCGTCCTCGCGCTGGAGGCCGCGCTCGCCCACGGCGACACGGCCGTCGTCATCGCCGACATCGACTGGGACCGGTTCGCCCATGCCTACACCGCGACGCGTCCCAGCCGTCTGCTCGACGAGTTGCCCGAGACCCGGCAGGCCCTGGGCGCGGCCGAGGCCACCGGCGCCACCGCGGGCCACGCGCTGCGCGACCGGCTCACCGGCCTGGGGGCACAGGAGCGTGAGCGGCACCTGTTCGAGGCCGTACGCACCCAGGCGGCCGCCGTACTCGGACACGACTCCGCCGACGCGGTGGACCCCAGGCGGCAGTTCCTCGAACTCGGCCTGGACTCGGTCACCGCGGTGGAGCTGCGCAACCGGCTGAATCTCGCGACCGGTCTGCGGCTGCCCGCCACCGTGGTCTTCGACCGCCCGACCGTGGCCGACCTCGCCCGCCATCTCGACGCCGAGATGTTCGGCGGGTCCCAGGAGCCGGAGAACCCCGGCGCCGCGGAACTCGACCGTCTCGAGGTCCTGTTGAAGGAGTTGCCGGACGGGGACCCCGGCAAGGCGGCCATCGCCGGGCGGCTGCGGCATCTGCTGTGGTCGTCCGCCGGCGCCGACCAGCCCGCCGAGGACACTGTGGACTCCGCCGAGCTCGAGGACGCGTCCAACGAAGAGATCTTCGACTTCATCGAGAAGGAATTCGGGATCTCCTGACCGGCCGCGCGCCATCGGCAACGGCACCACGTACGCACGCCCACAACTGACCCACGATCGAGGGCAAGAACATGGATGACGTCAAGAAGCTTCGCCACTTCCTGACCCGGGTCACCGCGGAACTGCAGGAGACGCGGTCGCGGCTGCGGGCCGTGGAGTCCGCCGGCAGTGAGCCGGTGGCGATCGTCGGGATGAGCTGCCGCTACCCCGGCGAGGTCGTGTCGCCGGAGGACCTGTGGCGGCTGGTGTCCGGCGGCGGGGACGCCATCACCGGCTTCCCGGCCGACCGCGGCTGGGACCTGGCCGGCCTGGTCGACGTGGCGGGCGACCGGCCGGGCACCTCGTACGTGGACCGGGGCGGATTCCTGCATGACGCGGGGGAGTTCGACGCGTCCTTCTTCGGCATATCGCCGCGCGAGGCTCTGGCCATGGACCCGCAGCAGCGGCTGCTGCTGGAGACGTCCTGGGAGCTGTTCGAACGGGCCGGCCTCGATCCGGCGGCGCTGCGCGGCAGCCGGACGGGTGTCTTCATCGGATCCAGCTTCCGCGACTACGGCAGCAGGCTGCCCGCG
Organism: Streptomyces sp. ME19-01-6; assembly: GCF_033793745.1. Lineage (NCBI taxonomy): Bacteria > Bacillati > Actinomycetota > Actinomycetes > Kitasatosporales > Streptomycetaceae > Streptomyces > Streptomyces sp. ME19-01-6. The sequence continues at coordinate 4,023 of NZ_JARAXF010000035.1, read as the reverse complement.
GTCCCCGAGGAGGTCGAGGGCCACGCCATGACGGGCGTGGCGGGCAGCGTGGCGTCGGGCCGGATCGCCTACACCTTCGGCCTGGAGGGCCCGGCCCTCACCGTGGACACCGCCTGCTCGTCGTCGCTGGTGGCGCTGCACCTGGCGGTGCGGTCCCTGCGGCAGGGCGAGTGCACCCTGGCGCTGGCCGGTGGTGTCGCCGTGATGTCGACGCCGGACCTGTTCACCGAGTTCAGCAAGCAGCAGGGCCTGTCGCGCGACGGCCGGTGCAAGGCGTTCGCGGCCTCCGCGGACGGGATGGGCGCGGCCGAAGGCGTCGGACTGCTGCTGGTGGAGCGGTTGTCGGACGCGCGCCGCAATGGTCATCAGGTGCTGGCCGTGGTGCGGGGCAGCGCGGTGAACCAGGACGGCGCGTCGAGCGGCCTGACCGCGCCGAACGGTCCGTCGCAGCAGCGGGTGATCCGGCAGGCGCTGGCCGACGCCGGGGTGTCCCCCGCGGTCGTGGACGCCGTGGAGGCGCACGGTACCGGTACGTCGCTGGGCGATCCGATCGAGGCGCAGGCGCTGCTGGCGACGTACGGTCAGGACCGGCCCGAGGACCGGCCGCTGCTGCTCGGCTCGGTGAAGTCCAACATCGGCCACACCCAGGCCGCGGCTGGGGTCGCCGGGGTCATCAAGATGGTGATGGCGATGCGCCACGGCCTCGTGCCCCCGACGCTGCATGTGGACCAGCCGACGCCGCACGTGGACTGGGAGTCCGGCGCGGTGGAGCTGGTGACGGAGCGGCTGGCCTGGCCCGAGAGCGACCGGGTGCGGACGGCCGCGGTGTCCTCGTTCGGGGTGAGCGGCACCAACGCGCATGTGATTCTGGAGCAGGCCCCGGCGGACGAGCCCGAGGCCGCCGCCGAGCCCGCCCCGGTCGCGCTCACCGGCGCGCTCCCGTGGCCGGTGTCGGCCCGGTCCGCCGCCGGCCTGCGCGGCCAGGCGGCCCGGCTGCGCACCTTCGCGGCCGAGCGCGAGGACGCGGAGACGGCTGGTATCGGCTGGTCGCTGGCGTCGACCCGGGCGGGCCTGGAGCACCGCGCGGTGGTCGTGGCCGACACCCAGGACACCTTCCTGAGCGGCCTCGGCGCCGTGGCGGCCGGGGGGCCGGCGGCCCATGTGGTCAGCGGCGAGACCTCCGGCGCGCCCACGGGTGTGGTGTTCGTCTTCCCGGGGCAGGGCTCGCAGTGGGTCGGCATGGCCTCCGAACTCCTCGACTGTTCACCGGCGTTCGCCGATTCCATCGAAAGGTGTGCGGGGGCGTTGGCGCCGCATGTCGACTGGGATCTGCTGGGGGTGTTGCGGAACGCGGATCCGTTGGAGCGGGTCGATGTGGTGCAGCCGGTGCTGTGGGCGGTGATGGTGTCGCTGGCCCAGATGTGGCGCTCGCTGGGGGTTCAGCCCTCGGCCGTGATCGGTCATTCGCAGGGTGAGATCGCTGCGGCCTGTGTTTCTGGTGCCCTGTCGCTGGAGGACGGCGCCCGCTTGGTCGCGCTGCGCAGCCAGGCGATCGCCAAGGAACTGGCCGGCCAGGGCGGGATGGTGTCCGTGGCCGCCTCCGTCGAGCGGGTCGAGGAGCTTCTCGCGGGCCGTGACGGGGTGTGGGTCGCGACCGTCAACGGCCCTGCCGCCACCGTCGTGGCCGGCCGCCCGGAGACACTGGACGAGGTGGTGGCTGCTGCTGAGGGTGTGGGGGTGCGGGCGCGTCGGGTGGCGGTGGATTACGCGTCGCATACGCCGCATGTGGCGGGTATCCGGGAGCGGTTGCTGGAGTTGGCGGCGCCGATCTCTCCTCGTGCGGGTGAGGTGGCGATGTATTCGACGGTGACCGGGGCGCCGGTGGCGGGGGAGGGGCTGGGCGCCGAGTACTGGTATCGCAATCTGCGTGAGCGGGTGTTGTTCCATGACACCGTGCGGGCCCTGATGGACCGGGGCGACCGGGTGTTCCTGGAGGTCAGCCCGCACCCGGTGCTGGCGGCCGCGATCCAGGAAGCCGGGCACGCCGCCGACACCGACGTCGTCGCCGTGGGCACCCTGCGGCACGACGAGGGCGGGCCGCGGCGCGTGCTGACCTCCCTGGCCGAGCTGTGGGTACGGGGCGTCGAACCCGACTGGAAGGCGGTCTTCGGCGGCGCCGCGCCCGTGGACCTGCCCACCTACGCGTTCCAGCGCGACCACTACTGGCTGCGGGACACCGACGGCGTCGGAGATGTCGCCGGGGCCGGGCTGTCCGTCGTGGGCCATCCGCTGCTGGCCGCCGCGGTCACGCTGGCCGACGGCGACGGCTATGTCTTCACCGGACGACTCTCCACGGCCACCCAGCCGTGGCTCGCCGACCACGCCGTACTGAACCGGGTCCTGCTGCCGGGCGCGGCCGTCATGGAACTCGCGCTGCGCGCCGGCGAGTCGGCCGGCAGCGACCACCTGGACGAACTCGTCCTGCACGCGCCGCTGGTCGTGCCGGCCGACGGCACGCCCCTCGACATCCAGGTCGGCGTGGACGCGGCCGACGAGCTGGGGCGCCGCGCGGTGCGGGTGCACTCCAGGCCGCACCGCCAGGGCCAGGACGACGACGAGGCGGAGTGGACCGGCCACGCCACCGGCACCCTCACCGCCGCGCCCGCCGACCCACCCGCGGCCGAGGACACGGCATGGCCACCCGCCGACGCGGTCGCCGTGGACATCGACGGTTTCTATGAGCGCCTCGCGGAGGCGGGCTACGCCTACGGACCGGTGTTCCAGGGCGTGCGCGCGGTGTGGCGGCGCGGCGCCGAGATGTTCGCCGACGTCGAGCTGGCGGAGCCCGCCGCGGGCGAGGCGGCGCGGTTCGGTGTACACCCCGCGCTGGTCGACGCGGCGCTGCAGACACGGCTTGTCTCGCTGCTCGAGGGCGAGGCGGAGCGGATGATGCCGTTCTCGTTCTCCGGAGCCCGCGTCCACGCCACGGGTGCCACCTCGGCCCGGGTCCGGGTGACCCCGGCCGGTCCCGACGCGATCTCGGTGTGGATGACGGACCATGCCGGGCTGCCGATCCTCACCGTCGACCAGCTCGTCTCACGCCCGCTGACCGCCGAGGCGATGGCGGGCTCCGGGGTGAACTCGATGTACGAGGTCACCTGGGCGCCCCTGTCCATGGCTGACGCGCCGGAGCAGGGGTTCGCGATCCTGGGCGACGCTCTGCCCGGCGTCGACGCACCGCGCTACCCGGACATCGACACCGTGGCCGAGGCCGTCCGCGCGGGCGAGCCGGTGCCATCGATGGTGCTGCTTCCCTGCCCGCGCGGGGAGGGCGGCGCCGTCCCCGCCGCGAGCCGGGAGGCGCTGGCCGCGGTGCTGGGCCCCGTGCGCGAGTGGCTCGCGCACGACGAACTGGAGGCCGTGCGGCTGGTCCCGGTGACCCGGGGGGCGATCGCCGCGGCTCCGGGCGACCGGCTCGACATGGCGCAGGCCGCGGTGCGCGGACTGCTGCGCTCGGCCGCGTCGGAGCACCCGGACCGGATCCTGCAGATCGACCTGGACATCGACCTGGGCGCGGACCCGGACGCCGCCCCCGCGGCGGTGTCGACGCTGTCCGCGGTGGCGGCCGCCGCGGTGGCCGCGGGCGAGTCGGAAGCCGTCGTCCGCTCCGGCGCGGCGTCGGTGCCGCGGCTGGCCCGGGTCCCCGCGGTGGACCCCGGGACGCTGGCGCTCCCCGGCACGAGCGGGGCCTGGGGCCTTGACCTGGACACCGCGGGCACCCTGGAGGGGCTGGCCCTGACCGCGCGCCCCAAGGCCGAGGCCTCGCTGGGCGCGGGTCAGGTGCGGGTGGCGGTGCGGGCGACCGGGGTCAACTTCCGGGACGTCCTGGTCGCGCTGGGCGTGGTCCCCAACACCGAATCGCTCTTCGGGTGCGAGGGTGCGGGTGTCGTGGTCGAGGTCGGCCCGGAGGTGACCGGTCTTGCGGTGGGGGACCGGGTGATGGGTCTGTTGTCGGGGGCGTAC
>NZ_JARAXF010000034.1:0-116853 GCF_033793745.1 Streptomyces sp. ME19-01-6 | reverse complement strand
CCCACCACCGCCGCCGGACGAACGCCGTACGACTCCCACACCGACGCGAGGGACACCATCACCGCCCACAACACCGGCTGCACCACATCCACCCGCGCCAGGTCCGTCTCGCCCTCACCGCGCAGCACCTCCGTCAACGACCAGTCCACAAACGGCGCCAACGCCGCCTCACACTCCGCAATCCGCGCCGCGAACACCGGCGACGAACCCAGCAACCCCACACCCATCCCCCGCCACTGCGCCCCCTGACCCGGAAACACCAACACCGCACCGGCGTCGGAGGCCACGGCCTCGCCGGTCACCACCGCGGCGGACGGCATGTCGTCCGCCAAGGCGCGTGCTCCGGCCGTCAGTTGGTCGCGGTCCTGGCCGAGGACGACCGCGCGGTGGTCGAGCACCGACCGGCTGGCCACCAGCGACCAGCCCACCGCCGCCGCGTCCGCATCCGAGGTGACGGCGAACTCCACCAACCGCCGCGCCTGCGCCCGCGCCGCGTCGGCGGACTGACCCGACACCACCCACGGCACCACACCACCCACCGGCGCCAGCTCAACAGCTCGGGGCTCCTCCTCTTCCGGCGCCTCCTCCACGATCACGTGCGCGTTCGTCCCGGACATCCCGAACGCCGAGACCGCCGCCCGCTTCGGGCGGTCCGTCTCCGGCCAGGGCGTGGCGTCCCTCAGCAGTTCCACCGCGCCCGTGCCCCAGTCCACGTGCGGGCTCGGCTCGTCGATGTGCAGGCTGGCGGGCATCACGCCGTGGCGCATCGCCTGCACCATCTTGATCACGCCCGCGACCCCGGCGGCGGCCTGCGTGTGCCCGATGTTCGACTTGATCGACCCCAGCCACAACGGCCGCTCCTCCGACCGCCCCTGCCCATACGTCGCCAGCAGCGCCTGCGCCTCGATCGGGTCACCCAGCGTCGTACCCGTCCCGTGAGCCTCGACCGCGTCGACGTCGCCCGGTGCGAGGCGGGCGTTGGCCAGGGCCTGCCGGATCACCCGCTGCTGCGAAGGCCCGTTCGGCGCCGTCAGGCCATTCGACGCACCGTCCTGGTTGACGGCAGAACCCCGCACCACCGCCAGCACCCTGTGCCCGTTCCGCCGCGCATCCGACAACCGCTCCAGCAGCAGCACACCAACGCCCTCACTCCACCCCGTACCATCCGCGGCCCCGGCGAACGACTTGCACCGCCCATCCGCCGCCAGCCCCCGCTGCCGCGAGAACTCCGTGAACCCCCCCGGCGTCGCCATCACCGTCACCCCGCCCGCCAGCGCCAGCGAGCACTCGCCACCCCGCAGCGCCTGCGCGGCCATGTGGATGGTCACCAGCGACGACGAGCAGGCGGTGTCGATCGTCACCGCAGGGCCCTCAAGCCCCAGCACATACGAGACGCGGCCCGAGGCGACGCTTGTCGCGCTGCCGGTCACGACGTATCCCTCCGGCACGTCCTGGCCGGTTATGGCGCTGAGGATCATGTAGTCGTTGGTGTTAATTCCGGCGAAGACCCCGGTGTCGGTGCCGAGCAATGTGTGCGGGGCGATTTTCGCGTTTTCGATGGCCTCCCACGCGGTCTCCAGCAGCAGCCGCTGCTGCGGGTCCATCGCCAATGCCTCGCGCGGCGAGATCCCGAAAAAGCCGGCGTCGAACTCGCCCGCGTCGTAGAGGAATCCGCCCTCGCGCACGTAGCTGGTGCCGGGCCGGTCGGGGTCGGAGTCGAAGAGGGAGTCGAGGTCCCAGCCCCGGTCGGCCGGGAAGGGGCCAACGGCGTCGCGGCCCGAGGCGACCATCTCCCACAGCTGGTCGGCGCTGGCTACCCCGCCGGGGTAGCGGCAGGCCATGCCGATGATCGCGATGGGCTCGGGCTCTGCTGACTCGGCCGCGCGCAGGCGCTGCCGCGTGTCGCGGAGTTCTGCCGTGACCCACTTGAGGTGGTCGAGAAGCTTCGCCTCGTCGTTCGCCATCGCTGGCGTCCCCTCTCCTCAGCTGCGAAATGGGCGCCAGGCGTCATCGACGGCGGCGCGCGGCAGGACGACTCCCTTGGTGAATGGACCAATTTTTGACAGTTCTCCTTAAGTCGGCCTAACCATCGGGGGTCTTCTCCGGGCGCACTGGCGGCCGTGTTAGCCCGCCTTTAGGCCGCCCGCCAAGCATGCGTGGTATCCCGGAATCTTCGTGACCGTGCCCGGCTCTCAGGGAAGAGAATTCGATGACAGCAACCCAGAAGTCCGGCGAGTACCAGGTGATCGATCCGCATCTCATCGCCGATCCCTACGGCGGATTCGGTCGGATCCGGGAGACCACCCCCATCGCCCGGGGCCGGCTGTGGAACGACGAGCCGGTGTGGCTCGTCACCCGTTACGAAGACGTCGCCGCTGTGCTGACGGACCCGCGTTTCGCCAACAACTCCCGTTCCATCCCGGGGAACGACACCGACTACCAGGTCACGCAGCTGACGCGGCTGGGGATTCCGAAGGACCTGATCCCCTACCGGACCGAGATGATGATGCATCTCGACGCGCCGGACCACACCCGGCTGCGGAAGCTGGTGGCGCGGACGTTCTCCATGCAGCGGATCTCCCGCCTGCACCCGCGCATGACGGCGGTCACCGAGGAGCTGGTCGACGCGCTGCCCCAGCACATCGCCGACGACGGGACCGTGGACCTGATCGAGCACCTCGCCCTGCCGCTGCCGCTGACGATCATCTGCGAGCTGATCGGTATCCCGCAGCAGGACAAGGACCTGTGGTACGTGTCGAGCGACATGGACAACGCGTTCCGGCTGCCCCGGATGCTGCAGGTGACCAGCGAGTACGTGAAGGAGATGATCCAGAAGCGCCGGGTCGAGCCGACGGACGACCTCCTCACCGCGCTCATCCAGACGCACGACGACGAGGGCCACCAGCTGACGGAGACCGAGCTCATCTCCATGGTGTTCCTGCTGGTCTACGCCGGGCACGAGGCGACGTCGTTCTTCGCCGGCAACTGCGTGCACGCCCTGCTGACCCATCCCGAGCAGCTCGCTCTCCTCCTGGACGACATGGAGCTGATGCCGGGCGCCATCCAGGAGCTGCTGCGCTATGGCACGCCGGCGTTCTTCGCGCAGCAGCGGTACGCCACGGCGGACGTGACGATCAACGACACGCGGATCCGGCAGGGCGACCTGGTCCTGCCGATCCTGGGGGTGGCCAACCGGGACCCGCGCAAGTTCCAGGACCCCGACCGGCTGGACCTCAGGCGGCAGCCGGACAACAACCGGGGCATCCAGCACGCGGCGTTCTCGCTGGGGCCGCACTACTGCCTGGGTGCGGTGCTGGCGACGCAGGAGATCGACGTGCTGCTGCGGACGCTCTTCCGCCGCTATCCGGAGCTGTCCCTCGGCGTGCCGGTGGAGGAGACCGCCTGGCGGCGGGTCCCGGGCATCCGGCGTCTTGACCGCCTGCCGCTCCGCCTCGGGACTCCCGCGGCCTGAAACGGCTCCGGCTCCTGCTGGACAGCAGGAGCCGGACCGCGAACGCTCTCCTGCCTATCCCTCGTCGATCTCCTCGTCGATGCTGATGGCGCGGACCGGGCAGTTCGCCACCGCCCGCCTGACCAGCTCGTGGAGTTCCGCCTGCGGTTCGGCGTCGGTGACCTCGACCGTGCCGTCCTTCTCGTTCTGGGTGAAGACCTCCGGTGCCAGGAGGGCGCACATGCCCGTGCTGACGCAGGTGTCCGTGTCGCGGATGATCCGCATGCTCACCGCTCCTTCTTCCTTCTGCTCTGTGCGTCCGTCAGCCTCTCGATCTCGGCCACCGCGTCGTTGGGAGTGGGCTGGGCCAGCATCTCCTCGCGGAGCCGCCCGGCGCCCGACCGGAACGCGGGGTCGTCCAGGAGCCGGACCAGCCGGTCCCTGAGGGTCTCGCCCGTCATCTCCTCGGGGGCCAGCCACAGCCCGGCCTGGGCCTTCTCCAGCAGGCCGCCCCGCAGATCGGCGTCCGGGGCGGCGCGGCTGACCATGAGTTGCGGGACGCCGTGGCTCGCGGAGACGGAGAAGCCGGGAATGCCTCCGTGGTGGATGACGGCGGAGCAGGAGGGGACGATGGCGTGCAGGGGCACGAAGGGGACGATCCTGGTGTTCCCCGGGATGCTGCGGAGCCTCTTCTCAATGCGCTCGGGGAGGGTCAGCACGAGCTCGATGTCGAGGTCGGCCATCGAGTCCAGCATGTCCTGGAGGCGATTGGTGGAAATGAGCTGGTCGCCCATCACGCTCCACATGCTGACGCCGAAGGTGGCGAGGACGCGCGGTTTCTCCGGTTCGGCGCGGCACCATTCGGGCACGGTCGCCTGGCCGTTGTAGGGGATGTAGCGCACGGGGACGTGCGGCACCGCGGATTCCAGTTGCAGGGAGGGGACCATCTGGTCGATCACGAACTGCCCGGTGAACATCTCCTCGGAGAAGGCGAAGCCGTACTTCTCGCCCCATCCGTTCACCCATTCCGCCACCGGGTCCTCGCGGTCCTGGGGTGCCTGCCGCGCCAGGGCGGCGAGGAAGTGGCCGCGCAGCCGGACGTCGACTTCGATGATGAGGGACATGCGGGCCTGGGCCGCGCCCACCGCGGCCGCGACGACGGGGCCGGCGTTGCTGAGCCACTCCCAGACCACCAGGTCGGGCTTCCACCAGCGGCCGTAGGCCACCAGATCCTCGATCATCGAGTCGTTCTGCACCTTGAGGATCTCCGCGAGGCCGGAGTGGTACCGCTTCAGCTTCTCCAAGGTCAGCATCTCCGGCCGGTCCTCGGCCATGCCGATGTCGGGGATCTGGAAGCCGGTCCTGTTGGCCGTCTCGGAGAACCGGTTGACCTTCTCCCGCAGGGGTTCGTCCGATCCGGCCGCGACCGCCGTCAGCCCTGCTCCGGTGATGACGTCGGTGAGCTCGGGCCCACTGGCGACGTGCACCTCGTGGCCGGCCGTCCGCAGTGCCCAGGCCACGGGCACGATGTGGTGGAAATGGGTTCGCGCCGGGTACGTGACGAATAGCACACGCATGGTGTCATCTCCTCTCCGGCTCTCAACTCTATGGACACCCCTAAAGCGAGTGTTGCGCTGTCAGTACGCCTTTAGCGCTGCTGGCTAGGCTTCGCGTGACAGCACGTGACCGTCGTCGATGGAGAAGGAGGGCGGGATGGCGAAGGCATTTCAGGCCAGCCGGCAGTGGGAGCGTATCAGCGAGCTCTGGGTCACCGAGAATTCGGCGGCCGATCTCCATGGCTTCAAGTCGGATCGGAGGAATTTCAATCTCGCCCTCTGGGACCCGACGACCAACGGGATCAGGTATCTGAGGGCACTCGTCTACGAGTTGGCGACGCGTCTCGGCGACGACGACTGGGCGAGGATCGAGAGGATAGAGAACCGCGAGGTCGGTGATCCGGTCTCGATTCGTTACGAGGGCCACGACATCTGCCTCGACTATCTCCAGGCGGCTGTCGAACTCGGCTTCATCGAGAAGGAGATGGATCTCCACGGCGCCCACGTCCTGGAGATCGGCGCGGGATACGGCCGCACGGTCCACGCGATGCTGTCCAACTACGACCTCGCGTCCTACACCATCATCGACCTGAAGAACACCCTTTCGCTGAGCACGGCGTACCTGCGCGCGGTGCTGGACGACAAGCAGTTCGCGAAGATGAAGTTCGTGCAGGTGAAGGACATCGAGACGGCGCTGGGGTCCGACCGGTACGACCTGTCCGTCAACGTGCACTCGTTCACGGAGATGGCCCCCGACACCGTCTCGGCATACCTGCGCCTGATCGACGAGCGGTGCACGGGGTTCTTCGTGAAGAACCCCGTCGGCAAGTACATCGACAAGAGCATGGACGGCCACGGGAAGGGTGAGGAGGCCGTGAAGCTGGCCCTGGCGAACGGGCCGCTGCGGCAGATCGTCGACATCCACGACACCGAGTCCGTCGCGGCGTCGGTGCCACTCTTCATCGACGCCTACCGGCCCGGCGAGAACTGGACGGTCGCGGCCGACACGCGGGGCATCCCATGGAGCTATTTCTGGCAGGCCCTCTACCTGAAGAACGCCGGCGACCACGCGTAGGCCCTGTCCTGGAGGAACCCATGGCCGCCACCCCGCCGCACCCGACCGACCGCCCCGACGAGCTGGCCGGCACGCCAGTCCTCGTCCTGGGTGGCCGGGGGTACCTGGGACGGCACGTCTGCTCCGCGTTCGCCGCCGCGGGCGCGCGGGTGGTGCGCGTCTCGCGCGGCGCGGGCGGCGACCGGGACGAGGACGGCTGCCGGACGGTACGCCTGGACCTGGCCGCGGCCGGCCCGGCGGAGCTGGCTTGGCTGTGCGCCGGCACCGGGGCGCGCGTGGTGGTGAACGCCTCGGGGGCGGTGTGGGGCGGCGACGAGCGGGAGATGACGGAGCTGAACTCCACGCTCGTGAGCCGGCTGGCACGGGCCGTCGCCGAGCAGCCGGGGCGCCCGCGGCTGATCCACCTGGGCAGCGCCTACGAGTACGGCCCGGCCCCGCCGGGAACGTCGATCGGCGAGGACTGGCCGCTGCGGCCGGCCTCCGTGTACGGCCGCACGAAGCTGCTGGGCTCGCAGGCCGTCCTGCGGGCCGCCGCCGAGCTGGGGCTTGACGCGGTGGTGCTGCGGGTCTCCGTCGCCTGCGGTCCCGGCGCGCCCGGCAACAGCCTCCCCGGGGTCGTCGCCTCCCACCTGGCGGCCGGCCGCGAGGAGCTGCGGCTCGCGCCGCTGCGCAGCCACCGCGACCTGGTCGACGTGCGGGACGTGGCGGACGCCGTCCTCGCGGCGGCCGTGGCACCGGCCGGCGCCTCGGGCGCGGTGCTCAACATCGGCGGCGGCACGGCGGTGCCGGTGCGCGAGCTGGTCGACACGGTGATCTCCCTCAGCGGCCTGCCGATGCGTGTCGTGGAGGACCCGGCCCTGGGCCTGACCCGATCGGACGCCGCGTGGCAGCTGCTGGACATCTCACGGGCGCGGCGCCAGCTGGGCTGGGAGCCGCGCCGGACCCTGCGCGAGTCGCTGCGCGATCTGCTCACGGACGCAGGCGTGGTGCCGCCTCCCGTGGCGCGGGCCGCGACGGCCAGCGTGCCCCTGAACAGCCATACGAAGGACAGCAGATGAGTGACCGGGCCGCGCACATCCTCGACGAGGTGCGCAAGTATCACCACGACAGCCAGGAGGGGCGGGGCTTCGTTCCCGGGGTCACGGAGATCTGGCCCTCGGGGGCGGTCCTCGACGAGGACGACCGGGCGGCGCTGGTCGAGGCCGCGCTGGAGATGCGGATCGCGGCCGGCCGCAGCTCCCGGAAGTTCGAGTCGGCGTTCGCCCGCCGGCTCAAGCGGCGCAAGGCGCACCTGACGAACTCGGGCTCCTCGGCGAACCTGCTGGCGGTCTCCGCGCTGACCTCGCACGTGCTGGAGGACATGCGCCTGCGCCCGGGCGACGAGGTGATCACCGTCGCCGCCGGCTTTCCCACCACCGTCAACCCCATCCTGCAGAACGGCCTCACGCCCGTCTTCGTCGACGTGGAGCTGGGCACGTACAACGCCACGGCCGCCCGCGTGGCGGAGGCGATCGGGCCGCGCACCCGGGCCATCATCATCGCGCACGCGCTGGGCAACCCCTTCCAGGTCGCCGAGATCGCGCAGCTCGCCACCGACCACGGGCTGTTCCTCATCGAGGACAACTGCGACGCGGTCGGCTCGACCTACGACGGCAGGCTGACGGGCACCTTCGGCGACATGACCACGGTGAGCTTCTATCCCGCCCACCACCTCACCATGGGCGAGGGCGGCTGCGTGCTGACCTCGAACCTGACGTTCGCCCGCATCGTGGAGTCGCTGCGCGACTGGGGCCGGGACTGCTGGTGCGAGCCGAGCGAGAACAACAAGTGCCTCAAGCGCTTCGACTACCAGATGGGCACCCTGCCGGCCGGGTACGACCACAAGTACATCTTCTCCCACGTCGGGTACAACCTGAAGTCGACCGACATCCAGGCGGCTCTCGGCCTCACCCAGCTCGCCAAGCTCGACGCCTTCTGCGCCGCCCGCCGGGCCAACTGGCGCCGCCTGCGGGACGGTCTGGACGGCATCCCCCACCTGATCCTGCCGGAGGCCACCGAGCGCAGCGACCCCAGCTGGTTCGGCTTCGCGATCACCGTCGCGCCGGACGCGCCGTTCTCCCGCGCCGAGTTCGTCGACTTCCTGGAGGGGCGCAAGATCGGCACACGCCGCCTGTTCGCCGGCAACCTCACCCGCCACCCCGCGTACCTCGATCAGCCGCACCGCGTCGTCGGCGACCTGACCAACAGCGACATCATCACCGAGCAGACGTTCTGGATCGGCGTCTACCCCGCCATCACCGAGGACATGATCGACTACGTCATCGCGTCGATCACCGGGTTCGTCGGGAGCCACCGATGAGTGACACGATCTCGGTGCGGCCGCGTACGACGCCGCGCGAGGACGCCGCGCTCGCCGGCCGGATCGCCCGGTCCGCGGCGGCGCTCCAGGGCCAGGTCCGCGACGCCGACGACGTGCTGGCCTGGCTGGAGCGCCGGGAGCGGGAGATCCACTTCGCGGTGGACCGCATCAAGCTGGACGAGCTGGACGGCTGGTCCTTCCAGGAGGACACCGGGAACCTGGCGCACCGCAGCGGCCGGTTCTTCACGGTGGAGGGGCTGCGGGTCGCCGTCGAGCACGAGGACGGCGCACACGTGCCGGTCGACGCCTGGCAGCAGCCCGTCATCTGCCAGCTGGAGGTGGGCATCCTCGGCATCCTGGCCCGGGAGATCGACGGGGTGCTGCACTTCCTGATGCAGGCGAAGATGGAGCCGGGCAACTCCAACCTGATCCAGCTGTCCCCGACCGTGCAGGCCACCCGCAGCAACTACACGAAGGTGCACCAGGGTTCCGCCGTCCGGTACCTGGAGTACTTCCGGGACCTGTCGGGCGCGCGCGTGCTGTCGGACGTGCTCCAGTCCGAGCACGGCTCGTGATTCTTCCGCAAGCGCAACCGGAACATGATCGTCGAGGTGGACGGCCCGGTCGAGGAGCACGCGGACTTCCGCTGGCTGACGCTCAGTCAGATAGCGCGGCTGCTGCACCGGGACAACGTCGTGAACATGGACGCCCGGTCGGTGCTGGCGGGTCTGCCGGGCGGGCCGGCGCCGCGCGCCCTGTTCTCCGACGCCGAGGTGCTGTCGTGGCCGGCCGACGCCCGCTCGCAGAGCCCGGTGCGCGCCGACCGCGTCCCCCTGGCCTCGGTGCCCGGCTGGGTCCGTGACGAGGCGGAGGGGACCGTACGCCACGAGGAGGGCCGGTACTTCCGCGTCGTCGGCGTGTCGGTGGAGGCCGGCAGCCGCGAGGTCTCCCACTGGACGCAGCCGATCCTTGAGCCGTGTGGCCAGGGCCTGGCGGCCTTCCTCACCCGCGAGATCGACGGCGTGACGCACGTGCTGGCCAGCGCGAAGGCGGAGGGCGGCTTCCGCGAGGCGGAGCTGGGCCCGACCGTGCAGGTCACCCTCGGCAACTACGCCCACCTGCCGGCCGACCGGCAGCCGCCCTTCCTCGACCCGGTCCGCGACCCGGACCCGGCGCGGGTGCGCTACAGCGCGCTCCACGACGAGGAGGGCGGGCGGTTCCTCAACGCGGTCAGCCGCTACCTGCTGGTGGAGGCGGACGAGAGCCAGGCGCCGCTGGCGCCGCCGCCCGGGTTCCGCTGGGTCTCGCACGCCCAGCTCGCCGCGCTCGCCCTGCACAGCCACTACGTGACGGTGCAGGCGCGCACCCTGCTGACCTGCCTGAACGCCGCCTCGGCCGGGTCCGGGTGGGGCGGGGCGCCGCTCACACCGTGACGCGCACGGCCCGGCTCTCGACCTCGCCGACGAGCCGGGCCTGGCGCAGGGCCGCCTCCGCCTGGGCCGGGGTCCCGGTGCGCACGGCGTGGACGAAGTGGCGCACCACGTTGGCGTACTGGTCGTCGGCGGGCAGCACGACCTCCTCGCGGCCGTCCTGCCGCTCGGTCCGCACCACCGGCGGGAAGTCCGGCGGCGGGGTGAAGACGCGGTCGAGCTGGAGCCGGCCGGCGCTGCCGGCGAACTCGCAGCTGGTGCGGTAGGAGTGCTCCATGCCGAACGCCAGGTCGGCGGTCACCCCGGCTGGGGTGCGGGCCGGGACGCGGCCGGCGACGACGACGCCGGTGGCGGCCTGGGAGCGCAGCACGGCGCCGACGACCTCCACCTCGGGCCCGAGGTAGTACAGGGCGGCGCGGATCGGGTAGACGCCCATGTCGAGCAGGGCGCCGCCGACCCGGGGCTGGTAGCGGATGTCGTCCTCGGGCCGGGGCGGGATGGTGAAGGCGACGGCGACGTCGCGTACCTCGCCGATGGCGCCGTCGGCCAGAAACTTGCGCACGGCGGCGTGCTGGGCGTGGTGGGGGAAGACGAGGTTCTCCAGCAGCACCAGGCCGCGGTCGGCGGCCAGCCGCAGCAGGCGTTCGGTGCCGGCGGCATCGGCCGTGAGCGGCTTCTCCGCCAGGACGTGCTTGCCGGCGCGCAGCGCCCGCTCGATCCACTCGGCGTGCAGCATCGGCGGCAGCGGGAGGTAGACGGCGTCGATGTCGGGGGCGGCGAGCAGTGCGTCGTAGCCGTGGACGGCGGCGCAGCCGAAGGCGTCGGCGAACCGGGCGGCCTTCGCCTCGGAGCGGCTGGCGACGGCGGCCAGGCGCAGCCCGGGATCGGCGGCGATGACGGGCAGCATGCGGCGCCGGGCGAAGTCGGCGCAGCCCAGTACGCCGATCCGCAGGGGCGGTGCCGGGGCGTGCACGGTGTCTCCTGTCGTCGGCGGCGGGATGTTCAGTGGGACGCCGACTGCGCGGCGCGCTTGAGCGGCTCCCACCAGGAGCGGTTCTGCCGGTACCAGGAGACCGTCGCGGCCAGTCCGTCGCGGAAGTCGTGCCGGGGCCGGTAGCCCAGCTCCTGGCGGGCCTTGTCGTCGGCGACGGCGTAGCGCCGGTCGTGCCCCTTGCGGTCGGCGACGTAGCGCACGCGGCTCCAGTCGGCGCCGCAGGCCCGCAGCAGGTGGCCGGTCAGCTCCTGGTTGGTCAGCGCCGTGCCGCCGCCGATGTTGTAGACCGCGCCGGGGGTGCCCTGGGTGCGGACCAGGTCCACGCCGAGGCAGTGGTCCTCCACGTGCAGCCAGTCGCGCACGTTCAGCCCGTCCCCGTACAGCGGCACGTCCTGGCCGTCGAGCAGGTTGGTGATGAACAGCGGGATGACCTTCTCGGGAAACTGGTGCGGTCCGTAGTTGTTGCTGCAGCGGGTGACGCGGACGTCCAGGCCGTGGGTGCGGTGGTAGGACAGGGCGACCAGGTCGGAGGCGGCCTTGGAGGCGGCGTAAGGCGAGTTGGGCTCCAGCGGGGCGGTCTCGGGGCTGGTACCGGTCTCGACCGAGCCGTAGACCTCATCGGTCGACACGTGCACGAAGCGCTCCACGCCGTGCCGCAGCGCCGCGTGCAGGAGGGTGTGGGTGCCCTCGACGTTGGTGCGGACGAACGCGTCGGCGTCGGTGATGGAGCGGTCCACGTGGGACTCGGCGGCGAAGTGGACGACCTGCCCGGCCTGCGCCATGAGGGAGCCGACCAGTTCGGCGTCGCAGATGTCGCCGCGGACGAACGTCAGCCGGGGGTCGGCGAGGTCGAGGTTGCTGAGGGTGCCGGCGTAGGTGAGTTTGTCCAGCACGGTGACGCGGGTGACGTCGCCCCGGGTGTCGCCGGAGCCGGCGAGGAACCCGCGCACGTAGGCGGAGCCGATGAAGCCGGCGGCGCCGGTGACCAGGAGGTTCACATCTCCTCCACGAAGCTCAGGGGCGGCAGGCCCTGGCGGAAGGTGCCGGCCCGGTCCATGACGTACCGGCCGTAGGGCGAGTTGCTCATCTCGGCGCCCAGGGCGTGGCAGGCGTCGGGCCCGATGTAGCCCATGTACATGGCGATCTCCTCGACGCAGCCCAGGCGGGTGCCCTGGCGGTGCTGGAGGTCGCGGACGAAGCGGGCGGCGTCGAGGAGGGATTCGTGGGTGCCGGTGTCCAGCCAGGTGACGCCGCGGCCCAGCCACACCAGGTCCGCCGTGCCGGCGTCGAGGTAGGCGCGCAGCACGTCGGTGATCTCCAGCTCCCCGCGGGCCGAGGGCGCCAGGCTCCGCGCGATGTCACAGGCGCGGGCGTCGAAGAAGTACAGGCCGGGGACGGCCAGGTTCGACGGCGGGTGCTCGGGTTTCTCCTGGATGGACAGCAGCCTGCCGTGCTCGTCGACCTCGGCGACGCCGAACTGCCGGGGGTCGGCGACCTCGTGCCCGAACAGCACGCAGCCGCGCAGCTTGGCGGCGCTGCGGCGCAGCAGCACGGGCAGCTGCGCGCCGTGGAAGAGGTTGTCGCCCAGGATCAGCGCGCACTCCTCGCCACAGATGTGGTCGGCGCCGACCAGGAGGGCGTCGGCGATGCCGCGGGGCTTGTCCTGGGTGGCGTAGTCGATGCGCAGCCCGAGGTGCGCGCCGTCGCCGAACAGCCGGCGGAACACGTGGAGTTCCTCGGCGCGGCAGATGATCAGGATGTCCCGGACGCCGGTGAGCATGAGGACGGACAGCGGGTAGTAGATCATCGGCTTGTCGTAGACGGGGGCGAGTTGCTTGGACCCCGCGAAGGTGAGGGGCTGGAGCCGTGTCCCGTTTCCGCCGGCGAGAATGATGCCCTTCATCTCACCGACTGCCTCCTCGGGTGCCGGCCAGGTGGGCGGAGACCAGCAGATAGCCCTGGGCGGGCAGGGCCTCCATGCTGGCGAGCCCCGTGAGGAACGCGTCGTGCTGCTCGGGCGTCAGGCCGTACTTGTCGGCGGTCAGGGCGGGGTTCTGGCGCAGCGACTCCGACAGCACCCGCCAGCCGCGCGGCCCCCACCGGTGCGGGTCGAGGTGGTCGCCGACGTCGGTCATCCGGTCCAGCTGGAAGCCGCTGTCCCGCAGGATCCCCGGGTAGTCGTCGATCGGCGGCACGTTGACGACCTTGAACAGGTCGTAGTAGCGGTCGAGGACCTCGCGCTGCTCGCCGGTCATGTGCGGGGAGCGCAGCACCGGGTCGGACAGGGCCAGCGAGCCGCCCGGCCGGAGGACGCGCGCGATCTCGCGCAGCACCGTCAGCCGGTCCGGCATGTGCAGCAGGCACTCGATGGCCCACGCGGCGTCGAACGACGCGTCGGGGAACGGCAGTTCCATGGCGTTGGCGCGCTGGAAGCTGACCTGGTCCGACAGGCCCTCGGCGGCGGCCCGCTCGGTGGCGATGTCGACCTGGACGCCGCTGATGGTGACGCCGACGACGGTGACGTTCCTGGCGCGGGCCAGCCGCATCGCCGGGCTGCCGGTGCCGCATCCGATGTCGATCACCCGCTGGCCGGGGCTGGTGTCGAGCCCGTCCATGATCAGGTCGGTCATGCGGTGGGAGGCGTCCTCGATCGTGAGGGCCGGTTCAGGTCCACCCCAGTACCCCATGTGGAGGCTGCTGCCGAGCACTTCGCCGAGGTTGTCGGCGATGCCGTCGTAGGCGGATGCGATCTCGTCGGGCGTCGCCTTGCCCATTGTCATCGTGTCGACCTCCGTTGGGGGTTGTCAGGCGCTCGCCGCCGGGCCGCCGCCGAGCCGGACGGGAAGCCGGGCGAGCTGCCGCGTGCTGGGGACGGGGTTCCACGTCAGCGCCTCCTCGGGCACGGCGAGCCGCATCCCGGGGTAGCGGCCGAAGAGCGCCGAAAGCGCCACCTCCGCCTCCTGGTTGGCCAGGGTGGCACCCAGGCAGTAGTGCGGGCCGCGCGAGTACGCCACGTGCGCCACGCCCCGGCCGTCGGGGCGCCGGGTGATGTCGAGCCGCTCCGGGTCCGGGAAGCGCCGCGGGTCGTGGTTGGCCGCGCCCAGCACCGGCAGCACGACATCGCCCGCGCCGATGAGGGTGCCGCCGACCTCGACGTCCCTGGTGGCGTACCGCTGCTTGCCGAAGACCACCGGGCTGCACCAGCGCAGCAGCTCCTGGACGGCGCCCGGCAGCAGCTCCGGGTCCTGGCGCAGCAGCGCGAGCTGGCCGGGGTGGGTCAGCAGCGCGAGGACGCTGTTGCCGATGAGGTGGGCGGTCGTCTCGTGCCCGGCGATCATCAGGGTGATCACCATGGTGACCAGCTCGGTCTCCGACAGCCGCCCGCTCTCCTCGTCGTGCACCTGGAGCAGGCCGGTGAGCAGGTCGTCGCCCGGCTCGGCGCGGCGGCGTTCGGCCAGCTCCCGCAGGTACGCGCTGGACTCGGCGAGCATGCCGCCGAGCGCGAAGAGGCTGCTGTAGTCGCTGCTCCACTTCCGCCACATCGCCCGGTCCTCGGCGGGCACGCCGATCAGCTCGCAGATGATCGTGATGGGCAGCGGGTAGGCGAAGTGCTCGATCAGGTCGACGGAGCCGTCGGCGCCGGCGGTGCCCGGCAGCGCGTCGACCAGCTCGCCGGTCAGCTCCCGCACCCGGGGCGCGAGTTCGGCCACGCGCCGCGCGGAGAACGCCCGCGCGACGAGCTTGCGCAGCCGGGTGTGGTGTGGCGGATCGAGCTGCGTGACGGCCTCGGCGAGATAGGGGACCACCGCCTCCGGCAGGCCGAAGCGGATCAGCGACTCGGCGTGGAGGTCGGCCGTCGTGCCCGGCACGGAGCGGGAGTTGTTGACGAAGCCGGGGTCGGTCAGGACCGTCATCACCTCGTCGTGGCGGGTGACGATCCACACGACGCGGCCGTCCGCGCCCCGGCCGCGCACGACGGGGGCCTCCTCCCTGATGCGGGCGAAGCCGCCGTAGGGGTCGGCGGTCAGCGCCGGGTCGCTGATGTCGACCGGACAGCGGCCCACCGCCCCGGACGCCTCGGCCCGCGCCATTACGCGTCCTCGGGCTTCCTGGCCACCGCGAGGACGTACTCCTGCACGATGGCGCGCCGGGCGATGAGGTTGGCGTACGCCCTCATCTGGCGCCGCTGGAATCGGGAGAGGTGCTGGATGTCGGCGGCGTCGAGGCGCTTGCGCGAGTGCAGCGCCTGCGGGATGAGGACGCGGTCGCTGACGTCCCGCACCTCGACGTCGGTGAAGCCGGTCTCGCGGAGCTTGTCGGCGTAGACGGAGCGCGGGTACCAGTTGCACTCCAGGATGACCCGGCCGCGTCCCCACTTGTCCACGCGGGTGAGCAGGGTCCTGCGGCCCGGCGGCAGGACGCGCGGCACCAGGTCGAAGGTCGCGAGCACGCCGCCCGGCCGCAGCACCCGGAAGGCCTCCTCGAAGAACTTCTGGCGGGTGTCGAAGTGGCAGGCGGACTCCAGGGCGACGACGCGGTCGAAGGAGCCGGGGCCGAAGGGGACGTCCGTCGCCGAGCCGACGCGCAGGTCGACGCGGTCGCTCAGCTTCATCTCCTCGGCGCGCCGCCGCCCCGTCTCGACCTGGCTGCGGGTCACGTTGAGACCCACGATCCTGGCCGGGTTCCTGGTGCGCATCCAGTGGAAGTCCTGCTCGGCGTAGCCGAAGCCGACGTCCAGGACGTCGTCGCCCTCCGCGATGCCGGCGGCCTCGCCGAGCTTCTCGGCCAGCGCCTCGCACGCCTCGTCGTGGTCGGCGCAGCCGGCCTCCCACCAACCGTAGTTGACGTAGAGGCTGTTGAGGCCAAGGACGTCGCGGTACGCGCTGGTGCCGCTGAGGCGGCGGTCGTTGAGCTCGTAGAAGGAGGCCACGCGGGCGGTGGGCGAAGCGGTCATGTACCGCACGAAGCGGACTGCGGACGCGAACGCGTTCGTCAGCGGGTTGCCGCTCTTGTCAACGACGACTTTCTCGGTGGTTGATGCCATCTTCGGCCTTCCATCGCCGGCCATCCGGAACTCACGGTCTGTGAGAGACGGTCGCCGAGAGGCCTAAAGCACGCCTGTCACTCCCCGCGACCGGCGGCTTCTCCGCCTCCGGCCGTGCCAGCAACTCCCGTCTCTCGCCCAGAAGTTCGCATCCAGTCACCGTCAGACGACGTCCAGCCGCGCCGCCTAGCGTGTGGTTCCCGATGCACCACACCTTTCACCGGAGGGGAGAATTCATGAAGGCAACAAGCAGAGGAGCGATCAGGCGGCGGCCGACGGCGGCGGTCGCGGTCCTGGCCGCCACGGCGGCGCTCGCCCTCGCCGCCCCGAGCAGCAGCTCGGCCCAGCAGACCGGCCTGCGCGCGTACGGGATAACCAGCGACGGCACCCGGATGGCCACGTTCACCACCGACCGGCCCCAGACCCTGGACTGGGTCCAGCTCGTCACCGGGCTCAGCGGCGACACCGCCCTCATCGGGATCGACGATGGCCGGCGGCGGGTGGTGCTTGTCGAGGACGACTTCTACCTCCAGGGGCGCCGGGTGCTGCATCTGCCAGGGGGCGGTGTCGGCGGCCAGGACCCCCGTGAGGCGGCTGCCCGGGAGCTGGAGGAGGAGACGGGCTTCATCGCCAGTGAACTGCGACCTCTTGGCGTGATCGATCCGCTGCCCAGCGACGACGCGCGCGCGAACGCATCTGTTCGTCGCCACCTGTCTACGGAACGGCACCATCCACCGTGACGACACTGAGATCGGCATGACGGTGCACTGGTGGGACGTCGCCGATGCCGTCGAAGCCGTCCGCGAAGGCCGGATCACCGAGGCGGGCAGCGTGACCGCGCTGCTCCTGGCCGGGCTCGGCCCGATTTCCTGAGCTTCGAACCTCAACACCTCCCGACGATCTACGCCGCGCCGAGCCCGGGCCGGGCAAGGTTCACGCCGCAGAAGTCGGCCAGCTCATTCTGCAAGTCGGCGACCGGTCCTGTCGCCGCATCCAGAGCAGCCTTCCCCTCGGAGAACCTCGGCCAGGAGCGCACCGTGTCGCCCGAGATCCACAAGCGGCTCATCTCGCTGCTCGGGTCGCTGGCCTCCGGGTCGAGCGAGAACGTCTCATTGCAGTACGCCGCCCGGTCCGGCCGCAGTTCCACCAGCGCCGTCACGGCGGTCAGCCCCTGCTGGGTGTACCGGGTGACGGGGTGGCTCGGTTCCAGGGCGGCCACCAGGGCCGTGAGCGCGGCGTGAACCTTATCGCCATCCCTGACTGCCTCACCAACCAAGCAGTCGGGATCTTCACGCCGGATGTTCGCGATACCAGCCAAAAATGGCACCCGGGTCGCGATGATCACCTGGGCTTGCCAGGCACAGTCACGTGCCCACTGGGAGCCCTTCGACCTCCCGGGCCGGGTGACCCTCCGCGAGCACGGAGCGGACGAAGCCACCGAACTCCCGCAGGGCTGTCGGCGTCACCCCGTGATCCTCCTGTACTCCCTCTGGCCGCGATGGTGCCGCGGTGCTCGACCACGGAGACGCCCTGGCCGCGTCGGGCGATGGGGGCCCCACAGGGTGGCCGCGATGGTGCTGCGGTGTTGGACCGCAGAAGCAGGGCGAGTCGGCGTTCGAGTGGACTGAGGAAGCGGAGCCGCGATGGTGCTGCGTGGTGAGCTCGAACCCACCGCGATGACGCTGCGGACGTGACCGCAGACGCAAGCCATCGTGTCTGCCATGTCAACCGGGGCGCCACGATGGTGCCGAGGCTCGCGACCGCAGAGATAGATGACAGACAAACCATCATGCCATTCAAATCAAATGGTTTGCCGCGATGATGCAGCGGTCGAAGACTGCGGAGGCAGGTCACACGGTGCGCTGCCCTTCCGGCGTGTAGTGGCTGCAATGATGCCGCGGTAATCGACCGCGGAGGCAGGGGTTGCCGGGACGAATCCTCCCTAATTGCCCGCATTGCCGTGATGGGTGCCACGGTGCTCGACCGCGGAGACGCGGTGCGCTCGGAGCGAAGCGGAGGGTGCAAGAGGGGTCCATGTCTTGCCTCCCCAAGTCGATCAACGCCTCAACGGTACCCAAGCGTGCGTTCGACTCGTCGGCAAGCAGGGGGAACCCTGCCTCACTGTGCGTGATCGGGCGGCCCGGCTTGCGGGCGAACGCCTCCAAGATCAGCGGTCGGGCAGCCTCTTTCGGCATGTGTCCCCGAAGCCACTGATGAGCGGATGGTTCCCGGTACTTCTGCGGCGTTCCGCGTTCCGTGCCGATGCGGTTGACCTCCTGTGCGAGCTGCCGCAGCGTCCACCCGGTCTCTCGGAACAGCCGTTCCAGGCCCTTGTTCGGCTCCCGCTCACTCACTCGGCGCTCAACTCCTCAGCCAAAGCAGGCGCTTAAAGCTCTTAAAAACTGCCGCTCTTGCCACGGTACCGCGATGCGTAGCGGAGCGGTTGCCTAGAGCGAGAAGGACCCCGCGACCGTGCGACCGGTCCGGGGGGGTGGTCAACGCTGAAGAGGAGCGTCAACGTGAGAAAGCGTATCGCCCGAATTATGGAACGGTGGGGACGAAGGTTATTCCCCGCCCCCGGGCGCCATCGGACAAACGATGTCTCAAAGCCCACACCGGCACGCGTCGCCGTGCCCGTACCCACCCCGGCCTGCGTGCCTGCTTGTGTCGCGGACACCCCCACGCTTCAGCTCCCGCGCATTCCGACCGCAGGGCGCTATCCCATCGCATGGGACACCGACCCCGTGCCGTTGTACGTCCTCCAGCACGAGCAGCAGCGAGCGCTAGGAGCCTCGCGGTGAGCGCGCACGAGCCTCCAGCTCAGCCGCAGGAGACACAGCAGGACCCGCCCAAGTCCCCGACTCCGAAGAAGTTGGACGCGTGGGCGGAAGCGCTGAAGAAGGAGATCGACAAGCACCTCGGACGGGGGCGGGGCGATGAAGTCGTTCATTGTGCGTCAGCGTCCCCGTCTGACGGTCTGGTGGTGCATGTACAGGCCGCAGAACGGGGGCATCGCATGACCGACGAAACTGCCGCCTGTGCGGGTTGCCAGTCGATGGGGGCCGCCGGAATGAGCGAACCGGCGCCCTACAAGGGCCCTCAGGTGGGTCAGAAAGCCTACGACGCTGCCACGGGACAGGTGGGCGTGCTCCAGGCTGTCTGTCACGTTGACGATCTCCTCTTCGACCACAAGATTCCGGGCCCGCGCGTCGCGTTCCTGCGACCGGAGAAGGGCGGTCAGGAGTGGATGACCGACGCCAGGAACGTCCGCTTCCCCGAGGAAGCGAAGACGCATCCCGCGCCTGACGACGAGTTGCACCGTAGACGCATTGCATGCGGCTGGTTGGGCGCACGGGGACATCCAGCCCGCACACTTGATCATCAGTTCCAAGGGAACGGCGCTCATCGATCTTGCCTTGGCGCACGGCGGAGAGATCCCCACCGCGTATGACTTCAGCTATCGGGGGTGTCTCGTCCACTACGAGAGCCCGGAAATCTCTCGAAGTGTGCTGGAGACCGGAACGGCCACCCCGACCATGGAGGCAGACGTCTATGCCCTCGGTGCCTCGCTCTTCATCAGCGCAACCGGCCTGCGCCACGTCGCGTATCCCGACGACGCCAGCCGCAAGGATCAACGGGAGCCATCGTGGACGGACCACACCGTCCGGTGAACGTGCCCGGAGCGCTCGGCAAGCTCATCGAAGCCATGCTCAGACCCGACCCTGCCGACCGGCCCACGAGTGCCGAAGTCCGCAAGGAACTGAGCAGCGGGCGCTGAGCCCCCTTGATCGCCCCGCCCATCTGATCCACCCCGGGACGGTGGGCGGGGCTCGCCGCAGTTCAGGCAGGGTTGGTCACATGACCAACGCATGACCAACAGCGGCCAGGAACGGGCAGAAACAGCAGGTGAGCATGACCAACACTCACAGGCTCCAGAGAGGCCCAGAGGGTACGTATTCCCAGGTCAGCAAACTAAAGAGCTGGTGCCCGAGTGGAGAGTTCAAGTCCCCCCTCGGACACGTATTGGTAGCCCACGGGTTTCGCGGAAGTGCTGGTCGAGTCTCGTCTCGGCCAGCACGTTGTGTTTCCCGGAGTCGTACGTGAGTCGAACTCCGAGCTGCCGGTAGATCTCGGCCTTGTCCTGGGGCTCGGCCTGCCGTACCGCGGCGGCCGGATCTTTGATCGAGCGGACGAGCCGGGCGATCTCGTCGCGTGACATCCGGGCTCCGCTACGCGGCGTCACCCACAACTGCGTCACACCGCGTAGCCCGCGATGAGCACAGCCACTGAGAAGGCCAGCATGCCCAGGCAGTTGAGCCAGAACTCCTGTTTGAGGAAGCGTGCCCGGTAGTGTGCGTACGCCGCGCACACGAAGTATCCGATGACGGCGACGTTCACGGTGAACCCGACACCGGGGTACTTGAGTCCGACCACCAGTCCAGCTGCCGCCATCAGCTTGATCACGACGAGGATCCACCACCAGTCGCGCGGCAGCCGGACCCCGTCGAGACACCGCTGGATGAAACCCGGCGGGCGCAACGACATCACAGCGTCGCCGAACAGGATGAGCGCCAGCAGCGCCGTGAGCCACCAGTAATGCGGTACGTCAATCATTCGTCTCCTCCTTCGTGGCCGATCACGAATCCGATCACCTCATGGAGCCGGCCGATCGCATCGTGCTCACTGATGGCGCCGTTGGAGACGGTCATGAGCAGGCCGAGGTACGAGAGATAGATGATGCGCGCTCCACGGCCGGCATCGACGCCGGTCAGACCCGCTCGCGCGAGCACTGCATCGATCTCGGCGATCAAGGACAGCGCGAGGTTTTTGAAGATCGCCGACTCGCGTTCTCCTCGTACGATGATCGCCGCGTACTCGCGCGAGAGCTCGTCGTCGAGTGTGAAGTAGCGGATGAAAGGCTCGAAGAGAGCCATGAATGCCTGCGCCGCGACGTCTGCGGTCAGTGGGCCGGAAGCCGCGCTGTCAGCACTTTTCCTCTCGCGGTGTACGGCATCGATCCAGCGGTCGAAGATGGCGACCAGGAGCGCGTCCTTGTCGCCGACCGACATCACAGTCCCGGTGCTGACTTCCGCGTCGGCTGCGATCTGACGGACCGTCGTGGCACCGAATCCCTGCTCGCGGAACAGCCGCTCGGCTGCGGCCAGCACCTTCCGTCGCGTTGCTTCCCGCTTCGCGGGACGCGACTGAACGGGTTCACTGAACATGTTCAGGAAAGTGCATCGTCGAACCCTCTGGGCGCAACGCTCCTCCGAAGTCACCCACTACGAGCGTGAGGATCGTGTACTGCGCGGAGCTGATGCGCGCTGCGTGGCCTTGAGCGCGGGCGGGGCGTCGAAGCCGGGAGAGCCCCGGTGCGCGACGCGCGACCGCCCGCACGGGCGTCCGTGACGACGAGGGCCGACTACACTCGTCGGTGGCGAACAGCTCGAGGTGCCCGCACTTGGGGCAGCGGAACGCCGCTATCTGCCGCCGGGGACGGCCCATCCGCTTGGCACCCCCGAAAATTCCCCGCTCCAGCGCGCGTACCCACGCGAGTGCTCGCCGGCGTCCTCGATGAAACCGTCCACCAGGCCGACGGTGCCGCAATGAGTGCACGTGTAGTTGTTCATCCCGTGAGTCTAGGAAACAGTGCGTCAAGTGCGAAGTCTTGGCCGTCGACTTGGAAGATAGTCGTTCAGGTGTTGCTCAAAGGCCAGCTCGCGCTGGAGTTCCCGCTGGAGTTCCCCGGCGGCGGCGCCTGAACGACACCCGCCCTACTCCGCCGGGAAGAGCCGCAGCTTCGCGGTGTCCCCCACGATGGCGAGAACGGCGATCGACAGCTCGTTGACGGTGGAGGGTCCGCCCTGGTCGGGGCGTTGCCCGAGCAGGTTGGAGGTGAATCCGCTGGCGTCGACCGAGCTCAGGTCCACGCCCGCGGCACCGACGGCGCTCACCGTGAACGGTCCCGCCCGAAGGCCGGCGACGCGTGGGATCTCGGTGCCCTTCGTCACGACGACCGTGCAGCTTCCGTCTGCACATGCCCGCAGCTCGGCCGGGGTTGACGGCTTCATCGGCTTCACCGCGGTCGGCGACAGCGATGAGGAGGGCTTCGTGGGCGTTGGCGAGGGGGGCGACGGTTCGGCCGAACGCGAGGGTGCGGCTGGTGCGGGCGCCCCCGCGTCGTCGCCCGAGTCGGAGCCGCAGCCGGTCAACGCGGCGGCGAGGGCCAGGGCGCAGACGGTCCCCGCCGGGCCGCGCGCCGCAGTCAGCCTGGCCCTACGGCGGCGGGCCGATGATTCCGATGTGGTCATGGGACCGTTCTATACGCGGGTGGCCGGGAGGGGTCCCGCGCGCCCGACACCTCGTACGACGAGTACCACAGCCGGTTGTTCACACGACGTGACGGCGGGTTGCCCGTTGCTCCGTTCGTGGGACTGATGCTGCCACCGAGCGCGGTGCGGACGGGCGAGCTGGGCGAGGCCGAGATCCGGTCGATGGACGGGAGTTGGAGGCGCTGTGCGCCTCGGTCGACGATGTGTTCGCGCGTCCGGCCTCGCGGGAGAACCTGCGGGCGATGGTGCGGTGCTGATTGCGCACCTCGGTCGCGTCTGGGCCGGCACCACCGCTGAGCACGAGAGTCGCTGCGTCGAGCAGGGCATCCCACCCGAGCGGGCCACCACGGCGGCGACCAGGCCAGAGCTGGCCCGGCGCATGCTGGAGCGCGCCCTTAACGCCTGTGCGCCCTTCACCTACTTCCTTGCCGACGGGCGCGGGTGAGCCGGAGGCCCGGCTGTCGGTGGATCTCGGCCTTGTCTTCGGCTCTGACCCGGGGGGTCTTCGAGGCCAACACGGTTGCGCTGAAGCTACGTTGATTGCGGTGCCTTGCGGGGGTTCATCGGCAGGCAGCACTGTGAGCGCATCACCCTGGGTGAGGGGAAGGCACACCGATCGGCTTCCGAGGCGGCATGGCCACCGCGTGCGAGTCGCGACAGTTCGCGATGGTCGCGGTCGCTGTCGACCTCGAGGTGCACGGCGTGGCCTGGAGCAAGAACGCCGGCCCCGACGTCCTGGCCCGCCGCGCCTGGCGGCTCGCAGACGTCGAACCGCGCCTGGACGACCTCACCCTGCGCGCCTGGGTCACCCACGACGGCACCGAGACCGAGATCCAGCACGGCACCCTCGGCGAACTCCTCACCCCCGCCTACTGGGTCGACGTGCTGCGCTCCCGTGACGCCCTCACCCCGGGCACCGTGCTCATCTCAGGCACGATCCCCATGGCCCCGGGTGTCGACCAGTTCGCCGACGCCTGGCGGGTGGAACTGGGCGACCCCGCCACCGGCGACACCATCCGCCTCGCCTACGACGTGCGCCCCATGCCGGAACCCATCGGCTGACGAGCCGTCGGCGGACCCCGGAGACGGCCCGCGGTGGCGATGCGCCCGGACGTTACGTACCTCGGCGTGCTCCGGACCGGCGGCATCGTCGTTCCGATGAATTTTTTGCTCAAGTTTGGGGAAGTCGCCTACTACCTCGGTGACTCAGGGCCCGGCTGTTGTCTGTCTGGCACGCCTTCGCCGATGAGGCGCGGATCGGTGCACAGCGGGCCGGTGCCGAAGCCGTCATCGTCGACGCCGGCGGATTCGACGAGCTCTCCGAGTCCGGACCGTCCGGCGACGACGTGGCTGACCTGCACGAGGACGACACCGCCGTGGTGCTCTACACCTCTGGAACCACAGGTGCACCGAAGGGCGCCGAGTGACCCACGCGAACCCCACCCGCAACTGCGACATCGTGGCCACCGATCTGCCAGCTCCCTGCGGGATGGCCCAGACCCGGTTCGGTCGGCATCCCGATCCGGGACGGCTGCTTCCACACCGGGGACCTCGGCCGGGTCGACCAGGACGGATACTTCTGGATCGTCGGCCGGACGAAGGACGTGATCATCCGGGGCGGATACAGTGTCTACCCACGCGCTTTCGGTCGCCGCAGGCGACCCGGCAGAACCGGCCCGCGCCGCGGGCACAGGGAGAAACCGCGGTACGGGCCGGTTCACGTACCCGGCGCAGCCGCTCTGGAGCGTACGGCTGCGCGGGACGGCATCCGCCGCTAGGCGCCCACATCCCGCCCGCGGGTGCGGACCAGTCCCGCCGCCGTCAGCAGCACAGCCGTCAGCAGCAGCCACAGCAGCGGGGCTGCCGCCACATCACCGCCCGGCACCCGCGGAATATGCGTGAACGGTGACACATCCAGCACACTCTGGTCGAATTCCAGCGCCTGACCGAACTGGCCCAGCACGAAGCACAGCGCCAGCGCGCCCCATCCCACCGTGGCGGTCAGCCGGGGCAGGAGGCCGAACAGAGCCAGCGTCAGACCGGACAGGATCCACACCGCCGGCAGTTGGATCATCGCTGCCCCCAGGATCGACGGCAGCTGGCCGCCCACGTCCGAGACGTTCGCCCCGTGCACCACGCCCGCCGACACACCGGCCAGGGCCAGCGCAACCGCAGGACCGATCAAGGCGAACACCAGGTGGCTGGCCACCCACGGGATACGGCCGGCGCCGGAGGCGAGCAGGTACTCTCCGCGGGAGGACTCTTCCTCCTGGCGCAGTCGCAGTACCGCCTGGACGCCGTAACCGGCGGCGATCAGACCCACCAGGCTCATCATGGCCGCGATGTAGGAGTCGACGAGCCCCTGCTGTCCACCGATCCGGGCGAACACATCCTGAAGGTTCTTATTGTCCTTCAACAGATCGCCCACGCCCTCGGCCAGTCCGCCGAACACCCCGCCCAGGATCACGAACGCGCCCGCCCAGCCGACGAGCAGCGTCCGGTGCAGGCGCCATGCCAGACCCAGCGGGCCACGCAGCGCCGGAGCGGCCTCGGCCGGACCGAGGCGGGCCGCCAGCAAGCCGGCACCGACGTCCCGCCGCGCAGAGACCGTCACCGCGACCGCGGACACCACGGCGGTGAACACCACGAACAGCAGCAACACCCACCACCGGTCTTCCGCGAACGCGCTCAGCTCCGTCCGCCACCCCAGGGGCGACAGCCAGTTCAGCCAGTTGAGGCCGCTGTCCTCGCCGCTGGCGTCCGCCGCGAGCCGGATCAGCAGGAATGCCCCCAGGCTGCCGATGGCGATACCACGGGCCGTTCCCGCGTTTTCTGTCACCTGCGCCGCCAGCGCACCGACCGCCGCGAACACGCACCCCACCGCGGCAAAGCCCAGCCCCAGGATCAGGGAGCCGG
Organism: Streptomyces sp. ME19-01-6; assembly: GCF_033793745.1. Lineage (NCBI taxonomy): Bacteria > Bacillati > Actinomycetota > Actinomycetes > Kitasatosporales > Streptomycetaceae > Streptomyces > Streptomyces sp. ME19-01-6. Next base: position 91,696 of record NZ_JARAXF010000034.1, on the reverse strand, counting down.
AGCCGGGGAGGTCCTGACGCAATGTGGCGCCGATCAGCAGACCGACCACGAGGTTGGCCACCATGGTCACCGACACGGCCGCGGCCAGGGCGGAGTGTCGTCCGCAGACGCCGGCGCTGAGCAGTTCACGCCGCCCCGCCTGCTCTTCCGTCCGGGTATGACGGATCACCGTCAGCACGCTCACCAGCGCGATGAAGATCGGAACCGCGCCCAGGCGTTGGGAGATGATCCCCCCTACGCCGGAGTCCTGCAATGGTCCGTACAGTGCGAGGAACGTGGGATTGGTGCCGCTGGTGTTCGCGTACTCCGCGCGGTCAGCAGCCGTCGGGTACTGGTCCTGATACGTGGTGGAGAGACTCGACGCGATCAGAACCAGCCACAGCATCCACACCAGCAGCAGCCAGCGGTCTCGGCGCAGAATCAGCCGGATCAGCCTGCCCGTACCGGTCAAAGCAGTCACCGGGCCGCCCCCACTCCGGCGCCCTGGCCGCTGTCACCGCTGCTCTCGCCGTCCGTGGCGTAGTGTCGCAGGAAGAGATCCTCCAACGTCGGCGGCTGGCTGACCAGGCTGCGCACTCCCAGCGCCGTCAGGCGCCCCAGCACCCCGTCCAGTTCGTCGGTGTCGACCTCGCACCGCACACGGCCGCCGTCCACCCGCAGTCCGTGGACGCCCACGAGGCCTTTCAGCCCGGCCGGCGACTCCTTCACCACGGCGTCGATGGACGTGCGCGTCAGGTGCCGCATGTCCGCGAGGGTGCCGGCCTCCACCCGCCGCCCGGCGCGGATGATGCTCACCCGCTCGCACAGCGCCTCGACCTCGGAGAGGATGTGGCTGGACAGCAGTACCGTACGGCCAGCGTCACGCGCCTCGATCACACACTGCCGGAACACCTCCTCCATCAGCGGGTCCAGGCCCGATGTCGGCTCGTCCAGCAGCAGCAGTTCGGCGTCGGAGGCGAGGGCCGCCACCAGCGCGACCTTTTGCCGGTTGCCCTTGGAATAAGTGCGCGTCTTTTTCTTCGGGTCCAGCTGGAACCGCTCCAGCAGCTCTGCCTTCCGTGTTTTGTCCAGGCCACCGCGCATCCGGCCGAGTAAGTCGATGACCTCACCACCGGACAGGCTCGGCCAGAGGGTGACGTCGCCGGGTACGTAGGCGATCCGCTGGTGGAGCTCGGTCGCCTCGGCCCACGGGTCGCCGCCGAGCAGCCGAACCTCACCCTGATCGGCGCGCATGAGCCCCAGGAGGATCCTGATCGTCGTCGACTTGCCCGCGCCGTTCGGCCCGAGGAATCCGTGGACCTCGCCGGTGGCCACGCTCAGTTCGAGTCCGTCCAGCGCACGGGTGGGACCGAACTGCTTCACCAGCCCGGTCACCGTAATGGCATCAGACATGGCAGCGTCCTTCAGTCATGGGGGATGTCTTCTCGTCTCGGTGTTCATCGGAGGGTGACGTGCCGCCTGCCCCTGCGGGCGGCTGGTCGTCCGGGAGGTGGTGCTCGGGTCCGGGAGTGTGGCCGCCGGCCAGGTTCTCCTGAGCGGAGGCCGCGTACTCCGGGCTCACCAGGGGGTGGGAGTAGATATCGAGCAAGGCCAGGGCGATCGTCCGGTCGCCCTCCGCGGAGAAGATGTCCATGCCCATCGTGCGGGAGATGTGCTCGTGAAACGTGGCGATCCCCATGGACTGCGCGACCATCAGCGCGGCGCGGGTCGTCCGGTCCACCCGGGGCTCGTCCGGCCGCTCGGCGTCGGCCCGTGCGAGCCATCGGTCGACCATCTTCACCATTTCGTCGAACATCGGCGCCGCGACGGAGGAGTCGTCCCACAGGGCGTTCACCAGGTAGCGCTGGAAGGGGTCCAGGGTGTGGCGGTCGGCCACCTCGGGCTCCACGCCGCCGGGCTGCTGCTCCCGCTCCAGGGCCTGGTCGTTGAAGCGGTGGAGGGCTTGGAGGACGTATGCGTCGCAGGCGTCCCGGAGGTCCTCCTTGGATCCGAAGTGGTGCCGGACGAGCCCGGGGGACACACCTGCGGTGCGGGCGATCTCACGGATCGTCGCCTTCGCGAACCCGGAATCGGTGAAGTGCTTGAGAGCCGCGTCCCGGATGCGGGCGCGGGCGGTCAGGTCCTCCTCGGGTGCTGATCTACCGATCCCGCCCGGGGTCTTGCGCCCGGCGGCGCCATCCCCTGCTCCCTTCATGCGGCGCTCCCACTCACGCGTATTGCTGGCTGTACGGCCGCGTCGTTTACTATACGGCCGTACCGTCGATGATACACACGTATAGCCGTTGCGGGGGAGCTTCCGAATCCGCGGCCGACCGCGGCCGGCCGCGGTCGGTTCCGCGGGAGCGTGGCAGACCGCTGCGACCTCGGACTTCAGCCAGCCATTGCCGTGGCTTCGGTGGTCAGTGGCTGGGTCTTACTGCACAGGTATGACGTACCGCACGCAGTCAAGCGCCCTTGGAGGAACGCGATGACGTCTCCGTCAGCTCCGCCGCCGACGAGCGACCAGGTGACCGACTACTACAGCGCGCTGGGGCCGCTGTTGCGGATGGCGTGGGGCGACAACCTCCACTTCGGTTATTGGGAGGGGCCGTCGGATCGGAGTTCGCCGCAGGAGGCGACGGATCGGTTTACGGATGTGCTGGCGGAGCGATTGGGGGTGGGTGTGGGGTGTCGGGTGTTGGATGCGGGGTGTGGGATCGGCAGTCCGGCGTTGCGGGTGGCGGCGTCGACGGGTGCTGAGGTGCTGGGGATCACGATCAGTGGGCAGCAGGTGGACCAGGCGGTGGAACTGGCGGAGCGGGCGGGGATGTCCGACCGGGTGCGGTTCCAGCTGAAGGATGCGATGGACACGGGGTTCGAGGCGGAGTCGTTCGCACACAAGCCGGTGTCCCCCGGTCCCGGTGCGCGGTAGCCGGGACGGGGTGCCGTCATGAAGGGCATCATTCTTGCGGGCGGGAGCGGCACGCGGCTGCAGCCCCTGACCCTGGTCAGCTCCAAACAGCTGGCCCCGGTCTACGACAAGCCCATGATCTACTACCCGCTGTCCATCCTGATGTTCGCGGGGATCCGGGACGTCCTGATCATCACCCGCCCCGGGGAGCTGGCGGCCTTCCGGCAGTTGCTGGGGGACGGCAATGCGCTGGGGATGTCGTTGTCGTACGCGGCGCAGGACGAGCCGCGGGGCATCGCGGACGCCTTCCTGGTGGGCGCCGACCACATCGCCGGCGAGGACTGCGCCCTGGTGTTGGGCGACAACCTCTTCCACGGCGCGGACCTGCCGTCGCTGCTGCGGCGCAGCGTGCGGCAGCTGGACGGGTGCGTGCTGTTCGGGCACCAGGTGGCGGATCCCGAGCGTTACGGCGTGGCCGAGATCGACCAGGAGGGCCGTCTGGTGTCCATCGAGGAGAAGCCGGAGAAGCCGAGGTCGAACCTGGCCGTGCCGGGGCTGTACTTCTTCGACGGCCAAGTGGTGGACATCGCGGCGAGCGTGCGGCCGTCGGACCGGGGCGAGCTGGAGATCACCGATGTGCTCCACGCGTATCTGGAGCAGGGTCGGGCCCGGCTGGTGTGGCTGGGGCGCGGGGTGACCTGGCTGGACACCGGGACGCACGAGACGCTGCCGGAGGCGGGCGAGTTCGTCCGGCATGTCCAGCGCCACCAGGGCATGCGGATCGCCTGTCTTGAGGAGATCGCCCTGCACATGGGGTTCATCGGAGTGGAGGAGTGTTACGAGCTGGGGGCCGCGATGGGCCACTCGCCGTACGGTCAGTACGTGATGGACCGGGCCCGCTCGTACCTGCCCGAGCGGGCGCTGGCGAAGCTGCTGGAGGAGGCGTGAACCTTCTGGTGACCGGGGCCGCGGGGTTCATCGGTTCGGCGTATGTGCGGATGCTGCTGGAGGGCGAGCTCTCGGGCGCCCGGGGTCTCCGGTGTGACGGTGTTGGACAAGCTCACCTATGCCGGGTCGCGGGAGAATCTCGACCTGGCCGACCGGCGGCTGAGGTTCGTCGAGGGCGACATCTGCGACGCGGATCTGGTGGGCACGTTGATGGCGGAGGCCGGGCAAGTGGTGCACTTCGCGGCCGAGTCTCATGTGGACCGGTCGATCGCCGACTCGGGAGCATTTGTGCGCACCAATGTGCTGGGCACGCAGACGTTGCTGGAGGCGGCGCTGCGGCACGGCGTGGAGCAGTTCGTGCACGTGTCGACGGACGAGGTCTACGGGTCGGTGGAGACCGGTTCATCGATGGAGGCGGACGCGCTGGACCCGAACTCGCCGTATGCGGCGTCGAAGGCGTCCTCGGATCTGATCGCCCTGGCGTACTTCCGCACGCACGGCCTGGATGTGCGGGTGACGCGGTGCAGTAACAACTACGGTCCGTGGCAGTTCCCGGAGAAGGTCATACCGCTGTTCATCACCCGGCTGCTGGATGACGGCCGGAATGCCGCTGTACGGCGACGGCCTGAATGTGCGGGATTGGCTGCATGTGACGGACCATTGCCGGGCGGTGGAGCTGGTGCGGGCCGGGGGCCGGGCCGGTGAGGTGTACAACGTGGACGGCGGAGTGGAACTGACCAACCGTCAACTCACCGAAAGGTTGCTGACGGCGTGTGGGAAGGACTGGGACAGCGTGGAGTTCGTACCGGACCGCAAGGGGCATGACCGGCGGTACGCGATCGACGGCGGCAAGCTCCGCCGCGAGCTGGGCTACCGGCCGGTCACCGGCTTCGAGCGCGGGCTGGCCCGGACCGTCGACTGGTACCGGGACAACCGTGCCTGGTGGGAGCCGCGACGGGTGACCGCGTAACAACCGCGCGGACCGGTCCCGGGGCGGCCGGCCCGGGCCGGCGACGGCCGCCCCGGGCCGCGCCTGCACGCTGACGTGGTGTCCGTAGCGGCCGAGCGCGGACAGCTACGCGTGGGAGGTCCACTGCAAGCCGGGCGGTGCCTGGGGCGGCCGGGGCCACAGGGCGGCCTCGCGGCTGCCCGCCTGCACGGCCCCGGCCACCACCTCGAAGTACCGCCCGTCGGCGTGGCGGACCGCCGTGCCGTCGCGGGCCCAGCCGGGCACGGTGGCCGGCGGGGTGCGGGCGGGCAGCCCGGCGTCCCCACGGGGCCAGGCCAGGGGCTGGGCGGTGGTGACGGCGGTCACCGGTGGGCCCCGGCGAACTCGGTGACGGTGGCCACGACGTAGTCGATCATCTCGTCGGTCAGGCCGGGGTAGACGCCGATCCAGAAAGTCTGTCCGGCGACGATGTCGCTGTTGGTCAGGTCGCCCGCCACGCGGTGCGCACGGTCGAGGTAGGCGGGGTGGCGAGTGAGGTTCCCGGCGAACAGCCTGCGGGTGCCGATCTTCCGGGACTCCAGGAAGTCCATCAACTCCACCCTGCTGTACGGGCCGTCGGGGTCGACGGTGATGGCGAACCCGAACCAGCTGGGGTCGCTGCGCGGGGTGGGCTCGGGGAGGATCAGGCCCGGCAGGCCGTCCAGGCCCTCCCGCAGCCGCCGCCAGTTGCGGCGGCGCGCGGCGCAGAACTCGTCGAGCTTGGCCAGCTGGCTGAGGCCGAGGGCGGCCTGCAGGTCGGTGCCCTTCAGGTTGTACCCGACGTGGGAGAAGATGTACTTGTGGTCGTACCCGGCGGGGAGGGTGCCCATCTGGTAGCCGAACCGCTTGCGGCAGGTGTCGTTCTCGCCCGGCTCGCACCAGCAGTCGCGGCCCCAGTCCCGCATGGACTCCACGATCCGGGCCAGTACCAGGTTCGAGGTCAGCACGCAGCCGCCCTCCCCCATGGTCAGGTGGTGGGCCGGGTAGAAGCTGACGGTGGTCAGGTCGCCGAAGGTGCCGGTGAGCTGCCCGTCGTAGGTGGAGCCGACCGCGTCGCAGTTGTCCTCGATGAGCATCAGGCCGTGTTCCTCGGCCAACTGGGCGATCTCCGCGACCTGGTAGGGGTTGCCGAGGGTGTGGGCCATGATGATGGCCCGGGTGCGCGGGCCGATGGCGGCCGCGATGCGCTCAGGGGTGGCGTTGTAGGTACGCAGGTCGACGTCGACGAAGACGGGTGTGAGCCCGTTCTGCAGGATGGGGTTGACGGTGGTGGGGAAGCCCGCCGCGACGGTGACGACCTCGTCGCCGGGGGTCAGGCGCTGGTCGCCGAGCAGGTGGGACGTGAGCGCCGAGACGGCCAGCAGATTCGCCGAGGAGCCGGAGTTGGTCAGGTGGGCCTTGCGGCGCTTCAGGGTACGGGCGAAGGTTCGCTCGAACTGACGTGAGGAGCGGCCCGCGGCGATCCGCATCTGCAGGGCGGCCTCGACCAGCGCGACGCGGTCGTCCTCGTCGAGGACCGCGCCGGACGGCCAGATCTCGGTGACGCCCGGCACGAAGCCACCCTGTGCGGCCTGGGTGTCCTGGTGGTGCTTGCGGACCTCGTCGAGGATCCGCGCCACCCGTTCTGTCATTGTCCATCCTTCCCTTGGCCGGGCTCGCCGTCGGCACGGCCGTCGGTGCGTCGGGCCCCGGCCTGGTGGCCGGGCGGCTTGGGTTGTCCGGTCGGGCGCGACCGGGCCGGCGGCACTCCGGCGGCGGCCAGGAAGTCGGCCAGCGACTCCTCCAGGGAGCGGCGGGGTGCCCAGCCCAGCACCCGGCGGGCGCGGGCCACGTCCAGCCGCTGCCACGGCGCGTCCGAACGGGTCCCCCGGGCGGTCCGCTCCTCCACGATGCGCAGTGGGCGGCCGCTGAGCGAGATCATCAGGTCGACCAACGTGCGCACGGGCACGGCCCGCCCGCTGCCGATGTTGACCACGGTGCCGGTGACCTGGCCCGCGGGGGCCCGCGCAGCGGCGACCACGGCGTCGGCGACGTCCCGGACGTCGACCAGGTCGCGGTGGGCGAGCAGCGGGGCGAGGCGGAGTTCGCCGCGGCCCTCGGCGAGGTGCGCGGCGACGATGCCGGGCAGGCTGTTGGGGGGCGCGCCAGGGCCGCAGGCCACCGACACCCGCAGCACCACCGCGTCGAGGTCCTGCTCAGCGGCGGCCCGCAGCACGGCCCGGGTGCCCGCCAGCTTGGTGCGGCCGTAGGGAGTGGTCGGGGCCGGGGGGGTGGTCCTCGCCGGTCACGGCGCCGGGCTCGGTGGGCCCGTACTCGTACGCGCTACCGAGCTGCACAAGGCGCGGCCGGGCGGGCAGGGTGGCGAGCGCCCGGATGAGCCGGTCCACCAGGTGGGTGTTGGCCTCGGTCATCTCCTGCTCGGTGCCGCCCCAGACGGCGCCGGCCGCGTTCACCACGATGTCGGCGTCCGCGCACAGCCGGGCCAGTGCGCCGGTGTCGGGGGCGAGCGGGTCCGGGCGGGCTGGGCCGCAGCTGTCCAGGGCGGGGCGGGCGGTCCGGGAGAAGGGCACCACGTCGGCGCCCGCGGCGGCGAACGCCGCGCACACGTGGCGCCCCAAGAACCCGGTGCCGCCCAGCACGACGACGCTGCCGCCGGTACGGCCGGGGCCGCGGTCCGGGGCGGTGCGGGTGGTCATCGCTACCGGCCTCTTCCGTCCTTGTAGAGGGCCTGCCGGAAGTAGCTCCACGGGATCGCGCGGGCTTCGGCGACGCAGTGCCAGCCCTCACCCGGGGTGTAGGCGTCGATGTAGTCCGGCACGACCTTGGCCACGGCCTCGCTGTCGAAGATGTCGATGACCTTGCGGAGCGGGCCGGTCTGCAGCGCCATCTGCACGGCCTCGTTGCCCTTGAAGTGGCCGTCGAGGGCCTTGCCGAGGAACTTGCCGACCGGGTTCTTCACGTAAAAGGCGCGGCACTTCTCGGCGATCAGGTCGAGGTACTCCCGCACGGTGGCGGGGGTCATCTCGGTGAACGAGTGGATGTTGACGCACAGGTCGAACGGGGGCGCCTGCTCCACGACGTCGATGTCGTCTGTCAGCGAGCTGAAGCCGAGCTTTTTGAACGCGGCCTGGGCCGGGACGGCAGCCGGATCGGTGTGGCCGAGCACCGCCGCGGCGTGGCCGCGCACCAGCTCCAGCACCGTGCGGCGCCGGTCTTCGGGTGACAGGCCGGTCAGCCGGCCGACCCAGTCCGCCGGCTGGTCCGCCTGCCCGGCGGCGGCGCGCCGGCGGCCTGCGGCCTGCGCCCGTACGGCGGCCGAGTGCGGTGGCGCGGCGGGCAGCGGGCCCGCTGGTCCGGCGGCCAGCAGGTGCGGCTGGCGGTGTGACCACACCGCGTCGAGTAGCGCGGCACCGTCCTGAGCGGGATCGGCCCCCGGGCTCCAGGTCACCGCCGTCCCCGGCAGGCCCCGGGCATGCCGGTGCGCGATCAGCGCGTCGCAGTAGGTGTGGGCGGCCGCGTGGTCGATCGCGTTCGGCTCATCCGGGTCGGTCACCGGCGCGGTGAACACCACGAACCAGCGCAGCGGCAGCTCCTGGGTGGCGGCGGCCAGTTGTGCGGCGACGGTGGCCTTGGCGTGCCACACCTGCGCGGGGGCGCCCGCTCGTGCCCCGGCCGCGTACACGATCCCGGTCAGCGGGTGCGCCGGGTCGATGCCGGCCAATACCCCCGCCACCGCCTGGGGGTCGGTGAGGTCGGCAGCCACCACACTCACCCGGGGCCCGTACGCCCGCAGCCGGGCAGCCAGTTCCGCCGCCGCAGGCGCCGCGGGACCGCGGCGGCTGACCAGCACCAGATGGGCCGCCCGCCCGGTGCGCGCCAGGTGCTCGGCCACCCGGGCGCCCCAGGAGCCGGTGCCTCCGCTGACCAGCACCGTGCCTCCGCTGTCCGCGGCCGGTTCATGCGCGGCCGCCGGGGCGGTGTCGGGGATCCAGCGGGGCGCCAGGAGGCGGCCGGCGCGCAGCGCGACCACCTGCTCGCCGCTGTCCAACGCGGCCTGCACCGCGGCCGCCGGCTCCGCGTCCAGCGGCACCGGTGCCGGGTCGGGAGCCTGCCCGCCGGCACCCGCTCGGCCGACGTCGGCCGCGGGCTCGACGTCGAGCAGGACGACACGGCCTTGGTGGGCGGAGAGCATCTGCCGCAGCCGTCCCCGGATCCCGGTCTCCGCCGGGTGCGGCGCGGCCGGACCGTGGGGCAAGCCCACCGACCAGGCACCCCGGGTGAGCAGCACCAGACGCGCACCGGGCGGGCGGGGCTCGGCCAGCCACGTGCGTACCAACGCCGAGGCCCGCTCCACCTCCACCAGGCCCGAGCCGCTCCCGGTGTGCACATCCGCCACGGCCACCACAGCTCCGCCGTCCATCGCCTCGGCCACCGCCCGCGGCCCCTGGTCGGCGAGCGTCACCCAGCCCGCCTGTGTGTGTGCGACGGTGGGCGCGTCGGCGAGCGGCAGGGGAGTCCACGCCAGGGTGAACAGCCGCCCGCTGCCCTGCGCGGCCGCCCGGATCCGGGCGGCGTCCGCCGGGCGCAGCACGACCGAGTCGGCGTTGAGAACCGGGGGGCCCCGTGCGTCGGCCACCGCGACGCGCAGCTCCCGCTGGTCGCCCGACTCGTCCTCGCTGTGGCGTGGTGTCAGCCTCACCCGTACGGTTCGGGCCCCGTCCGCCCACAGCGACACCCCGGACCAGGCGAACGGCATCCACAGCCGACCGTGCGCCGGGGGCGTCCCGACGGCACCCAGAGCGGGGTGAAGGGCGGCGTCCAGCAGCACCGGGTGGATGCCGAACCCGTCCTCTTCGTCTCCGGCGCCCTCGGGCAGCACGACCTCGGCCAGCAGCTCGTCGCCGTGGCGCCACAGCGCCCGCAGCCCGTGGTACGCCTCACCGTAGGAGTAACCGGCCGCCTCGGCCTGGGCATAGAACTCCGCCACTTCGAGGGGTTCGGCGCCAGGGGGCGGCCATGCCCCTTCAGTTCCCAGGCCCGCGGTGTCCGGTCCGGTGGCCTGCTGGGCGGACGCGTGGGGAGCGAGGAGGCCCGAGGCGTGGCAGGTCCACCGGTCGTCGAACCCGTCCTGTTCGGTGCGGGAATCCACCCGCACCTCACGGGTGCCGTCCTGGGCGGGCGCGCCCGCGAAGACCCGGATCTGCAGGTCGCCGACCGTAGGCCGGGCTATCGGCTGCCGCAGCATCAGCTCTTCGATACCACCGCACCCGGCCTGGTGGGCGGCGTGTAGCGCCCACTCCACGAGCACCGTGCCCGGCACCATGGCCGTGCCGGCCACGGCGTGCTCGCCCAGCCAGCCGTGGACACCGGCCGGTATACGGCCGGTGAGGACGAGAGCGCCATCGGGCAAGTGCACCGCGCCCGGCAGCAACGGGTGGCCGCTGCCACGCAGCCCGGCCGCGCTCAGAGCGCCGGTGCCGGTCTGAGGCGCCAGCCAGTAGCGTTGGCGCTGGAAGGCGTACGTGGGCAGGTCGACCGCCTGGCGGGGGCCGTCCGGGAACCAGCCCGGCCAGTCCACCGGTGCCCCCGCGGCGAACGCTGCCTGACCAGCCGCCAATGCCACCTGCTCTTGGCCACCGGCATCACGGCGCAGCGTGGGTACGGTCACCGCCTCGACACCAAAGGCCTCGAAACACTCCTCAAGCCCCAAAGTCAGCACCGGATGGGGACTTGCCTCGATGAAGATACGGTGCCCGTCGGCCAGCAACGCCTCTACGGTGTCGGCGAACCGAACCCGCTCGCGCAGGTTCCGCACCCAGTAACCAGTGTCCAGAGCGGCGGTGTCAACGCGCCCCGCGGTCACCGTCGAGTAGAACGCGACCTCACTCACCACCGGCCGGACACCCACCAGAACACGATGAAGCTCGTCGGTGATCTCACCCACCTGCGGACCATGCGAGGCATAGTCCACATCGATCAACCGCGCCCGGTGCCCGGCCCCCTGGACGGCGGCCACGACCTGGGCGACGGCCTGCGGCGGGCCGGAGATCACCGTCGAGGACGGACCGTTGACCGCCGCCACCACCACACCACCCCCGGCCGGGAAGAAACCCTCCGCCTCCCCCGCACCCACCCCCAGCGAAGCCATCGCACCGCCACCCGACAGCGCCCGCAACGCCCGGCTGCGCAACGCCACCACCCTCGCCCCGTCCTCCAAGGACAACGCCCCCGCCACACACGCCGCCGCGATCTCACCCTGCGAATGACCAACCACCGCCACCGGGACCACCCCCTGCCCGGCCCACACCGCCGCAAGCGACACCATCACCGCCCACAACACCGGCTGCACCACATCCACCCGCGCCAACTCCGCCCCATCACCACGCAGAACCTCGGTCAGCGACCAGTCCACATACGGCCTGAGCGCCCGCTCACACGCCTCGATCCGCTCAGCGAACACCGGCGAGGACTCCAGCAGTTCCACCCCCATACCCACCCACTGCGACCCCTGCCCCGGAAACACCAGCACCACCCGCGCCTCATCACCCGCCATACCCGTCACCACACCCGGATGCGGCCGACCCTCAGCCAACGCCCCCACACCCGCCAACAACCCATCCCCGACTGGGCCGCTTCCGTCTCGTGGTCCTGCCCGTGGCCGTACGGGTGGCTGTCGGTCCAAGGCAGGCAGAGCTCCGCCATGTAGGTCAGCTGAGCGCCCACCTGGACGGTGGCGAGCGGAAGGGCCCCCGCGGGCCTCTTCCGCAGTGCTTCCAGAACCTCGTTCGCCTCCTCGATGCGCCCGTGGGCGAGGAAGAGATTCACCAGCGGCACGCAGTGCCGGGGCGCCAGCCGCCCCAGTCGTAAGGCGTGCAGCAGTTCCTCGGCGATCTTCTCCGCCCCGGAGGGGTTTCGCCGGCGCATCAGCACAGCGATCCTGATCCTGATCGCGGCGCAGTGCTGGGCGTCGGCACAGCAGCGGTGGGCCAGTTCCAGGTACGCGATCGCCAGCCGCACCTCGTCGTCGGCGAGCACCTCCTCGGCCGCGTCCTGGAGCACCTGCACACCCCAGGGCTGGTCGACGCTCCGTGCGGCCCGAAGGTGCGGGGCGATCACGGATGCCTGGGCGCCGTCACCGTGCAGGAGGGAGTCGGCGCGGTGATGCAGGTCCCGCCGGTGGGCCGGGCCCATGCCGTCCAGCACCTTGGCTCGCGCTGCCGGGTGGCGGAACGACAGGTCATCGACCAGGCCCGCGGCGCGCAGCGCCCGTACCCCCCGCACCGCCTCGGCGCGCGGCAGTTCGCACTACAGCCTGCTCAGCGCTTCGACCGTGCTCGCCTCGCCGAGGATTGCGAGACCGTCCGCGACCTCGGCGGCCGCAGGTCCGCTGCGGTCCACACAGGTCAGCACGGCATGGGCGAAGGCATCCCCGGCCACGGGGTCCGCCACTTCGGACTGCGCCGTCGAGGCAGGCGTCAGCAGGTGGTCCTCCTGAAGGGCGCGCAGCAGGAGGGGGTTGCCGCCGGTGACGGAGAAGTAGTAGTCGAGCGTGGCCTCGGCCAGTGCCGGGGTGAGCAGTTCAGCGGTGGCCCGACGGTCGAGGCAGTGCAGGCGCATGCGCTGGACGTGGGGCTGCCGGAGAAACTCGGTGCGGTACGTCGGCACTCCTTGTTGGTAGTGGACAGTCTCCGTGAAGATCATCATCAACCGGGTGGACCGCGACCTGCCGCTCAGATAGAGGAGATACTGCAACGAGGTGGCGTCCACGTGCTGGAGGTCATCGACGCCGATCAGTACGAGCCTGGTCCGCACCACTTCGTGAAGCGCGGCGCACACCTTCTGCATCCTGGCCGCCCGCGCCGGGGCCGTCCGGTCGGCTGCGTTCGGGTCGACCGTGGCCTCGTCCTCGTCCAGCAGCGTCCGCAGGCGCCGCCCCGCCTCCGCAGGCAGCGACGGGCTGTCCATCAGCTGTCGCATCACTCCCAGAGGCAGAGCGCTTTCCGACCGCATGGCGGTGGCACGGAGGACCACTGCCCCTTTTTCGGCGGCGTTGGTGGCCACTATTCCCAGGAGTTCGCTCTTTCCACACCCTACGGGTGCTTCAAGGATTACAGTTCTCGCTTTATTCGATGCGCATTCCGCGAGAAAGGTATCCAGTTCAAGGAGTTCCGCTCGCCGACCGACCAGCATACAGAATCTTACCCCCGTAATTCTGACGCGACCTTAACAAAGTCGCCCCTCAGGATACGGAAAGGGCATGCACTCACCGCCTTACAAATAAGGCAGCGCAACTCCGCGAGATGCTGGGTCACTTCATCACACAGCGGTGGACACACTCACTACTCAGCAGCTTTCTTTAATGAAACCTTGACAGCAGCATCACTGTCAACTGCCCCACTTTTCACACGATCTTCCACGATCACGGCAAGATAACAGGGGAATCCAAAGGCCAGATAACAAGCAAAGTAAAAGCGGTCACATCTCTTCATTTTTGCAGCAATCGGGCCGCGATGTGCACCGGATCAACACGCAGAGCCACCATGGGGACACCCTGCGTGCCTGCGAATTGAGCCCTCGCACCGGCCGTCGGAAATTACTGACTTCGGCACGTCAGGGTCCGTCCGGTCCGTCGAGAGCGAGCCCCGTCCCGGCGAGGAATCCGCCGAGGATGCCATGCCGGCACCTTGGGCGGCCGGCCGGTCACGCCCGCTTCGCCCTCGAAGCAGATGAACGCGCCGGTCGCCGCCCGGAGGGTTTTACCGCCTGCCAGGCCGCCTCCCACCATACGGTGATCGCGTCCTCGTCGCGTTCGGCGGCGGGCCGGGCGGGCATCTGCACGCTGCAGCCCATCCGGTGCGGCAGCCGGGTCACCCCGGAGACGCGCAGGTGCGGCGCCACTGGTAGACCGACTTCTCACTCACCCGTAACTCCCGGGCGACGCGTGGGACTTCCACGTCTTCCTCGAAGAGGCCAACGGTTCGCATCCGTACTCAGCCAAACATCGCGGAAGCGGCCCCCGGACCACACGCAGTCACACCTTCGACGCCTCCACGATCCCGGGCGGCAACAACTCCTGGCCCCGCCTTCGCATCCGCCACACGAAACCCGGGAAACCTTTTGACAGGCCCCGTCCCGATTGAGGCGGAACCGCAGGCATTACGTGGAGCATCACATCAAGCGAGCCCAATCCCAGGGCTCGAACTACATCAATTTGTCTACATTTTGACAAGTGGCCTGGCGATTGGGGTAGGTGCGTGTGGAGTTAGGGATTCCGCTCAGTGTCGTGTTGATCGATGATCACCCCGTGGTACGCGCGGGCATCGCGGCGTGGTGTGCCGCCGCCGACGTGCCGATCAAGGTGGTGGCCGAGGGGGCAGATGTATCAGTGGCCCGCTGCGGACCGGGCCGGAGCGCGGACGTCGTCGTCCTGGACCTGCTGCTGCGGGACGGGCAACCCGCGTACGGCGAGTTGCAGGAGCTGGTCGCACAGGAGCGCAAGGTCGTCGTCTACACGATGCGGGACAGCCAGGAGGCGGCGTTGACCTGCATGGACCTGGGCTCGGCCACCTATATCACCAAGGGGGAGGGGCAGCGGCACCTGGTCAAGGCAATCCAGGCCGCTGCCGACGACATTCCCTACACACCCCCGTCGCTGGCCGGAGCGTTCGGCAGTGACACGCGGCAGAGCCGCCCCGTGCTGTCCGTCCGGGAAGTGGAGGTGCTGGTGGAGTGGTTCCAGTCCGAGTCCAAGGCGATGGTCGCCCAGAGCCTGGGGATATCGGAGCGCACGGTGAACACCTACCTGGACCGGGTGCGCATCAAGTACGCCAACGTCGGCCGCCCGGCGACCACGAAGGCCAAGCTTGTGGCCAGGGCGGTTCAGGACGGTCTGATCGCGCTGGACGAGCTGTGATCCGGCACGCGGCCTCGACCAGGCAGTGGTGCTCGCCCTGGACCGTACGCACCCGGATCCCGCTCGCCGCCGCCTCGGGCAGCCGGTCCCGCAGCGCGTCCACCACGATGCCCACCCGCACCTGGTCCTCGCCGCGGACCACAGTGACCCGGGCCGTCTCCCCGGCGGCGGCCAGTGTGGCGATGACCGGGTCCAGGAGCGCGCGGCGCAGCTGCAACGGCAAGTCGAGGGGGTCGCCGCGCACGGCGAGCAGCACGGTGGTCCCGTTGCGCTCGGCGGCGTCGATGCAGGCCCGCATCTCGTGGACCAGCGGGTCGAACGTAAAGTCGCTCTCCGCGAACAGCCGTCTCAGCCGGGCGGCTTCCAGCGCGCAGGCCCGCCGCACCTCGTCGTCCTGCGGGTCGAGGGAACCGTCGGCGAGCCCGGTGAGCAGGGGGATCACGGTGGTGTTCAGCTCGGCGTACCGCTGGCGCTGGTCCGCCTGGATCTGTGCGCCGACGGCGATGCGGGTGCACACGCGCTCTTGCGCCCGCAGGGCCTCGCCGATGGCCGTGCTGCTGTTGAGCAGAAGCTTGGCGCCGGCGGCGATGGTCATCTGGAGGCAACAGGCGGACAGGGCCCGCAGGGCCATGCTCGCCGCGATGGCCCGCGGGGGAACCTCGGCCGCCAGCAACTGGGCCACGATGACGGCCAGATGGCACCCGGTGAAGACGCCGAACGCCGCCAGCCCCCGGTGGCCGAGCAGGACGACGGCGAACCAGCCGACGAGCGAGAAGGACCAGTGGGCGCGGCCGACGAAGTACTGGTCCGCCGGCACTTGGGTGGTAGTGGCCACAGAGGCCGCGAAGGCGCAGACCAGTGCCAGCGGCACCCAACCGCGCGGCCACGGGCGTCCGCCGATGCCGACGAGAACACTGCCGCCAAGGATCAGCGTGAGCAGGCCGTAGGCGGTCAGCGGGACCCAGGGGTGCCGGTACTCGTCCAGGCCGGCCAGGAGCGCGGGCAGCGCGGACCCGACGTGGACGGTGATCACGATGGCCAGTGCCCCGGTACGGATGCCGCGGAGCTGGTGGCGGGTGATCAGCTGACGGAGGTCCTCAGACACGCGGCCACTCCAGACGCACCGTCGTGCCGTACCCGGGCCGTGACTTCACGGTCGCGCGGCCCCCGATGTTCCGCATCCGCCCGCAGATGGAACGCTTGATTCCGATCCGATGGGCGGGGATGCGTTCGGCATGGAACCCCACCCCCCTGTCGACGACGGTCACGACGACGCGGTGCCGCACGCGCTCCGCCCTCACCCGCACCACGGTGACGCCCGCGTAGCGGGCCACGTTGCGCAGCGCCTCACCGAGGCCGCCGCGCAGCGCCGCCGCGGCAGGGTGCCAGACCGTGCCGAGGTCCTCGTCGAACCGTGCGGTGACGCGGAGGGGATGGGCGGCGATCTCCTCGGCCAGCTCGGCGGCCAGGTCCACTTCCCCGACGACCGCCTGCTCGGCGCGCAATCGGACGAGGTCCCGCGCGGCCTGGGCCCGCAGGGTCTCCGGTCGCATCGACGCCCATGGCGCCGACGCGATCAGCAGGGTCGCGCAGGCGGTGTCGTGGAGCGCGGCCAGGTGCTCCCGTTCCGCGGCACAACGAGCCTCCGCCGCCTCCCCCTGCCGCCGGGCCCGCGCGGCCCGGTCGGCGGCCTCGTCGGCCGCCCGGCTCTCGCTGAACACCAGCCGAACCACGAGCTGAGCCAGGGCGCTGTTCACCACCACCCAGACCACGCTGTGCAGAGCGTCGGACCACTCCAGCTCCGGGTGCAACGCGGCACCCGCCAGATCCGCGCAGCACAGCCACAACGTCGCCAGAATCCCGATCAGGGGCGTCTGGGAGAGCTGGTAGGCCACGGCCGTGAAGTTGAGCGCCACCAGGATCCAGGTGCCGGCGTGATCGGTCCCCGCGTCGGGGACCGTGAACCGCTGGCTCAGGCACAGGGCCGTCATAACCGCCAGATCCAGGGCGAAAAGCGGCCGGGGCCGCATCCTCGAGTCGGTGGTGAGGCGCAGGTGAAGCCAGCTCCAGGCAAGCGTGGTGGCCGCGGCCACCGCCGCGGGCGCCATCTCTCCCACCGGCATGGCCACGACGGCCAGCACGGCACAGGCGCTTATCACTCCGGCCCGGCCGTAGAGGGCCAACCGCCGGTTGAACGCCACGTATTCGCGCGCCCAGGGCCCCGCCGGAGCAGGAAGGCGCGCTGAACCCGGCAGGTCGATGCCGGGCGGCAGTGTGGGAATCGGCATCGATCATCCATCCTCGGCGACCATCGGTGTGACACGGCGATAGCGGAAACCTCACGATCCGTGAGGAAAAGCGAATGTCTTTTGTCGGTCGAACGACCCTCACACCGCATGACCCGACGCGTCTAAGCTGGACCAGTCGCGGCGGCTTGGGGCGAGCGGATCGGGATGATCTGGAATCCCATCCATGTCGGGCCCTCTGGAGGCCCTTTGCGAGTACGAGGCAGCTTCGACACACTTTCGCCTCATGCCAACCTTCTCTTGAATGCATAGTGAAGGGAATGCAGTCTCCTATGTCCGCATCTGCGCCCAACGTCATCCTGCGCGGCGGCCCCATGCAGCCGGCCGACGAGTCGTGCACGCGGTATGTCAATGACACCGAATCGACCCTGAAACTTCTCGTCGGCAATGCCTACGAACACTTTCAGCCCACAGGTCAGGTCGTGAAACACCAAGGGCGGAGCCTGCGGGTGTTCGAATGGATCCGCCGGACCTACGTCGCCGAGTAACCAGGGGGCTAAATGCTCGCCGGGGGCTTTCTCGCGCCGCACGCGAGAAAGCCCCCGGCGAGCACGGCCTGTCCGTCAGGTCGAGGCGAGAACCGTGTGGCGCAGCTCCCTGAGCTTCCTACCGGGCTCGAGACCCAGCTCCCGGTCCAGGACCCGCCGGGCGGACTCGTAGATGCCGAGCGCCTCGGACTTCCGGTCCGATCGGTAGAGGGCCAGCATCAGCTGCCGGTAGAACGTCTCTTGGAGCGGGAACTCGTCGACGAGAGACCGCAGTCGGCCGACGAGTTCCTGATGGCGGCCGAGTTCGAGATACACCTCCGCAGACATTTCCGCGCACTCGATGCGCATCTCGTCCAGCCGCTTCAGGAAACCCGCCACGATCGGCCCGATCTGGACGTTGCCGAGCACCGGGCCGCGCCAGAGTGCCAGCGCCTGCTCGAAGCAGCCCGCCGCCTTCGCGGGCTCACCACACCTGCTGAGTCTGCGGCCGTCCGTGACCAGCCGCTGGAAGACATCGAAGTCACATTCGCTCGACGCCCGGCGCAACATGTATCCGCCGGGGCGCGTGATGATGGGGTTCTGCTGGCCCGGCCGGCTCAAGAACTTACGAAGCCGTGAAATGCAGACATAGATACCTGCGGTGGTGCGCTGCGGAGCCAGCTTCCCCCAGATCTCCCTGCTGATCTGTTCCGCCATCACGACCTGGTCCGATCGGATCAGCAGTACCGCCAGGGCGGTGGCGAGTTTCTGCGCTCTGAGCAGCGAGCTGCCCTTCTCGTCCACCACCCGGAGAGGCCCTAATATCTCGTACCGCACTGAATTTTCCCCCTGTACTCGGTCGGTACCGAATTACCCCTGTCCCCACCCCGGTACATTCGCCGACTAGGCCGCTTCGAGCTCCGGGGCGTCGACGAGAACGGCTTGATGCAGCCGCTTGAGAGTGACCGACGGCTCCAGCCCGAGCTCCTCGCTCAGCACGGTCCGTGCCGACTGATAGACGCTCAGGGCGTCGGCTCTGCACCCCGAACGGTAGAGCGCCAGCATGAGCTGACGGTAGAACGCCTCGTGCAGCGGGAGCTCCTCGATCCGCCCATAGAGGAAGCTGACGAACTCCCGGTGACGGCCGAGTTCCAGGCCGGCGTCCACAAACGCCTCGACGCACTCCAGCCAGGCCTGCTCGGCCCAGCACACGAAGCCGTTGATGATCGCCCCGTCGCGCAGGTCCTCAAGGACCGGACCGCGCCAGAGGGCGAGCCCCTCTTCGTAAGCCTCGCACGCCTCCTGGGTGCGGCCGGCCCGCTGCGCGGCCCGCCCCTGGCGCATCAGATCCTCAAAGATGTGAAAGTCCAGCTCGTCCGTGCCCAGTCGCAGGACATACCCACCGCGCGCGGTCACGATGGGGCTCTCGGCCCGGTCGGGCCGTTTCAGGAACTTGCGGAGCTGGGACACGTAGACGTGGAGCGTCGCGATGGCCTGGCGCGGTGCGCGAGTGCCCCAGATCTCCTTCACGAGGTCTTCGCTGCTCACCGCCTCGTCCGCACGCACCAGCAAGGCCGCGAGCAGCACCTCGATCTTCCGGGCGCTGAGTGAGGTGATCGACGAACCATCGACGACGCGTAATGGGCAAAGAATCTCATACCTCATACCAGGTGACCTCCCGCTGTCGCCGGGACCTCCTCAGAGCAAGGGGATTTTCTTTTGCCATCGAAAATGGCCAGCATTCGACATTCACCCCGATTTTGAACGTGCTTTCGAATCAGTGGCCTACACGCAATGAGCGCCGAAGCTTTATGGTCGCGCTTCAGACCCCAGCGGTGAATTGTACCCGTGCCGACGACATCTTAGACGGAACCAAGCCGCCTCTACACTTTCGACACACGAATACAACATGTCCCCCAGGTCTATATTCCGTCAGGTGAGGGTCGTCTTTCCACGGAGATCGAACGGCGTGCCCTGCGGTCGGCGGTCACGCTGACTCATGCCGCTGCGCTGCGACCGGCACCACGGACACCGGTCGCCTCAAATGGGAGAACAATCGGCAACGGTGCTCGTGAAGGGGCAGCATCGAACGCATCCTAACCGCGAGACGCGCGCCAGTGTGAGGGTCGATAGACCCACAACCAAACAGGCATTTAGGGTGATTCGTCGACCAGTGACCCATAGCCGCAACCTGGCCGTCATCCGCCGCGTCGCCACGCGCCATCGATCGGCCCCGCAATCTTCGGCGAACTCCGGCTCGGCGTACTCGGCACCACCTCGCAAGCACTTTCGATTAGATCAACTTTAGGAAAGTGTCGACCGCGACTGACGGCGATTGACGCCGGTGGAACGGGGTGTCGACCTCGGGGCGTGCAGGTGACGATTCGGGACGTCGCGCAGGCGTCGGGAGTGTCCCCGTCCACCGTGTCGCGGGCCCTGGCGCCCGGCGGGGCGGTGAGCCCTGTGACGCGCGAGCGGGTGCGGGCCGCCGCCGACCGACTCGGCCACCAGCCCAACCAGGCGGCGCGCGGGCTGATCACCGGCCGTACGGGCCATCTGGGCGTGATCGTCCCAGATCTGAGCGGCGAGGGGCTGGGGTCGCTCGGGGACTTCACCGACAAGCCGATCGTGCTGCCGCACCCCAAGGAGCCCGGGTTCGGGTGCGTCACGGCCGATCTGGTGGAGGGGATGACCGATGCGCTGACCCGTCTGCACGCGCTGGGCCACCGCAGGATCGCGTATGTCGGCGGGCCGCGCAGCTCATGGGCGGCGCGGGAGCGGGCGGCCGGTGTCGAGGCGGTGGCGGCGTCGGGGTTGGTGGAGATCGTTTAGGTGGGGAGCGTGGCGCCGCCGCTGACCACGGTCTCGGTGCCCAAGGCGCATGGCGCGCGGGCCGCCGTCGATCTGCTGTGCCGCATACTGGCCACCCCGGCCGCCGAGGGCGAGCAGCCCCCGCAGCGGGTGCTGCCCACCCATCTGGTGGTACGGGGCTCGACGGCCGCCCTCGACCGGCGGTCGCGGGCGTGATGGATCCACTCGCCGGTCTGCTGGACGGGCCGAGGGCCCGGGGGGCGTTTCTGCTCCGGATGGTGATGGACCCGCCCTGGTCGGTGCGGATCGAGGACCGGGCCCCGCTGTGTGTGATGACCGTGGCACGCGGTGAGGCGTGGGTGGTCCCGGACCGGGGCGAGGCGCGGCGGCTCGGTCCGGGGGATGTCGCGGTCGTGCGCGGCCCCGATCCGTACACGGTGGCCGGCGATCCGGCCACCGAGCCCCAGGCGTGGATCCTGCCGGGCGAGGTGTGCCGCACCGCCGAGGGCGAGGACCTGGCGGAGCGGATGGCGCTGGGCGTGCGCACCTGGGGCAACAGCGAGCACGGTGCGGCGACGATGCTGGTCGGCACGTACTGGATGGACGGGGAGATCAGCCGGCGGCTGCTGGACGCGCTGCCCCCGCTGCTGGTGCTGGGGCGTGAGGCATGCGATTTGCCGCTGCTGCCGTGGCTTGGCGAGGAGATCGTCAAAGAGGAGGCGGGCCAGACGGCCGTGCTGGACCGGCTGCTGGATCTGCTGCTGATCTCGGTGCTGCGGGCGTGGTTCGCGCGGCCCGAGGCGCGGGCCCCGGCCTGGTACCGGGCGCTGGGCGACCCGGTGGTCGGCCGCGCCCTGCGGCTGCTGCAGAACAACCCGGGCCATCCGTGGACGGTGGCGCTGCTGGCGGCGGAGACCGGGATCTCCCGCGCGGTGCTGGCCCGCCGGTTCACCGAGTTGGTCGGCGAGCCGCCGATGGCGTATCTGACCGGCTGGCGGCTGGATCTGGCCGCCGATCTGCTGCGGGAGCCGGGCGCCACCCTCGGGGCGGTGGCCCGGTGGGTCGGTTACGGCAGCCCCTTCGCGCTGAGCGCCGCCTTCAAGCGGGTGCGCGGGGTCAGCCCGCGGGAGCACCGCTCCGCGGCCAGCGCAGGGTGACGGCGGGGCCGCGGGCGCAGCCGTCGGGCCCGCAGCTGACGGAGCGTTCGTACAGCAGGGCCAGCCGGCGGGCGGTGCGGACGATGTCGTAGCGCTCGACGGCGGCGGGCACCGGGTGCCGTACGGGGCCGGCGGCGGCCCGCTCGCGCAGGGCGTCGGCCAGGGCGGCGGCGCCGGGGCCGATGCGGCGGGCGCCGGGGGCCGCGCCGGGCGGCAGTTCGTCGAGGGCCGGGCAGACGCCGTGGAGCACCGGGAGCCCGGCCGCCAGGGCCTCCACGGCGGCGAGCCCGAACGCCTCCTCCGCGGAAGGCGCGACGAACACGTCCATGGCGGCCAGCAGCCCGGGGATGTCCGCGGGCCGGTCCCCGGTCCCGGCCACCGCCCCGTCGCGCTCGCCGAGCAGCCGGACCCGGTCGGCCGCCCCCAGCCAGGCGGCCAGGTCCCGCAGCGCGGTGCGCTCGGGGCCGTCCCCGACCAGCAGCAGCCTGGCCTGGGGCACCTCGGCGACGGCCCGCAGCGCCACGTCGAAGCGCTTGGCCGCCACCAGCCGGCCGACCCCGCCGACCACGAAGGCGTGTGCGGGGATGCCGAGGCGGGCACGGGCGGCGGCCCGGGCGGCCGGGGTGAACCGGAAGTGGCGGGCGTCCAGGCCGTTGGGCACCAGGTGGATGCGGTGGTTGGCGACACCCCAACCGCGCAGCCGGTCGGCGACGGCGGCCGAGACGGCGACGGTCGCCGAGCCCAGGCGCTCGGTGGCGAGGTAGCGGGCGCGGGTGCCGACGGTGAGCGGGCGGCCGTCGATGTGGCGCTCGCCGAGGCTGTGCTCGGTGGCGATCACGGCGCCGACGCCCGCCAGCCGGGCGGCGATCCGGCCGTGTACGCAGGCCCGGTAGAGATGGGTGTGCACCAGGTCGTAGCCGCCGCCGCGGATGAACCGCGCCAGCCGGGCCGGCGCCATCGGGTCGCGGCCGCCCATCGGCAGATGGGTGACGGGCACGCCGTCCGCCCGGATGCCGTGGCCCGCGGCCCCGGGGGCGGCCAGGGTGAGGACGTCACAGCGGGCGGGCAGGTGGCGCAGCAGCAGCCGCAGTTGCTGTTCGGCGCCACCCACGCCGAGGCGCGAGATGATGTGCAGCACTCTCATCGGGCGACCGGGCCCCATCTTCCGTATGTCGCACGCCCCGTGGCGCGGGCTGCCTCGCGCACCCCGAAACCCACAGCCGTGACGCGCGGTCGAAACATGCACGCTGAATCGCTTCCGACCATGACAGATGACGGAATGTAAATCACGTAAGACGCGCGTCGATAGGCCGTCGGAGTGATGGCCCGCTCGGCATATCGGCAGGGCGCGACAGGGCGCGCCGAAAATCCGATTTGCACAGTCATTCCCCAGGGGATTGTTACCTTCTCATCTCGCGCGATGACATGACGAATGTAGGCCGTCCGGGTCATCGCCGCGCGATATTGCGTCCCGACGACCCGCGGGAGTGCCCAGATGTCCGCACCTACCCCCGTCAAAGACACGGCCGAGAAGGGTGCCGCGCCCTCGCCCCCTCCCGCGCGGCCCGCGCACCACGAGACGGCCTCTTGCCGCCGGGGCGCGACCGGAAGTTACGAGTACGAGCGGTACAGCCAACTGGCCGGCCCGCTGACGCAGCCCCCGCCCGGCCGGCCGTACCGGGTGCGCTGCCGGAGCCTGCTGGCACAGGAGCCGCACCGCGTCCGCGCGGCGCTGCTGCTGTGCGCGGCGCCGGTGTGCTCGGCGCTGCTGCTGCTGTGGCTGCTACAGCCCCAGCACTGGGTGCACCGCGACTATGTGGCGGCCTGGGAGACGGCCGCGGACCGGACGATGCTGATCTCGATCGCGCTGATCGAGGCGTTCCGCCTGTTCACCGTGGTCTCCAACGCGCACGCCACGCTGGTGGCCCGCGACCCGGTGCCGGTGACCGCCGAGCCCGGGACCCAGGTGGCGTTCCTGACCAGCTTCGTCCCCGGCAAGGAGCCGATCGAGATGGTCCGGGCGACGCTGGAGGGGGCGAAGCGGGTCAGACACGCCGGGGGGCTCGACGTATGGCTGCTCGACGAGGGTAACGACGAGGAGGCCAAGGAACTGTGCGCCCGGCTGGGCGTACGGCATTTCTCCCGCAAGGGCGTCGAGAAGTGGAATCAGCCGAAAGGATCCTTCCGCGCCAGGACCAAGCACGGGAATTACAACGCCTGGCTGGACGCCCACGGCGACGACTACGAATTCATGGCCTGTGTGGACACCGATCACGTTCCGCTGCCCAACTTCCTCGAGCGCATGATGGGTTACTTCCGCGATCCCGATGTCGCCTTTGTGGTCGGTCCGCAGGTGTACGGAAATTACGACACGGCGGTCACCAAGGCGGCCGAGAGCCAGCAATTCCTCTTCCACGCGCTGATCCAGCGGGCGGGAAACGCCTATGGCGGCCCGATGTTCGTCGGGACCAACAACGCGGTGCGCATCGCCGCGCTGCGGAGCATCGGCGGGCTGTACGACTCGATCACCGAGGACATGGCCACCGGCTTCGAGCTGCACCGCCGCCGCAACCCCGTCACCAGGAAGAAGTGGCGCTCGGTCTATACCCCGGACGTGCTGGCCGTCGGGGAGGGCCCGAGCACCTGGACGGACTTCTTCACCCAGCAGCTGCGCTGGAGCCGCGGCACCTACGAGACGGTGCTCAAGCAGTTCTGGAAGGCGCCGTTCACGCTCTCACCGGGGAAGCTGCTCAACTACTCACTGATGATCGCGTACTACCCGATGACCGCGCTCAACTGGATGCTGTCGGCGCTGTCCTGCGGGCTGTTCCTGGTGCTGGGCGCGTCCGGGATCCACATCCCGGCGGAGATGTGGATGATGCTCTACAGCGACGCCGCGGCCCTGCAGATCGGCCTGTACATCTGGAACCGGCGGCACAACGTCTCCCCGCACGAGCCGGAGGGCTCCGGCGGGGTGGCGGGGATGCTGCTCTCCGCGCTGTCCGCCCCGATCTACGCCAAGTCGCTGTGCGACGCGCTGCTGCGGCGCAAGAGCCGGTTCGTGGTCACGCCCAAGGGCGACTCCTCCAGCGCCGACCAGCTGTCCACCTTCCGGATCCATCTGGTGTGGGCCGTGGTCTTCGGCGGCTCGCTGGTCGCCTCGCTGTTCCTGGGGCACACCCACGCGGCGATGCGCACCTGGGCGCTGCTGGCGCTGGCTCTGTGCCTGGCGCCGATGGCCATCTGGTCGGGCGGGCTGCTCCTCGCGCGGCGCGGGCGGCACGCCGCCCCGGCGGTGCCGACGGCCCGCGCCGGGGCTCGCTGACGGCCCGCGCCCGCGCCTGTCCTCACTTGCCGCGCGCCCTGGCGTTGCGGGCCAGGTCGAGCGCGTACTTGGCCCACCAACGGCCCGCGGGGGGGCCGCCGTTGCAGGTCCCGTCGGACTCGCCGGGGCGCTTGATCCACAGATAGGCGTCGATGGAAGGGTCGCCGGTGCGGGTGCTCGGCGGCTCCCCCAGCGCCCGCCCCGGGGGGTTGCACCAGCTCTCCTGGTCGCCGCTGCCGGAGCGCGCGGCGCCCGCGCCACCACCGCCCTTGCCGTCGTCGCCCGCGCCCCGGCCGGAGGCGAGCGGGCCGTTGCCGTTGCGGCTGGTGTCGATGATGAAGTGGACCCTGCCGAGCTGGGTGGACAGGCGACGGCCGTAGGCGCGGGTCACCCGCGTCGGCTGGAAGTTCGAGACGTTCAGGGCGAAGCCGTCCGCCTGGTCGATGCCGCTCTTCATGAGCGGCTCCACCAGCCGCTCGGAGTTCCTGATCCATCCCGGGTTCCCGGCGTCCAGGTAGATCCGAGTGGCGGGCATCGCGGAGAGCATGGCGACCGCGTCGCGCAGCAGGGCCAGCCGCGGCGCCCGCAGCCGCTTCGGAACGCAGCCGTCGACCACCTGAGCCACCGCGTCGGGCTCCAATACGACAATCGCTTTTCGCTCGCCGATTCCGGAGACGATCTCACGGATCCAGTCCAGGTATTCGGCGTCGTTCCTCGCCCCGCCCCGGGAATATCTTCCGCAGTCCCGGTACGGAATGTGATAGGCGACCAGCACCGGTGTACGATTCTCCCGCGCCGCGGATTCGGTGAGGAACCGAACCCGCTCGCGCGGATGCGGGCCCAGCCATTCGGCGATCGGCTCGTCGGCGATCCGCCGCATGAGCTCCGCCTCCGCGTACCGGCCCGCGCGCCGCTGCTCACGGGCCTGCCGGGCGGCCGGGTTGTCCGGGTTCACCCACAGCCCGCCCTGCCGGTGCGACCCGCCGGGCGTACCGAGACACCCGCTCAGCGCGAGGAGCGCGGCGGCGCATCCCGTGATCGGCGCCCGGCAGCGCGCGATGGCCCTCCTGAGCCCTTTCTCGGCCATTCGAGCATTCCCTTTCCCGGAGTTTCCCTGCTGCGGAATTGACGGCACGTGTCGCATCATGGCATCGGGAACGGGCGGTGGCTTTCAATTCACGCCTGTGTTGCCCGGCCGCCGTCGGGCGAATTCCGGGAAGGGCCGTGAGGCTTACCGATCGCGGTCCTCGCCGGTGCGCCACAGCGGGTGCTCGTGGGCCGCCCACTCCTGGTCGACCGTGCCGGTGCGCATGCCACGCCGGGCCTCCGGGTCGCCGAGCGCCATGCCGATGTGCCCGAGCAGGACGACGCCGACGGCCAGCGCCAGCCAGTCGTGGACGAAGGTGGCGCTGGTGCGCCAGACCAGCGGGGCCAGGCCGGTGAACCACATCAACAGCCCCGTGCCCGCCATCACCAGCACGGCGCCGCTGATATAGGCGGCGTACAGCTTCTGCCCGGCGTTGAACTTGCCCGCCGGGCGGGCCCCGTCGCTCCTGTCGCGCCGCAGCGCCGAGCGCAGCCAGCGGCGGTCGTGCGGGCCGAAGCGATTGAGGCGGGAGAGGTCGGCGCGGAAGGCGCGGGAGGCGAGGCCCAGCAGCGTCGGGACCGGGGTCAGGATGCCGGTCCACTCGTGCACCGTGACCACGAGGACACGGCGGCCGACGAGTTCGGCGAGCTGGGGCAGGTACAGACAGGCCGCGCTCGCCACACAGACGCCCAGGAGAACGGCGGTGGTGCGGTGGATCCACCGCTCGGCCGGGGTGAAGCGGGCCACGCGGGGGCGGGGCCCGGAGCGGGCGCGCGCGGCGGAGCGTACGGGGGCGGCGCCACCGGGGCGCGCGTCAGGTCGTGGGGGCATCGTCGCGTCCGTTCGACTTGCCGACCCAGGCATCCACGTCGTAGCCGCGGTGCTCCCAGTAGCCGGGCTGTACGTCGCGGGTGACCGTGATGCCGGAGAGCCACTTCGCCGACTTGTAGAAGTACATGGGGGCGACGTACAGCCGCACCGGGCCGCCGTGGGAGTGGCCCAGCGGCTCGTCCCGCATCCGCAGGGCGACCAGGACGTCGTCCCGGCGGGCCTGTTCGAGGGTGAGGCTCTCGCTGTACGCCCCGTCGAAGCAGGTGAAGCGGACCGCCCCGGCCCCCGGGCGGACCCCGGCGGCGTCGAGCAGCGTCGCCAGGCGTACGCCCTCGAAGGAGGTGTGCGGCACGCGCCAGCCGGTGACGCACTGGACGTCGTGGACGATGCGGTGCTGCGGCAGCGCGCGGAGGTCGGCGAGCCGGTAGCCGGCGGGCTTGTCGACGAGCCCGCCGACGGTCAGGCGGTAGTTCTCGGCGTTTTTGTGGGGGACGGAGGAGGTCACCGAGTAGTAGCGGAACCCGCCGCCGTTGGGGAGCAGCCCGGTCACCCCGGTGGGGTCGTTCTCCGCCGCCGTGGCCAGGAAGGTCTCCAGGCGGCGCTGCAGCCAGGGGGCGGCGGCCATGCCGCCCGTGCCCAGGGCGAGCATGCCGAGGATGACGCGACGGCCGACGGGGGTGCCGCGGTCGGCGGTGTCCGGGTCGGCGGCGCCTGGTTCTGTGGCACCCGGGTCGGCGGTGTCCGGGTCGGCGGCGCCTGGTTCTGTGGCACCCGGGTCGGCGGTGTCCGGGTCGGCGGCGGCGTGCTCCGCGGCGCCGGGGTTGCGGTCCATGGGTTCGATGAGAGCACCCCGGGGGTGGCGGGCGCCAGGGCCCTCGGCCGTTCGTCAGACTTCCGTCAGAAATCCGGCGCCGGGTGCGGGGACGCGCTACCCCACCGCCTTCGCCGCCGCGCGGCCCGCCGTACGGCCGGAGAAGAGGCATCCGCCGAGGAAGGTGCCCTCCAGGGAGCGGTAGCCGTGGACGCCGCCCCCGCCGAACCCGGCCGCCTCGCCCGCCGCGTACACGCCCGGCAGCGGCTCCCCGCCCTCGGTCAGCACCCGCGCGGACAGGTCGGTCTCCAGGCCGCCCAGCGTCTTACGGGTCAGGATATTGAGGCGCACGGCGATCAGCGGGCCCGCCTTGGGGTCGAGCACGCGGTGTGGGGCGGCGGTGCGGATGAGGCGGTCGGCGAGGTACTTGCGGGTGCCGCGCAGGGCCGTGATCTGGAGGTCCTTGGTGTAGGGGTTGGCGATCTCCCGGTCGCGGGCGACGATTTGGCGGCGCAGCTCGGCCTCGTCGATCAGCGGTTCCTTGGTGAGCTCGTTCATGCGCCGCACCAGGCCCGTGAGCGACCGCTCGACGATGAAGTCCGCGCCGTGGTCCATGAACGCCTGGACCGGGCCCGGGGCCCCGCCCCGCCCGCGGTTCAGCACATCGCGGACGCTCTTGCCGGTGAGGTCCGGGTTCTGCTCGGAGCCGGAGAGCGCGAACTCCTTCTCGATGATCTTCTGGGTGAGGACGAACCAGGTGTAGTCGTAGCCGGTCCGCATGATGTGTTCGAGCGTGCCGAGGGTGTCGAAGCCCGGGAAGAGCGGTACGGGGAGCCGCTTGCCGCGGGCGTCGAACCACAGCGAGGAGGGGCCGGGCAGGATGCGGATGGCGTGCCGGGGCCAGATGGGGTTCCAGTTCTCGATGCCCTCGGTGTAGTGCCACATCCGGTCGCGGTTGATCAGTCGCGCGCCCGCCGCCTCCGCGACGCCCAGCATCTTGCCGTCCACGTGCGCGGGGACGCCGGAGAGCATCCGCTCGGGCGGGGCGCCCAGCCGCTCGGGCCAGTTCTGGCGGACGAGTTCATGGTTGCCGCCGATCCCGCCGGAGGTGACGATCACCGCCTGGGCGCGCAGCTCGAAGGCGCCGGTGACCTCGCGGCCGCTGGGGGTGCCGCGCTCGGCGTCGCTGGGCTCCAGGATCTCGCCGGTCACCGTGTCGACGGCGCCCGCGCTGCGGGACAGTCCGGTGACCCGGTGCCGGAAGCGCAGCTGGACCAGGCCGCGCGCGGCCGCGGCCCGAACCCGCCGCTCGAAGGGCGCGACGACGCCGGGGCCGGTGCCCCAGGTGACGTGGAAGCGGGGGACGGAGTTGCCGTGTCCGGTCGCGTCGTAGCCGCCACGCTCGGCCCAGCCGACGAGCGGGAACAGCCGCAGCCCCTGGGCGTGCAGCCAGGCCCGCTTCTCCCCGGCCGCGAAGTCCACGTACGCCTCGGCCCAGCGGCGCGGCCAGTGGTCCTCCTCGCGGTCGAACGCGGCCGTGCCCAGCCAGTCCTGCCAGGCCAGTTCGCGGCTGTCGCGGATGCGCAGCCGGCGCTGCTCGGGCGAGTCGACGAGGAAGAGGCCACCGAAGGACCAGTGGGCCTGACCGCCGAGGGACTGTTCGGGCTCCTGGTCCAGCAGGATCACCTTGCGGCCCGCGTCGGCGAGTTCGGCGGTGGCCGCCAGCCCCGCGAGCCCCGCCCCGACCACGATCACATCCGCGTCGTACGCCATGGTTTCTGGTGTCCCGTTCTGTCAGGAGCGCGCAGGAAGGCCGGCGGCCGGGCCGTGGCGCCCGGGCACCGATGGTGTCGGTCGATCCTGCCTACCGGTCAGTATGGCGTCAACCCGCCGGGCGGGCAGCGGACCTCCTGGCGCCCGGCTCAGCCTCCCGACTCCCGTGCCGCACCGCCTTGTACGACATAACGGGCACAAGCGATCGCCGAGATGGACAGGGGTTCGGCGGACGGGCATCATCAGGCCCCATGGCTGACCACCATCTTTCTCCTTCGCGGCCGCGCGGCGCGGACAAGCGCGTAGTGAGTCCCACGCTGGTCACTCCCGGCCCACAGCCCGTCGAGCTCGCCGGGGCCTGTGCCGACGAGGAGCCGCAGGTGCTGCGGGGCGAGGTGGTCGGCCCCCGGCACGCCCGCCGCCGCCCGGTCAGCGACCGGCGCAAGGCCGCGGCCGGGGCGATCCTGCTCTCCGCCACCGGCGCCGCCACCGCGCTCTTCCTGATGCTGGGCAAGGACGGCCGCCAGGCCGCCGCCGCGCCCGCGCACGACGCGCCGTCGTCGGCGCCCGACGCGGGCGCCGACGACACCGTCCCGGTGGCCGACGCGGCGGTCGGTGCCAAGCCGCTGCCGGGCGCGTCGAGCGCCGCCGAGCCCGCGGCGGCCCCCCGCGTCCCGGCCGCACAGCCCAAGGCCCCGTCCACGGCGCCCGCCCAGCCCCCGGCCCGCACCAAGCAGCCGTCGCGCCCCTCCTGGCCGTCCCAGTGGGGAGACCGGGGGCGGTCCGCCGAGGACTGGCAGCGGGATGCGGAGGAGGCGGCCCGCTGGGCCGAGGAGTGGTCGGACCGGTACGGCTCCGGGTACGACGGCTCGGACCCCGGGCACGGGGGGCGCGACCGCGGCGGGTCGGGGTACCCGGGCGGAGGGCACTGGCGCTGACCGCGCCCCCGTCGCTCTTGAGCCGCCGTTCTGCTCGAGCCGCCGCTCTGCTTGGATGGTGGCATGCCTGAGAAGGAACCGCCGCAGGAGCCGCGTTCCGCCGACGAGCTGCTGGACATCGTGGACGAGCGGGACCGGGTGATCGGTCAGTCCCGGCGCGCCGACGCCATGGCCCACCGGCTGCGCCACCGGACCGTCTTCGTGCTGACCCGGGACGGCGCGGACCGGATCTTCGTACACCGCCGCACCGCGGACAAACTCGTCTTCCCTTCCCTGTACGACATGTTCGTCGGCGGTGTCGTCGGCGCGGGCGAGTCGTACGACACGGCGGCGCTGCGCGAGGCCGAGGAGGAGCTGGGGGTGTCCGGGCTGCCCGCGCCGACGCCGCTGTTCTCCTTCCTCTACGACACGCCCGAGCACACCTGGTGGTCGCGGATCTACGAGGTCCGCTGCGAACTGCCGGTCGCCCCGCAGGCCGAGGAGATCGCCTGGCACGCCTTCCTGAGCGAGGAGGAGCTGGGGCGGCGGCTGACGGAGTGGGAGTGGGTGCCGGACGGCGCGGAGGCCTACCGGCGGCTGCTGGAGTGGCGCCACCAGGGTCGGTCTCCGGAGGGTCCGGACGGGCCCTAGTAGGCTTGTCGCATGATCGACGCCAACCGCACGCCGGCCCGGGGCAGGCTCGCCTCCGCCGTCGCCGACGTGCGGCTGTGGTTCGCGCCCGAGCGGCTGCGCACCGAGGGGGAGACCCCCGACTACCGCTTCTCCCTCGCCAACGAACGCACCTTCCTGGCCTGGCTGCGCACCGCGATGGCGCTGGTGGGCGGGGGCTTCGCGGTCGATCAGTTCCTGCCGGACACGAACCGGACGCTGCGGCTGGCGGCGGCGCTCACGCTGCTGGCGGGCGGCGCGGTGTGCGCAGTGCGGGCGCTCAACCACTGGATCCGCTGCGAACGGGCGATGCGGCGCGGCGAGGACCTGCCGGTCTCCCGCTTCCCGGTCGTGCTGGGGCTGGCCGTCGGGGTGATCGCCCTGCTGATGGTGGTCCTCGTCGCGGTCCGCTGGGGCGGCTGAGCCGATGGCCGGGCCCGACTCACCCACGGGGCCGCCCCCCGAGGGACCCTGGCCGCGGGATCCGGGGCTGCAGCCGGAGCGGACCCGGCTGGCCTGGCGGCGTACGACGCTGGCCTGCGCCGTCGCCGCGTCGCTGGCCGCCCGGCAGGCCCTGCACAACGGGACCGGGCCGGTCTCCCTGCTCTGCGCGGCGCTGGCCGCGCTGGTCTGGCTGGGTTTCCTGGGTGTGGCGGGCCGCCGCATCCGGGCGGTGTCCGCGCCGCGTCCGCCCGCACTGTCCCCGCGGGCGGCCGCGGCGGCGGCAGGCTGCACCCTGGCGCTCGCGGCCTTCGGCGCCGCGCTGGCCTGGTGACGCGCTGAGGCGCTGAGGCGCCGCCCTGCTGAGGCGCGTCGCTAGTGCCGCATCAGCCAAGGTTTGCCCCGCTCGCCGCCCTGGCACGGCCATCTGCTGCGTTGCCGAATCAGCCGAGTAGGCCCGCCCCCGGCCTTCGGCCGGGAGGTGCCCCCGGAGGCCGATCCGGCGCCTTGCAGCTGACCGCACCAGGACGCCTCGCTACCGGGCAAACCTTGACTGACGCGGCACTAGCCGACCGTGACGACGATCTTGCCGCGGGTGTGGCCCTCCTCGTTGAGGCGGTGCGCGTCGGCGGTCTTCTCCAGGGGGAGGACGGACGAGACCTCGACGCCGAGGGCGCCGCGCTCCGCGATGTCGGTGAGGTCCTGCAGATCGTTCGCGTCGGGCCGGACGAAGACATAGCGGCCGCCGAGGGCGAGGACCGCCTGGTCGGTGATGGAGGCCAGCCGCCCGCCCGTGGCCAGCAGCGGGACCGAGTCGGTGAGCGCGTCGCCGCCGACCGTGTCGAAGACGGCGTGCACCCCGCCGGGCGCCAGCGCCCGCACCCGCTCGCCGAGCCCGGCCCCGTAGGTGACCGGATCGGCGCCCAGCGAGCGCAGATATTCGTGGTTGCGCTCACTGGCGGTGCCGATGACCCGGGCGCCGAGGTGCCTGGCCAGCTGGACGGCCATGGAGCCGACGCCGCCCGCGGCGGCGTGCACCAGGACGGTGTCGCCCTCGGTGACCTTCAGCGCCCCGACCAGCGTCTGGTACGCCGTGAGGCCCGCCAGCGGAATGCCCGCGGCCTGCGTGAACGTGAGGTTCCGCGGCTTGCGGGCGAGCGTGCGCAGGGGCGCGGCGACGTACTCGGCGAAGGTGCCCCGGGACAGGAAGTCCTCGCGGACGTATCCGATCACCTCGTCGCCCGCCGCGAACTCGGTCACCGCCGGGCCCGGCCGCTCGACGACGCCCGCGACGTCCCAGCCCGGGATGACCGGGAAGACGGCGTCCAGGACGGGGTCCAGATAGCCTGCCCGCGCCTTCCAGTCGACCGGGTTGACGGCCGCGGCCCTGACCTTGACCAGGACGGAGTCGGGGCCGACCGTGGGCTCGGGGACCTCCCCGTACTCCAGGACCTCGGGGCCGCCGTAGCGGCGGTAGGTGATGGCCTTCATGGGGCGCTCCTCGCGTTCCTTCGCGCTTGTGCGGGCGGTACGGGAGCGCGCTCGCCGGCCACGCCCCCGCCTTCGACGCTCCTGCTCCCCAGGAGCCGGCGCAAACCGGGCGGCCCGGCACTGGACTCCATACCGACTGGTCGGCATCATGATGCGGGACCGTCCGTTCGCGGTCCCCGCGCCCGCCCGCAGCACCCCTCAACGGAGGCAGAGACCCGATGAACCCAGGCAATCCGCCAGGACTCGACCTCGAACGGCTCCGCGCCCACCTGGACCGTGAGCGGCCGGGTCTGGTGCGCGGGCCGCTGCGCGCCGAGCTGATCGAGGGCGGCCGGTCGAACCTCACGTATACGGTCGACGACGGCGCCGCCCGCTGGGTCGTGCGCCGCCCGCCGCTGGGTCATGTGCTCGCCACCGCCCACGACATGCGGCGCGAACACCGGGTGATCGGCGCGCTGCACCCGACCAGCGTGCCCGTGCCGGAGCCGGTGCTGCTGTGCGAGGACGAGTCGGTCCTCGGATCGCCCTTCTACGTCATGGAGTTCGTCGAGGGCACGCCGTACCGTACGGCCGAACAGCTCACCGCCCTCGGCCCACAGCGCACCCGCCGTGTCGTCCTCGGCCTGGTGGACACCCTGGTCGCGCTGCACGCCGTCGACCCGGCCGCCGTCGGTCTCGCCGACTTCGGGCGCCCGGACGGGTTCCTGGAGCGCCAGCTGCGCCGCTGGGGCAAGCAGCTGGCCGCGTCGCGCAACCGTGAGCTGCCCGGGATCGACGAGCTGCACGAGGCGCTTGGCAAGGCCCTGCCCCTCTCCCCCGCCCCCACGGTGGTGCATGGCGACTACCGGCTGGACAACGTGCTCGTGGGCGCCGATGACCGGATCAAGGCGATTCTCGACTGGGAGATGTCCACCCTCGGCGATCCGCTGACCGACCTGGGCCTGCTGGTGATGTACAGCGAGCAGGAGGAGACGGCGGACTCCCCGATCAGCACCACGAGCGGCGCCCTGGGCCACCCCGACCCGCGCGAGCTGATCGAGCGGTACGCGGCCGGCTCGGGCCGCGATGTCGGCGGCGTCGCCTGGTACACGGCGTTCGCCTATTTCAAGCTCGCCGTGATCCTCGAAGGCATCCACTACCGGTTCACCCTCGGCCAGACCGTCGGCGCCGGCTTCGACCGCATCGGCGAAGTCGTCCCGGTGTTCGTCGAGAGCGGCCTCACCACGCTACGGAAGGGCTGAGACAGCCATGGACTTCGCATTCGACGCCCGCACCGAGGAGCTGCGGGCCCAGCTGCTCGCCTTCATGGCGGACCATGTCCATCCGGCCGAGGCGGTGGCCGAGGAGCAGCGCGCTCGGCTGGACTCCCCCTGGCTGACCCCGCCCGTCGTCCAGGAGCTCAAGGCGGAGGCGCGCAAGCAGGGCCTGTGGAACCTCTTTCTGCCCGACGCCGAGCTGGGCGCGGGGCTGAGCAATCTGCAGTACGCCCCGCTCGCCGAGATCACCGGCCACAGCCCCCAGCTGGCCCCCACGGCCCTGAACTGCGCCGCCCCCGACACCGGGAACATGGAGGTGCTCGCCCAGTTCGGCACCGAGCAGCAGCGCAAGCAGTGGCTGGAGCCGCTGCTCGCCGGCGAGATCCGGTCGGCGTTCGCGATGACCGAGCCCGAGGTCGCCTCGTCCGACGCGACCAACATCGAGACCCGGATCGAGCGGGACGGCGACGACTACGTCATCACCGGCCGCAAGTGGTACATCTCCGGGGCGATGAACCCGGACTGCAAGATCCTCATCGTGATGGGCAAGACCGACCCCGACGCCTCCGATATCCGCCGTCAGCAGTCGATGGTGCTGGTCCCCCGCGAGACCGAAGGCGTCGAGGTGCGCCGGGCCATGCGGGTCTACGGCTATGAGGACCACTACCACGGCGGCCACGCCGAGGTGGCCTTCCACGGTGTGCGCGTCCCGGCCGCCAACCTGATCGGGGAGGAGGGCGGCGGCTTCGCCATCGCCCAGGCCCGCCTCGGCCCCGGCCGCATCCACCACTGCATGCGGCTGATCGGCATGGCCGAGCGCGCGATCGAGCTGATGTGCCGCCGGGCGGTGTCCCGTACGGCCTTCGGCAAGCCGCTCGCCCGGCAGGGCCAGGTGCACGCGTGGATCGCGGACGCGCGGGTGGCCGTCGAGCAGCTGCGGCTGCTGGTCCTCAAGACGGCCTGGCTGATGGACACCGTCGGCAACCGGGCGGCGCACACCGAGATCCAGGCCATCAAGATCGCCACTCCGCGCACGGTCGTCGACATCCTGGACCGGGCGGTGCAGCTGCACGGCGCGGGCGGGGTCAGCCAGGACTTCCCGCTGGCCGAGCTGTGGGCAGCGGCGCGGACGCTGCGGCTCGCGGACGGGCCGGACGAGGTGCACCAGCGGTCGCTGGCGCGGCGGGAGCTGAAGAAGTACCTCTGAAACCCCTTGCTCAGGGCCGCAGGGAGCGCAGCAGCAGGTCGGCGAGGTGGTCGGCGACCTGCTGCGGGTTGAGCGGGCCGTCGGGGCGGTACCAGGTGCCCAGGTGGTGGACCGATCCGAAGTGGTAGTCCACCACCAGGTCGGCCGGGGTCTTAGAGCTGAACACCCCCGCCCGCTGGCCCTCCTCCACCAGGGCGCGGAACCGCTCGTGGTAGCGCCGCCGCTCCGCCCGTACCTGCTTGTGCTTCTCCGGGCTCAGGTGGTGCATGGACCGGAAGAAGATCGTCGCGTCGTCGAGGTTCTCGATGGTGGTGACGACGACGTCGGCCGCCGCGTCGCGCAGCCGCCGCTCGACCGGCGCGTCCGCGTTCGCGAAGGCGTCCAGGCGCTCCTGCTGGAGCCGCAGCACCCGCCCGTAGATCTCGTGGAGCAGATCGTCCTTGGAGCCGAAGTAGTGGTAAAGGGCGCCCTTGGTGACGCCCGCCGCCTCGACGATCTCCTGGACGGAGGTCCGGTCGTAGCCGCGCTCGGCGAAGAGGCGGGTGGCCGCGGCCAGCAAGCGCTGCGGTACCGGTTTCTCCCCTCCCCTGCCGTCCTGGCTCATCTTGGCCATCTGCTCGCCACCTGCCTCTCGTTCGTGCCGGGTTCGCTACTCCCGGGGGCTCCGCGCCGCCCGCAGCTCCCGTCGGAGGATCTTGCCACTGGCTGTCTTCGGCAGCTCGGTCAGGATCTCTATCCGGCGCGGATACTTGTACGCCGCGAGCCGCTCCGCGCAGTACGCGGTCAGCTCCTCCGGCGCCACCTCGGCGTCCGGCCGCAGGCTGACGTACGCCTTGACCGTCTCGCCGCGGTACGGGTCGGGGACGCCGACGACGGCCGCCTCGCGCACGGCGGGGTGGCTGTACAGGACGTCCTCGACCTCGCGCGGCCACACCTTGAAGCCCGAGGCGTTGATCATGTCCTTCTTGCGGTCGACGACGTACAGCCAGCCGTCCGGGTCCATGAAACCGATGTCCCCGGTGCGCAGCTCCCCAGCGGGCAGGGCGGTCGCGCTCGCCTCCGCCTGCCGCCAGTAGCCGGGCACCACCATGGGGCCGCGGACCGCGATCTCACCCGGCTCGCCGAACGGCACGTCCCGGCCCTCGTCGTCGATGACGCGCACCACGCTGTCCGGGCCGGGCAGGCCGACCGCCAGGGTGCCCGAGACCGGGTCGACGGGGGCCCGTTTGCCGGGCGGGACGCTGGCGCAGGGGGCGGTGCACTCGGTCAGGCCGTAGCCGTTCTTGAGGTAGAGGCCGAAGGCGGCCTCGAACCGCTCGACCAGCGCGGGCGGCAGCGGGGCCCCGCCCGAGGAGATCAGCCGGAAGGACGCGAAGTGGTCGCGGGTGACCTTCGGGTGGGCCATCAGCGCCATGAAGGCGGTGGAGGGGCCGACGGTGTAGGCGGGGCGGTGTTCGGCGAAGGCGTCGAGGACGACGCCCGGCTCGAAGCGGTAGGCCATGGCGAGGGTCCCGGCGTCCGCGATGGAGGCGGAGAGCTCACAGACCATGCCGGTGATGTGGAACAGGGGCGCGAGCACGAAGATGGTGGAACCGTCGGGCATCTCGTGGGCGATGTGCTGCCGGTCGGCGTTGTAGGAGACGTTGCCGTGGGTGTTCATGGCGCCCTTGGGGGTGCCGCTGGTCCCCGAGGTGTAGCTGATCAGCGCGATGTCGTCGGGGCCGGGCTCCGGCACGTTTGGCGGCGCCGCGCCGCCGCGGGCCGCCGCGAGCAGGTCGTCGGTGTCCTCGGGGGCGGGGGCGCGCCCATGGGTGAGCACACGGGCGTCGTCGCGGGTCTGGAAGTCGTACGCGTCGGCGGTGAGCGCGATGCGTACGGGGGAGGCGGCTGCCGTGGCGCGCAGGGACTCCTCCCAGGCGTGGCCCGAACACACCAGGGCGCTCACCTCGGCGTCGGCCAGGATGTGGCCGAGCTCGCCCGCCTTGTACATGGGGTTGACCGGCACCACCGTGCCGCCCGCCTTCCACGCGCCGAGCAGGGCCAGCACGAAGTGCGGGGTGTTCTGCAGCATGATCGCGAGCCGGTCGCCGGGCCTGAAGCCCCGCGCGGCGAGATGGCCCGCGATGCCGTCGGAGAGCTCGTCGGCCTCCCGGTAGGTCACCCGCCCGTCGAAGTAGGCGAGCGCGGCCCGGTCGGGCCTGGTCCGCACGGCGTCCCGGAAGGCGTGCAGCACGCTGGGCCGCGGCCGGATCGATCGGCGCTGCACCTCGGTGAGCTGAGCGAGCCATGGCTGGTCCTGGTACGAGGTCATGGGGGCGGCCCTGTCTGCTCGGGGGATGGGGGTGCGGGGCGTACGGATCAGCCGGTGGCCTCTTCCACCTTGCGCTGGATCTGGTTCATCCTCGTCAGCCAGCGGTCGGTGTCGGCGGCGCGGGCCGCGTAGAACTCGCCGACCTCGGGGTGCGGGAGGATCAGGAAGCGGTCGTGCGCGATCCCGTCGAAGAGCGCGTCGGCGACCTGCTCCGGCTCGATCGCGGTGGGCGCGAGGACGAGGTCGCCGGTGGCTCCGGCGGCGCGCAGCATATCGGTGCGGACGCCCTGCGGGCAGATCGCGTGGACGCTGACGCCGCGGTGGCGGTAGGTCGCGGACAGCCATTCGGCGAAGGCGAACGCGGCGTGCTTGGACACGCTGTACGGAGCCGAGCCGACC
This sequence comes from Streptomyces sp. ME19-01-6, assembly GCF_033793745.1. NCBI lineage: Bacteria > Bacillati > Actinomycetota > Actinomycetes > Kitasatosporales > Streptomycetaceae > Streptomyces > Streptomyces sp. ME19-01-6. The sequence goes on along the minus strand of NZ_JARAXF010000034.1, from coordinate 53,698 downwards.
ATGGTCAGCAGGCCGGCCGCGGAGACGGTGGCGACGAAGCGGCCGCTGCCGCGCTCCAGCCAGTCGGGCAGCAGCTCGCGGGCCGCCCGGACGTGTGCCATGACGTTGACGTCCCAGGCGTCCGCCCACAGCCGCTCGTCGGCCTCGGGGCCGCCGACGGGGGCGACGCCGGCGTTGGCGCAGTAGATGTCGATGTCCCCGTCCAGCGCCGCCCGCGCCTCGGGGACCACGCGGGAGGCGTCGCCGGGCACGGCGACCGCGCCGATCTCGTCGGCGACGGCCTTCGCCTTGTCGGCGTCGAGATCGTTGACCACGACGCGGGCGCCCTCGGCGGCGAAGCGGCGGGCCAGGGCGGCGCCGATACCGCCTCCCGCCCCGGTGACCACGGTTCGCGCACCACGCACGGTATCCACCACGCATACTCCTTCGGCCGGGCATCGACTGCGTCGCTCAGCTGCTCGGCAGACTAACCAGTCGGTATGTGTAAACGGAAGGGGCACGACGGGGTACGGGAGGGACGCGCCAGGGGACGTTCACGAGGTCGTCTTCCGGCCGCCGGGCTCACCTCATCGGGCGAAGCGGCCACTCCGCGGGCGTGACGGCTCCGAAGGGTTGTGAGCTGCTGCCGGTTGACAGCGCTTGGGTGCGTTTTGGTGTGTATGAGTGAGCATCGACGACCGTGCGACGGGACTTAAGAATGAAAACGGTTCTCGGGCACGCCGTGGCCACGCGGCGTCGAGGAGACGGTCTCTGTGCTTACTCACCAAGCAGGGCCACGGTCTCCCGTAGCCGCTCGCACGCCCAGTCGTACTGCTCGGTGCCGGTGTGTGCCCGGAAGTTCGTCTCGATGACCTGGATCAGAGCGAGGTGGAGGTTGTAGAGCCGCCGACGGGTCCGCTCGGCGGCGGTGAACGGCCGGTGGCCGTAGCCGCGGATGAAAGCCGTGGCGTCCCCGTAAGCGCTCAACTCACTCCCGGCGAAGCCGAACTCCATCAGCGGGTCACCGTAGAACGCCCGCTCGTGGTCGATGATCGCCACGATCTGGCCGTCGCACACCATGCAGTTGCCGGGCCACAGGTCCCACTCGACGAACCGGGGCTCGGTCACCTCGTCCAGCGAATCGGCGTGGGCGGCCACGACTTCGCGGATCACGTCGTAGCCGTGGGGCAGGTCGACGCCGCGTCGCTCGCCGTCGCGCAGCAGCTCCTCGACCATCCGCAGGAAGGCCGCGCGCCACGTGCTTTCGCCCGGCCCGGCCAGCGGGCCGAAGGCGGTGCCGGGGATGGCGTTGAGCTCGCGGGTGATCGCGCCGAGCGCCTCGTCGTACGCGTTGACCTCCGTTCCGGCCAGGGTGTCCCTGATGGCGTGGAGGTTGTCCGCGTCTATGTACGTCATGAAGAAGTAGTCGGCATCGCACACCTCACGGCTCTGATCAGCGAAGTCGACCTCTGGCACTGGAACCTTCGTGTGCTCCCGGATCAGCCGCAGCGCCGCCAGTTCGGTGGCCATGGCACCGCGCTCGTAGGTCATGACCTCGACATCCGGCGGCGGCGCGATCTTGAGGACGGCCTGCGCGCCGGACCGCAGCCGGATCCGATATGCCACGTTGAACCAGCCGTCGCTCAGTTCGCTGACCCAGTCCTCGCCCGCGTCGCACACCTCCTTTGGGCCGTAGGCGCGGGCGACCATAGCGCGAAGCGCCTCAACGGGCTGCCGGTTCTTTGTGATGCTCTCCATCAATCCTCCACCCCAAGAATGATCGGACGGTAGCACCAGGCGCGTGGTTTCCTGCTGGTCGTGAAGAGCACCTCGAAGCACTCGCGAACGCTGGAGGCCGCGCCGGCCGCGGCCGAGGATGTCGTGGGCCGGATGGCGACCCGCCCGGTGGGCAGGCTGCTGTGGGAGAACTGCGTGCCGACCATCGCGTCCGTCAGCACGTTCGGCTTCTACGCCCTGACGAACGCCTGGTTCGTCAGCCACGGGGTCGGCGATCAGGCGATGGCCGCGGTCAACCTCGTCGCCCCGCTGCTGCTCCTGCTCGGAGCCATGTCCACCACCGTGGGCGCGGGCGGCGCGACGCTGGTCTCCCGCGCGCTGGGCGCCGGCGACGAGCGCGCGGCCGCCCGCGCAGCGGGCAACGCCTTCACGCTGTTCTGGGTCGCCGCCGCCGTCACCACCGTGGCCGGGCTGGTCTTCATCGACCCGCTCCTCGACGTGCTGGGCGCGCGCGGCTCACTGCACGAGTACGCCCGGCAGTACGCGGTGATCCTGCTGTGCGGGTCAGTGTCCTACACCGGGTTCTCCAGCCTGGTGCGCGCCGAGGGCCGGGTCGGGTTCTCCACCCGGATGTGGATCGGTGCCCTCGTGGTGCAGATCGTTCTCGACCCGCTGCTGATCTTCGGCCTCGACCTCGGGGTGAGCGGAGCTGCCCTGGGCACTGTCGGCGGGCAGACCATATCCGCCGTGATGAGCTGGTGGTTCTTCTTCCTGCGGCGCGAGCGGCCGTACCGCGTCCGCCTCGCCGACCTGCGCCCACACACCGAGACCCTGCGCACGCTGGTGGCCATCGGGCTGCCGTCCTTCTTTGCCAATATCGGCCTCACCGTGCTCGCCGTACTGGTCAATGGCACCCTCGCGGTGACCGGGGGAGTGATAGCCCTGACCGCGTACGTCGTCTGCTCCCGCCTGCAGACCTTCGCCGTGATGCCGCACACAGGCATGAGCCAGGGGCTGCAGCCCATCGTCAGCTACAACGCCGGGCGCGGCCTGGACGCCCGAGTAGCGCGAACCCGGGCGCTCGCGCTGCGGGCCTCGCTCGTCTACGGCGTGGCCACCGCGATCCTGCTGACGGTCCTCGCGGAACCGCTCGTCGGCATCTTCGTCAGCGGCGGCGGAGCCGCCGAGGAGGCCAGGTTCGCGCTGTGCATCATCGCTGTCGGCGGGATCGTCATCGGTATCGCCCCGCTGACCGCGGCCTATTTCCAGGCTCTGGGACGCCCGCTGCCCGCCTACGTCCTGACCATCGGCCCCCTGATCCTGCTGAAGGCGCCGCTCGTCGTGGCGTTCGGCCTGATCTGGGGCACGCACGGCGTATGGTTCGGCCTCGCCGCCGGCGAGTTCGCCACCGCGGCGAGCGCGCTGCTGCTGTTGCACCGCGCCGACCGGCGCACGCCGCCCGCGGCCCCGGATCCCCCCGCTGCATCCTGAGACGTCCGATGACGCGGCGGGCGCACTCCCGCGCCGGCAGCGCGACGTTCTAGCTGCCGCTCTCCCCGCCGCTCGAGCCCTCCCCGGCCTCGCCCGGGTTCTTCATCACGCTCCGCCAGCGGGCGTTCTCGCCCGCCAGGGCGTCCCACAGGACGTTGAGCGGATGGGCCGCGTCCCACGCGGCGCGCTCCCCGCCGCGTACGAACACCCCGACCAGCACCGCCAGATCCGGCCCGAGGTCATCGGCCAGCTGAAGCGTCCGCAGCCCCGCGCCGCTCTGCAGCCGTCCGTCGGCGACCGCCTCGCCGATCCCCTGGGTCACCAGCACACAGCCGCGCAGCACGCCCGAGGAGAGCAGTTCCAGGCCGTACTGCACGGTGTCGATCTCGGCCGCGATATGCAGCTCCTGGCGGTAGCGGGCGCCGAACCAGCCGCGCAGAAAGCCGGGTATCAGGCCGTCGGCGGAGACCGCGAGCGGCAGCCCGGGGAGGTCGCGGACCGAGAGCCCGGGGCCGGGCAGCTCGTCCTCGGAGAGGTTGGTCACCAGGGAGAGCCCGCTGCGCCGCCACTCCATCACCTCGAAGCCGTCCAGTCGGCTGTCCCCGTCCCCGGTGGTCAGCACGGAGCCGCAGACCAGGTCGAGCTCCTTGGAGCCGAGCCGGTCCAGCAGATCGCGGGTGCGCACATGCTCGACCTTGAGCTCCACACCACGGCGCTCGAAGTCCTCGGTGACCAGTTCCACGGCGTTCAGCAGAAATCCGAGGGTGTAGCGGGTGGAACCCACGTTCAGCCGGCTGCCGAGCCGGCGGCGGCAGCCGTGCACCTGCTCAAGCCAGTCGTTCAACGTGCCGCGCGCGAGTTCGGCCAGGGACTCCCCGGTGGGGGTGAAGAGCACGTTCTGGCTCCGGCCCCGCTTCAGCACGAGCGGTTCACCGCACAGCGCGCCGAAGTTCCGGTTCATGGTGTCGAGTTGTTTCTGGACGCTGGACTGCTCCCGCCCCAGCAGCCGGGCCGCGCCCAGTGCGGTACCCGCCTCGTGGACCGCGAGCAGCGTGCGGAGCTGGTCCATCGTGGTGTCAAGCAGTGCCGTGGGGTACTGCCAGCGGGGGTTTAAGGGCATGCCGGCCTTCCGCGTGGAGCTTACGAATTCCGGCTCGCAGCATAGTCCAGTGGGTTCCGGCAAACTGATCCGGAGAACAGCGGTGATTTTCTTGAGATTTGTATTCGGGAATTCGACCGACCGCATTCCATGGCCGATTCGGAAATTCCCGTCCGCCACCGGCGTCGCCGTCGGCGGCGGACGGGTACGAGGCCGTCAGCGGTGCGCGGGAAACTCCACGACCTGCTGGAACGTCGGCCGGTTCTGCCAGTGCGCCTTGTCGTGGGTGATGCCGCCCAGCGGGCGCTGGATGAGGGAGTCCGCGCACCACTGGTCGCCCGCCGAGCAGTTCGCGTCGCCGGGGTAGACCTCCGTGGCGGGCTTGGCCGCGGCCTGCTTGAGGCTGGTCAGGAGGGCATCACGGCAGGCGGACAGGTCACCGGCGCCGCAGTACTTCTTCGCGAGCGGACCCTGGACGTTCTCGCCGAGGACCGCGCGCAGGTCCTTGTCGGCATAGGACCACCAGCCGTACTGGAAGGAGGACCCGGCGTGCGAGCCGGTGGGTCCGTGGCCCGCCGAGGGCGCCTCGTCGACGGTCAGATTGGCGCGCAGCGCGTCGTACAGATCGGCGCCCAGCTGAGGTTTGAACTCGGCCTCCACCAGAAGCGGCCACCACGCGTCCGTGATCCGTACGGCATCGGCGTGCCCATAGGTGTGCGAGCCGGCGGATGTCTCGCGGCGCTGGGCGCCCGCCGCCTGCCAGGACTCCAGCTGCTGCACGGCCTTGGCCGCTTGCGGATCGGTGACCGGGGCGCTGCGCAGGACCTTCAGCAGCTCCGGCAGCACGTCCTCGCCGCGCAGGTCGGTGACGGCCGCCTCGGCCATGGCGCGGGTGAGCGCGGCACGGGTCACCCCGCCCTTCTTCACCAGGGCGCGCACCCGGTCGTCGAGGAGGTTGCCGCGGTGCACCGAGCCGTTGCCGAAGCCGGCCGCGGTGTAGCCCTTGGCCTGCCGGTTGTTCCAGCTGATGTAGTAGTCCTGGTCGATGGACTGGGGGTGCTGGGCGGGCGGGGCGTAGGCGGCGGTGTTGACCGTCGGGTCGAAGTCCCGCCACTCGTACGCCGCCTCGCCCTTGACCGGGAGCGAGGGGTCCACGTCCGCCGCCCGGACCAGGTTCAGCCCACTGTTGTAGTAGGCGGTCTGCCGGGAGTCGGCGTAGAACCAGTTGAAGGTGTAGTTGATGTGCTGCGCCGCGCTCTGGAAGGACTTGGCGTCCTTCACATAGCCGGGGTCGTTGAGCATCTGGAAGCCGATGATCGAGTCGGCCTCGTGGCGGTAGCTGGCGCGCAGCAGGGTGTACGCGACGGGTTTGCCGTCGACTGTCGCGCGGTGGGTCACCAGACCGTACTTGGTGCGGTAGACCTGCATGCGGTACGAGCCCTCGGCGGTGGAGTCGGCGACGGTCGGCTTCCAGGCGTTGCGGCGCTCGATCTTCTCCATCGGCACACAGGAGCCGTGGTAGCGGTAGTACGTGGAGTCCTTGGCCGGGGCGCCACCGTCCGGTGCGCACAGCTCGACGGCGAAGGTGTCGGTGACGTCCTGGGCGGAGGTGGTCGCGCTCCAGGCGTAGTCCTGGCCGCGGCCCATCTGTACGTACATCCCCACGCCCGCGAAGGCGGCGCCGCGGGCGCTGATGCCCGGGCCCTGGAGCTCCTGGAGCATCAGCAGCTGCGGCGCGAAGTAGCCGGTCTGCGGGCCGAAGACGGCGACGGGATGCCCGCCGGCGGTGTATTTGCCGGAGACCAGCAGCGCGTTGGACATGCCGTGCTTGCGGCTGAACAGATCGCGGGGCAGCACGCCGTCGTCGTAGATGCCGCGCAGGGCGTCCAGCTTCTTCGGGGCCTTGACCTGCTCCGTCGCGCCGGTCTTGGCGCTGCCGGTCTTGTCGTAGACCAGTTGCTCGGGGGTGAGCGAGCCGGCGTCGGGCAGGGCGGTGCCCTTGGCGTTCGCCGGCTTGGCCGCGTACGGGAAGCTGGTGCCGTCGTGCACGGTCAGCGCGGCCTCGGGGTCGTCGCGCTCCCGGAAGGACTCCCACACTTTGGTGCCCTCGGCCAGGCCGTACTTCTGCTGGGCGGCGAGCAGCGACAGCGCCGACTCCACCTCTCCCCCGCCGCCGTTGCCGAACAGGGCGCCGACGACGGAGGCGAGGGCGATCAGGTCGGTGAGCTTGAACGGCTCGATCTCGCCCGCGTTGGTGATCGCGTCGATGTGGCCGGTGAGGACATACTCGCCGGGGAAGTAGCGGCCGTCCTTGGCCTGCTTGCGGTAGGCGTTGATGCCGTCCACGTACGCCTGGGCGTCGGCCAGCGCCTGTCTGCCGCGTTCGCCCTGGGTGGCGAGGATGTAGTCGATCTGGGCCTGGTAGTCCTCGTCCTTGTACGGGGCCTGGCTGTAGAAGCTCTGTTCCAGGCCCTGGTTGGCCTCGGCGCCGCCGGCGAAGGAGGTCAGCTCGCCGCGGCCGACGTGCCGGAAGACGTCCATCAGCCACAGCCGGTCCTGGGCGGCGGCGTATCCGGCGCCGAACTCGGTCCCCTCGCGGGTGGTGCCCTCGATATGGGGCACCCCGGTCTTCTTGTCGCGAGTGATCGTCACATCGTCGCGGGGCTTGGTCACCGAGGCCACCTGGTCGGCGGGCACCCCGAACGACGAGTCGTTGAAGAAGTCGGTCAGCTTGTCGTCGGTGAGCGTCGGATACCCGGCGACCAGGTTGTTGTAGGGGCCGAGCTGGTCGGTGCTGTGCTCGGGGTGGGTGCCGACCGCCTTGTTGGCGAGGATCTCGGCGAGCGTGGCGTTGCCGTTCTGGCCTGGCGGCAGGATGTCCGAGCACTGGCCCTGGCAGTAGTCCGTGACGGCCGCGGCGGCCGGCGCCGCCTGCGCCCGCTGCGGGAGCGGCCCCGCGAGCGCGGCGCCGAGGGCCAGCACAGCCGTGGTGGCGATCGCGGTACAGGTGAGCTTGCCGGTTCGTCGTCGCATGTACGCTCCTCCCGGGTGCTGTTGGGACGGGAGGTTACCGGCGGTATGACCCGCCCGGAAGATGAGCAGCCGTCACCTTTTCACGAAATCCAACTTCTTTGTGGATTTCCGGAATCGAATGGATCCGGATCGCGCTCCGTTACGTCCATTCGACAACGAGTCGGGTCCGCACTCGCGGAGGTGGAAAGAGATGGCCGGTTTCAGAGCACTCGCACGAGACGTCCGCAACCCACGCAGGCACATCACCGCGCGCCGCACCTCGCTGCGCAAATGCCTCGAACGGTTCGCGCCGTACGGGCATCGAGCGACGTGGCACCATCTGTGCTCCCGGGCGGGGATCGCCCTGGAGGACCGTCACCCCGAACCGGCAGGACTGATCACGGCACTGGAGGAGCTGGAGGAGGCACGCACCCTGTGGCTCGGGTACGAGGCGGACTTCGCGGCCCGGCGCCGGCGGGAGAAGCACCACGGCATCCGCCAGCCGAGCGCCGTGGACGACTGGCATCTGCACACCTGGGGCGGCAACCACATCATGCCCTGCGAAAGCCCGTCGGCCCACCCCGACGACCGGCTGGCGGAGGTGCTGCGCCGGCTGATCCTCGCGATGGAGTCGGGGCCGGTCTCGACCTGCCCGGTCTGCACACAGGACCGGCTGACCTGGCACGACAACCTGGGCCGCTACCCCTGGGAGGGGCCGCTGTGCGGCCCCTGCGGCATCGTCGTCCCCGCACCGGTGCTCACACCCGAGGCCCTGGCCGCCGCCCGGCACACCAGGCCCGGACGCGCCACGCGGCCCACGCATTCCGCCGCGTCCACCGCGCCCACCGCGTCCGCTCGACCCCATAGGCGGTACGCCACCGTGTGACGGAGCCATGCCCGAGCCCCGGGCACCCTGAGCGCGCCCGCCGGAAGCCGGCGGGCGCGCCGACGCGCGGGCGGCAGGGGCGGGGCTCATTGACAGGCGGCGCCCACCTGACCATGCTGAGCAGTCGCTTAGTGATCGGACGCCAGGGAGGCCATGACATGGCAGAGCCAAGGATCTTCACCTCGCCCGACGAGCTGAGGTCGGCCGTCGGGGAAGACCTCGGCCCCAGCGACTGGCTGGAGATCGACCAGAAGCGGATCGACCTGTTCGCCGAGGCGACCGGTGACCATCAGTGGATCCACGTGGATCCGGAGAAGGCGGCCACGGGGCCCTTCGGCACCACGATCGCCCACGGCTATCTGACGCTGTCCCTCCTCCCGGCGTTCACCCCGCAGCTGCTGATGGTCGAGGGCGTACGCATGGGGATCAACTACGGCGTGAACAAGGTGCGTTTCCCCTCCCCCGTCCCGGTCGGCTCGCGGCTGCGCGCCACGGGGCGGCTGGCCGAGGTGACCGAGGTGGCCGACGGCGGCTTCCAGGTGACGCTGGTGGTGACCGTCGAGCGCGAGGGCGGACAGAAGCCGGTGTGCGTGGCGGAGTCCGTGGCCCGCTACTACCGGTGAGCCCCACAGCGCGGAATCACCGCTGCGCGGCGAGATAGTCCCGCACACGCTCCTGGAAGTGCGGGCACTCCGGCAGGTCGGCGTGGGCGCAGCTCAGGACGCCGGCCAGCCGGGCGCTTTTGCGGTCGAGTTCGGCGCGCTGCCGCTCGATGTCGGCCAGCTTGGCGCGGACCAGGTCCCGCCACAGATGCGGGGCCGAGGCGCGGTGCCCCTCCATGCTCGCGATCTCCTCGAGCGTGAAGCCCACCTCCTGGCACAGCCTCAGCCGGGCGATCCGCGCTGCTGCCCGATCGTCCACTCCGCCATCGCCCGTCCCTTCCGGTTGACTTGATCCCGTGTTCAAGTCCGACGCTGATCGTATGACGACGGATAGCGCCAATCACGAGCAGTACGAGGCCTGGAACGGTGACGAGGGGCGCCACTGGGCGCTGTCGCAGCCACGGTACGACGCGATGCTGGAGCCGCTGACGGCCCAGCTGCTCGACGCCGCCGTCCTCGCGCCCGGGGACCGGGTGCTCGACATCGGCTGCGGGGCCACTACGCGCGCGGCGGCCGCGCGGGTCGCCGGGGGTGAGGCGCTGGGGGTGGACCTGTCCGGCCCGATGCTGGAGCGTGCCACACGCCTCGCCGACGACGAGGGCGTACGGAACGCGAGGTTCCTGCGGGCCGACGCCCAGACGTACGCCTTTCCGCCCGGCTCCCACGACGCCCTGGTCAGCCGGCTCGGTATGCATGTCTTCGCCGATCTGCCCGCGGCGTTCGGCAACCTGGCCGCCGCCCTGCGCCCCGGCGCCCGGCTGGCCTTCCTGAGCTGGCAGCACCCCCGGCACAGCGAGTTCGCGCGGGTCCCGGCCCTGGCGCTGCGCGGTGCGGAGCCCTCCGGCGAGGGGCAGGCGTTCTCGCTGTGCGATCCCGCCCGCGTGCGTGCGCTGCTGGCGGGCGCGGGCTTCACGGGGGTCGCGGTGGACGCGCGGGAGGTGTCGCTGTGGGTCGGGGACACGCCCCTGGACGCGGTGGAGTTCATGACCGGCACCGGCGCCCTGCGCACGGCGCTGGCCTCGGCCGACCGCCCGGCCCGCGAGCGCGCCCGTTACGTACTCGCCGAGGCGCTGGAGCCGTACGCGTCCCCGGACGGCGTCCAGCTGGGGGCCGCGCTCTGGCTCGCCACCGCGCGCCGCGCGGCGTAACGCCCCCTAACCGGCCGCGCCCACCATGCGCAGCGCCAGCCCGGCGTAGAGCTCGCCGACCTCGTCGGGCGTGCTGCGGCCGCGGGGGTTGAACCAGCGGGCGACGTCGATGCACAGCGACAGGATGGCGACGGTGGTGCCGCGGGCGTCGGCGACATCGAAGTCGCCCGCCCTCACCCCGTCCTCGACGATCGCGCGCACCGCGCCGTCCGAGGCCCGCCGCATCGCGGTGATCTCGGCGGCGTGGTCCTCGGCGAGCGCGCCGAGCTCGTACTGGACCACGCGGGCGGTGGTGTGGTGTTCGGCGTGCCAGCGGACGAAGGAGCGCACGGCGTGGGCGAGCCGTTCCGCGGGGGTGCCGGCGCCGTCCCTGGCCTCCTCCAGGATGTCGAGCGCGAACCGGTGGCCGACCTTGCTGATCTGGTAGAGCAGCTCTTCCTTGGTCTTGTAGTGGATGTAGAGCGCGGCGGGGCTCATGCCGGCCCGGCCCGCGATGTCGCGGGTGGTGGTGGCGTGGTAGCCGCGCTCGGCGAAGGCGTGCACCGCGGCGGTCATCAACCGCCGGGCCGCGTCCGGGGTGATGTCGCGCCACGCCTCGGGGGCGCCCTCGATGTTCTTCGCCTCCGCGTCCATGGCGGACACCCTACATGCCGGTGAGCAAGCGCTTAGGCCGCTTCTCCGCTCACGTGGGCGGGCGCGCGCCGTGTGGCTCGGCCGAGGCCTCCGTACGAGGCGCGGGTGCCTCGGGCGAGGCGGGCGGGACGAGTGGGGCGCCGCGTTTGGCGGGGCGTATCGCCACGCCCACGGAGGCGAGCAGCAGCACGCCGAGCATCACGAAGGGAGCTCGACTGGGCTGGGAATCCTGGGCGCAGGCCCGTATCACGGCATGCGATGGGTGGTCGGCGGTCCGGTGATTTCCACACTGGATGAGGTCAACGGTTCTCGCCTGGAAGACGGCCGTCGCGGACGTAGTGTGGCGGCGTTAGTGAGGCCGGAGTGAGTCCGGTCTCGTTGAGAATCCGCCCCGTGCCCAGGAAAGCGACGCGGGGTCCCCGCCCCGCCCGGGTCCACACCGGGCGGAAAGCGTCCGGCGGGGCGGATACCCCAGCCACCGAACCTCCTCAGCCAGCGGCGGTGCAGGCGGCAGGTACCGCGCACGATGAGCACCGACGCCGCACCCGGCGGCGACGGCACGCGGCCCACCGCAGGCCTCCACACCCTGCACCACACCATCAGCCGCTTTCCGGGCAGACCTGAAAACCCAGGCCCACCCAGGAAACCTAAGCTCATCCGCGACGCTGATGAAGATGCCGGAGGCCACGCCCCGGGTGCGCAGGATGCCGACGACGGAGACCCTGCCGGAGTCGGCCCCGCCACCCTCGGACCGGCCCGGCTCTCCGGCCGCGTCCGGCGTGCGGTCCGCCGCTGGTGTGCGGCGCTCGATGCGCCACAGGGACGTGACCGCGAAGGCCGCGACGACGGCGGATACGAAGAGCGCGGCCGCGCTGGTCCTGGCCAGGGCGTCCGCGTGTTCGGAGACCACCTGGCCGGCGGCGATGGGGCCGATGAGCTGGCCGAGGGAGGCGCCTGATGGTGAAGTGGCCGAAGTTGCGGTCCTGGTCCTCGGGGGCGCTCTGGCGGGCCACCAGGGACTGGGCGCCGATCACGAAGGACAGATGCCCCAGGCCCATCACCCCGCTCCAGATGGCCATCTCCAGCAGCGATCCGGCCCGGCCGCTGAGCGCGCAGCCGGCCGCGATCAGCACGACGCCGATGGGCAGCAGCGGGGCGCAGCGCCCGTGGTCGGTGCGCCGCCCCAGCGGTACGGCGGCGAACAGCGGCAGCAGGGCGTAGACGCCCGCGATCACGCCGACCGCCCGGGCGTCGGCGCCCAGCGCGAGAGCCCGGTAGGAGACGGCAGGCCGCGCCATGCTCACCGCCCCCTGCGCGAAGGCGAAGGCGATGACCAGGCGCAGCAGCCAGCCCCTACCGGGCTCTCGTATCCCCACAGGTCAGATGATGCCGAAGAGCAGGCCCGCGCCGAGCACTACCAGCGAGGTGAGCGCCGCCCATTTGACCACGAAGCGGGTGTGGTCGCCGAATTCGACCTTCGCCATGCCGACCAGGACGTAGACGGCCGGGACCAGCGGGCTGGACATGTGCAGGGCCTGCCCGACCAGGGAGGCGCGGGCGATCTCGACCGGGTCGACTCCGTGTGCGGCGCCGGCCTCGGCGAGGATCGGCACGATGCCGAAGTAGAAGCCGTCGTTGGACATGAAGTAGGTGAGCGGGATGGAGAGGACGCCGGTGACCAGGCCCATGTGCGGGCCCATTCCGTTCGGGATCCCGTCGACCAGCCAGCGGGCCATGTGCTCGACCATGCCGGTGCCGGTGAGCACGCCGGTGAAGACGGCGGCGGCGAAGACCATGCCGGAGACGTTGACGACGTTCTCGGAGTGGGCGGCGACGCGGGCCTTCTGGTCGGCGACGCGCGGGAAGTTGACGGTGAGCGCGATGGCGGCGCCGAGCAGGAACAGAACCGGGATCGGCAGGTCCTCGCGGATCATCATGGTCAGCAGCGCGATGGTGAGGGCCGCGTTGAACCAGTACAGCCTGGGCCGCAGGGTGGCCCGGTTGGGGTCGAGCGTCTGGTACTCCTCGGCGTCGTCCGAGGACGGCTCCTTCGCCCCGGGCGCCTCGGCGTCGGTGCCGCCGCCCGCGCCCCCGGTGGCCTTCTTGCCCTTCCCGCCCTTGGCGCCGCGGCCGGAACCGGCGCCGACCAGCACCGTCTCGGGGTCGGCGGTGACCTCTTCGAGGGTCAGCGTCCCCAGGCGCTTGCGCTCACGCAGGCCGAGGCCGTAGGCGAGGGCGAAGACGAAGACCAGGCCGACCGCGAGGGCCGGGATCATCGGGACGAAGATGTCGCTGGCGTCGAGCTTGAGCGCGGCGGCGGCGCGGGCGGTGGGGCCGCCCCAGGGGAGCGTGTTCATCACGCCGTTGGCCATGGCGGCGACGCCGGTCATGACCACCAGGCTCATCTTCAGCCGCCGGTACAGCGGCACCATGGCCGACACGGTGATCATGAAGGTGGTGGAACCGTCGCCGTCGAGCGAGACGATCGCGGCGAGCACCGCGGTGCCGACGACCACCCGCATCGGGTCGGCCTTGCAGAACCGCAGGATGACCCGGACGATCGGGTCGAAGAGGCCGACGTCGATCATCACACCGAAGTAGATGATGGCGAACATCAGCATGGCCGCGGTGGGCGCGAGGTCACCGACACCCTTGAGGACGTAGTCCCCCAGATGGGCCCCCTTCCCGACGATGACGCAGAAGAGCGCCGGGATGAGCACCAGCGCACCCATCGGGGTCATCTTCTTCATCATGATCAACACCAAGAAGGTGGCGATCATGACGAATCCGAGGATTGTCAGCATATTGGCTACCTCACGTTCACCTTTGAACTCCCCCAGAACTGGCGGTCGAGGTGACGTTAGGTGGCGCAACTTTCCGTTAACAAGGCCTTGACGCGTGAGCAATAAGCGCAAAACGCCAGGTCAGCTGCGTGAGCGTGTCTTGGCGCGCTGCGCGGGCTGGACCGAGGAGCCGCGCAGCGACGAAGGAGCGAGCAGCGACGAAGGAAGCCCGCGCGGAGAAGCGCGTCAAGACTGAGCGGGAAGAGGGGCGCGTGTCTTGGCGCGCTGCGCGGGCTGGACTGAGGAGCCGCGCAGCGACGAAGGAGCGAGCAGCGACGAAGGAAGCCCGCGCGGAGAAGCGCGTCAAGACTGAGCGGGGAAAGGGGCGCGTGGCGTGGCGCGCGCAGTGACCACCGTGAGCTGCACCGGGCAGCCGTTGAGCACCGCGGTGCCGGACAGCGGATCGAGGCGGGAGCCATCGATGAGCTGATTGACGTTGACCCCGGCGTGCGCCGCCGCGACCGACATGCGGGTGCCGGGCCGGTCGTGCCCCCAGCCGTGCGGAAGGCTGACCACACCGGTCCGTACCGCGTCCGTCACCTCCACCGGCACCTCCAGCTCCCCGCCGTCGCCCTTGACCCGCACCAGGCCGCCGTCGGCCACGCCCAGCCGGGCCGCGTCCTCGGGGTGTATGTGCAGGGTGCAGCGGTTGCTGCCGCCGACCAGCGCGGGGATGTTGTGCATCCAGCTGTTGTTGGAGCGCAGATGGCGCCGGCCGATCAGTAGCAGCCCGTCGGCGCGGCCGCCCGGCGTCCGGCGCAGCCGCTCCACATCGGCGGCCAGCGGCTCGGGGCACAGCTCGACGGTGCCGCTGCGGGTCTTGAGCAGGCCGGGCAGGCGCGGCCGTAGCGGCCCCAGGTCGATGCCGTGGGGATGGGCCAGCACCTTGGCCAGGGTCAGCCCCTCGGCGTCGGCGCCGAAGCCGTCGCCGTACGGGCCGAGCCGCAGCATCATGTCCAGCCGCCGCTCGGCGCCGCCGACCCCGGTGAGGTGGGCGGCGAGCTCCCCCCGGTCGCGTCCGTGCACCGGTGAGCCGGGGTCGGCGACGGCCTTGCCGAGGGTCGCGTCGATCGCCATGGCGTCCACGGCCGCCGGGTCGGCGCCGCCGTGCCCGCCCGCGCACAGGACCAGCCGCGCCAGGATCTCGGCCTCGCTCAGCCGGTCGGCGTCCAGCGGGATGGCGGGGCGGGTGTAGCGGACCTGGTTGCGGACCGCGAGGGTGTTGAAGGCGAAGTCGAAGTGCGGGCTCTGGCTGGGCGGGGGCGGCGGCAGGACGACCTGCGCGTGGCGCGAGGTCTCGTTCACATACGGGTCCACGCTCACCATGAAGTCGAGCCCGGCCAGCGCCCGGTCCAGCCGGTCGCCGTCCGGCGCGGACAGCACAGGGTTGCCCGCTATCACGATCAGCGCCCTGACCTGCCCCTCGCCCGGGGTCTCGATCTCCTCGGCCAGCGCGGCCGCGGGCAGCTCACCCTTGGCCTCGGGGTGCCCGCTCACCCTGCTGCGCCAGCGGCCGAGCGCGAACCCCTTTCCGGGCCGCGGCGGGCGCGGCGCGGCGGCGGTGGCGGAGAGCGGGAACATGGCACCGCCGGGCCGGTCGAGGTTGCCGGTGAGGGCGTTCACCACATCGACCAGCCAGCTGGTGAGCGTGCCGAACTCGACGGTGGCGGAGCCGAGCCGCCCGTAGACGACGGCGCGCGGCGCGGCGGCGAGCTCGCGGGCGAGCGTACGGATCTCCTCGGCGGGCACCTCGCAGGCCCCGGCCACCACCTCGGGCGCGAAGTCCGCCGCGAGCCGCCGCACCTCCGCCACGCCCGTCACCAGCTCGCCGACCCGGCCCAGCGCCACCAGGTCCTCGGCGAACAGCACCTGCACCACCGCGAACAGCAACAGCGCGTCCGTGCCGGGCCGGATGGCCAGATGCCGGTCGGCGGCCTCGGCCGTACGGGTGCGGCGCGGGTCGACCACGGTGAGCCGCCCGCCGCGCCGCCGCAGGGCCTTGAGCCGCCCGGGGAAGTCGGGGGCGGTGCACAGGCTGCCGCCCGAGTCCAGCGGGTTGCCGCCGATGATCAGCAGGTGGTCGGTGCGGTCCAGGTCGGGCACCGCGATGGCGTTCGCGTCGCCGAAGAGCAGACCGCTGGAGACGTGCTTCGGCATCTGGTCGAGGGTGCTGGCGGTGAAGACGTTCCGGGTGCCGAGCGCGCCGAGCAGCAGCGGCGGATACAGCCCGCCGGCCATGGTGTGGACGTTCGGATTGCCGAAGAACACGGCCGCCGCCTGCGGTCCGTACCGCTCCAGCAGCGGCCGCAGCCCGGCCTCCACGGCGGCGAACGCCTCGTCCCAGCCCACCGGCTCCAGCCGGCCCCCTCGCCGCACCAAAGGCTCCCGCAGCCGGTCGGGGTCCGCGTCGAGCCCGCCGAACGACGCGCCCTTGGGGCAGATGAAGCCCTGGCTGAAGACGTCGTCGCCGTCTCCGCGCGCCCTGGTGACCCGCCCCTCCTCGATGGTCAGGGTCAGCCCACAGGTGGCCTCGCACAGCGGGCAGATGCGCAGAGCGGTACGGCTCATCGGTCCCTCCTGGGGACGGCGGCGGCAACGGTGACGCGACAGCTCCTCACCCTACCGACTGGTACGCATGTGGGGGAGGGCCGGGCCACGCGGCAAAGCCGCATATCGGACGCCGTCCCTCGCGGCCTCGCGAACACTCAGCACGGACGTTCAGCGGCCTCGCGAGCGTTCAGCGGCCTCGCAAGCCTTCAGTCGAGCACGCCCGCCAGATACGAGCGCAGCAGTTCCTTGGTCTCGGCCACGATCACCGGGTCGCCGTCCGGGTGGACGCGGAAGGCCAGCCGCAGCAGCGCGTCCGCCGTCTCGACGGCGAGCAGGAACGCCACCCGCACCCGCTCCCCCGCCTCGCCGGACTCCTGCAGCCCCAGCCGCTCGCCGAGGAGCTCGCGCAGCCGGTCCGCGACCAGGTGGTTGGGCTGGTCGGGCGGGGCGGTGACGGGCACCGGCATGCCGAATTCGACCAGCGCGAAGCCCGGCGCCCCGCGCTTCATCGCCAGGTACTCGTCGACCACCACGTCCATGGCCTCCCGCCAGCCGCCGCCGTCCGGGCCGGACTTCGCCAGGCGCTCGGTGACGCGCGCGGCGTACTGGTCGAGATTGCGGTGGGCCAGGGCCTCGGCCATCGCCCGCTTGTTGGAGAAGAAGCGGTAGACGGAGCCGATGGGGACGCCGGCGCGCTCGGCGACAGCTCGGGTACTCAGGTCCTCGTAGCCGGTCTCGTCGAGAAGTTCGGCGCAGGCGTCGAGGATGCGGCCGAGGCGCTCGGTGCTGCGGCGCTGGACCGGGGCGCGGCGGAGGGGCGGTATGGGCACGCCACCATCCTGCCCGATCATTGACGCACCCCGCTTTCGATTCCTATGGTCATACAGAGGAATCGCACGCCGAGGGACCAAGTGGCGGGAGCCGGACGATGAGCGGCGGTACGGACATCGAGCGGGCGCGCAAGACGGCCGAAGGGCTGGTGCACTCCCCCGGCTTCGGCAATGAGCACAGCAGCGAGGCCGTCGCCGGCGCGCTGCCCATCGGCCGTAACTCCCCCCAGCGCGCCCCGCTCGGGCTGTACGCGGAGCAGCTCAGCGGCACCGCCTTCACCGAGCCGCGCGCCCACAACCGCCGCTCCTGGCTGTACCGCGTCCGCCCGTCCGCCGCGCACCCGCCCTTCGTCCGCGTCGACAATGGCGCACTGCGCGGCGCGCCCTTCACCGAGTGCGCCCCCGACCCCAACCGGCTGCGCTGGGATCCGCTGCCCGAGCCCGCCGCCGGCACCGACTTCCTGGCCGGGCTGTGGACGCTCGGCGGCAACGGCGACGCCGCCCGCCGCTGCGGCATGGCGATCCACCTCTACGCCGCGAACGCGCCCATGACCGACCGGGTCTTCAGCGACGCCGACGGCGAGCTGCTGATCGTGCCCGAGGCGGGCGGGCTGCTGCTGCACACCGAGTTCGGGCGGCTGCGTGCCGAGCCGGGGCATGTGGCGCTGGTGCCGCGCGGCGTGCGCTTCCGCGTCGAGCCGCTCGATTCCGCCGTGCGCGGCTACGTCTGCGAGAACCACGGCCGCCCCTTCGTCCTCCCCGACCTCGGCCCGATCGGCGCCAACGGGCTGGCCAACGCGCGGGACTTCCTGGCCCCGGTCGCGGCGTACGAGGACGTGGAGGGCCCGGTGGAGGTGGTCAACAAGTTCTGCGGCAACCTCTGGTCCGCGACCTACGACCACTCCCCGCTGGACGTCGTCGCCTGGCACGGCAACCACGTCCCGTACGTGTACGACCTGCGCCGCTTCAATGTGCTCGGCACCATCAGCTACGACCACCCGGATCCGTCGATCTTCACGGTCCTCACCTCGCCCTCGGACACCCCGGGGCTGGCCAACGTCGACTTCGTCGTCTTCGCCCCGCGCTGGCTGGTCGGCGAGGACACCTTCCGCCCGCCGTACTTCCACCGCAATGTGATGAGCGAGTACATGGGCCTGATCGAGGGCGCGTACGACGCCAAGACCGCGGGCCAAGGGGGCTTCGTACCCGGGGGCGGCTCGCTGCACAACATGATGTCCGCGCACGGCCCCGACCGGGAGACGTTCGAGCGGGCGAGCAGCGCAGAGCTGACGCCCCGCAAGGTCGACGACGGGCTGGCCTTCATGTTCGAGACCCGCTGGCCGGTGACGGCCACCCGGCAGGCGCGGGAGGCGGGCCACCTCCAGCAGGGGTACGACGACGTCTGGCAGGGCCTGGAGCGGCACTTCCGGTGACCGCCTTCGCCCCCGACTCCCTCATCCTGAACCGCAAGCTGCCGCTGTGGTACCAGGTCTCGCAGTCCCTGCGGGCCTCCATACTCGGCCGCGGCCCCCACGAGCCGCTGCGCCTGCCCACCGAGGACCGGCTGGCCGCCCACTACGGCGTCAGCGTCCTGACGATGCGGCAGGCGCTCAAGGAGCTGGAGTCCGAGGGGCTCATCAGCCGCCACCGGCGGCGCGGCACCTTCATCGAGCCGAGCGCGCGGCGCGGCGCGCCGGTACGGCTGCTGGGCTCGGTGGACGCGATCGTTGCGCAGCAGTCCGGCGAGCGGACGACCGTGCTCGGCCATGGGCCCGCCCCCGTACCGGCGGAGCTGGCGGAGCACTTCCCGGGCCTGCGCGAGGCCACGGCCTACCGGCGGCTGCGGAGCGACGCGGCGGACGGCGAGCCGACCAACTGGGCCGAGAACTTCGTCCGCCCGGAGATCGCGGCGCGCATCGACGTGGCCGACCTCGCGCGCTGGCCGATGACCAAGGTGCTGCGGGACGCGGTGGGCGTCCGGATCAGCCGCATCACGGACACCGTCGAGGCCCGTCTCGCCGACCCGGAGACCGCCCGCCTGCTGCGGGTCCCGCTGCTCAGCCCGATCCTGCACTACACGGGGGTGACCTACGACGAGACGGGCCGGGCCGTCGACGTGGCCCGCATCCGCTACCGGGGGGACCGCTTCTCGTTCACGGTCACGGTCGAGGCGCGGTGACCGCCGCGGGCTGAGCGGTTCGGGTACGGCGCGCCAAGCTGTGCTCCCGTCCGGCCTCGCCCCGGCTGGGGCCCTGGCAGCCGCCGGGCGGCACCGCCCCGGCGCCCCGACGCGCGGCAGCCGCAGGTGACACGTTCCCTGCCGCGGTGGGGGGATTCCGGCCACACCCCCAAACCCCGCGGGTCGCGGGGGCGACACCACCGCCGCCGGGGCACGGGCGGCCCGGTCGCGCGCGAGGGGGCGCTCGGCGGGCGGCGGGCGCTGGGTGGGGCGCGGATACGATGCGGGGTGGGAGTGGGACCACGTGCCGGGGGAAGGGCTGCGGTGTGACGGCGACACAGGCCACCGAGGCCGACCGGGCCGTATGGGCCGACGCACCGCTGCTGGCGGACCTCATGCCCTGGGCGGTGGGGCCGCTGCGGCTGGGCCGGGCGTGGGTGATGGGCGCGGACCCGGCGGTGCTCAAGGCGCGCTGGGAGCGGCTGGTCGGGGCCGGTGACGAAGCCGGGCGGGCGGCGCTGTTCCGGCCGACCCGCTCCCGTACGCTGCACAGCGCCGTGCCCCAGCTGCCCGGGCAGCGGACCTCCACCGCCCCTCTGGCGGGCGAGCGCGGGCCCTGCCCCGAGCCGGTGCAAGTCGCCCACGGGCCGTACGACCAGCAATGGCTGATCCCCGACCACCGGCTGATCGACGCCGCCCGGCCGGAGCTGTGGCGAGTCGCCGACGAGCGGCAGATCCACGCCGTCGAGGGAACCGGTCCCGACCCGGGCCCGACGCTGACGTTCTCGGCACTGCTGCCGGACGGCCACTCCCCCGCGGGCCGCCCCGGGCGGATCCGGCCCCTCTACCGCCGGCCCGGCGGCCGCGAGCCCAACCTGGCGCCGGGGCTGCTCGACCACCTCGCGGCCGAGCTGGCCCGGCCGGTGGCGGCCGAGGACTTCCTGGCCTGGGTCGCCGCGGTGGCCGGTCACCGCCCTGAGGGCTGCGCGGTGCCGCTGGCCGCCGACCCCGAGACCTGGGAGGCGGGGGTGGAGCTGGGCCGCCGGGCGCTGTGGCTGCATATGCGCGGGGCGCACAGCGGCGAACGCCCGCGCATGCCGGGCGGCCAGCGCCCCTACGTACGCGCCGCGCTCCCCGCGCGCGGGCTGCCCGAGACCCTCGCGTACGACCCGGACGAGGCGGCCCTGCACCTCGGCGAGGGGCGGATCTCACCGGTGCCGCGCCGCGCGTGGGAGTTCCACGCGGGCGGGGCGCGCGTCCTTGAGACCTGGTTCGAGCGCCGTACGGCCCGCGGCGAGCCCGGCACGCTGGAGGCCGTCGTCCCGGCGGCCTGGCCGCGCGAGTGGACCTCCGAGCTGCTGGAGCTGATCACCGTGCTGGCGCTGCTCGCCGAGTTGCGCCCGGCGCGGCGGGCGCTGGCCGAACGGCTGGCCGCCGGGCCGCGCATGGGCCGGGCGGAGCTGGGTGAGGCGGGCGTGCTGCCGGTGCCCGACACGGCCCGCCGTCCGGCGTCCGTGCTGGATCATCACGAGGAGGGCCCGGGCGGGCAGTTCGCCCTGGTCTGAAAGCCAGATGCGTGTCGTACGGACGGTCGCTCATGGCCGATGCGCACGCGCCTCCGGGGCGAGGACGGGTACGTATGCGGCGTACCTCCGCGCGCGTCGCGGTCCGCATCCCGGGGTGACGCCATGCCGTGTGCGGGCACGGGCTCACCGGCTGGAGCGGAGCCGGATTCTCCGTGCCCGGGATGCGGACGACGAGACGGGTGTCGCGGGCGGCAGGCGACCGCGGCGGGCCCTGGGGACGGGTCAACCGGGCCGACCGGCCTGCCCGGGCCGACTGGAACGAGTCGGGCAGGCCGGGCGCGCCGAAAGGCTCAGCGGCGGCTGCCGAACAGCGAACGCCGCAGCCGCCGCAGCGGCGCGAACAGCGAGACCCTGGCGCCCTTGTTCCGCTCGGTGCGCGCGTGGTCCCGCGCGGTCAGCTCCTGCATCAGCACGGTCGCGCCCTCGGCCTCCCGCTGCGGCACGGCAGGGCCGCCCAGCACCGCGAGATGGCGGTCGAGGCGGGCGCTGGTCGACCCGCTCCCGCAGTTGATGGCAGGCACTCGCGGCCTGCTGCGTACTGTTATCTGCTCCATGTCACTCCCCACCCGTCGAGGGCACCCGCCCCGGGCAGAGTAACCCTACCTCGGCAAGCCGTCACCCACGCACCCCAGGTCGCTGATTCACCTCCGCGTCAAGGGCGTTGACGCGTCCATCACGAATCATGGATCACCGAGGGCGAGTTGCACGACCGGATTGGTGGTGGGACGGACTGACCCGCCGTCCGGTTCCAAGGTCACCGCCAGGCGCTCGGTGTGCGCGCCGAAGCCGCCCGTGACCAGTGACGTCCCTTCCCCGCTGCCCTTCAGGAGACCGGCCGAGCGGGGCGCGCCGGACCCTCCCGGCGGGGCGTCGATCATCCAGAGCTGGTACGTCCGCCCGTCGGGCGGCGTCGGCAGCCCGGAGACGGTGACCACGGCCGCGCCGAGGCGGCGCGAGGTGACGGCGTTGATGCCGCGGCCCTGGGCGTCGCGCCCGCTGACGCCGCGGGCGTCCGGCGCCGACAGCACCTGCTCGACGGCGCGCGTCGCGCCCCGCTCCCGGTCGAGCTGGTCGCGGGTGCGGACCAGCTCGACGCCGATCAGGACCGCCGCGATCAGGGACAGCACGCCCGCGGCCGCGGCGATCCGCGGACCGAACGCGGGGCGCCGGAAGGAGGGGAACGGGCGGCCCCCGCCGCGCGCCCGCCGCCCGCCGGGCCCGGAGCGGCCCGCGTGAGCGGCGCGCGCGGGCGGCACGGCGTATCCGCCGTCCGCCGCCGAGGGCGCCTCCTGTGGGGTGGCGTGGGCGGCCGCCAGCACCCGCTGCCGCATGTGGGGCGGCGCCGGGGCGGCCACCGCGCGCGCCAGCCGCACCGCGCCCTGTGCCAGGTCGCGCACTTCCTGGGCGCAGCCCGGGCAGCGGGCCAGATGCCGCTCGTACCGTCGCCGCTCCTTGGGCTCCAGCGCGTCGAGGGCGTACGCACCCGCCAGGGCGTGCGCCTTGCGCCCCCTGCCGCCCCGGTACGCCGGGGTCCGGTCGGTCGGCCGGTCGGTGGACCGGTTGGAGGTCATACCGCCGCTCCCAAGCACTCACGCAGCCGGGTCAGCCCGTCCCGCATCCGCGTCTTGACCGTCCCCAGCGGTACGGCCAGCCGATGCGCCACCTCCCGGTAGGAGTACCCCTCGTAGTACGCGAGGGTGACCGACTGCCGCTGTAATTCGGTGAGTCGGGTCAGACAGCCGCGTACCCACTCGCGCTCAAGACGCCCTTCGACCGCCTCCGCCACCTGGTCGAAGGCCGGGCCCTCCGCCTGCCCGCCGACCCGCGCCTCGCGGTCGGCCGCCGAGCGGGCCGACCGCACCCGGTCCACGGCGCGGCGGTGGGCGAGGGTGAGGATCCAGGCGAGCGCGGAACCGCGGCGCGGGTCGAAGCGCGCGGCGGTGCGCCAGACCTCCAGCAGCGCCTCCTGCGCGACCTCCTCGGACTGCGCCGGGTCCCGCAGCACGCGCCGCACCAGTCCGTACACGGGCCCCGACACCATGCCGTACAGCTCCTCGAACGCACGGTGGTCCCCGCCGGCGACCAGCGGCAGCAGGTCGTCCGGGCCGCGACGCTCACCCGCACGCTCCTGGCCGTCCACCCACCCGCGTACCGGGCCCCGCTCTCCCGTCTGCTCCACACTCACGCGGCAAACCCCGCTTCCTGCCATCCGTCTCAGCTGCCCCGTCTCCGGTCGCTTCGCGACGCCCGCCGAAAAAAATCCGCCGACCCACCAATCCGGTCGGCCGACCGCTCCGAATAGCCGACGTCAGCCTGTCCACCACACGTACGAAGGACCGACCCAGATGACCTCAATCACCAAGAGGAGTGTGGCCGCGCTCGTGTGCGGAGCGCTGGCCGCGGGAGGGCTCGCGGCGGCCGGTGTGGCCGCGCTCGGGCCCGGGGAGGCGGAGGCCTCCAGCCACCGGGAGGCCCCGCTGATCTCGGGCCAGCCGGAGTACGACACCACCGACGTCTACGCGTTCGTGAGCCCCGACAAGGCGGACACGACGACGCTGGTCGCGAACTTCCTGCCGTTCCAGGACCCGTCGGGCGGCCCGAACTTCTACAAGTTCGCCGAGGACGCCCAGTACGACCTGCGCGTCGACAACGACGGGGACGCCCGGGAAGACCTGATCTACCGCTGGACCTTCAAGGACCACGTCCGCAACGAGGACACGTTCCTCTACAACACCGGCCCGGTCACCTCCCTCGACGACCAGGACCTGAACTTCTTCCAGACGTACGACATCGAGCTCATCAAGATGCGCCACGGCAAGGCCGTCGACCGCACGAAGGTGGCGGACGATCTGGTCGTGGCCCCCTCGAACGTGGGCAAGGCGTCCATGCCGGACTACAAGACCCTGCGCGACCAGGCCGTGCGCAAGGTGTACGGCGGCGCCACGGCCTTCGCCGGCCAGGCCGACGACCCGTTCTTCGCCGACCTGCGGGTGTTCGACCTGCTCTACGGCGGCGACCTCTCCGAGGTCGGCAACGACACCCTCAAGGGCTACAACGTCCAGTCCCTCGCCCTCCAGGTGCCCAGCGACCAGGTGCGCGAGTCCCACGAGCAGCCGGTGATCGGCGTGTGGTCGACCACGCGGCGCGCGGACGCCTACGGTGGCTACACCCAGGTCTCGCGGCTCGGCATGCCGCTGGTCAACGAGGTCGTCAACCCCCGCAAGGACAAGGACAAGTTCAACGCCTCGGAGCCCAAGGACGACGCGCAGTTCCTGGACAACGTGGACGACCCCGAACTGCCCAAGCTGATCGAGCAGATCTTCAAGATCAAGGCGCCTGACACCCCGCGCAAGGACCTCGAGCAGGTCTTCCTCACCGGAGTGGCCGACCTCAACCAGGTCGACGGGGTCAAGGCCTCCGAAATGCTGCGGCTGAACACCTCGATCAAGCCGACCCACAAGCCCAAGCGCCTCGGCGTCCTCGACGGCGACCAGGCCGGCTTCCCCAACGGCCGCCGGCTGACCGACGACGTCCTGGACATCGCGCTGCAGGTCGTCGAGGGCGAGCTGCTCGGCGAGAAGAACGACCTGGGCGACGCGGTCGACGCGAACGCCGACCAGAAGTTCGGCGGCTACTTCCCGTACGTCGGGCTGCCCAACTCCGGCTCGGACGTCAAGAACTCCACCAAGAGCGCCACGACCGCGACGAACGGCCGCACCCTGCTGAACGGCGGCTCCGGCATCGTCACCACCTCCACCGAGGACAACAACACCCTGCTGGCCACGTCCGCGGCCGCGGGCGGCGCGGCGGTGCTGCTGCTGGCCGTCGGCCTGACCTGGCGCCGGCGCCGCCGCCGGCTGGTGCGGGTGCACACGCGCAGGCACTGACGGCGTGCGGCGGGGGTCGGTCCCGCGCACCGGCCGGTGGGCGCGTTCGAGAAGAAAACGCGCCCACCGGCCCGGACCGGCGAGCACGGGCCCGCTTCCGTACGTACACCCCGGTAGCACCGGCACCCGAACCCTGAACGCCCCCAAAGCGCTCAGAAGCCCCGAAGTTCCGAACGCGACGAAGCCCGAAGCCCGAAGCCCCGAGAAGCCGCATCCGAAAGGCAGCCGTCATGCCCGTCCGGCACCTCGTCCGCACCGCCGCCGCCGTCGTCACGCTCGCGACCGGGCTCACGGTCGCCGCGTTCGCCGTCGGCGGGTTGGATGACCGCCCGTCCGGCACACGGACCACCGCCGTGCTGCCCGCCGGCCGGACGGCGCTCGACCGGGTCAGCTCCGAGGACCTGGGGAAGAGCGTCAGCGCGCTCCAGGCCCATCTGCGCGCCAAGCCCAAGGACGCGGCCGGCTGGGCCACGCTCGGCGCGGCCTACGTCGAGCAGGCCCGCACTACCGGGGACCCCACCCGCTACCCCCGGGCGCAGAAGGCCCTCGCCCGCTCCCTGTCCGCCCAGCCGCGCGACAACGACCCGGCCCTCGCCGGGCGCGCCGCGCTCGCCGCGGCGCGCCACGACTTCCCCGGCGCGCTGCGGGACGCCGACCGGGCGCTGAAGGTCAACGCGTACAGCGAGCGGGCGCTCGCCGTCCGGGTGGACGCGCTCGTCGAACTCGGCCGGTACGACGAGGCGTACACCGCGGCCAGGCGCGCCGACTCGCTGCGCCCCGGCATCCCCGTCTTCACCCGCCTCGCCTACGTCCTGGAGCTGCGCGGCGACCCGGGCGGCGCCCGCCGCGTGCTGCTGCGCGCGCGGAAGTCGGCGACCGCGCCCGGGGACGTGGCGTACGTGGCCACGGCCCTCGGGCAGCTGGCCTGGAGCCAGGGCCAGTTCCCCCGGGCGCGCGGCCACTTCGCCGACGCGCTGCGCGCCGAGCCCGGCCACCTCCCCGCCCTGGAGGGCCGCGGCCGCACCCGCGCCGCGGTCGGCGACCTCGACGCGGCGGCCCGCGACCTGGAAGAGGTCGTACGCCGCTACCCGCTGCCCGCCGAACTCGCCGCCCTCGGCGAGGTGTACGAGGCGCGCGGTGACCGGACACGGGCCCGGGAGCAGTACGCCGTGGCCGCCACCTGGATCGACCTGGCGCGGGCCAACGGGGTGGCGACCGACCTCGACAGCGCGCTGATCGCCGCCGACCACGGCGACCGTACGGAAGCGCTGCGGGCGGCCCGCGCCGAGTGGGGCCGCCGGCACAGCGTGCACACCGCCGACGCGCTGGCCTGGGCGCTGCACCGGGCCGGCCGCGACCGCGAGGCCCTGACCTACGCCAAGTCCGCCGCGGCGCCCGGGTATCGCAACGCGTCCTTCCTCTACCACCGGGGGGTCATCGAGAAGTCCCTCGGCGACACCGCGTCCGCCCGCCGCCACCTCACCGACGCCCTCGACCTCAACCCGGCCTTCTCCCTCACGGGCGCCCGCGCGGCGAAGGCGGCGCTGAAGGGCCTGGGCGGCACACGATGACCGACCACCCGGCCGTCCCCGCGGCGGCCGGGCAGCAGGGCCGCAAACGGCTGCTGCCCGCCTGCCCCGCCCCTTCCCGGCCCCTGTCGATATGCGGCTCCGCCGCGTGGTGGGCCCTGCCCTGGGCCCCGATCCGCCGAGCACCGGGCGCGCCGCGCGCCCGGGGACGCCTCCCGCCCCGGCTCACACCCGGCATGCCCGGACCGCGCCACTCGCCCGCCCGAACGACCGGGAGGGGCCGTCCAGCCGAGGCGCCCGGGGGCCCGCGCACTGCGGGTTCGCCTTCCGCGCGGCAGGGCCGCGGGCCGGGCGGGGGTACCAACCCGCCCGGCCCGCCCGCACCCGCACCCGCAGCCACCCATCCGCACCGACCCATCCGCACCGCAGGAGGTACCCGTTCATGAACCGGCTGATCCGGCGCGCCCGCCGCATCGGCGCCGCCGCGTCCGTGCTCTTCGGGGCGGCCGCCATGGTGATGCTGCCCGCCGGGGCCGCCGAAGCGCATCCGCTCGGGAACTTCACCGTCAACCGCTACGACGGGCTGGTCGTCGCGCCGGGCGCACTGCGGGTCGACCATGTGGAGGACCTCGCCGAGATCCCGGCCGCCCAGGCGAAACCGCGGATCGACCAGGACGGCGACGACGAGCTCTCCCGCCCCGAGCTGGACGCCTGGGCCGACCGGCGCTGCGCGAGCGCGGCACGGGACGCGCGGCTGACGGTGCGGGGGCAGTCGGTGTCCGTACGGAGCGAGGGCGCGCAGGCGCGGTCGCGGGCGGGGCAGGCCGGTCTGCCGACGCTGCGCGTCGAGTGCCGGCTGACCGCCGTGCTGCCGCGCGACGGCCACGCCTCGCTCGCGTACCGTCCGGCGGACATCGGCACGGGGCCCGGCTGGCGTGAGATGACCGCGCGGGGGGACCGGATGACGCTCGCGGCCTCCGACGTGCCCGCATCCTCCGCCTCGCGGCGGCTGACCCGCTATCCGCAGGACCAGCTGTCCTCGCCGCCGGACGAGCGGACCGCCGCGCTGCGCACCGCGCCGGGCGGCGCCGCGCTCGCCGAGTCACGGGACGAACAGTCCGAGCCGCCCGGCAGCTCCGTGCTGCCACGTGGCGTGGACCGCTGGACGCAGGCGCTCACCAACCTGGTGGCGCGGCACGACATCACACCCTTCTTCGCCGTGACCGCGTTCGCGACCGCCATGCTGCTCGGCGCGATGCACGCGCTCGCGCCCGGCCACGGCAAGACGCTGATGGCGGCGGCCGCGGCGGCGGGCGGGCGCAGCGCGCTGCGCGATGTGCTTGCGCTGGGCGCCTCGGTGACGGTCACTCACACCCTCGGGGTCTTCGCGCTGGGCCTGTTGGTCACGGCGGGCTCGGCGGCCGCGCCTTCGGTGATCGCGTGGCTGGGCATCGCCAGCGGGGTGCTCGTGGCGCTGGCCGGGGCGGGATTGCTGCGCAAGGCACTGCGGCAGCGCGCTCCCGCACACCATCACCATCACGACGAGCACGGGCACAGCCACACACACGAACACGAGCACGAGCACGTCCACTCTCACGGCGGCTTCACCCACTCCCACCCCCTCCCCTCCGGCCGCCCCACTCTGCGCGGCACCCTCCTCCTCGGCTTCGCCGGCGGGCTTGTGCCCAGCCCGTCCGCCGTGGTCGTCCTCGTGGGGGCGGCCGCGCTCGGGCAGGCGTGGTTCGGGTTTCTGCTGGTGCTGGCGTACGGGGCGGGGCTCGCGCTCACGCTCACGCTGGCCGGGATCGCGGTGGTGCGCCTGGGGCGGCGGGCCACGGAGCGGCTGGCCGCCCGGGCCGGTGACGGGGGCCGCGGCCAGCGCGTACTGCGCCTCATGCATCGCGCCTCGCCCGTGGGCACCGCGGCCGTGGTGCTGGTACTGGGCTGCGGGCTGGTGCTCAGGGGGGCGGCCACGACGCTGGGCTGACGCCGTGTCGACAGGTGCGCGGGCTACGGAGCCGGCACGCGAGAAGGCCCCGGACGGACGTCCGGGGCCTTCCGCTCTCATGTGGTGGCGAAGCGATAGTTCAAACAGCTGATCAGATCCCGTCAGCCGCGTTCAGGACGGGCAGGTAGCCGCCGGACTGGCCCGCGGCGGTCGGGTGGTAGGACTCGTCGATGGGCCAGGTGACGCTGTGCAGCCACTCGCTCCCGGAGCAGATCTCGTGCCCGGTGAACGGGGTGGCCACGTCACCGAAGGAGAAGCCGTGGGCGGAGGCGCGGCCCTTGGTGACGGAGTTCAGGTAGTCCGAGGCGTTGTTGATCGCGGTGCGCTCGCTCTCGGTGAGCCCCGCGACGCAGTCGCCCTTGAGCTTGTAGAAGCGCGGGTAGCCGAGAACGACGACACGGGCGTTCGGGGCCTTGGCGTGGATGGCGTCGTAGACCTGGTCCAGCTTGCCGGGCAGGGTGTTCTGGGCGTAGCTGCGGGCGTTGGCGACCGCGGTGAGGCAGTTGGCCTCGCCGGGCAGCACACAGGTGGTCATGACGTCGGCGAAGCCGGCGTCGTTGCCGCCGATGCTGATGCTGACCAGGCCGGTGCTGGAGTTCAGCGGGCCGAGCTGGTTGTTCAGGACGTCACCGGTCTTGGCGCCGGAACAGGCGGTGAAGCTGAAGCTCGAGGGGGCGTGCGCGGCGGCCCAGAGCTTGGGGTAGGACTTGGTGCTGCGCTTGCAGCTGCCGCTCGCGGAGTCGTAGCTGCCGGAGCCGACACCGGATGAGTAGGAGTCACCGAGCGCCACATAGGCGGGCCCTGCGGCGCTCTCCGCGGCCTGAGCCGCGCCGGCCCCGGTGAAGGCGAGGACGACACCGACGGCGAAGGCGCTTGCGGTGGCCGTGAGTCTGGACAGTTTCATTCAGTCTCCCTTAGCAGGATTGCTGCCGATGCTGTTGCGACACGACCTCCCCCGAAAGGGGCAATCGTGTTCGAAACCGTCTGCCCCGCCGCCGCGTTGCGTCGTTGCCGTTGGCGTGGCATGGCTATGTCATCCCGCCGAAACCAAGGGTCTATGCGTGTAGTTAGGAAAATATTCCGGTCGAGGCGATGAACTTCCCTCATGTCGGCGTCGCAAGCCGGTCACGCGCCACCCGCGCACGCCGTTGCACGCCAAACGGAACTGTCAACTCACGTCTGTGACTTGCCCGTTCGCACATCTGCCGCATCTTGACGGGCCTCCTCCGCCTGCGCGACATTTAAGCCCGGCATCCGGCGCTTCGAGGGGCAAAGTCGCCAATGCAGACCAACAGTGACAAGAGCCCAGAAGGTGTGCGGTTCCCGGCAGTACTCGTGGGGGTCGCCGTCGGCATCGGAGGGACCGGTGCCGCGCTCACGCTCGCGGACATCGACTCGCCGCTGCGCGCACCCCTCACTCTCTTCTTCCTTGTCATGGCGCCCGCGTCGACCCTGGGGGGCGCGCTGCGCGGGCTGGACGGGGCGGCCCGGGCGGTGCTCGCGGGCGTGGGCGCGCTCGCGCTGGATCTGTTGGTCGCGCAGGCGATGCTCGCTCTGCATGTGTGGTCGGTGCGCGGGGGCGTGCTGGCGGTCACTGCGGTGAGCTTGGCGCTCTTCCTGTCGGTACGGGAGGCCCACGCGCGTCGCCGTCGCCGCCGCACGACGAACAGTCGCCGCACGACGAACAGTCAGGGATGAGAAGTCAGGGATGAGACGTGGACATCGGCGTGTACCGCCCCGGCGAACTCACGGCCGCCGACCGGGCGGCCTGGACGGCCATCCAGACGCAGGCGCACCTCTTGGGCGCGCCCGAGCTGGCAAACCCCTTTCTCGCCCCGGAGTTCACGCTGGCCCTCGGCCGCTGCAGACGCGGGGTACGGATCGCGGTGGTGCGCGAAGAAGACGAGCCCGTGGCGTTCTTCCCGTTCCAGCGGACCCGGCTCGGTGTGGGGCGGGCGATCGGCCTGGGCCTTTCGGACTCGCAGGGCCTGATGCACCGGCCCGGATTCCAGTGGGAGGCGCGCGAGCTGCTGCAGGCCTGCGGGCTCGCGGTCTGGGAATTCGATCACCTGATGGAGGGACAGAAGCCCTTCGAGGTGGGGGCCCGGGGCTCCTTTCCCTCCCCGGTGATCGACGTGGAGCAGGGCTTCGAGGCGTATCTGGCCCAGTTGCGCGCCCGCTCGCCCAAGTTCGCCCGCACCACGCTCGCCAAGGAGCGCAAGCTGGGCCGGGACGTCGGCGAGGTGCGGTACGTCCACGACGAGCGCGATCCGGCCGCGCTGCGCACACTGATCGGCTGGAAGTCCGCGCAGTACCGCAGGACGGGGCGCAGCGACCGCTTCGCCCGCACCTGGATCACCCACCTGGTGGAGCAGCTCTTCCACACGCGCACCACCTCGTTCGCCGGGCTGCTTTCGGTGCTCTACTGCGCCGGGCAGCCGGTGGCCGCGCATTTCGGGCTGCGCTCGGAGCGCGTGCTGGCCTGCTGGTTCCCGGCGTACGACACGGCGTTCGCGAAATACTCGCCCGGGCTGGTGCTGCATCTGCGCATGGCCGAGGGGGCGGCCGCGCAGGGGCTGGCCTATCTCGATCTCGGGCGCGGTGAGAAAGAATACAAGAACTCCCTGAAAACACGTGATCTCAGCGTGTCGGAGGGGTGGGTGACGCGCCGCCATCCCGTGGCGCTGGGGCACCGGGCGCGGCGCGCCCCGATTCGGGTGCTGCGCAATACGGTGCTTTCCCGGCCGGAGCTCTTCGGGCCGGCCGATCGGCTGCTCAAGCGATTGGGCAGTATCCGGGCCAAGAATTGACGAACGCATTTACCAAAGGGGGTGTTTGGGGTGATTGCTCTTGCCCTAGAGTAATCAGGGTAAATACCGTCGTAGTAACACCCGTGTCGGAACCATCATCATGGCGGCTCCAGGGGAGGGCTCGAACGTCGCGATGGATTCCGGGGCGGGACCGCGGTAGGGGGGTGCCGCGCCCGGCTGTCCTGTGCTTGTGCTGCTCAGGAATGCCGCGACGCGGGCCGCGAGGCAAGTAACGCCAGCCAGCTCGCTCGGCCTTGTCGGCTGTCCATGTCGTCATGCCGTTACGTCGTCATGCCGCCATGCCGTCGAGCCGTCAGGGGCGGGTGAGAACCCCCCTTTCGAACCGGATAACCCAACGGACCGCCCGGGGCGGACGGTCCACCGGACGAGAGGGAAAACAGCAATGAGCTCCTCTGTGCACCCGGACGCACCGGAAAGCGAATCCGTGCCGGAAAGCGAATCCGCATCGAAAAATGGACCGCACCGGTATCGCCCGGTGTCCTCTCATCTCGCGATCGCGCCGCCGGTGAGCGTCGTGATTCCGGCCATGAACGAAGCCGAGAACCTTCCGTACGTCTTCAAGACGCTGCCCGCCTGGATCCATGAGGTCGTACTCGTGGACGGGAATTCCACGGACGACACGGTCCGGGTGGCCCGAGAGCTGTGGCCGGGAGTGAAGGTCGTACCGCAGCGCGGCAAGGGCAAGGGCGACGCGCTCATCAGCGGATTCGCGGCCTGCACCGGCGAGATCGTGGTGATGGTCGACGCGGACGGCTCGGCCGACGGCGGCGAGATCGTCAGCTATGTGTCCGCGCTGGTCTCCGGCGCTGACTTCGCCAAGGGGTCGCGGTTCGCCAACGGCGGCGGCACGGACGACATGACGCCGATCCGCAGGCTCGGCAACCGCGCGCTGACCTCGCTGGTCAACCACAAGTTCGGCGCCCGCTACACCGACCTGTGCTACGGCTACAACGCCTTCTGGCGCCACTGCCTGGACGAGATCGCGCTGGACTGCGCCGGGTTCGAGGTAGAGACCCTGATGAACATCCGCGTGGTCAAGGCGGGCCTGCGGGTCCAGGAGATCCCCAGCCACGAGTACGAGCGCATCCACGGCGTCAGCAATCTGCGGGCCGTGCGCGACGGGCTGCGCGTGCTGAGGGTGATCCTGCGCGAGCGGGGCGCCAAGCGGCGGCGGCGCCACCCCGCGCTGGCGCCCGCGACGGTCCGAGGGGAGCTGTCGTGACCGCGCTCCCCGCTCGGCCGCGGATCTCCGTGGTGATCTGCGTCTACACCGAGGAGCGCTGGGACGACATCCTCGCGGCGGTGGACTCGGTGCGGGACCAGTCGCTGCCCGCCCACGAGACGCTCCTCGTGGTCGACCACAACCCCGGTCTGCTGCGCCGTCTGACCACCCATTACGGCTACGGTCCAGGTGCGGGCGGTCGTAAGGAGGAGGTGCGGGTGCTCGCCAACGCGGGCCCCCGCGGCCTGTCCGCGGGCCGCAACACCGGCATAGCGGCCTCCACCGGCGAGGTGATCGCCTTCCTCGACGACGACGCCGTCGCCGAACGCGACTGGCTGCACCACTTCGCCGCCGCCTACGCCGACCCGGCGGTGCTGGCGGTCGGCGGGCGCACCGTCCCGCTGTGGGCCTCCCGCCGCCGCCCGCCCTGGTTCCCCGAGGAGTTCGACTGGGTCGTCGGCTGTACGTACCGGGGGCTGCCGCCCGGCCGGGTCCGGGTGCGCAACGTCTTCGGCGGCAACGCGTCCTTCCGCCGCGAGGCCTTCGAACTCACCGGCGGCTTCGCGACCGGCATCGGGCGGGACGGCGACAAGCGGCCGCTGGGCTGCGAGGAGACCGAGCTGTGCATCCGGCTCACCCGCGCCCGGCCGGACGCGGTGCTGCTCATCGACGACCGCGCCGTGATCCACCACAAGGTCCCGCCCGCCCGCGAGCGGTTCGCCTACTTCCGCGCCCGCGCCTACGCCGAGGGCCTGTCCAAGGCCCTGGTCGCCCGCAGCGTAGGAGCCCAGGCGGGCCTGTCCACCGAGCGCCGCTACACCACCCGCGTACTCCCCGCGGGCATCGCCCGCGGCCTGCGCGACGCCCTCCTCGGCAGGCCGGGCGGCGCGGGCCGCGCGGGCGCGATCGTGGCCGGGGCCGCCGCGGCGGCGAGCGGCTACGTGGTGGGCGCCTCCCGCGCCCCCGGAGCAGGCGGCGCCCGCTTCGCGGTGCCCCCGGTCCCCGAGGCGGGCACCGGGACGACCGGCGCGGGAGCGCGCCCGGCTGAGCCGACGCGGCAGGACACCCACGGCAAGCCGTACACAGAGGCACACGAGGGGGCGGCATGACCGACAGACCCCAGCCCCCCGCGCGCCTCGATACGTTCGCCCGCCCCACACAGTCCAGCCGTGGCCCGCACCCGACGGGCCGGGTGGGCCAGGGAGGGACGGTGGAGGCGCCGCGTGGCGCAACGCGCCCGCTCACACGGTCTGGGCCCCGGTCTCGTCCAACGGCGCGGCTGGGCTCAGCGGGCCGACCCGGAACGGTGAAGGCGGCGTGCGGCGCAACGCGCACGGGCGTGGGCCACATCGGCGTGGCACACCCGCTCGCACGCTCCCGACCCCGGCCCCGCCCAACCTTCCGGCACGCCCCGGCGAGCCGACCCGGGACAGCGGAGCCGGCGCGCAGCGCTGCCCGCCCGCGCGTGGGCCGCGTCAGCGTGACATACCAGCACGCAGCCCGCCCACGGACGGCGTGCGGGCGGCGCTCGGGCTCCTCCCGCGTGGGAGGCCGCACATGAACGGGCACGTGCCGATACTGATGTACCACGCCGTGGCACACGCTCCCGCGCGCGCGACGCGGGGACTGTCCGTCTCGCCGGGCGCGTTCGCCGAGCAGATGGAGCTGCTCGGCGCGCGCGGGTTCACGCCGGTCACCTGCGGGCGGCTGGCCGCCGCCTGGCGTGGCGGTGCGGCGCTGCCGGACAAGCCCGTGCTGATCACCTTCGACGACGGCTATGAGGGCGTGCACCGGTACGCCCTCCCCACGCTGGAAACGCGTGGCTTCACGGCCACGCTGTTCGCCTCGACCGGCTGGCTGCGCGGCCCGTACGACACGGGCGGCGCGCTCGATTTCATGCTCGACTGGGACCAGTTGCGCACGCTCGCGGCCGCGGGTCTCGAGATCGGCGGGCACAGCCACAGCCACCCGCAGCTCGACCAGCTCGACGACGAGCGGCTGTGGTTCGAGGTGTTGCGCTGCCGGGAGATCCTCACCGACGAGCTCGGCCGCCCGCCGGTGTCCTTCGCCTACCCCTACGGCTACTCCAGCCGCCGGGTGCGCCGCACGGTGCGCGCGGCCGGGTTCGGCGTGGGGCTCGTGGTGGGCAACGGCCTCGCGGCGCGCCGCCAGGGCCCGTACGCCCTGCGGCGGGTGACGGTCGGCCGCACCACCCGCGTCAAGGAGTTCGAGCAGTTGGTCACCGGCCGGGCAATCGGCCGGCGTTTCGCCCGGGACCGGGCTCTCACCAAGGGGTACGCCCTGGTCCGCAGATCACGCCAGGTATCACGTCAGGTATGGGGGAAGGTGCGCTGAGCCCGTGTCCGATACGACCACCCGGGCAGAGAAGTCCACCCACCGGGCGGCGGAGGCTGCGGCGCCCGCTGGGCGCGCCGGCCGCCGCGGCGACCACGGCAGCGACCGCGGCGGCGGCGATCGCAACCAGCTGTTCCGCAACGCCTATGCGCTGATGCTGAACACGGGCATCTCGGCGGTCCTCGGCCTCGGCTTCTGGCTGGCCGCGGCCCGCTACTACACGGAGGACGCGGTCGGCCAGGGCTCGGCGGCCATCGCCGCGATGAAGCTCCTCGCGGGGGTCACGGCCGTGACCCTCACCGGGGCGCTGGCCCGTTTCATCCCGGTCGCCGG
This sequence comes from Streptomyces sp. ME19-01-6, assembly GCF_033793745.1. Lineage (NCBI taxonomy): Bacteria > Bacillati > Actinomycetota > Actinomycetes > Kitasatosporales > Streptomycetaceae > Streptomyces > Streptomyces sp. ME19-01-6. Next base: position 18,898 of record NZ_JARAXF010000034.1, on the reverse strand, counting down.
GGGCACGACCGGGCGGCTGGTCCTCCGTACGTACGCGGGCAGCTCGGTGGTCGTCGCGGTGGCGGCGGGGGTCTTCCTGCTCACGCTCGATACGTGGGGGCCCTCGTACCGCTTTCTGCACGGGTCCCTCCACGGCCTCGGCTTCATCGCGGCGGTTGTCGGGTGGTCGCTGCTGACCCTCCAGGACGGGGTGCTCACCGGGCTGCGCAACGCGTTCTGGGTGCCGGTGGGCAACACCGTGTTCTCGGCGGCGAAGCTGCTGCTGCTCGTCGCACTGGCCGCGGCGATCCCGACGGCCGGGGTGTTCGTGTCCTGGGTCGCCTCGATCGCGGTGTCCGCGGTGCCGCTGGGCTGGCTGGTGTTCCGCCGGCTGGTGCCCCGGCACGTCGAGGCGACGCGGGAGTCGGCGCGGCCCGCGACCCACCGGGAGATGGGTCGCTTCCTCGCCGGGGACTGCACCGGGTCGCTCTTCTCGCTGGCCGTGGTCTACGCGGTGCCGGTGATCGTCGCCTCGCAGGTCAGCGCGGCCGACAACGCGTACTTCTACATCACCACCACCATCGGCGGCACGACCAACCTGCTCGCCATCAACATGGGCGCGTCGCTGACCGTCGAGGGCTCGCACGACCCGGCCCGGCTCGCGGAGAACTGCCGCGCGGCGCTGCGCCGGATGGCGCGCATCATGATCCCGGCCTGTCTCGTCCTCTTCGTCTTCGCCCCGCAGATCCTCGGGGTGTTCGGGGACGGGTACGCGCAGGCGGCCGCGCCGCTGCTGCGGTGGCTCGCGGTGGGGGCGGCGCTGCGGGTCTCAATCGAGGTGTACTTCGCGGTGCTGCGCGCGCAGAACCGCACCTCGGGGCTGGCCTATCTGCAGGGTCTGCTGTGTGTGTTGGTGCTGGGCCTGACCCTGGTGCTGCTCCCGCGCATGGGGCTGACGGGGGCGGGGGTCGCCGAGATCTCCAGCCTGTCGGTGATCGCGGCCATCGCGGCGGTCAAGCTGCGCGGGGTGCTCAGGGCGCGGCCCGCGGTGTCCCCCGCGTACGCCGGGCCCGGCGTGTCCCCCGCGTACGCCGTTCCGCCGCTGCCGCCCGAGCTCGACACCGCGCCCGACGGCGACCTCGCGGATCTCGCCGTCCACGGCGACCGCGGACCGGGCCCCCGGCACCGACGGCGAGGCGAGCCCGACCCGCGCTTCGGCACCCACTGGGCGCTGCGCTCCACGCTCGACCACGACACACTGGCGCTCGGCATCCGCATGGGGCTGGGACATGCGGCTCCGCCGCAGGGCGACCACCAGGAACACCGCTGGAACAAGCGCTACGGGCCACCGAACCACGCCGGTTCGGCCGTCGGCCCCGGCTTCCCGGAAGACACTCGGCGCCCCGGCGACCGAGCCGACGCGCCGGCGCCTCAGCCGAGACCCGAGAAGGCCGACGCGGCGAGGCGCGGGCGCGGGCGTGGGGTGACGTTGGGGCTGTGGCTGGTCCTCGGTGTCGCGCTCGCGTTGTACTGGGTGCCGGTGAGCCGGATGGGCGAGGCCGATCTGGACGGCATGGGCGGCCTCGGGCTGGTCTCCGTACTGCCGCAGGCGACGTTGGTGGGGGCGGCGCTGCTGGTGGTGGCCTTTGCCGGTGCGCTGTGGCCGGCCCGGCCGCGGCACGGGCTGCTGGCCGTGGCGCTGGTGGCGACGGTGGTGTCACTGCACGCCGTGCCCGCGGTGCTGGAGGGGGAGCCGCGGTTTCCGACCGCGTGGCAGCATGTCGGGTTTCTGGACTACATCGGCCGGACCGGCGAGGCGGTGCCCGATCTGGACGCGCGGTGGAGCTGGCCGGGCTTCTTCGCGGGGGCGGAGTTCCTGGCGCGGGCCGGGGGCGTCCGGGACTTCACCGAGGTGCTGCGCTGGTGGCCAACGGCCGTTCAACTCCTCTGCCTCGCGCCCATGATGGTGCTGCTGCGGTCCCTGCGCGCGAGCTGGCGCGCCCAGTGGACGGCGGCCTGGCTGTTCGCGCTGTGCGGCTGGGTGGGTCAGGACTACTTCTCGCCGCAGGGCTTCACCTACCTCTTCTATCTTCTCTTCGTCGCCGTGCTGCTGGTGTGGTTCCGGGAGCCGCGCGTGCTGCGCGGGAGGTGGTGGCCCGGCGAGGCCGAGGTGGCCGACGCCACGCGCGGGCAGCGCACCGCGCTGCTGGGTCTGCTGCTCGTGCTGTTCACGGCGTCCGTGGCGGCACACCAGCTGACGCCGTTCATGATGCTGGGGGTGGTGACCGCCCTGGTGCTGGTGCGGCGGTCGGAGCTGTGCGGGCTCCCGCTGCTGTGCGGGGTGATGGTGGCGGTGTGGGTCGGGTTCCTGGCCGAGCCGTACTGGTCGGGCCACTTCGACGAGCTGTTCGGCGGGGTCGGCGGGGTCGGCGGCAATGTGTCCTCGTCCGTCTCGGGCCGTATCGAGGGCGGCAGCAGCGTGCACAAGCTGGTGCTCTACACCCGCGTGGCGCTGGCGGGCGGGGTGCTGGCCTTCGCCTGCTGGGGGGTGCTGCGGCGGCGTGCGGCGGGGTTCGCGGAGCGGTCGCTGGTGGTGCTGACCTTCGTACCGTTCCTCGGCTTCGGCATGCAGTCGTACGGCGGGGAGATGGCGCTGCGCGTGTTCATGTTCGCGCTGCCGGGCGCCTGCGCGCTCGGGGCGCTGTCGCTGTTCCCGCGTGTCGTGTCGGCCCGCCGGGGCCTGGGTCCTGTGGCCGCCCTGCTGGCGGGGCTCGTGCTCATGTTCGGCTTCCTGGTCGCCCGCTGGGGCAATGAGACGTTCGAGCGGGTGCGGCCGGGCGAAGTCGCGGCGATGGAGTACGTCTACGCCCATGACAAGCCGACCGTGCGCGTGCTGTGGATGAGCAATGACACCGTCAACAACGTCACCCCGGCCATGCCGTGGGGGGACCGGGACATGGAGCGGGTGAGCTATCTGCCGACGCTCGCGCCGCGCGACCCGGTCCTCGTCGACGGCCTGGTCAAGGCGTTGCGCGAGGCGGGGCCGCACTCGTATCTGATGGTGGGGCGGGGCCAGTCCGTCTCTCTGCGGCTGGACTCGGGCTACTCGGCCACCTGGGAGCGGCGGCTGCTGCGCTCCCTTAACGGGCGGCCGGAGCTGCGCCGGGTGCTGTCGAACGACGACGCGGCGCTGTACGAGCTGACGCGGCAGCCGCGCGGCCCGGTCCCGCGGCCCGCCCCGGGGCCGGCCGGACCGCGGATCACCTGGACGCCGTGGTCGGTGCTCGGCGCGCTCTCGGCGGTTGCGCTGATCGCGCTGCTGGCGGCGCGTGAGGTGGTGCGGGTGGCCGTCCGGCCGAGCGTGCGGCGGCTGCGGTGGCTGCAGGGCTCGTTCTGGTTCTCGCTGCCGCTGTTGGCCGTGCTGCTGGCGTCGCTCGGTCAGCGTTTCTGGACGATGTCCTGAGCCCGAGCGTCGCCGTTCAACCGTGACCGCTCTCGTGCTTACTAGCTTGCTAGGATGCTAGGATCGCCCCTGTGGGTGATGAGGAAGTCAAGCAGTTCAACGTGTACCTGCCGATCGGGCTGATCAAGCAAGTCAAGTACCGCGCCATCGAGTCGGGCATGTCGTTGTCGGCGTTGGTCGCCGACGCGCTGCGCGCCTACCTCGACGACGCCCATCGGCACGAACAGCAATCGACCGAGAAGGAGACCTGACATGGCGACCAAAGGAATCGAGGCCGTGTTCCTGGAGACCCACAACTGGGGCAAGGCGGTGAAGTTCTTCCAGGCGCTGGGCTACGAGTTGGAATTCTCGACCGACCACAACTCCGGCCGGCTCCGCAACGGCGACGGGCCGTACGTCTTCATCGCCGAGGTCCCCGAGGGCCGAGAGCCCCAGACGCAGATCGTGCTGGAGGTGCCGGACGCGGACGCGTTCCGTCCCGATCCTGCCGTCGAGGTGGTCACCCCGTTCGAGGACACCCATTACGGGACCAAAGAGATGACCGTCCGCGACCCCGACGGGCGTCTGTGGAGCCTCCAAGCTCCCGCCAAGAACTGACCGTACGGAAAGGGGTAACATCATGACGGACCAGCAGACCGAGGCACCGGACAACACCGCGGTGCGGACCGCCCTCTGGCGGGCCATGCACGTCCGGGTCGACCCGCCACCGCATGTGCTCGAAGACGAGATCGGCCCGCAACTGGCGGCCCCCGACGATGACTGGCGCCGCCGCCCCGACATGGACCCGCAGGCCACCAGAGGGTTCCGGGCGGCCATGGTGGCCCGCGCTCGTTTCGTCGAGGACCTGGTCACCGAGCAGGCCGACCGCGGCGTCACCCAGTACGTCATCCTGGGAGCCGGCCTGGACAGCTTTGCCCAGCGCAGGCCGGAGGTCGCCTCCCGCCTGCGGGTCTTCGAGGTCGACCAGCCCGGCCCTCAGGCGTGGAAGCGCCGCCGCCTGGTCGAACTCGGCTACGGCATCCCCGACTGGCTGCACCTGGTGCCGGTCGACTTCGAGGCGAGCGAAGACTGGCTGAAGCAGCTGGCCGCTGCCGGCTTCGATTCCAGTCGGCCGGCGGTGATCGTCTCCACCGGGGTCACCATGTACCTCACCAAAGACGCCACCGCGGCCACCCTGCGCCAGATCGCCGGGCTGGCACCCGGCTCGACGCTCGCCATGACCTTCCTGCTGCCGACCGACCTTGTCGACGCAGCCGATCGCCCCGGCCTCCGGGCGAGCGAGGAAGGCGCGCGGGCATCCGGAACGCCGTTCCTCAGCTTCTACACCCCACAGGAAATGTCGGCACTGGCCCTCGAAGCCGGATTCAAAGAGTCCCGACACGTGTCGGGGGCTTCGCTCGCCGAGCGCTACTTCGCCGATCGCACCGACGGACTCCGCCCGTCGAGCGGAGAGGACCTGCTGCTGGCCACCACCTGATCCGTCCCCAACGCCATCTGTTCCAGGAAATCCGCGAGCGTTGCGGTTCACATACACGCTCAAGGGGCGGGGTGGGGAGAAGCCCGCGGCGGCGCCGGTCAGCGCTTGAACCAGCGCACCTCGTACCCGTCCATGCCGAACGGCCGGCCGTCGATCTTCGCGTGGATCGGCCGCTTCAGGGTGTTCACGACCAGCAGCGCGTCGTCGTCCGCGAGGACCACCACATTCGGCCGGTCGTCGGCGGCGATGTCCACGGACCGGAAGTGGGTGCCGGGCGGGAACTTGCGGGCGAAGCGGCCGAGCAGGTCCATCATCGGCAGCGCGCCGCCGCCGTCCGCCAGCTCGGTGCTGCGCCACAGGCAGCCGGGACACCTGGCGCCGGTCTTCTGCGGGTTCCAGTAGAGCGCGGCGGCCGTGCCGCCCTGGGCCAGCCGGGTCATCGCCGCCGCCTGCACGGCGACGCGGTGCGGCTCGCTCCAGCCGTCGCGGTCGTCGTTGGCGTCGGGCGGCTCGACGTACCACTCGGCCCACCACACCGGCAGGTGCGTGGTCTCGCGCAGCCAGCGCGTCACATCCGCGAACTTGGTGGTGGCGCCGAACTCGTCCGGCAGCAGCTGATCGCCGTCGCGGGTGTAGCTGGAGCCGTCGACGACGACGAAGTCCGCACCCGCCTTGTGCCCGTTCCAGTACGTGATCACGTCGGCGGAGCGCTGGTCGAGCGAGCCCCAGGGGCCGCTCACGGCAGGGGAGCCGCCCGCCTCGCCCGGCGGCTCGCTGTCCGCGACCACGTACGGCCCGCCGACCAGGTTGTGCTCGTTCTGCTTCTTCAGCTCCGCGTAGACCAGGTTGTAGAGCTTGGTGTAGCCCTCGTAGTTCCAGCGCTTCTTGCCGTCGTCGTAGAAGCCCTTGAGCTCGTTCCAGACGATGAAGTGGCGCACGTCCGGGTAGCGCCGGGCGACCTTGCCCGCGAGCTCGGCGAAGTCCGCGTAGTGCTCGGGCCTGGGCGCGGTCTCCAGGGCCTGCTGCGACCAGTCCGTGTCCCCCGGCTTGCCGCCCTTCATCCAGTCCGGGGCGCAGCACAGGGTGAGCACGGGCGTGGCGCCGGTCTTGCGCATGAGGTCGACGCGGCGGTCGAGGTCGGCGAAGTCGTAACGGCCGGGCGAGGGCTCGGGGTTGCTCGCTCCCCAGCCCATGATGTGCTGGTTCTGCGTCAGCGGCTGCGCGGAGAGGGTCTTCTCCGCCGCGCGTCTGCCCCGCTCGGTGCCGCGGTCCGCGCTGTACTGGGTGTGGGTGAGGCCCCAGCCGGCCGCCGCCTTGGCGGTCCGCTCGCGCGCCGGGGCCGCGCCCCGCGGCCCGGCGCCCTCGCCCGGCCGGCCGGCGAAGGTGGTCAGCAGCAGCGCCAGGGCCGCCACGCCGATGCCGAGCAGCGCGGTGATCCGCCACCGCCCGCCGCGCGATAACGCCATCCATCTCCCTGTATGAGGTCGCGTCGCATGATGCCCCATATCGGGTAAGAGTATCCATGAACGCCCCCATTCGGCGGGCTTCTTCGAGAACAGCTCGGTAAACGCCCGTAAACCCGGGTGCGCGACGGCCCTCGGTGCTGAATCATGGCTCGGGGTGCGCTGACCGACGCACCGTCCCGCTCATCCAGGAGGCAGGCCCTGCCCACCACACCCCCGGAGCAGTCGCTCCCGATCCGGCTGAACGTCGACGACAACGACTCCCCGTCCGACGTCGTGGACGCGCTCTTCCTCGGGCGTTTCGCGACCGGCGAGCAGCCGTACGCCCGCAGCCACTCCGTCGACCGGGTCAAGTCCGGCATGACGCTGCTGCCGCCCGCCGCGAAGGTGCTGCGCGCCGCCCGGGACGACGACCGCAGCGCGACCCTCGCCGAGGGCGACGGCTGGACGCTGCTGGTGTCCCGGTGGAGCCGGGGCGCGGATGTGACCGTGACGGCCGTCTCGGACGAACTCGCGGAGAAGGTGCTGCGGCAGGCGGTCGACGGCGCGGAGGACGAGCCGGAGCCCCAGCCGGAGAACGTGACGATGGGCTTTTGGTACGTCTCCCCGCGGCGCGGCCCGCACCGCACCACGCGCCAGATCTCCGCCGGGACCTGGGAGGAGATCCGGGGCAACTACACCGCCCCGGTCGCCGAGGCCATGGACGGGCTGATGAAGGTCACCCCGGACGACATCGCGGGCCGGCTCCTGCTGCTGCACGGCCCGCCCGGCACCGGCAAGACCTCCGCGCTGCGCACCCTGGCCCGCTCGTGGCGGGACTGGTGCCAGGTGGACTGCGTGCTCGACCCGGAACGGCTGTTCTCGGACGTCGGCTACCTGATGGACATCGCGATCGGCGAGGACGAGGGCTCGGCCAAGAGCCGCTGGCGGCTCCTGCTGCTGGAGGACTGCGACGAGCTGATCCGCGGCGAGGCCAAGCACACGGCGGGCCAGGCCCTGTCCCGGCTGCTGAACCTGACGGACGGGCTGCTCGGCCAGGGGCGGAACGTGCTGGTCGGGGTGACCACCAACGAGGACCTGGAGCGGCTGCACCCGGCGGTGGTCCGCCCGGGCCGCTGTCTGGCCAGGATCGAGGTGGGGCGGCTCACCCGCGCGGAGGCCGTCAGCTGGCTGGGCAGCGAGGAATCGATCGGGCGGGACGGGGCGACGCTGGCCGAGCTGTACGCGCTGCGCCGCGGCACCCGGCCCGCGTCGGTACCGCCGCAGTCGGCCGACGCGGACGCGGGGCTGTATCTGTAGCGGGGGGCGTCTGTCGGGCCCCGGTCAGGCGTACGGGTCCCGGTCAGGCTGCTCCGTCAGGCGTAAAGATCCCGCAGGCGCACCGACAGGCAGGTCACACAGCCCTCCATCTTCTCGAACTCGCTGATGTCCACCGGCACCGGCTCGTACCCGAGGTCCGCGAACAACTCGGCGCTCCTGGGCGCGCTCGCCGCCATCAGCAGCTTGCCGCCGCCGAGCAGGACGACGTGGGCGCCGGACTGCTCGGGGACGGCGAGGAAGCGCGGGAACGCCCGTACGTCGTCGACCAGCGGCGGATGGCCGATGACCGTGCCGTCGGGGAGGGCGGTGACCGCCGACTTGAGGTGGAGCACCTTGCTGACCGGGACCGCCACCACCCGGGCGCCGAGCGGCTCGAAGACGGCGCGCAGCTGCCGTACGCCGTCGGCGTCGGTGCGGCCGCCACGGCCCACGTAGAGGGTGTCGCCGATCTTGAGGACGTCCCCGCCGTCCAGGGTGCCCGGCTCCCGGATCCGGTTCACCGAGCACCCGAGCGCGGTCACCGCCTCCTCCGCGTCGGCGATTTCGGCGCGGCGGGAGGCGGCGCCGGGGCGGGCGATCAGCGCGACGTTCTTGTGGACGACCATCGTGTCCTCGACGAAGACGCCGTCCGGGCAGTCGTCCGCCGGGGGCACCTCCACCGGCTCCCAGCCGTGCGCGCGCAGCGCCACGACGTAGACCTCCCACTGCCGCAGCGCCAGCGCGGCGTCGACCGGCTTACGGTCGATGTGGGTGACGAGCCCTTCGGCGAGGCGGGGGCTGGGCCGCCGGACGATGGCTTTGGCGCTGGGCATGGGGACTCCATCCTGGTCGGCTGCGGGCCTCCATGGTGCGCCACGCGCCCGGCCGTTCAAGGTTTGGCCACGACGCGGGCGGGGTTACGCGTCCGCGGCGTAGACCGCCCGCAGCGCATCGTCCACGGCGGTCAGCGCGGCCGCCCGGTCCAGGCCCAGCCGCCGGACCCGCTGGGCGTAGGCCGCCGCCGCGCTCGCCGCTTCCCGCGCGGCCGCGTCGCCCGCGGCGGCGACGAAGCTGCCGTGGCGGCCGCGGGTCTCGATCACGCCGTCGGACTCCAGCGCCCGGTAGGCCTTGGCGACGGTGTTCGCCGCGAGCCCCAACTCCCCGGCGAAGCCGCGTACGGTGGGCAGTTTGTAGCCCACCGGGAGGCCCCCCGAGCGGACCTGCTCGGCGATCTGGGCGCGGATCTGTTCGAAGGGGGCCGTCGCCGAATCCGGGTCGACGGTGATCTGCAAGGCCACGGGCTGGGCTCCAGGCGTGCGGGCGGGTTTGTCGCACCTATTGTGTGCCACGGTCGGCCGGGCGGGGCGCAGACACGGAAATGGAGAGGCGGCGCGGGGCGGCGGGCCGTACCCTGCGGCACCATGACGCTGATCGTGCGCGATTTCCGTGCCGCGGACGCCGAGGCCGTCGCCGAGACGCGGCGCTCCGCCTTCCCGTATCTCGTGACGACGCCGGAGACGGTGGCCTGGGAGGTCGCGAGCGCGCCTCCCGAGCGGCAGTACCGGCTGCTGGTCGCGGAGGCCGACGGGCGGGTCGTCGGCTCCTGCGAGACCGGTGTGTTCCACGACAGCAGTGAGCCGGGGCAGGCGTTCGCCAACCCCACGGTGCGCGCCGACGCGCGCGGCGCGGGGGCCGGGTCCGCGCTGGTGTCGGCCGCCGAGGAGCGCCTGGCGGGGCTGGGGGCCGTCAAGGTGTTCGCCTGGACGCCGGACGAGCCGCACTCCGTGACCTTCGCCGAGCGGCGCGGCTACCGGCGCGGCCGCAGCTCCCGTGTCCAGCGGCTGGACCTGGCCGGCGCCGCGCTGCCCCCGCTGGACCTCCAAGCTCTCAGCCATTCCGGGCGGGGCGTTGTCGAACTGCGCACGGCCGCCGACTTCGCCGACGACCCTCGCCCGCTGTACGAGGCGGACGTCGAGTGCCTGGAAGACGAGCCGGGTGACGTCGAGTTCGTCGGCCCGCCGTACGCCGAGTGGCTGGCCCTCACCTGGGAACACCCGGCTCTGGACCGCGAGCTCACCTCGGTCGCCGTCGTCGACGGCGCCGTCGCCGCGTTCAGCGTGGCCCACACCGACCGGGGTGGCCGCTACTGGTCGGGCATGACCGGCACGCTCCGCGCCTTCCGCGGCCGGGGGCTGGCCAAGCTCGCCAAGAACGACTCGCTGCACCGCGCCCGCGCGGCGGGCTGCGTGGAGGCGTTCACCGGCAATGACGGGGGCAACGAGCCGATGCTCGCCATCAACGAGTGGTTCGGCTACGAGCCGGCCTCCATGGAGTGGCGGTACATACGGGAGCTCGGCGCGTAGGCGCACTGCCCGTGCTTTGTGGTGAGCACCTTCGTGGTGAGTATGAGACAGCGACACGCCGACGTAACGGCGTGTCGCTGTCTCATACTTACCGCAAACTCAACGCTGTCCGCGCGGCACCAGCCGCTTCACCAACGGCCAGCACACGATCAGCGCGATCACCACATACACGGTCACCGAGAAGGGCGTGTTGACCAGCCCCGACACGCTCCCGTCGCTGATCTGCAGGGCCCGCCGCAGCTGCTGCTCGGCCCCCGGCCCGAGGATGACGCCGATCACCGCGGGCAGCACCGGCAGGCCGTAGCGCCGCATCAGCAGCCCCAGCAGCCCGATGATCAGCAGGATCACCAGGTCCAGCGGCTCGCCGCCCACCGCGTACGCGCCGACCGCCGCGAAGAAGAGGATGCCCGCGTACAGATACGGCCTCGGGACGCGCAGCAGCTTGGCCCACACGGGTGCCAGCGGCAGGTTGAGCACCAGCAGCATCACCATGGCGATGAACAGCGAGGCGATCAGCCCCCACACCAGGTCCGGTTCACGTTCGAAGAGCAGCGGGCCGGGCTGGATGCCGTACTGCTGGAAGGCGGCCAGCATCACCGCGGCGACCGCGGTGGTGGGCAGGCCGAGGGTGAGCATCGACACGAGCGTGCCCGCGGCGGACGCGGAGGCGGCCGACTCCGGGCCGGCCACGCCCTCGATGGCGCCCTTGCCGAACTCGTCGCGGTGCTTGGAGAGCCGCTTCTCGGTCACGTACGACAGGAAGGTGGGGATCTCCGCGCCGCCCGCCGGGATCGCGCCGAACGGGAAGCCGATCGCCGGGCCGCGCAACCAGGGCTTCCAGGTGCGGCGCAGCTCGGCCTTGCCGAGCCAGGGGCGGCCGACCGGGATGGGTTCGTCGGGGCGGCGGCGCAGGTGCAGGGCCACCCACAGCGCCTCGCCGATGGCGAAGAGGCCGACGGCGACGATGACGACGTCGATGCCGTCGGCGAGCTGCAGCGAGCCGAAGGTGAGCCGCTGCTGCCCGGTCATCTGGTCCAGGCCCACCAGGCCGATGGTGAGCCCGATCAGCAGCGAGGCGAAGCCGCGGATGCGGGAGCTGCCGAGCACGGACGTCACGGCGATGAAGGCCAGCACCATGATGGCGAAGTAGTCGGGCGCGCCGATGTCGACGGCGAGGTCGGCGACGGTCGGGGCGAGGAAGACCAGCAGACAGGTGCCGATCATGCCGCCCGCGAAGTGTCCGATGGCGGCGGCCGCCAGGGCCTGGGCGCCGCGCCCGGAGCGGGCCATGGGATGGCCTTCCATGGCGGCGACGACGGCGGCGGTCTCACCGGGGGTGTTGAGGAGGATGGAGGTGGTGGAGCCGCCGAACATGCCGCCGTAGTAGATGCCCGCGAACATGATGAACGCGGCGGTCGGGTCGAGCCCGTAGGTGACGGGCAGCAGCAGCGCGACCGCCATGGCCGGGCCGATGCCGGGGAGCACCCCGATGGCGGTGCCCAGCAGCACGCCGACCGCCGCCCACAGCAGGTTGACCGGGCTCAGGGCGGTACCGAAGCCGTCGAGGAGGGAGGAGAGGGAGTCCATCGCGTTACAGCACCTCCATCAGCGGGCCGCCGGGCAGCGGCACCGCGAGCAGCCGGTCGAAGACGAAGAAGGTGACGGTGGAGAGCACGGCCGCGATGAGCGGGTCGCGGTCGAAGGCGCGGCTGCCGAGGGCGTACGCCGAACCCCAGAAGAGCAGGGCGCCGGAGATGGGGAAGCCGAGCGGGTCGATGAGGATGGCGTTGGCGAGGAAGACCCCGGCCAGCAGCATGACGGTGCGCCAGTCGCCGGGCGCGCTCAGGTCGATGTCCTCGCCGCCCTCGGCCTCGCCCTTGCCGCCGCGCAGCACGTCCACGGCCAGCAGCACGGCGACGACCAGCAGCGCGACGCCGACGACGATCGGCACGGTCCTGGGGCCGACGGGGCCGCGCTGGGCGAAGTCGGTGTCCATGGAGAGGGCGTCGGAGAGCACGAGGACGCCGATGGCCAGCAGCAGGGCGCAGACGCCGAGTTCGGAGCGTCCGCGCAGGAACGCTCTGAGCCCGGTCTCGGTGCTCGCGCTGGTGTTGTCACCGTCGGCGGCGGCGTTGGTGTCGGTGTGGCTGTCCGTCACAATCCCAGCTCCTTCAACACCGTGTCCACGCGCCTGTCCTGGGCGGTCAGGAAGCGTCCGAAGTCCTCCCCCGTCATGAAGGCGTCGGTCCAGCGGTTGCGCCGCACCGCCTCCTTCCACTGCTTCGAGGCGTGCAACTTCGTGACCAGGCCGATCAGCTTGTCGCGCTCGGTGTCGGTCAGGCCGGGCGGGGCGACGATGCCGCGCCAGTTGGTGAACGAGACGTCGAGGCCGGACTCCTTCAGCGTCGGCGCGTCCAGGCCCGGCAGTCGCTTGTCGCTGGTCACCGCGAGTACCCGCAGCTCGCCCGCTTCGATCTGGTCGAGGTACTCGCCGATGCCGGAGACGCCGAAGGCGACCTTGCCGCCGAGTACGGAGGCCAGCAGTTCGCCACCGCCGTCGTACGGGATGTAGTTGACCTTCTTGGGGGCTATCCCGGCGGCCTTGGCCATCAGCATGGGGGCCAGGTGGTCCGGCCCGCCGGGCGAGGAGCCGCCGCCCACCGGGAGGGAGCCGGGCTTCTTCCGCCAGTCCGCCACCAGCTGTCCGAACTCGCGGTACTTGGACCCCTTGGCCACGACCACGATGTCCGGCTCCTGGGTGAGCCGCGCGATCGGCGTCGTATCGGCGAGCGTGGACGGCGCGTGGTTGGTGTGCACCGCGCCCACCACCCCCAGACCCATGGACATCGCGAGCTTGCCGTTACCGCGCTCGGCCACCAGGCGGCTCAGCCCGACCGTGCCGCCCGCGCCGGGCAGGTTGAACACTTCGATGTCGCGGCTCAGGTCGGCGTCCTCGGCGCTTTTGGCCGCCGTACGGGCCGTGATGTCATAGCCGCCGCCGGGGGTGTTGGGCACCATCAGGCGCAGGCCGGGGATGTGGGTACCGGTGGCGGAGCCGCTGCCGGAGCTGAGCAGCGGAGGCCCGAGGAGCACGATCAGAGCCGCAGAGAGGAGGGCGAGCGGGGTACGCAGACGCGGACTCAGACGCACGGTGACACCGCCTTTCTGTTCTTGCGTGGGTGTCTGTGTGAGGCGCGCCACATGTTGCCTGTGGGTTAACGCGCTGTCTCTCTTTCGGTATTAAGAGACCTTGTGGTCGTTGCGTACACGGGGCAGGCAACGGGGAAGGCGCGTTCGATGACGAGAGTGCTGGTGGTCGACGACGACTTCATGGTGGCCAAGCTGCACAGCCGCTATGTGGCGGCTCTGGACGGCTTCACGGTCGCGGGGGTGGCCCACACGGGCGCCGAGGCGCTGCGCGCCGCCGACGCGCTCCGTCCCGACCTGGTTCTGCTGGACGTCTATCTGCCGGACATGGACGGCATCAGCGTGCTGCGCCGGATGCGGGAGCGGGAGGAACACCGCCATGTGGACGCGCTGTTCGTCACCGCGGCCAAGGACCCGCACGCCGTGCGCGAGGCGCTGCGCGCGGGGGCGCTGCACTACCTCATCAAGCCCTTCGACCGGGCCGCCCTGCAGGAACAACTACGCCACGCCGCCGCGCTGCGGGCCCGCCTCGACTCGCTCGGCGAGGCCAGTCAGGAGGACGTCGACCAGATCTTCGGCACCCGCCCGCGCGGCTCCCGCTCCCGCGAGCAGTTGCCCAAGGGCCTGGCAGCGCACACCGCGAGCCTCGTCGAGCGCACGCTGCGCGCCCACGCCGAGGGCCTTTCGGCGGCGGAGTGCGCGGAGGCGGGCGCCTTCTCCCGGGTGAGCGCCCGCCGCTATCTCGAGTACTTCGCCGAGACGGGGCGGGCGGAGGTCACCCTGCGCTACGGCGGCACGGGCCGCCCGGAGCGCCGCTACCGCTGGATCGCCTGACGGCGGCGGGCCCTCCCGCCCCGGTCAAAGCCCCGCTGAGCAGCTATCTTGTCCGCATGTCGGCACAGCAGTCCTCTCCCGCGCCCATACCGCCGGACGCCGCTCCGGCGTCCTCGGCGGCGCGCAAGTCCCCCCGGGCCCTGGCCGCCGCACTGGTCGTGGGGATCCTGATCGGCGGCGCCGGAGTCGGCGTGGCCTGGGCGGTCAGCGGCGACGGCGACGCCTCGTCCTCCAACGACGCGGCGGGCGACGCGCGGGACGCCTGCCGCGCACTGAGCGGATTCGAGCCGTCGGACTACGTCACGAAGGGCTCGAAGGGCGAGATCGCGATGAATCGCTTCGGCGCGACCATCGTGCTCTCCGCGGCGGCGGCCGCGGGCGACGCCCAGTACAAGCCGCTGGCGAAGGCCCTGCTCATCGTCCAGAACCGGCATGCCGCGACCTTCGACTTCGGCGACAGCGAGGTGAAGAAGAACCTCGACAAGGCCCGCCAGATCTGCCGCGACCTCGACTGATCGCGTCTCCTGGGGGGGAGTCGAGGCAGAGGCAGACCCGGGGCGGCCCACTGGGCCAGGACCCGGCGCGAAACCTCTGCCCGGGGCGGCGGCCGGGAGGGGCGGCTCAGCCCGTGGGCCGGGCACCCGTGGCCGCGTAGATCTGCTCCGCGCGGCGCCGGGCCGCACGGGCCCGGCCGTCCCCGGCCGCCTCCCCCTCCTCCCCCACGGCGAGGCCCGGCACAGCTCCCGCCACCGCTCCCGGCACGGCGTCCGGCACCCGGCCGATGACGTCGAGGGCCCGGGCCTCGCCCAGCGGGTGGCCCGACTCCCGCTGCACGGCGACCGCCTCGATGGCGCAGCCGAGCGCCTCCGCGTACCGCCCCGCGGCGGCGTGGATCTCGCCGAGCTCGGTCAGGGCCTGTCCCTCGACCAGCCTGAAGCCGCAGCGCCCCGCCAGCTGCCGGGCCTCGTCCGCCCGGGCCAGTGCGGCCTCGGCGTGGCCGAGGCCGCGGTAGGCGGCGGCGAGGCCCAGCAGACTGTCCGCCTCGGCGCGCCGGTTCTGCGCGGCGCGCGCCGCCAGCAGTGCGCGTTCGTGGCTCTCGGCCGCCCGTTCGCCACGCCCGGCGCGCCGGTGGGCCTCGCCGATGGTGTTGAGGGCGTCGGACTGGATCCGGCGGTTTCCGGTGTCCACGGCGAGCCGCAGCGCGCGCTCGCCGTGTTCCAGCCCCTCCTCGTGGCGCCCGCACTCCAGCTGGATCCGGCCGGTGATCTGGATCGCCACCGCGTGGCCGTTGCGGTAGCCGACGGCCTCGTTGATGGCGACCGCCTCGCCGAGGACCTCCAATCCCTCGCGCAGCCGGCCGGCTTCCCAGTACGCGATGCCGAGGTTGTCCAGGTGATTGGCCTCGTAGCGGACTCCGGCCTTGCGCCGGATGTGCAGCGCCGTCTCCAGGTCGCTCACGGCCTCCGGCAGCCGGCCCATGTCCCGATGGACGAGACCGACGCCGATGAGCGCCAGCGCCTCGGCGTCGGTCTGCCCGAGCTCGCGCAGGATCGCCAGCGCGGCGTCGAAGTGCCCGAGCGCGTCGTCCAGCCGGGCCTGTTCCCACTCCACGTACGCCAGTCCCGCGAGCGCCGCCGCCTCGCCGGGAGACCAGCCGATGGCGCGGTGCAGCTCGATGGCGCGCTGGTGGTGGAAGGCGGACTGGCCGAGGGCGCCGAGGTCCCACAGGGCGAAGCCGATGTTGTAGTAGATGGCGGCCTCACCGCGCCGGTCGCCCTCGGCGACGGCGGCGTCCAGCGCGCTCCGCGCGGTGACCTGCCAGGTGCCGCGGGGCAGACAGAGCCAGAAGTAGCCGAGCAGCGCGTCCGTCAGATGCCACGACACGGCGCGCGGCCCCTGGTGTGCGGTCCGCTCGATCACGGCCAGCAGGTTGGCCCGCTCGGCCTCCAGCCACACGATGGCCTCGATCTCGTCGGCGAGCCGCATCGGTGCACGCACCTGAGGGATGCGTAAGGTGTCGAAGCCCGCGGCGAACGGGGCGTGTGGCGCGCCCTGGGGATCCCCCGAAGCCGCCTCGGCCATCTCGCGCGGCAGCCGGGGGATCTGCGGATACAGGATGCGCCCGGCGGCGTCCGCGGCGAGCAGGTACCACGCGTACAGCCGGTCCCGCGCGGCGGTCAGCCGCTCGGCGGGGTCGTCCGCCTCGCCCCGCTCGCAGGCGTACTCGCGGAGCAGGTCGTGGAAGCCGTAGCGGCCCTCCCCGCGCGACTCGATCAGATGCGCCCCCGCGAGGGTGGTCAGCAGCTGCGCGGCCTGCTCCTCGGTGTCGTCCAGCAGCGCCGCCGCCGCCCCGGCGTCGAACTCCAGGCCGGGGGCCAGGCCAAGCCGACGGAACAGCAGCCGGGCCCGGGGGCTCTGGGCCCGGTACGACAGGTCGAAGGCGGCGCGGACCGCGGACCGCTCGTCGTCCTCCAGCTCCAGCACCGCCAGCCTGCTGCCTTCCGCCAGCTCGGCGGCCAGGTCGGCGACGCGCCGGCCGGGGTCGCAGGCGAGCTGTGCGGCCGCCACGCGCAGCGCGAGCGGGAGGTAGCCGCACAGCCGGGCGAGTTCGGCCACGGCGTCCGGCTCGGCCGCCACCCGCGGTTCCCCGAGGACGGCGGCCAGCAGGGCGTGCGCCTCCTCGGGAGCCAGTACGTCGAGCATGACGGGGTGCGCGCCCTCCCGCGCGACCAGGCCGCTCAGCCGGTTGCGGCTGGTCACCACGACGAGGCAGGAGGGGCCGCCGGGCAGCAGCGGGCGCACCTGCTCGGCGGAGACCGCGTCGTCCAGCAGGATCAGCATCCGCCGGTCCACCAGCAGGGACCGGTAGCGGCGGATCATCTCGTCCTCGTCGGCCGGTATCTCCTGCGGCGTCAGGCCCAGCCCGCGCAGCAGCTGCCCGAGGGCGTCACGCGGGCGCAGCGGCTCGCGGTTGCCGTCGAAGCCCCGCAGGTCCACATACAGCTGGCCGTCCGGGAACCGGTCCCGCGCCTGATGGCCCCAGTGCACGGCCAGGGCGGTCTTTCCCACGCCCGCGGTGCCGCCGATCGCGGAGATCACCACCGTGCCGGTATCGGGCGCCGGGCCGTCGGGCGGGACGAGGGCGTGCAGCCGGGCGACCGCTTCGGCGCGGCCGGTGAAGCCGGGCACGGCGCGCGGCAGTTCGGCGGGAATCAGCCGCGGGCCGCTGTGGTTCTGCGGCCCGTTGTGGTTCTGCGGGCCGGGCTGCGCGGGGGCCGTGGAAGCGGCCCGGGGAGGGCGCTGCGCGGGGGAAGCGGGCGGCGCGGGCGCGCGCACATCGAGGTCGCCCACCAGGATCCGCTGGTACAGCGCCTGGAGTTCGGGCCCGGGGTCGACCCCCAGCTCATCGGCCAGCCGCTCGCGCGTGCGGGTGTACACCTCCAGCGCCTCGGCCTGCCGCTCGCACCGGTACAGGGTCACGATCAGCTGCCGTACGACCCGCTCGTCCAGCGGGTGAACGGCGGCCAGGCCGCGCAGCTCGGACAGCAGTTCGCCGTGCCGGCCCAGCCGCAGCTCCACGTCGCCCAGCGCCAGCCGGGCCGCGATGTACTCGCTGCCCAGCCGCTCCCGCATGTTCCAGGCCCAGTCGCCGGACAGGCCGGACAGTGCCTCCCCGCGCCACAGCCCGAGAGCCCCGCGCAGCAGCCCGGCGGCGCGCGCGGGGTCCTCCTCCGCGGCCGCGGCCTCGGCGACCAGGCCGCGGAACCGGTGGAGGTCCACCAGATCGGGCGCCACCTCCAGCACATAGCCACCGGAGCGCCGTGCCAGCCGGGCCCCGTCGTGCCCGGCGGCCGCCGTGCCCGCCGTGCCCTCATCAAGAGCGCGCAGCGCCGCCCGCAGCCGCGCCACATACCCGTACAGCACGCTGCGCACGGACGCCGGGGGCTCCTCGCCCCACACCCGGTCGATCAGCTGCCCCACGGGCACGACGCGGTTCGCTTCCACCAGCAGGACCGCGATCACGCTGCGCTGCTTGGCGTGCCCGAGGTCGACGTGCCGGTCCTTGGACCACGCCTCAACCGGGCCGAGGACCCGTAAGTCCATATGAGCCTCCCCAACCCTGCTTCTCTCCCCCTCCCTGATCTTCTCGCGAATCCAGGAGACCGCGTGCCGGAGCGTCCAAGGTTTATTCAAGATTTCGTTCAAGTCCCGTGCGGCAGAGTGTTCTCAGCGGCTCCGATTGGGACCGGAGCGGCGCCTCGGGGGGGGGATGGCCGCCGACCTGCTTGACGGGGGATGGCAGGTCGGCGGCCGTCGCACGTCGGCGCGGATATGCGTCTGCTGCAGTTCGGCACCGTATCCGTGTGGTCGACGACGGTGCAGCCGGTGCGCATTCGGCGAAGTCCGCTGCCGATCCGGCGGTCGGATCGTCCCGGCCCACCGAAATCCATGTGCTCGACGGCCCGGAGCCCGCGTGGATGGTGGGGCTCGATGTGCCGAAGGCACTGCTGTCCTTGCCCATGGGGCACGTCGACCGGCTGCTCGCGCGGCGTCTGTCGGGGCACGAGGGGATGGGCGCCCTGTTGGCGGGTTTCCTCACCCGCCTGATCCAGGACACCGCCTCCTACCGGCCGTCGGACGGTCCCCGGTTGGAAGTGGTCCTGGTCGACCTGCTGTCCGCGCTGCTGGCCCAGCACCTGGACGCCGACAGCTCGGCGGCGATCCGGCTTCCCCTGCCCCGCTCCGCGGGAAACCGGATTCCTCCCCGGCCTGAAGGACTCTGCTGGCAAAGGCGTAATTCGGGCGCTCAGGCCGCGAGGATGAGGGCTTCGAGGTGGGAGGTGCGGGTTCCGCCGAGAGGGGTGCCGGTCAG
>NZ_JARAXF010000033.1:0-119560 GCF_033793745.1 Streptomyces sp. ME19-01-6 | reverse complement strand
CCACCGCCCGGCGCGGTAGCCGGACTCGGCCCTGCGGGAGAACACCAGCGGCAGCAGGCCGGGCAGGGACACATCGGTCTGCGGCAGGAACATCTTCCCCGTGGCCAGGTCCACCGGGTCGGTGCCCCCGCTGGTCTTGGCGGCGTCGGGAACACTGTGCTGCGCGGCGCCCTCCTCGGCGACCTGCCTGTGGCCGCCGAACTTCCCCCTCCAGCCTTTGCCCGGCGCCTGTTCGGCGATTTTCGCGAGGTCCTTGCCTGCGGTGGCGAAGCTCCGCAGGCCCCCGAGGCCCTTGGTGCCGACCAGTTCGGGCACCAGCCGCCCCAGGCCCTCCGCGGGGTCCTGCTCGAAGGAGTGCCACATGCCCTTCAGTGCCGTTTGGGGGTCGTTGGCCATCTGGAGCAGCCCGGCGGCGGTGGCGTTGACGTGGGTGGCGTACTCGGCGGGGTGGGCGAGGTTGTAGGGGTCCAGGGGGTTCATGGAGCGGGCGAAGCCGACGAGCCCAGCGGTGCCCTTGACCACGCCGCCGAGGAAGTGCTGCCCGTCCAGCCGGAGCCCGTCCAGCCCGTCCCCCGCCCGCTTCAAGTACGAGGGCTTCGCCGGGGCCTTGTCCCGCGCCGCCTCCACCGCCTGCCGGGCGGCGCGGTGTGCCACGTCCCGCTGCCGCCGCGCCTCGGCGAGGATGTCCTGTGCCGCCTCCATGCCGGCGCTGCCCGGGTCATGGAACGCGCCGGGCCGGTCGGGGAGCTCGCCCGGGTCGCGCCGGTCGGCGGGCGTGGCGTTGTAGGCGGTCACCGCGTCGTTGTAGGCGGAGACCTCGGCGTCGTGGCCGGCGCGGGCCTCCTGGGACGCCTTCTTGCCCTTCCGGTAGGCGCGGATCGCCTCGTCGGCCTGCTTCTGCGCCCACTCGACTGTCTCGGCGAACTCGCGCAGCGCCCCGGCCGCCTTCTCGCAGGCGTCGGCCGCGGCGTACCACTTCTTCGGCTGGGTGGACACCTTCTCGGTGAAGGCGGCGGCGGACTCTCCCTTCAGGGAGTCGGGGCCCACCCCCTTGAGCCCCTTGGCGACGTCGTTGAAGGCCTTCTGGAAGGTGGTCAGGTGGTCGGCGGTGGAACGCAGCTTGCCGGGGCTGCCGTGGACGAGCTTCTTCGGGTCCTCGGTCCGGTCGAGGTCCAACTCGGCGACGTCAGCGCCCAGCACGTTCGCGGCCGAGTCGGTCTTGTCGCGGACCCAGTCGGCACCGCCGTCCCAGCCGATGTCGTCCAGCCGGTCGGCGGTGGAGTAGCCCGCCCAGTCGATGATCTCGCCCGCGTTCTCCACCTGGTCGCCGACGAAGTGCTTCGCCGGATCAGGTATGAAATCCCCGATTCCCACGGTCTTGCTCCCGTGCTCGTCCTGGTGCCGACCGCGAGCCTACTGGCGCCGACGGCCGGGGAGATTGCCGAGGCCACGGGTTTGAGCAGCATCTGAGGAAGTGCGGTGGGGAGCCGCCGCGACCGGCGTCCGGGTGTGGCCCGCCGGTCGCTCACCAGCGGACGGCGGAGAAGTCGATCGGCTGGGGCCGCAGCGCCCGCACACGGTCCGTCAGCCCCGCCAGGCGGCGGGCCGTCTCCGCGGCGGTCAGCCGCTTGCGGTCCCCATGGCCGGGCAGCAGCCACTCGAAGCGCAGTCGTGGGGCCGAGCGGGCCAGGGACGCGGCCAACTCCTCGATGAAGTACCAGGTCACGCTCTCCACGACCTCGATGTCCGCCGTGGTGCGCGACCAGTAGAGGCTGTCGCCGCTGAAGCAGTACCGCTCGTCCGCGACATACAGGACGCTGCCCTCGGTGTGCCCGGGGAGGGGATGGGCGACCACGCCGTCGGCGACCTCGACCGGCTCGGTGCCGCGCAGCACGCGGTCGGCGTCCGGGGCCGCGGCCAGGTCGCCCTCGTGGATCCACAGCCGGGCGCCGAAGCGGTCCGCCCAGCGGCGGCCGTGCGCGGCGTGGTCGCGGTGGGTGAGCAGCACCTCGGTCACCGGGCCGAGCGCCTCGTACCGCTCGGCCAGCGACTCGCTCCAGCGCGGGGTGTCGACCATGACGTTCCCCGACGGGCGGCGCAGCAGGTACGAGTTGGCCGCGGCGGTGTGCGCCGAGTTGTGTCCGCACAGCCAGACGAAGTCGTCCAGGGCCATCGGAAACGGGTCGAGGGCCGGGTCGAGTCGCTGCCCGGACGGAGGGCGGATCGACCGGGTGTGGCAGGCGTACGCGGCGGTGTGCAGCAGCCTGGTCTCGGCCTCGTCGCGCGGCTGGCGCAGCATCCGCGAGCGGCCGTCGGCCTCGCCGATCAGCCCGGGGGCGAGCTGCCGCGCCACGTCGCAGTTCGTACAGCGGTCGTCCACGTACCAGCCGCCCTGTGCGGGGTCCGGCCGTGTCGTGTCGCTCATGGTTCCAGGGGTCCTTCCGTCTGTGCCGGTCACGGCCGGTGCGCGGCCGCTCACCTCATGGATATCCCGGGTGCGGCGCAAAAAAGAAGGGGGGCCGGACCTTGTCGTTTTCCGGGGAGGGGACTCTGAGCGACCGCGGCACACGCGGAAGGTTTGTGATGATGTGTCGGTCAGCGGCTGTCGAGCGCCAGCCGGACCGCGAGCCCGCCGAAGACCACGGCCGACGCCCGCTCCAGCCGACGGCGGAAGGAGGGCCGGCGCAGAAGCTTGTCCGCCAGACTTCCGGCGGCCAGCCCGACCGTCGAGTCCACCGGCAGCCCGACCATGATGAACAGCCCGCCGAGGGTCAGCAGCTGCAGCCACACCGGCCACGCCCCATCGCCCACGGTCAGGAACTGCGGCAGAAACGCCAGGTAGAAGAGGATGACCTTGGGGTTGGCCACATTGGTGAGCGTCGCCATCAGGTAGAGCTTGCGCAGCGGCCGCCGGGGCGCGGTGGCGGGCTCGGGATCCTGGTCGACCCCGCCGGGCGTATCGCGGCCCGCCCGCCACGAGGTGACGGCGAGGTAGATCAGAAACACCGCACCGGCCAGCCGCACCACCTCCAGCGCCTCCGGAGCGGCCCGGAACAGCGCGCTCAGGCCGAGCGCCGCGGCGAGCGTGTGCACGGCCAGACCGGTCGACATGCCGAGGGCGGCCACCAGCCCGGCGCGGCGGCCTCCGGCCGTGGCGTTGGCCACGATGAAGAGCATGTCCGGGCCGGGGGCGACGCTGAGCAGGAAGGCGGCCGCCACGAAGGCGGCGATGAGGGAGAGATCCATGCGGCGAGTATCACCGCGGCGGTGAAGCGGGCCAAGGCGTTTTCGCGGTGGTCGGGGGCGCGGGCGCGCGCTGGTCAGGGTCAGGGGCGCGGCTGGGGCGGCCCGGGCGGCGGTGCGGGGACAATGGGCCGGTGACCTACCGCTACCGAGTCCTCGGCGCCATCCAGGCCGTCCGTCCGGACGGCACCGAGGTGCCGCTCGGCGGCGCCCGGCTGCGCGCACTGCTGGGCGCACTGGCCATGGGCGGCGGCCGTCCGGCGTCCACGGCGCAGCTGGCCGCCTGGGTCTGGGGCGAGGACGAAGCGCCGCCCGCTGACGAAGTGGCGGCGGTGCAGGCGTTGGTGGGACGGCTGCGGCGGGCGCTGGGCAAGGAGTCGGTGGCCTCGGTGCCCGGAGGCTACCGACTGGTGGCGGCACCGGACGATATCGACCTGTTCCGCTTCGAGCGGCTGGCGGCGGAGGGCTCCGCCGCGATCGGCGCGGGCGACGCGCGGCTGGCCGCCACGCTGCTCGACGAGGCGCTGAAGCTGTGGCGCGGCCCGCTGCTCGCGGATCTGCCGGGCGCGGCGGGAGCGGCGTCGCCCGCCTCGCGCGGCGGCCCCGCCGCCGTACGAGCCGAACGGCGCCACGCCCAGGCGCGCCGGGACCGCCTGGCGGCCGAGGTGGCACTGGGCCGTGCGGAGGGCGCCCTGGCCGAACTGGCGGCGCTGGCGGGTCAGGAACCGCTGGACGAGCCACTGCACGCCCTCTGGATCCGAGCCCTGCGCACCACCGGCCGCCGCGCCGAGGCCCTGCAGGCGTACGAGGAGGTCCGCTTCCGGCTCGTCGATCGCCTCGGCGCGGATCCGAGCAGCGAACTGCGCGCCCTGCACGCCGAGCTGCTGGCCGAGGACGCGGCTCCGGCACCCCCGGACGCGTGGCCCGGCGGGCACCGCGGCGGCGCGTGGGGCGATGTGGGGCAGCGTGCTCGGTGGGGCGGCGCGGAGCGGGACGGCGCGCGCGGCGAGCGGTGGCACACCGAAGGCGGTACGGCGCGGCAGGCCGAAGGTGGGTTGGGGCAGCACGGTGCGCCCGATGGTGCGGGGCAGGACGACTGGCGTGGTGGGCGTGGTGGAGATGGGGGGCAACGCGGGCCGGGGAATCTGCGGCCCCGGCTCACCACCTTCGTGGGGCGCGAGGCGGAACTGGACGCGTTGGTCGGCGAGTTGCGCACCCGGCGGCTGGTCACCCTGATGGGTCCCGGCGGCGTCGGGAAGACCCGGCTGGCCCTGGAGGCCGCTGAGGCGGCGGCCGGGGCCGGGGCGGACGGGGCGTGGCCGGGCGGGGTGTGGGTGGCCGAGCTGGCGCCCGTACGGGGCGGAGAGACCGTGGCGGAGGCGGTGCTGACCGCCCTGGGGGCGCGCGATGCGGCGCTGCGGGGGCCCGGCGCCGGGGAGCTGCGAGCGGGCGGGGGAGCCGCGTCCGGCTCCCTCGCCGAGCTGGTGGAGCACTGCGGTCGGCGCCGGATGCTGCTCGTCCTCGACAACTGCGAGCATGTGGTCGACGCCGCGGCCGAGTTGGCCCAGGCCCTGCTCACCGGCTGCCCGGACGTGACCGTGCTGACCACCAGCCGGGAGCCGCTTGGCGTGCCGGGCGAGTGCGTGCGGCCCGTCGAGCCGCTGCCGCGCGAGGTGGCGCTGCGGCTGCTCGCCGAGCGCGGGGCCGCGGTGCGCCCTGGGTTCCGCGCGGAGGACGACCGGCCCGCCTGCGTGGAGATCTGCCGCCGGCTCGACGGCCTGCCGCTGGCCATCGAGCTGGCCGCGGCCCGGCTGCGGGTGCTGACCCCGCGGCAGATCGCCGACCGGCTGGACAGCCGCTTCCGGCTGCTGACCGGCGGCCACCGGACCGCACTGCCCCGGCAGCGAACGCTGCGGGCGGTGGTGGACTGGTCCTGGGACCTGCTGGACGACGGTGAGCGGACGGTGTTGCGGCGGCTGGCCGTCTTCTCGGGCGGCTGTGCGCTGGAGGAGGCCGAGGCCGTCTGCGCCGGGGGCGACTGGGCCGACCCCGTCCCCAAGGACACCCTCGACATCCTGAGTTCCCTTGTTGACAAGTCGCTCGTGCTCGCCGTCCCCGAGGGCCCGGGCGGGATGCGCTACCGCCTGCTGGAGACCGTCGCCGAGTACGCGGCGCAGCGACTGGCCGAGGCCGGGGAGCGGGAGGCCGTCGAGCGGCGGCATGTGACCGTCTACCGGGAACTGGTCCGCACCGGCGACCCGCTGTTGCGCGGGCCGGAGCAGCCGCGGTGGCTGGAGCGGTTCGAGGCGGAGCACGACAACGTACGGGCCGCGCTGCGGCGGGCCGTGGCGCTGCGGGAGGAGCAGGAGGCGCTGTGCCTGGCGCTGTCCATGAGCTGGTTCTGGCAGCTGCGCAACCACCACGGGGACGCCCGTTCCTGGGCGCCCGCCGTCGCCGCGCTCGGCCCCGACCCCTTCCTCCCGCCCGTACGGCCCGCCGTACCGCTGGCCGATCCCTGTACCGACCAGGCGCCGCCCTGGTCCGAGGAACAGCTGTGGGAGGCCAGGCGCGGGATGCGGCTGATGGTCTTCGCGGGCGGCGGAGGGGTCGGCGGCGCCTCGGCGGACCGGGAGGGCGCCCAGGAGTATCTGCGCGGGATCGTCGACGCGTACCGGCCGGGGCTGCCGCAGACCTGCCGCCAGCCGGGCTTCCTGTGGTTCTCCGCGAGGCTGCTCACCGGTCAGGCCGCGAGCCTCGGTGAGAGCCTGGACGCCATGGTGCGGGACTGCCGGGAGCTGGGGCACGTCTGGGAGCTCGGCTTCGCCCTGCTGCTGCGCGCGAGGCTGAGGTACGACCACCCCGGCGGCCCCGAGCGGTCGGCGGGCGATGCCGACCAGGCGCTGACGCGGTTCGAGCGGGCCGGCGATCCGTGGGGGATCGCGGAGTCGCTGTCCGCGCGCGGCGAGGCGCATGAGTGGCGGAACCGGTACGAGGAGGCCGCCGCCGACTTCGCGCGCGCCATCAAGATCTCCGCGCGGGGCGGCGCGCAGCCCCAGGTCCCGGCGCTCAAGGCCAAGCTGGCGTCCGTACGACTGGAGACCGCCCGGGACGCGGGGGAGGAGGCAGCGGCCGAACGGCTGCTGCGCCAGGCGGTGGCGGAGTCGGGCCGGTGCGCCGGGGAGACCCTGGACACGGCCCGGCTGATACTGGTCCAGCGCCTCGGCCGCACCGGCCGCACGGGCGCCGCGCGGGACCAGCTCGACCAGTTGGAGCAGGCCTTTCCCGCCGCCACCCCGGCGTTCCTCACCGGCATGGTGGCGGGCCTGCACGGCTGGCTGGACTGCCTGGACGGCGCGTACGAGCGCGCTCAGGGGCACCTCCGGCGGGCCGTGCGCTCCCTGGAGACCCTGGCCTATCTCATCGCCCCGCATCTGATCGCCGAGCAGTTCATCAGCGCGGCCTGGGCCAAGGCGCACCTGGGCGCGGCGGAGGACGGGGCGCGACTGCTGGGCGCCTACGACCACGGGCCCGTGATGGAGGGCTTCTGCTTCCGCTCCTTCTCGGCCGCGGCCGAGGTACGGCAGCGGGCCGAGGCGGAGCTGCGCCGGGCGCTGGACGCGCGGACGTACGAGCGCGCGTACGCCGAGGGCGGCGGCCTCGAGGTGAAGGAGGCCGCCGCCCTCGTGTGAGGCACACCGAGCCCTTGATAAAGACGCCTCATGGATAAAGGGGCCGCATAAAGGGCCTCAGCCGTTCGGCTGGGACTGCGCGTCCGCCACCCGCTCTCGCGCCTCGGCCAGGTCCTCCTCCGTCGGGGCGTCGTCCTGGGTGAGCCTCAGCCGCCAGTAGCCGGTGAAGTCGACCGACCGCCGGTCGATGCCGCGCTCGTCGACCAGGTGCCGGCGCAGGCTCCGTACCGCCCCCGCCTCACCGGCCAGCCATGCGAAAGGCGAGCCGGGCGGGAAGGCGGCCGAGCGCACCGCGTCGAGCAGGAGCCCGCCGGCTCCGGCGGGGCGCCCGTTCCGGTGCAGCCAGTGCACCTCCACCTCACCCGCGGTGGTGAAGCGCTGTTCCTCCGCCGCGTCGGGCACCTCGATGTACGCCACCGCGCGGGCGCCCTCGGGCAGCGCCTCGATCAGGGTGCCGATCGCGGGCAGCGCGGACTCGTCCCCGGCGAGCAGCGTCCAGTCGGCCGCGCCGAGCGGCACGGGGCGGGCGAAGGCCGCCGAGGGGCCGAACATGCCGAGCGTGTCGCCGGGCCTGGCCGCCCGCGCCCAGCGCGTCGCCGGGCCCGCGTTCCTGTCCCCGTCTCCCTCTCCGTTCCCATCTCCGTGCAGGACGAAGTCGATGTCCAACGACCGGCGCCGTGGGTGGTGCGCCCGGATGGTGTAGCTGCGCATCCACGGCCGCTCGTCCTCGGGGATCGCCTGGTACGCGTGGTACCACCGCATCACATCGCCGTCAGCGCCGGGCTCCGGGAGGCGGGGCGCCGACTGGCCGGGCCTGGGGAAGTACAACTTGACCTGCTGGTCGGGCGCGTCACAGACGAAGTCGGCGAGGTCGTCCCCGCCGAAGGTCACGCGCGCCATGCGCGGGGTGATCCGCTGGACCTCGGTGACCTGGATGAACCGGACCGGCGACGACTGCTGCACCGAACCTCCTGAAGGCTGTGGGGACGTGGACCGGGCGGCACACCGGGTGCGCCGCCCGCGCTCTCGACAGTCCCAGCCGCTCCCTACAACCGGTCGACAGCTTGCCTACAGCCCCCTACAGCCCTACAGGCTCCGGATGGGCGGCCTACTCCGGATAGAACGTGCGCGGCCGCCCCTTCCCGTCCCGCAGACGCCCCAGCAGGCTCGCCGGATACTCGATGACCCAGTAGCTCACCACCGCGCCCACCGTGGCCACCGCCAGCACGACCGCCACGGCGAGCGGGAAGCCCGCCGGGCCCGCGGGCGGCAGCAGGCCGCCGTCGTACAGGGCCAGCATGATCGGTTCGTGCCAGATGAACATGCTGTAGCTGATCAGCCCGAGCCAGGTCAGCCCGCGGGCCGTCAGCGTCCGGTGCAGCCGGGTGCGCCGCCGTACGTGCAGGGTGCCGAACAGCAGCACCGTCCACAGCAGGGCGGCGAGCGGGTGGTAAAAGGTGAACGCGGCGTTCTCCGGAGCCGAGTACAGCGACAGCAGATACAGGACCACCACCGCGCCCACCTGGAGCGCCGGCGCCGCGCGCCTGCCCAGCCGCCCCCGCTCGCCGAGGCCGACCGTCGCCACCGCCAGCGCCATGCCGGCCGCGAACCCGCCGAAGCGGGCCTGCGGGCCGAAGTACACCGGCCAGTCGGTGTGCGGCACCTCGAACCCGTAGCGGGCCACCGCGATCCACACCAGCGGCGCGACATACAGCAGCAGACAACCTCCGGCGCACAGCGCGACGCGCGTAGCGCGCCGGCGAAGAGGCCGGCAGGCGCGCACCGCCAGCGGGCCGAGGGCGACGAGCGCGAGGTAGAACAGCACCTCCAGCGACAGCGACCAGGTGGGGCCGATGGTGTAGAAGATCTGTTCCCGGTCGAAGACATGAGTGAAGGTCAGATGCGCGACCAGGTCCCGCCAGTTGCCCGGCAGCTCCGGATTGCGGCTCGCCCAGACGACCAGTACCGCGAGGAAGTAGAGCGGCAGGATCCGGATCGCCCGCCGGAAGAGGAACGCCCGGGCGGGGCGGGTCGAGCCCCCGTCGATCGCGGCGCGCGCGTACGACAGCGTCAGCAGATACGCGGACATCACAAAGAAGAGGTCGATCACCTCCAGGGAGATCAGGGAGCCGAGGTACCGGTTGCCGACCGGCGGGTGCGAGCCGTCGCGGTCGTAGGTGTAGTACTGCTGCCAGACGTGGAAGACCACCGTGCTCAGCGCGGCCAGGCCGCGGTAGCCCTCGATCTCGCCGGCCCGGCGGCGGGCGGGCGCCCCCTCCGGCGGCCGGGGCGGCGCGGGTGCCCGCCGCGTGGCGGGGACGGAGTTCACGGTCACCGTGTGCGTGCTCATCGATTCGCCGCCTCCTTCGCCGCCCGGGGGGTGACCCGCCACTGCCGGTCCCGTACCGCCTCCTTCAGACACGCCTGTCGGGCCACGATGTTCTTGAAGTGGGTGTAGAAGAAGGTCGACACGAGGAGATACCGCCAGAACCACCCCTTGCGGCGGCGCAGTTCCGGCACCGCGAGCCGCCAGGCGAAGGCGGCCTGGACCACCCCGGCCGACAGCGTGAACAGCATGGCCAGCACACAGGCCGGCACGGCCCAGTCGAGCCTTCCGGGGCCGCCCGCCTTCCACACCGCGTACATCAGGACCGGCAGGATCTGCAGGGTCAGCCACGGCTGCACCTCACGCCAGCCCAGCAGCACCAGCAGCCCCAGCTTCTGACGGAGGGTGAAGGCGGGGGAGCGCAGGGCCCGCCACAGGTGGCGGACCGAGACCTGCAGCCACCCCTGGGCCCAGCGCGACCGCTGGTTCCACAGCGACCTGAGCGTGGTGGGCGCCAGCTCGCGCGAGATGAGCGTACGGTCCATGGCGATCCGCGCGCCCTCGCCGAGCGCGCGCAACGAGGAGTCGATGTCCTCGGTCAGCATCGACCCGTGCATCCGGGTGCGGGCGAGCAGATCGGCGCGCCAGAAGCCGTTCGAGCCGCCGAAGACGCCGAATCCGTACAGCCGGGTCCGGCCGGGATGGCTGACCGCGTAGATCGCCTCGAACTCCACCCCCACCAGCCTCGCGACCCAGGAGCTGTCGCCGTTGCGGATCACGCAGTGGCCCTGGACGACGTCATAGCCGTTCGAGAGCCAGTCCCAGGCCTGCCGGAAGGCGTCGGGGGCGGGGTGGTGGTCGGCGTCGAAGAGCCCGACCACCTCGCCGCGCACCCGGCTGACCGCCGCGTTGATGTTCTGGGCCTTGGAGGTGGAGCCCGGCACCGGGAGCAGCACCAGCCGGGGGTCGCGGCGGGCCATCTCGCGCAGGGTGTCCTCGACGGGCAGCGGATGCGGCGTGTTGTACGCCAGCACGATCTCCAGGTCGTTCGGGTACTCCAGGCGCAGGAACGACTCGACGGTGTCGACGATGGTCGCGGCCTCATTGGGCAGATAGGCGGCGATCACGGCACTGGCCGGGGGGTACGGCTGCGCGGGCCGGTCGGGCCGGTCCACCGAGTCGAGCGCGAACAGACACTCCACCACGATCAGCACCGCGGACAGCAGCAGGCCCGCCACCACCACCCAGTACATGGCCGACCCCAGGTCCCAGCCCAGCTCGTACATCCGCTGGTACAGGACGAACGGCACGCCCACGCCCAGCAGCAGCACCAGGAGCGGGGAGAGCGCCGATATCAGCGGGCGCAGGGCCAAGGAGAGCGGACGCCGCCGCCGGTGACGGCGCGGCGCGCCGCGCATCCACGGCGCGTAGCGCACGGGGCGCAGATCCCGGTGGCGCAGCGACTCGGTCACCGCGTCCCGGGCCTGCTCGACGGCCTGGTGGTGGCCGGCGCACTCGGCGAGCGGGGTCCAGCCGATCGCGGGCGTCAGCCGGACGTTCTCGTCGGCGACGATGAACCGGGTGCCGGCCACGGTGCCCGCGAACTTCTGCAGGCTGCGCCGCGCGGCCTCCTCGTCCACGCCGGGCAACAGCATCAGCAGACGGCCGTCGTCGTCCCAGCCGAACCGGTCGCAGACGCCGCCCAGTTTCTCCGCCACGCCGGCCAGCCGCTCGGCGACCTCCCGGCGCACCCGTGGTCCCAGCCGGGACTCCAGGACGCCCATCTCGGCCACTTCCACCACGGCCATGACCCCGGCGCGCCGGCCGGCCACGGGCCGCTGCAGCTCCCGGCCGAGCTCGTCGAGGAAGTGCTGGCGGGAGTAGAGCCCGGTGCGCGGGTCGAGCAGCAGATTCTCCACCGGGACCGGGACCCGGCGCAGCTTGGCCTCGATCCGGGCGGCCAGCTCGACCGGGGCGGAGCTGTCCGGTACGCAGTCGTCGGCGCCCTGCCGCAGCATGTCCGCGACGCCGGTGGGCCCGGGGGCGGCGGTGACCATGAGCAGCGGCAGCGCGCGGCCCGCGGGGACGGCGCGGACCTCGCGGATCAGCTCGAGGCCGCCTTGTCCGCCGTGTCCGTCGTGTCCGCCGTGTTCTGAGGGCTGGTCGTCCAGCGCGACGATCGCGTCCGGGGGAGCCTGCTGGACCTGCAGATTGACGTCCCCGGGCAGGGCGTGGCTGACCTCGTGCCCGGCCCCGCGCAGGGTGTCGGTCAGCCGGTCGAGTCTGGGCCCCGGCATGCCGACGGCCAGCACATGGCCGGTGGGGCGGGCGGCGGGCGGTGGGTACGTGGTGGGCACGGGGCGGTGCGAAACGAGCACCTGGCCCAGACGTTCAGGCATAGACGTGGGTCCCATCCTGTTCGGATCGTGGGGGGCGGACCGAACTCAACTGTTTTTACCGACCGGCGAGTTGTGGGGGTGCCGGTCGGTCACACCAGTCTCAGTTGATCACTGTGACACCGCACGTACAAGACCGTGACGCTTTCATTGAGGGGTCGTGTCCGGGAGTCCGTAGCCGTCCACGAGGGCGCGGGCCGCCCGCGTGGCGCGGGTGGCGACCTCCGCCGCCACCGCGCCGGGGTCGCCGAATATCCCGTCGAGCAGGAGGGCGACATAGCCGCGCGCCACCGCCGAGAGCGCCTCGAGCAGCTCGACGGCGGTCTGGGCCCCCTGGCCCGGCGGCACCACCTCGAACGCGCTCGGCAGCAGCAGGTCGATGAACTCCCGGGTGCTGTCGCGCAGTTCCAGGTGGTGGGCGCGCAGGCCGGGGGCAAAGAGCAGATCGAAGCCGCCCCGGTGGACGGCGGCGGCCCGCACATAGCTGCCGGCGACCATGGCGAGGCGCTCATGGGACGAGGAGGCGGTGGCCATGGCCTGCAGATGGATCGCCTGCAGCCTGCGCGAGACCTCCAGGGCGGCGGCCGCCAACAGCGCGTCCCGGTCGGCGAAGTGGCGGTACGGCGCCCCAGGGCTCACCTGGGTGCGGCGCGCGGCCTCCGCCACGGAGAAGCCGCGCACCCCCACCTCGTCGACTATCTCGAGCGTCGCCCGGACCAGCGCGGCGGCCAGGTCGCCGTGGTGGTAGGCGCCGCGCTCTCTGCCCCCGCTGCGTGCCATCCGGCTGACCTTACCGGACGCCCGATCCGCGCTTCCCGGCCCGGTCGCGCATCGTCCGCAGGGCCTCGCGCGACCGCTCGATACGGATCGGCAGATCGCGCACCCGCACCCCGGTGGCGTGGTGGAAGGCGTTCGCGATCGCCGCCGCCGAGCCCACGATCCCCAGCTCGCCGATGCCCTTGGCACCGACCGGGTTGAGCCGGTCGTCGCGCTCGTCCAGCCAATGCGCCTCCAGCTTCGGCACATCGGCGTTGGCGGCGATGTGGTAGCCCGCGAAGTCGTGGTTGGCGAAGTCGCCGAACACCGGGTCCACTTCGCCGACCTCCAGCAGCGCCATCGAGAGCCCCATCGTCATCGCCCCCAGGAACTGCGAGCGGGCCGTTGTCGGGTTGAGGATCCGCCCGGCCGCGAACACTCCCAGCATCCGGTCGACGCGGATCTCGCCGGTGTCGCCGTCCACCCGCACCTGGGCGAACTGCGCGCCGAAGGTGTGGCGTGAGAGCTCCGCCCGCGTCTGGACGTCCTCGGTGGTGTCGGCCACCACCTCCAGGCCGCCGTCCGGGACGACGCCCGCGTAGCCGCGCACCTCCTCCAGCAGCGCGCGGCACGCCTTGTGGACGGCCCAGCCCCACGAGGACGTGCCCATCGAGCCGCCCGCGAACGGCGCCATGCCCAGCGACGCCCGGCCGATCTCCAGCCGCAGCCGGGTCAGGGGCACCCCGAGCGCGTCCGCCGCCACCTGCGCGAGCGCGGTGCGCGCGCCCGTCCCGATGTCGACCGCGCCGATCCGCACCACGAAGCTCCCGTCCGGCTCGGCGCGCGCGGTGGCCGTCGAGGGCCGGGTGTAGTCGGGGTGGTGCGAGGCGGCCATACCCGTGCCGACCAGCCAGCGCCCCTCCCGGCGGACCCCCGGTGCCGGATCGCGCCGCTCCCAGCCGAAGCGCGCGGCGCCCTCGCGCAGACACGCCACCAGGCCGCGGCTGCTGAACGCCTTGCCGGTGTCCGGGTCCAGCTCCGGTTCGTTGCGGATCCGCAGCTCGACCGGGTCCATGCCCAGTTCGGTGGCCAGCTCGTCGACGGCCGACTCCAGCGCGAACATGCCCGGGGTGTGGCCGGGGGCGCGGAACCAGGCGGGCGTCATGATGTCCAGCGGCGCCAGCTTCACCGTGGTGCGGACATCCGGCGCCGCGTACATCATCCGCGTCGAGGACGTCGTCTGGTCGGCGAACTCCACGATCCTTGACCGCGGTTGCACCGACTGGTGGTCGATCGCGGTCAGCCGGCCGTCCCGCTCGGCTCCGAGCCGGATCCGCTGGATCGTCGGCGCCCGGTGGGGGACCAGCGCGAACATCTGCTGCCGGGTCAGCGCGATCTTCACCGGCCGCCGTACGACCCGGGCGGCCAGCGCCGCCAGGACGGCCGGCGAACGCGGAATGCCCTTCGCCCCGAAGCCGCCGCCGATGTGTTCGGCGACCACCTCCACCTCGCCCGGGTCGAGCCCGAACAGCCCGGCCATCACCTGCGCGGCCATGTGCGGGCCCTGGCTGGCCTCGTGCAGGGTCAGCCGGTCCTCCTCCCAGGCCGCGATGGTGGCATGCGGCTCCATCGGGCTCACATGCTCCACCGGGGTGGTGTACGTGGCGTCGGTGCGCACCGCGGCGGCCGCAAGCGCCCGCTCCACATCGCCGCGCTCCACGAACCCGGGGCTGCCGTCGGTCACCCGCTCGGGGACATACACCGCCTCGTGGTCCGCGCGCAGCACCACATCGTGCGGCTCGGGCGCGTAGCTCAGCGCCACCGCCGCGGCGGCCTCGCGCGCTGACTCCAGGGAGGTGGCCACCACCGCCGCCACGATCTGGCCGTGGTAGGCGACCTCGGGGGACTGCAGCACGAACAGGTCGGCGCCCACCTCCGCGTCCGCGTTCAGCCGCGGGGCGTTGCCGGAGTCGAGGACCGCCAGCACCCCGGGCAGGGCGAGGGCCGCGGACGGGTCCACCTCCGTCACCCGGCCGCGGGCGATCGTGGACTGCACCGGCCAGACATAGGTGATGTCCGGGATCGGGAACTCATAGGCGTAGCGCGCCGCCCCGGTGACCTTCTGGGGGCCGTCCGCACGGGTCAGCGGGGCGCCGATCGTCTGCTCGACGGTGGTCATGCGCGGTCCTTCCTCGCGACCAGGTCGCGGATGGCGGCGACGATCAGGTCAATGGCCAGGTCGACCTTGAACGCGTTGTCCCGCAGCGGGCGGGCCGCGGCCAGCTCGGCCCCCGCCGCCTCGCGCAGCGTCTCCTCGTCGGGGCGTTGCCCCCGCAGCAGGGACTCCGCCGTCCTGGCCCGCCACGGGCGCGGCGCCACTCCGCCGAGCGCGATCCGGACGTCCGCCAGCCGGCCCGCCTCGTCCATACTCACCGCCGCGCCGACGCTGACCAGCGCGAAGGCGTACGAGCGGCGGTCGCGTACCTTACGGAAGGCCATCGCCGCGCCCGGCGGTGGCGTCGGCAGCTCCACCCCGGTGATCAGATCGCCGTGCTCCAGCACGGTCTCCCGCTGCGGCGTATCGCCGGGCAGCACGTACAGCTCCTCCACCGGGACGGCGCGCGTGGTGCCGTCCGACGAGCGCAGCCGAGCCACCGCGTCCAGGGCGACCAGCGCCACCGCCATGTCGGACGGGTGGCCGGCCACGCAGTGCTCGGACGTGCCGAGGATCGCGAGCTCGCGGTGCGCGCCCTCGATCGCGGGACAGCCCGAGCCGGGCTCGCGCTTGTTGCAGGGCTTGGTCACATCCTGGAAGTAGCCGCAGCGGGTGCGCTGCAGCAGATTGCCCGCCACCGTGGCGACCGTGCGCAGCTGCCCCGACGCGCCCGCCAGCAGCGCCTGCGACAGCAGCGGGAAACGCTCCCGGACGCCCGGGTCGCCGGCCAGCTCGCCGTTGCGCACCGCGGCGCCGATCAGCGCCGAGCCGTCGGCCTGGTGCTCGATACGGTCGTGGTCCAGCCGCGAGACGTCCACGACCAGGCCCGGTCCGGCGACGCCGAGCTTCATCAGGTCCACCAGGTTGGTACCGCCGCCCAGATACACCGCGTCGGGCCGGTCCGCCACCAGCGCGGCCGCCTCGGCGGCGTCGGCGGCGCGTACGTAGGCGAACTCCCTCATCGTGCGCCCCCGTCCGCGCCCGCCGCCTCCAGGACCGCTTCCACGATGCCGCCGTACGCGCCGCAGCGGCACAGATTGCCGCTCATCCGCTCGCGGACCTCCTCGTGGTCCAGCGCGCCCACGCCCATGCCCGCGGCGGTGGCGGTGTCGGTGGCGGTGTCTGCGGTCACCTGGCTCGGCCAGCCCCGCCGGGCCTCGCCGAGCGCCCCGATGGCCGAACAGATCTGGCCCGGGGTGCAGTAGCCGCACTGC
Organism: Streptomyces sp. ME19-01-6; assembly: GCF_033793745.1. Taxonomy (NCBI): domain Bacteria; kingdom Bacillati; phylum Actinomycetota; class Actinomycetes; order Kitasatosporales; family Streptomycetaceae; genus Streptomyces; species Streptomyces sp. ME19-01-6. The sequence goes on along the minus strand of NZ_JARAXF010000033.1, from coordinate 103,721 downwards.
AGCCCGTCGTGGTCGAGGAACGCGCGCTGCACCGGGTGCAGCTCCGCGCCGACTGCCAGGTCCGCCACCCCCTCGATCGAGACGATCTCCCGCCCCTCGGCCGCCACCGCGAACATCAGGCAGCTGTTCATCCGCTCGCCGTCCATCAGGACGGTGCAGGCGCCGCACTGCCCGTGGTCGCAGCCCTTCTTCGCGCCGGTCAGCCCCAGCCGCTCACGCAACACGTCGAGCAGGGTGGTCCGGTTGTCCACGGTCAGGGTGTGTTCGGTGCCGTTGATGCGCAAGGTGATGTCGCTACTCGGAGACGAATGTGAGAGGCTCATACATCCAATGTATCAATCTCTTACATGAGTTGAGGAACTTCGGGCATGCCAGAGGCGGAGATGCCGGGTGTCGGGACGCCGGGTGGGGAGCTGCCGCGGGCGGTCGGGGAGGCGCACCGATGGTGGCGGGCGGGTGAGCCCTTCGCCCGCGCCACGGTCGTGGACACCTGGCGCTCCTCGCCCCTGCCGCCGGGCACCAGCATGCTGGTCGGGCCGGACGGCTCCGCCGTCGGCAGCGTCTCGGGCGGCTGTGTCGAGGGCGCGGTCTACGAACTCGCCCAGGAGGTCACCGCCTCGGGCACACCGGCGCTCCAGCGCTACGGGGTGAGCGATGACGACGCCTTCGCGGTCGGGCTGACCTGCGGCGGAGTCATCGACATCTACGTGGAGCGGATCGACCCCACCGGCTTTCCCGAGTTCGGCGAGGTGGCCGCGGCGATCCGGGCCGGGGCGCCGGTGGCCGAGGTGACCTGCGTCGCCGTGGAGGGCCCCGACCCCGAGGCCAGGCTGGGCCGTCGCCTGGTGGTCCGGCCCGACTCCACCACCGGGTCGCTCGGCTCCGAGCGGCTGGACGCGGCGGCCGCCGAGGCCGCGCGCGGCATGCTGGCCGGCGGGCGCACCGGCACCCTGCGCCACGGCTACGACGGCCGGCGCCTCGGCGCGGAGCTCACCCTGTTCGTATCCGCCCATGCCGCGCCGCCCAGGCTGCTGGTCTTCGGCGCCGTCGACTTCGCCGCGGCACTGGCCCGCATCGGCGGCTTCCTCGGCTACCGCGTCACCGTCTGCGACGCCCGCCCCGTCTTCGCCACCCGGCGCCGCTTCCCCGAGGCGCACGAGGTCGTGACCGACTGGCCGCACCGCTATCTGCGGGCCGAGGCGGAGGCGGGCCGGCTGGACGAGCGGACCGTGGTCTGCGTCCTCACCCACGACCCCAAGTTCGACGTGCCGCTGCTCGAGGTCGCCCTGCGCCTCCCGCTCGGCTACATCGGCGCCATGGGCTCCCGCCGCACCCACGAGGACCGGCTGCGCCGCCTGCGTGAGCGCGGCCTCGGCGAGGACCGCCTGGCCCGCCTGGCCTCGCCCATCGGCCTCGACCTGGGCGCCCGGACCCCCGAGGAGACCGCGGTCAGCATCGCCGCCGAGATCGTCGCCGACCGCTGGGGCGGCAGCGGCACCCGGCTGACCTCGCGCACCGGGAAGATCCATCCGGCGGCCGGAGGCTGAGACGGCCGTACGGCGCGGGCCGGGAGGGGCCACAATGGGTCCGTTTCCGGAGATGGGTGTAAGGGGAATCGAGTCAGCCGTGGAGACCGCGAGAAACACCGAGGAGGACTCCGGCCAGGCGCAGGAGAGCCGCCCCGCCGGGCCGGGCGGGAACGGGCCGGGTGAGAAGGGGCCGGCCCGGAAGGGGTGGCGGCGGTGGGTGATGGACGTGCGGCCCCTGCGGCACCGTCCGTTCCGCCGCCTGTGGGCGTCCACCTCCATCACCACGATCGGCAGCCAGCTCACCGCGGTGGCCGTGCCCAAGCAGGTCTACGACCTCACCGGCTCCTCGGCCTGGGTCGGCTACGCGAGCTTCGCGGGGCTGCTGCCGCTGGTGGTCTTCGCGCTGTGGGGCGGCGCGGTCGCCGACCGGGTGGACCGGCGGACCCTGATGCTCGTCACAGGCGTGGGCATCGCCGTCATCTCGGTGCTGTTCTGGGCGCAGTCCGCCGCCGGGATCCACTCGGTGGGGCTGCTGATGGTGCTGCTCGCCGCCCAGCAGGGCCTGTTCGGCATCAACTTCCCGGCGCGCAGTGCCTCGATCGCCCGGCTCGTCCCCGCCGAGGAACTGCCCGCCGCGGGCGCCCTGCAGTCCACCGTCGCGCAGACCGGCATGGTGCTGGGGCCGCTGCTGGCGGGGGCGCTGATCCCGCTCATCGGCCTGTCCACGCTGTATCTGATCGACGCCGTCGCGCTGTGCGTCACCCTGTGGGCCGTGTGGCGGCTGCCCGCGCTGCCCCCGCTGGACGGGGGCAACGCGGCCAACGAGGGCAAGGCGCGCGGCCGGCGGCGGGCCGGCGGGCGGGAGGTGGCCGACGGGTTCCGTTACATCGTGGCCCAACGGGTGCTGCTGCTGTCCTTCCTCGCGGACATCGTCGCGATGGTCTTCGGCATGCCGCGGGCGCTCTTCCCGCAGCTGGCGTCGAGCACCTACGCGCCCTGGGGCGAAGGGTTCGCGCTCGGGCTGCTGTTCGCGGCCATACCCATCGGGGCGGTGGTCGGCGGGCTGCTGTCGGGGACCTTCTCGCGGGCCCGCCGGCACGGGCTGATGGTCAGCGCCGCCGTGGTGGTCTGGGGGCTGGCCATCACCGGGTTCGGGCTGAGCGGCCAACTGTGGTGGGCGGCGGCCTTCCTGGCCGTGGCGGGGGTCGCCGACATGGTCTCCATGGTCTTCCGCGGGGCGATCCTGCAGTCGGTCGCCACCGACGACATGCGCGGCCGGATGCAGGGCATCTTCACGGTCGTGGTGGCCGGCGGCCCGCGCCTGGCCGACCTGCTGCACGGCACGGCCGGTTCGCTGTTCGGCCCCCGGGCGGCGGTGACCGCGGGCGGCCTGCTGGTCGCCGTGACCATGCTCGCCCTGACCGCCGCGGTCCCCTCCTTCCGGCGCTACACCGGCTGAGGACACGCCGGACCCGTCAGGGACGGGCCCGGCCCTTTCCGTCGGCAGGCGGTCAGACGCGGTCGGCTGCGATCAGGACGTACTGGAAGGAGCCGTCCTGGTAGGAGTTGATGAACGCTTCCTCGATGCCGGTGACCAGTGAGGACGTGGCCCGCAGCGCCCAGTAGGGCAGGGTCGCGGGAGTGAGGTCGATGACGGCCTGCGGTACGAGTCGATTGTCGGCCATGGCGCGCAGGTACTCCCGGCGGGAGTGGATGTTGCACTCGAAGTGCGCGTTGATCTGGGAGACCCACTTCGAGGGCTGGCCGTAACGCGGGTTCCAGCAGCCGGTGATGGTCACGTAGCGGCCGCCGACCGCGAGGATGCGGGAGTGCTCGGCGAAGAGGTCGTGCAGGTCGACGTACATGCTCGACTCGTTGTTCCACGAGGCCGCGGCCTGCCCGGTCTCGAAGGGTGTACCGAGCATGTTGCAGACGCGGGCGTGGACGTGGTCCTCGATGCCGAGTTCGCGGGCACGCTGGTTGGCGAAGTCGGCCTGCTTGGCCGACAGCGTGACGCCCTCGACCTTGCACCCGAAGCGCTGGTGGGCCATGACCATCGAGCCGCCGCGGCCGCACCCGGCGTCCACGAGCGTGTCGTCGCGCCCAATGGGGCCGAGGTGGTCCAGGAGGAGTTCGGCCTGCGCCGACTCCAGGCGGTGGAGCTCGGCGATCAGCTTCTTCTCGTATTCGCTGTCGTCGGCGTCGCCGAGGGCGGCGTGGTCGACGTCGCCGATGCCGTAGTGGTGATGGTAAAGGCCGTCGACATCGCCGAGACGCAGGTTCACGGGCCTGGCCTCGCCGTCCCAGTAGCGGGCGATGTCCCCCTGGTAGGGCGTCATCGGGGCGGGGATGAACATGGAGGGCGTGGTCGAGGTGGCGACGGTGGTGAGATCGGCGCTGGTCACGGATAAGTCCATTCCTCTTACCAGAAGTCGGGCAGGCTGTAGCGGTAGGTGTTGGTCTGGTGCCAGTAGTGGTTGCCGTCGACCCACGCGGCCACGCCCCGCACAAAGCGCTGCACGCTCGGGACGGGGCAGCCGGCTGCCAGGGCCGCGGCTTCGGCCTCGAAGTCGTGCATGAGCTCGTTGTGGACCTCGACCGCCTTCAGATACGCCTCGCGATCGGAGGTGCCCTCACGTTCGGCGATCACCACGGGCAGGTTCAGATGCCGACCGGGGCCGGCGAGTTCCTTGGTGTACGAGTACAGGTCGTTCACGATGGTGGTGGCGTTCCCGGCGAGCGCGATGACCCGCTGCATGGCGGGCTGAGCGTGCAGGTCCGCGGGCAGTTCATAGCCGCCGACGGTGTCGGTGATGGTGGGGCAGGGACGGAAGTTGTTGAACTGGCGCATGGCCAGGTACTCCCACACCTCGGGGACGTGGTCCGTCTGGGCCCAGGCTGCCTCGGCGAGGTACCCCATGTGCAGACGGGCCATGTCATGCCGGAACCGGTCGGCCTGGGAGGGGCCGGCCGCTTGGAGGAAGTACTCCATGGCGGAGCGGTAGGCGCGTCGAGGCGCGTCCGAATGGAGCGACTCCGCCCACCGCGGTTGGTACTCCTTTGTCGTATGCAGGGGGTCGAGGGCGGTGTGTGCCAGCAGAAGGCGTCCGCCGAGGCCGATGGGCGAGCCTCCGTGGTCCTCGCAGTAGCAGTCGTCCACCGCGTTCTCGGCGACCATCAGACGCGTGGCGAGCATCAGGTGGTCGACGGTGGGAGCGTCCGGATGGCAGGCGACCATGTAGCGCCCCACGGAGAAGCCGTCGAACTGGTCCTCCCAGTCCTCGGGGTACAGGTCGACCTCGTCCAACGCCCAGGCCTTGATCCTGCGGCTGACCTCCTCCACCCGCGCGGGGTCGGGCTCCGGCACCGGGTGGTGGTAGAGGCCCGGGACCGGATTGCCTTCCGCCGGAGCCGCCGACGGCTCCGGCGGCGTCGGCGGCTCCTCGCGCCGGGCCAGGTGCAGGCTCGCCGTGCCCAGGCCACTGGGGCCCCGCAGGATCCGTTCCAGGACGGTGCTCGGCGCCTCGACCTGGGAAGCAGCCGCAGGCAAGCTCGACTGCGGAGGGGGAAGCTCAGGGGCGGGCATCCATGGCTCCTTGGTGGGGTGGGTGGCTGTCCCGGATCCCGGGCACGCTCGGCCGGCCCGGAGGGCCCGGGCTGTCGCGGCAGCCGGGCAGGTGCAGGGCGGGTTGACTAGTTGTGCCTGTGGCCGATCTGCACGTTCTCCAATACGCCGAGCGCGTCCGGCACAAGGATGGCGGCGGAGTAGTAGGTGGTGACGAGGTAGGAGATGATCGATTTTTCGTCGATGCCCATGAAACGCACCGACAGGCCCGGCTCGTACTCATCCGGCAGACCGGTCTGGCGCAGACCGACGACGCCCTGGTTGTCCTCGCCGGTGCGCATGACGAGGATCGAGCTGGTGTTCTCCTTGGTGATGGGGATCTTGTTGCAGGGCAGGATGGGGACGCCGCGCCAGGCCGGGACCTGCTGCCCGCCGAGGTCGACGTGGTTCGGGTAGAGCCCGCGGGCGTTGAACTCATGTCCGATCGCGGCGATCGTCCTGGGGTGGGCGAGGTAGAACTTGGAGCCGCGGCGGCGGCAGAGCAGCTCGTCGAGGTCGTCCGGGGTGGGCGGGCCGGAGTGGGTCTGGATGCGCTGCTTGAAGTCGGCGTTGTGGAGCAGACCGAACTCCCGGTTGTTGATCAGCTCGTGCTCCTGGCGCTCGCGCAGCGCCTCGATGACGAGCCTGAGCTGCTCCTCGGTCTGGTTCATCGGCCCGTTGTAGAGGTCGGCGACCCTCGTGTGGACCCGCAGAACGGTCTGCGCTGCGGAGAGTTCGTACTCGCGCGGTTTCAGTTCGTAGTCGACGAACGTCCCGGGCAGCTCGGGCTCGCCGGTGTGGCCGGCGGACATCGCGATCTCGGCCTCGCCGTGACGGGTCTGCCGCTGGAGGAGACGCGAGCTGAACTGCTCGATATGGGCCTGGAGGCTCGGCGTCGCGGACAGCACGGCGGCGAAGTCGGCGCGGGACAGGGTGAGCAGGGTGCCGGCGGTCTCGGCGGTGGCGGTGTAGTCCCACCGGCCGTCCCCGTCCAACAGGGCGTGCTCACCGAACCGGTCGCCGTCGGCAAGTACGGCGACGGCGACCTCATCGCCGTACTTGCCGACGGAGGTCTGGCTGATGCGGCCGTGGGCGATCAGATGGAGCTGCTCGGCGGGCGTGCCGTGCTCGACCAGCACTTCGCCGGCGCGGAAGTCACGCTGGACGCACCGGCCGGCGATCGCGGTCAGCACCTCCACGTCCTCGAAGTCGCGCAGCAGGGCCAGTTCGCCCAGCTCGCGGGGGATCACCCGGACGTCGGCACCATCCTGAACGAACTCCACGCGCCCGTCGCCGACCGTGTAGCTCAGCCGACGGTTCACCCGGTAGGTGCCGCCCTTGGCCTCCACCCAGGGGAGCGTCCGCAGCAGCCAGCGAGAGGTGATCCCCTGCATCTGCGGGGCGGACTTGGTCGTGGTGGCGAGGTTACGGGCAGCCGCCGTGCTCAGGCTGGACTGCCGAGGCGGCTCCGGCTGTGCTTCCGGGCTGGTGTCAACAGTCATCGGGCGAACTCTCCTTCGTAAGGGCGGTGGCCGGCGTGCGTGCGCGTCACCGGGAAACGCGTCACCGGGAAAGAGGAAAGGAGGGAGCAAACATCCGGGGATTTGTTCAGATCCCGGGGAACAGTAACGACCGGTGTGCCCAGCTGACCCTGGGAAGCCGTTGGCATTAACTCGATAAGATGATCTGACCCCGCACGATGTTTGCCCGGGTGGCCGATGGCATTCGGCCACGCTCAGTCGGCATGCGATGGCCTGTTGCGCTCGCTCCTCTTTTCGACAGCGGCACGTCCATTCGATTAACCCGGCTTTTTTTCAAGGCTCGGTTCTCCCCCGGCCAGCGGGTACCTTGATGATCAACGGACGGGTCGCGGCCATGTCATCCCCCGCGTGTCCGGCCGGAACCGCCGAGCGGCCCAGGAGGCTCTACTCAGCATGCCCACCCTGCCTCAGCAGCCGCCGGCGGAGCCGTCCGGCCCGCACATGGTCGTCTGCGGCGACGACGCGCTCGCCCACCGCCTCGCCGCCGAACTCAAGGACGTCTACGGGGAGCGGGTGACCGTCGTCATCCCCGCCACGCCCTCCGCCTGGGAGCCACTCCCGGCGCGGACCGTGGCGCCGGGGGCCGGGCGCGGCCGGGCGCGGGCCGCGGCGCTCTTCGGGCGGGTGACGGCGGCCGTCGGCCGCCCGTCGCTGTCCCCGCCGGAGCCCGTCACCGCGCCTTCGGGCGCGGGCATACGCGTCCTGGAGGCGGCCGAGCCGGACGACGAGGTGCTCACCGAGGCCGGAGTGGACCGGGCCGCCGCCCTCGCGCTGGTCTACGACGACGACGAGACCAACATCCACGCCGCGCTGCGCGCCCGCCGTCTCAACCCCCGGCTGCGGCTGGTGATCCGCCTCTACAACCGCAAGCTCGGCGAGCATCTGCGGGAACTGCTCGACCAGGCCGCGGCGGTCGCCGACCCGGGGCAGGGCGCGACGGCGCCGGACGCCTCGACCACCGTCCTGTCGGACGCCGACACCGCCGCGCCCGCGCTCGCGGCCACCGCCGTCGCGGGCACCAGCAAGGTGATCCAGGCCGACGGGGTGCTGCTGCGGGCCGCCATCCACACCCCGCCCGGCCGCGACGAGATCGCCGACCCGGGGCTGTGCACCCTCGCCCTGCTCTCCTCGACCACCAACGACCCGGCGGGCCTGGAGGGTTCGGACAGCAGCGGGGCCGAAGGGCCGCGCATGCTGCCCGACGACCAGGCCGTGGCCGCCGCGACCGGGCGCCGTACGGTGGTGCTGGAGGCCGTCTCACACACCGGACCCGCGCTGCCCCCGCGCCGGCTCGGCGGCCGGGGAGTGCCGCTCGGCTCGCTGTTCTCCCGGCGGCTGCGGCGGACCGTCGTGGGGTTCGCCGCGGCGCTGCTGGCCCTCGCCGTCGCGTCCTGGCAGATCACCGGGGAACATCCGCTGCGCGCCGCCTATCTGACGCTGCTGGACATCCTCGGCACCGGCGACCCCGCGCTCGGCCAGCCGCTCGCCCGGCAGATTCTGCAACTGCTGTCCGGGCTGGTCGGACTGATGCTGCTGCCCGTCCTGGTGGCCGCCACGCTGGAGGGGCTCGGCACCTTCCGGACCGCTTCCGCCCTGCGCCGGCCGCCCCGGGGGCTGTCCGGGCATGTCGTGCTGCTCGGCCTCGGCAAGGTCGGCACCCGGGTACTGGCCCGGCTGCGGGAGCTGGACATCCCCGTGGTGTGTGTCGAGGAGGACCCCCAGGCCCGCGGTATTCCGCTGGCCCGCCGGCTGAGGGTGCCCACCGTCCTCGGGGACGTCACGGAGGAGGGCGTGCTGGAGGCCGCCAAGATAGACCGGGCACACGCGCTGCTCGCGGTCACCAGCTCCGACACCACCAACCTGGAGGCCGCGCTGTACGCCCGCTCGATCGACCCCGGCCTGCGGGTGGCCATGCGGCTGTACGACGACCGCTTCGCCACCGCCGTCTACCGCACCCTGCGGGCCGCGCACCCGCAGGCGCTGACCCGTAGCCGCAGCGTGTCCACCCTGGCGGCCCCGGCCTTCGCGGGCGCCATGATGGGGCGCCAGATCCTCGGCGCGGTACCGGTCGAGCGGCGGGTCCTGCTCTTCGCCGCGCTGCCGGTCGCGGGCCACCCGCAACTGGAGGACCGCACCGTCGCCGAGGCGTTCCGACCGGGCGCCTGGCGGGTGGTCGCCCTGGACACCGCGGACGCCGGCGGCCGGCTCCGCGATCTGGCCGTGGCGCCCCCGGACGACGGCAGCGGGCGGCAGCGGGGCCTTGTGTGGGACCTGCCGCCGGAGTACGTCCTGCGGCCCCAGGACCGCGTGGTGCTGGCCGCGACCCGGCAGGGCCTGGGCGAACTCCTCGGGCGCGGGCCGGTGTCCAGCCGGAGGGAACCCGTCGTGCGCCCCGCCTCCCCGGGCCCGGCCTGAGACAGGGCCTATGGGGTCAGGACGGGCCCGCCCAGTCCAGCGTGGGGGCCAGGGATCCCTCCAGGGTCAGCAGCCACCGCTTGACCGCGAGCCCCGCCTCCCCGCCGCCGAACCCGCCGATACCGTCGGCGGCCACCACGCGGTGGCACGGCACCAGCAGCGAGATCGGGTTGGAGCCCATGATCGAACCCACCGTGCGCGCGGCGAGCGCCCGCTGTTCCGGGTCCGCCGCCGCGAACGCCTCGCTGCGCTCGGCGAGTTCGCCATAGGTAATGGTGTGGCCGAAACCGACCGTTTGCTGGAGCGTGCGCAGCACGGCCTGCTGGGCCCCGGACGTAAGCCTCCAGTCCAGCGGCAGTGCCAACTCCCGCCGCCGCCCGGCGAAGTAGTCGGCGAAGCGGCCGACCACCGCCACCGCCCTGCGGTCGCCGGAGGCCTTGGGTATCAGCGCCCCCGCGGGCAAACCGGCCGCGCCCTGCGGGGTGTAGGCCGCCGCCACCACACCCCGGTCGGTCACGCCGACCCGCATCGGCCCGGTGGGGAGCGGCGTCTCCACGGTCACCCACATCACGTTCACCCAACGACCCTACTGGGCACCGCCGACACCCGGTCCCGGCCGGGTGTCGTCAGGCGCCTCGCAACTGACCGTGGTCGCTGATGCCGTTGACGGGGGACGGCGGGCGGGTGGGGCGCTCCAGGATGCCCCGGGCGTCGCTGGGGATCGCCTCGGGGGCCGGGCCGGGCGGTGCACCCGTGGTCTCGGCGCCGCCCTGGTAGGGCTGGACGGAGCCGTTGATCTTCTCGATCGCCTGCCGGGCCTGCTCGCCGGGGGAGCGGCCCGTCAGGGGCGCGGCGGCGGCCGGGGCGTGGGCCGGGGCGTGGGCGGCGAGCGGCTGGCCGCGGTCCGGGGCGGGCTTGGCGTGGGCGGCGGCCGGCGGCCGCCCACGCAGCCGGTGGCTCACGGCCTCGTCGAGGCTCACCGGTCGCTGCAACTGGGCGGCCAGCCGGCCGGCCTCCTGGCCGAGCCTGGCGATGTCCTCCCAGGACAGATGGAGTACGAGGCGGAGTTCCGCTTCTCCGCCCGGGAGAGCTTGTACGGGAGGGGTGGCCGGCTCGTTCACGATCGGGTCTCCAAGCGTCGGGCAGCTGTTGGGCCGCTGTCAGGTCGGCGTCGTGCGCCGCGCACCGGCGCACGAAGGGTGGTACGTGCCACGGCTGCCTCCCGTTCAATGGCCCGTTCAACACCTCGTTGTTTTTCCTTCAGCCGCCGGTCTCACCCGGGGGCCCCTCGGTACTGATCGAATGATCGCTACCATGGCCGGGTTCTGAGAAAGTCGATCACGCCGGGCGCAACCGGTTGTACGTGACCGGCGCGGACGGCGGAAACGGGCGGTGGGACAAGACTCCCGCTTCACCCTCGGCCCACTGCTCACCGTCATGCTCCAGCCCGGCCGCGCACCGCACCTTCAGATCACGGGAGGCGAGCGAACCGAGCAGATCGCCGACCAGGCTCAGCACCCTCTCGTCCTCGGCGGTCAGGTCCTTGAGCCGGGTACGGATCGCGACCCCCGAGGGGCCGGGCACCACGAACGGCGCCGCCACCTCCCCCCACGACCATCACCGGCGAAGGTCACGCCTCGCCCGCCTGCTCATCAGCGGCTACGTACCGAACGAGGTCCTGGAGGCGTCCGCAGGGAGCGTCAAGTGATCCCACCGCACCCTCGTCCGCGCGCCGTCCTGGCCATGGCCTCCAGGACCGCGCAGCAGGTGCTCGACGCTGCGGCGCCGGCCCGGCCGGCCCGGCTGACCGCCCTCGACCCGGGACTCGTCCTCGACGACTTCACCACCCGGCCGCCCAGCACGCCCTCGCCACCGCCGAACTGCTGATCACCGGCTGGGGCTGCCCGCGCGTCGACCGCCCGGCGTTCGCCCATCCGGTACGCCCGGAGATCCTCGACCGCTCGGCCTGAGGTGTGACGCCGGACATCTGACGCCCGAGGCCGGACACCGGGCCAGCCAGCACAGACGCGAGGAGGAGACCCCGCCCGCCATGCCCATCACACCCACCGCGCCGCTCCCCTTTCCGCTCCCCGCCGACGACCGCGCGCTCAGCCCGCACACCGGGCTGAGCCGCGCCCACTGGGAGGCCGCTGCCGACGGGATGTTGCGCGCCGCCCTGCGGTACGCCACCCCCGGCCACGGCCTGATCGACCTGCCCGGGCCGCCGTCGAGATCCGGTGTGCGCCCCGACGGCCTCGAAGGATTCGCCCGCACGTTCCTGCTGGCCGCCCTGCGCGTCGCGGGCGCCGGCGGAGCCGACCCGTACAGCTTTCTGCCCCGCTACCCGCTGGGGCTGCGAGTGCACCGCACGGTGAACGTCCCCGCCGGCACGGCGGTCCACCACAGCGGCTGGGCCGTCGCCGTCCCGCCGGGCACCGCCGCCGAGCAGGCGGACGGGGCCGGCCCGGCGGGGGAGACATGCCTGGCGGGGGCCGCGGTGACCGGCCGGCTGCTGCCCCTGCACGGCTGGCGGAGCTCCGCCGTGCGCAGGGCCCCGCAGGGCACCGCGTACGGGCCCTGGGCCTGGTCCCCGAACTCACCGGCACCGTCGGCGAGGGAGTCCGGCACCGTCTTCGCCGCCCTCGCCTCGCTCACCGCCGACCCCGAAGCCCCGCCCCTGACCGGGCTCGTCACCGCGGAGGTGAGCGGGGAGCCCGTCACGGCCCGCTGGCCGGACGGAGGCACCACCGTGGTGGACTTCGGCGGCGGCCCGGACGGGGACGTGCCGCGGGTGACGGAGGAGACCGCATGACACCCGGCGCGCCGCACCCGGCCGCGCGCGGTGTGCCATAACCGGCTTGGACCCGACTGTTGCGTACGCTGACCTGGCCGTCTGCCGAAGCGGCCGGTTCGACCCCATGGTTCGACAGGAGTACGTGATGGCCAGCTCCGCCCGTGCGGGCCACGACGCCGGGGGAGGGATGCGGCGGCGTCTGCGCACCTGGATGCTCGAGGGCCTGGCCGACCTGGCCAAGCAGCAGCCCGGCCCGCACGCCCAGCTGCCGGTCGAACACCCGGGGCGGCCCTGGTGGAAGGTCATGTGTCTGACCGGTGTGGACTACTTCTCCACCCTGGGCTACCAGCCGGGCATCGCCGCCCTGGCGGCGGGCGCGCTCTCCCCTGTGGCCACGCTCGTGCTCGTGCTGGTCACCGTCGCCGGCGCGCTGCCGGTGTACCGGCGGGTGGCCGAGGAGAGCCCGCACGGCCAGGGCTCGATCGCGATGCTGGAGCGGCTGCTGTCGTTCTGGCAGGGCAAGCTGTTCGTTCTGGTCCTGCTGGGGTTCGCGGCGACCGACTTCCTGATCACCATCACCCTCTCGGCGGCCGACGCCACCGCCCACCTGGTCGAGAACCCCAACGTCGGCGGCGCCCTGCACGGCCACGAAGTGGCCGTCACACTCGTGCTGATCGCCCTGCTCGGCGCCGTGTTCCTCAAGGGCTTCACGGAGGCCATCGGGCTGGCGGTGGTGCTGGTCGGCATCTATCTGACGCTGAACCTCATCGTCGTGGTGGTGGGTCTGGAGCGGGTGCTCACCGAGCCGCACGTGGTCGCGGACTGGACCCGGGCGCTGACCACCGAGCACGGCAACCCGCTGGTGATGATCGGTGTTGCGCTGATCGTCTTCCCCAAGCTGGCGCTGGGCCTGTCCGGTTTCGAGACCGGCGTGGCCGTCATGCCGCATGTCGAAGGGGACCCCGGCGACACCGAGGAGCGCCCGGCCGGGCGGATCCACAGGACCAAGAAGCTGCTGACCACGGCCGCGCTGATCATGAGCGTCTTCCTGATCGCCACCAGCTTCATCACCACGCTGCTCATCCCGCACCGGGAGTTCGAGCCCGGCGGGGCCGCAAGCGGCCGCGCCCTGGCCTATCTGGCCCATGAGTACCTGGGCAACGGCTTCGGCAGCGTCTACGACGTCTCCACCATCGTCATCCTCTGGTTCGCCGGCGCCTCGGCCCTGGCAGGGCTGCTCAACCTGATGCCCCGCTATCTGCCGCGGTACGGCATGGCGCCGCACTGGGCCCGCGCGGTGCGGCCCATGGTGCTGGTCTTCATCCTCATCGCGTTCCTGGTGACCTGGATCTTCGACGCCGATGTCGACGCACAGGGCGGCGCGTACGCCACCGGGGTGCTGGTGCTCATCGCCTCCGCCGCCATCGCCGTCACCATCGCCGCGCGCAAGGCCCGGCAGCGCCGCTGGACCGCCGCCTTCGCCACCATCGCGGCGGTCTTCGTGTACACCACGGCGGCGAATGTCGTGGAGCGGCCGGACGGCGTGAAGATCGGCGCCTGCTTCATCGCGGGCATCATCGGGCTCTCGTTGATGTCCCGGGTCGCCCGCGCCTTCGAACTGAGGGTCACCCAGGTGGACCTCGACCCCATGGCCGACCGGTTCGTCCGCGACATGGCCCACCGCACCATCCGGTTCATCGCGAACGAGCCGGACCGCCGCGACGTGGCCGAGTACCGCGACAAGCTCCGCCAGATCAGGTACGACAACGACCTGCCGCTCGAGGAAGACCTCATCTTCGTCGAGGTCACCGTCTCGGACCCGTCGGAGTTCGAGGCGGAGCTGCGGGTGTGCGGGGAGGTGCTGCACGGGCGCTTCCGTGTGCTGACGGTGGTCAGCTCCTCCATCCCCAACGCGCTCGCCGGGGTGCTGTTGCACGTACGGGATCTGACGGGCCAGCGGCCGCACATCTACTTCGAGTGGACCGAGGGCAACCCCCTCGCCCACTTCCTGCGGTTCTTCCTCTTCGGGCAGGGAGAGGTCGCGCCCGTCACCAGAGAGGTGCTCCGCGAGGCCGAGCCGGACCGCGGCCGGCGCCCGCATGTGCACGTGGGCTGAGCGGCCGCGGGTTAGGACGTCATCCGCGGGGCGGCAGCCGGTGGAGCTCCACGCCGGTCAGCCGCCCCGACGAGACCTCGGCCGTCATATAGGTGCAGGAGGGCTGCCGGCGCCGGTCGGTGGGGGAGCCGGGGTTGATCAGCCGCAGCCGGTCCTCGGCCACCGAGTCCCATGGGATGTGGCTGTGGCCGAACACCAGGACGTCCAGCTCGGGGAAGCGCGCGGCGCAGCGGGTCTCCCGCCCCCGGGACGGCCCCGTCTCGTGCACCACCCCGAACCGCACCCCGTCCAGCTCCGCGTACGCCACCTCCGGCAGCCGCGCCCGCAGCGGCGGGCCGTCGTTGTTGCCGTACACCCCGATCAGCCGCCGGGAGCGCGCCTCCAGCAGGTCAAGGGTGGCGGTGTCGACCCAGTCCCCGGCGTGGATCACCACATCGGCGCGCGCCACCTGCGCCAGCAGCTCCTCGGGGAGTTGCTTGGCGCGCAGCGGGACATGGGTGTCGGACATCAGCAGCAGCCGCACCCGGCGACCATACCGGCCCTGTATCCGAAGCCACGGGATCAGCTCGCCAAGTGGCTGGCCGTTGAGATGTGCGGGGTGGAACTGTCGCGTGACCGGCTCGCGGGAACGGTTCTGCGCTTCCACCGTGGGCCGCCTGTCGGCGAAGACGCGGTCCTTGCTGGACGACCTGGTTGCCGAGGACGACGGAGACGGCGAGGAGAGCGCGGGCGGCGGGGGGACGTTCTTCGGGTCCGCAGCTCCAGTCACCGCGCAAGCTGTTCGCGGATGTGTCGGAGAGCTGGTCGCCGGGTGGCGGGCTCTGGGCGGCGAAGGAGTATCCCTCGGACCTGCGGGCGGCCGCTCCGCCGGTGCGCTACACCTCTATCCGGTGGCCGGGGTCTTCGCCGCGTAGGAGGCGGCGGTGTCGACGGCGGAGCCGACCACCAGTTCTTTGAGGCGGCGCTTGCCCCGCAACTTCCCGCACCGTCGCTCGATCGCGGCGGCGGCCTGCCCAACACCGCGAACAGGCGGCAACGAGCAAGGCATGGCAGGATCGCGGCCGTGTCCCTCAGCGTTCCCCGCCTCCGGATCGGCTCGACCGAGATCATCGCCCTCGCCGACGGCGAGGGCCCGTTCTTCTCCCCGCGCGCCGAGGCATTCCCCGAGGCCACGGCCGCTCACTGGGCCGAGGCCGATCGCTACGACCCGGGCGCGGTCGACGCCGAGGGCCGCTGGCGGCTCCAGTTCCGCGCGTACGCGATCCGCGGCGACAAGGGCCTCACCGTCGTGGACGCCGGGATCGGTCCGGCGGACGGCCCGGCCGGCTCGTGGGCGCCCGTGCCTGGTGCGCTCCCCGAGTCGCTCGCCGCCGCGGGCATCGACCCGGCCGAGGTCGACACCGTGGTGCTCACGCATCTGCACACCGACCACGTCGGGTGGGCGGTCGTGACCGAGGCGGCCGTTCCCTCAGCGGGCGGCGCGGTGGGCGGCAACGCTTCGACCGGCGGAGCGGTGGGCGGCGCCCGTTCGCCCGGCGGCGCGACCAGCGGTCACCGACCCTTTTTCCCGAACGCCGAGTACCTGCTCCAGCGGGCCGAGTTCGACGCCCTCGACGCGCTCAACCCGCAGCTTCGCGAGTCCCTCACCGACCCGCTCGAGGCGGCCGGTCGGCTCCGGCTCCTCGACGGGGACACGCCACTGCGCGCCGGGCGCGCGGTCGCCACGCCCGGTCACACGCCCGGGCACCAGAGCGTGCTGGTCGCCGACGGGCGCGAGCCGGCGCTCGTCACCGGCGACCTCCTGGTGCACGCGCTCCAACTGCTCCACCCCGAGCTCGCCTACTCGCACGAAATCGACCCCGAGGCGGCCAGGCACTCAAGGGAGCGCATGCTCGGCCGCGAAACCGACGCCACGCTGCACCTGGCGACGCCGCATCTGACGGAGCCGTTCATCTCGGCGTGACCGCGGCCGTCCGAGCCGTTCGGCGCGGGTCGGGCCGCGAGGGCATGCAGACGCTCCCGTTTCTCGGCGGTCTCGTCGTCGACGGGACTGAAGACCGTGAGGCGGCAGCCGCCTCCGGACTGGAGCCACATCCGGTCCGCGTGCAGGTGCAGCACGCCGACCTCCCGATTGCGGAAGATCTTGACGTCCTTGACCTTGTCGGCGACGTTGCGCGGACCCCAGATCTCGCCGAACGCCTGGTGGAGGCCGGGCAGGACGCGAAGCTCAGCTTCGAGGTTCAGCCCAACGGCCGCCGACCGGCGGTGTCCATGATGGCGCCCGCGCGCCCCTCCTGACGGACCCGACCGCCGATCGAGACCGAATGCCAAGGCGGCTCTCCAGCGCGTAGTAGGTGGCGATGTGCTCAGATCGGCGGCCTGTCGGCGCCGATCGCCGGCCTCGGACTCGTAGCGCTCTTCCAAGTTCTCGCACCTCACCGTGCTGCTCTCCCTGAAGGGGCGGTAGAGGGAACGGAAGGCGCTGTCGCGAGGTTACTGCGCGGACTCGACGGGTCACTGCACGCCGGTCGCCGTCGGATGGACGTGGTGGCCGTGGCCCGGCGGCGGCATGCACGGCCGGTCTGCGCGTTCCCGCCGTACGGAGCGCCGGTGCTGCGCCGGCGCCCTCCGGCTGGCGCGTCATGACGAACCGGCTACGGGGTGAGGATGCTGATGCCCAGCATGCGCGCGCCGTTCTCCGTACGCGGGCGATGCGTACTGCCCGGCGCGAACACGACATAGCTGCCCGGCCCGAGCCGCTGCCCCCGGTCGATGAACTCGCCTGAGATCACGTAATAGCGTTCCTCGCCCTCGTGTACATCCACCTCGGGCCATTCGGTTCCCGGCGCGAAGTCGTACATCCAACCGCGGGCCCACTCGGTGGCCGGCAGCCGCCGCCGGATGATCCCGGGGACGACCTCAACGGGTTCGGCCTCGTCGACGTGCATGATCTGGACATCACTCGAATCTTGCGTCATGACCCCATCGTGGCGGCGGACTTCCTCTCCGGCCAGTGTCTGGATTGACGCCCGCAGGTACTTTTCTGCCATGAGTGTTCACCGGGTTGTCGCGCTGGTCCTGCCGCCGCAGTCCACGTTCGAGCTGGCGTGCGCGGCCGAGGTCTTCGGCGTGCGCCGCCCTGGCCTGCCGCGACGTTACGAGTTCGCGGTGTGCACCGAGCAGCCGGGAGCCGTGCCGACCCTGGCGGGATACGACATGCTGGTGAGCGAGGATCTCACGGCACTCAACGCGGCGGACACGGTGGTAATCCCCGGTTGGCAACGCCGTGAGGGGGCCGCCCCGCCCGCCGTGATCGATGCGGTCCAGCAAGCCCACCGGCGCGGCGCCCGCATTGTCGCGATCTGCTCCGGCACCTTTCTGCTGGCCGAGGCCGGGCTGCTGGATCACCGCAGGGCAACCACCCACTGGCGGCTCGCCGGCGAGCTCGCGGGCCGTTTCCCCGACGTGCGGGTCGAGCCCGACACCTTGTATATCGACCTGGACGACATCGCCACCAGCGCGGGCACCGCCGCCGGCATCGACCTGTGCCTACACTTGGCCCGCGCCGACCACGGCGCTGCCTTCGCCGCGCACATCGCCCGGCACATGGTCATGCCCCCGCACCGCGAGGGCGGGCAACTGCAGTACAGCACAGCGGCCCCCGCCGACCGCCCACCACAATCTCTGGCCCCGATCCTCGACTGGGCCACCGAACGGCTGCACGAACCCCTCACCGTCGACGACCTCGCCGCACAGGCCAAGATCGCGCCGCGCACACTCGCTCGCAGGTTCGCCGGTCAACTCGGCGTCAGCCCTGGCCGATGGCTGCTCCAGCAGCGCGTCATGGCGGCCCAGGCCCTTCTGGAGGAAACGGATCTCCCCGTGGAGACGATCGCGGTCAGAGTCGGCCTGTCCTCGGCCGCCAACCTCCGCAGACGCTTCCACGCCATGGTGCGCACCACACCGGCCGCCTACCGGCGCTCCTTCGGCTGCCACTGACATGGCACAGACTCGTGGCCAGGCGCCTGAGGGGCCCTCCACGTGCGATCAGGGGGCTGCGCGGCCTGACGGCATGTCCGCTGTCGGGAGTGGGAAGTAAGGTGTGAGAAATAGTGTGCCAAGCGGCCCGAGCCGGGTCCGGAGAGGCGGGCGCAGATGGCGGGGGAGACGGCGGGCGACCGGTATCCGCGGCCGGTGGTGTCGGCCGCGGAGGCGGAGTGGGTGTGGCGGCTGCTGTCGGTGCAGGCGCTGGAGCAGGGGACGCGGCCGGAGACGGTGCGGCTGGCCGTGGTGGTCGGGCTGGCCCGGGCCACCGGCGCCCGGTACGGGGACCTGCTGCGCTGCACCACCGACGCGCTGAACCTGGACGCGGGCTGGGTGACCATCGAGCACGGCAAGCACCGCGTCCCGCGCCGGCACGGCCTGGATCCGAGCACGGTCATCGTGCTGCGGCGGTGGCTGCGGGTGCGTCAGGAGCTGTGCGCTGAGTTGGAGGGGACGGTGCCGAGGGCGCTGTTGCTGACGGTGCACCACACCCATGACAACGGGGTCACCGTCGCCGCCGGGCTGCCCATCACCCGCCAGGGCCTGGTGCTGTCCTGGCGCCGCTTCGTCCACCGCACCAACGCCACCTACGCCGCCCGGCGCCCCCCGCTGCCCACCCGTTTCGAACAGCTCCGCCGCGTCTGGCTCTGACGGTGACCGTGCACCCCGCGCAGGGCGCTGCCGGGGGGCTTGGCATCTGGGCCGGCCAGCCCACGTCGATGCGGAGGACACGGCCACCCTCGGGGGGAAGGGAGGAGTCCAGCACGCTCACCGCCTCGGCCCGTTGGAGCTGGAGGAGGAAGTCCGCGCAGGTGCGGGCGGGGGCGGTCGCGGCCGGGCGGCCGTGGGGCCCGCCGCCATGGCGCGCGGGCCGCAGGTGAGCAGGACGGCTCGGACCCGGGCACAAAGCGGGGGTCCCCGGGCGTCTCGCCCGACCCCGTTGGGCACCGGCTTCACGGAGCTGTGCGGTCGTCACCTCCCAGTCCTGCCTGGCGGCCAGGGCACGCACGCTTCTCAGGGCCTCGCTGCTGATCGTCATGCCGCACCATGGCGTGGGGTTCCCGATCGCGTGTGGGCCTGTGGACAGCCAGCCGGGACACGGGGGGTGGGGCCGGCCCCGTTGGGGAGGGGCCGCAGGGGGATCGCCCCTTCGGGCAGCCCCCGCGGGCCCTCACCTCTTACCCCCGCGGGTCAAGCCGCAGCGGCGGCTCCCCCGGCGGCGCGGGCCGTGACGGTGAAGCTCGCCTTCGCCACCGCCCCGTTCACCGTCACCGAGAGGGTCGCGGACCCCGGGCGCAATGCGGTGAGCCGGCCCGTCGTCGGGTCGTACGCGGCGACGTAGCGCGGCCGGTGCCGGGCGTCGTCCGGGTCGCCGACGAAGAGGTTCGGCGATCCGGTCCAGTCCGCGCTCACCGGGAAGCCGACCGGCACCCGGCGGGGGGTGGCGCCCTCGCCCTGGAGCACGGTCGCGGTGACCGCGGCGTCCTGCCCGGCGGGCAGTTCGGCCGGGGCGGTCACCGTCAGCCCGGCAGCGCCTTCGACATGCGGCCGGGTCTGTACGGACACCCAGTCGGGTCCGCCGGCCCATGGGGCCTGCCGGGCGCGGGCCTGCTGGTGCTGCGAGACCTGGTCGACGCCGACCATGGACCAGCCGGTGAAGCCGCCCTGGTCGGGCGGGGTGGCCGGGTTCTTGCCCGAGTTGCCGTTGATCAGGTACGGCACGCCGTCGACCCTCGAGGCGTGGAAGGCGCCCACATGGCCGCCGATGAACGCCGCGCCCTTGCCGGTCGTACGGCGGAACTGGGCGAGCCAGCCCTCCAGCAGCGCCGCCTCCTTGCGGTCGCCGAGCTGGCTGCCCTGCTGTGGGGTGGGGTCGCGCGGGGGCACGTGCTCGATCACCATCACCGAGCCGACCTCCGGGTCCTTCGCCGCCGCGTCGAGCTGGGCGCGCAACTCCCGGATCTGGTCGAAGCCGCCGCCGCGCAGGCTCAGGCTGGAGGTGTCCAAGGTGATGAAGCGGGTGCCGCGGTGGTCGAAGACGCGGTGCGCGGGGCCGAATTCGGCCTTGAAGTTGTCGATCTTCCCGCCCATCACCTCATGGTTGCCCGGCACGTAGTACCAGGGCACGGCGTCGCCCAGTTCCTCGGTGAGGACCTTCCGGGCGAAGGCGAGGTCGGCGGGGGAGCCCTCGTCGACCAGATCCCCGTTGATGACCAGGAAGTCGGGGCGCGCCGCCTTGATCTCGCGCAGGGTGCGGCGGGCCTGGGCGACGATCGCGCTGTCCGGGTCGCGGGCCACGAACTGGGCGTCCGACATCACCGCGAACCGCCAGTCCCGGCCCTCGGCGCGCGCGGCGGTGGTGATCAGCGGGTCCGGGTACGCCGTCTGCGCGGGCAGGTCCACGGCGGGCGGGACCTGCGCGGTGAGGTCGTCGATGGTGATGCGGCCGGTGTACTGGCGGGTGGCGCCGGTCTCGGCGAGATAGAAGCGGCCCACCTTCAGCGGATACGAGACGCCGGCCGGGACGGTGAAGTCGACGTGCCGCCAGCCGGTCCAGGTGACGTACGGGCCGCGCAGCAACTGGTCGGAGCCCGCCGCGTCCTTGAGGTGGAGCGTGGGCCACGCCCCCTTGCCGTCACCCTTGATCCATAGCCCGAACGACTGCGGCTGGCCTTCGACGGCGATCTGCTGCGGCGGGCTGACGTACGCGGCGCGGGTGGCGGTGGACTGGGTGAAGTCGTAGGTCAGCTCAAGCCCGGTGCCGCTGTGGCCCTCGGGAGTGGCGGCGAGTGAGCCGGAGGCGCGGGCCTGGCTGAACTTCCACTGCGCGGCGTCGTCGAAGGCGGCCTCCTGCTGCTCGGCCAGCCCGACGGTGACCGCGAGCCGGGTGGTGGTGCCCGCCACGGTGATTTTGATCTGGCCCGCGCCCTGCCCGCCGTGCGCCTTGACGGTGAAGTCCCCCGAGTCCTGGTTGGGGGTGATGTCGAAGAGGTCGTGGTCGTAGTCGAGCCGGACGTCGGACGGTTCGACCGGCGCGCTGGTGCCGTGCGCGTCCAGGCCCACCACCCCGAAGCGGCCGGTGGCCTCGGCGTCCTTGAGGCCGATCAGCCGGGTGGTGGGCTGGATCCGGTCCAGGTCGTCGAGGACGGTCAGCTCGATGTCGCCCTTCGCGGCTCCGCGGCGGGCCGAGACCTTCGCGTCGCCGCTGTGCCGGGCGGTGAAGGTGCCGTCGGCGCTCACCCGCCCGATGCGGGGGTCGGCCGAGCGCCAGGCCGGAGCGCCTTCGGCGGGCCCGTACGTCTCGTCGAATCCGGCGGCGGTCAGCCGCCGGGTCAGCCCCGGGAAGACCCGCTCGGGGTGGCCGCCCTTGACCGGGTCGACGGTGGGCGCCGCCCTGGGGGCGGCCGCGGTCTCCACCCAGAAGCCCTTGAGCCGGCCGCTGCCGTCGGGGGCGGTGAAGGCCAGGCCGTTGGGGACGGTGCGCTCGCTGCCGTCGGACGGGCTGTTCTCCACCCGAGCCGTGTCGCTGCCGGGCGCTCGGGCCACCAGCGTGGAGGAGCCGCCGCCGTCGAGATTGAGCGCGCTGTAGGCGCCCGCATCCTTCATCATCACGCCGAGTTCGGTGAGCGTGACGCCGCCGCTGTCGGCCTGCCGCCCGTCCACGGTGAGGACCTGCATCGTACGGCCGTCGCGGGAGAAGCCGACCGCGGTGCGCGGGGCGGCGGTGTTGTTGCCCTCGCCGTCGTGGCCGACCGCCTTGCCGTCCACGACGAGCAGTTCCCGGCCGCTGACGGCCACCTCCGGCGCCTCGCCGCTGTCGGGGCGCGGGCGGTACTCCCACGAGACCGCGTCGCCGACGGCGAGGCCCGCCAGCGCGTCGGCTCCGGCGTCCCGGCCGATCAGCACGGTGGTGCCGGGGGGTATCGCCCCCTTGCCGGGCCTGGTGGCCACGGAGGTGACCTTGCCGTCCACGACCGAGACTTCGGCGGTGCGCCCCGCCCCGGCCGAGTCGACGGTTTGGGCGCGGTCCGCCTCCCCCCACTGGGCGGTGTACGCGCCGATGCCCCCGGCAGGCACATTGGCCGAGTTGAGGGCGGCGAGCGGGTGCGGGCCGTCGGGGAGGGTGAGCGTGCCGTCGAAGTACAGCTGGAGGACCCGGCCCGCGTCGGCCGGCCCGATGCCGACCGCGCGGCCCCCGGAAGCGCCGGCCGAGGCCGAACTGACCACGCGGCCCGCGCTGATGCCGGTCCCCTCGGGCGCGCCGGTCTGGTTGATGTCGAAGAAGTCGCCGTTGATGGCGGCGACCGTACGGCGGCCCGGCCCCGGGTCGTGCTCGGCGGCGAGCTCGGAGACCGGCTCGCGGGCGGCGACCTCGCCCGGGTAGAGGTAGTCGACCCTCGTGCCGCTCCCCAGGTCCACCGACAGCGAGTCGACCCGCAGCCACTTGTCGGACTCCAGCCGGTCGTACGAGGTCAGCTTCACCCCGGGGGCGACCGGCCGCGAGCTGCGGGCGGTCTCGATGCCGTCGCCGTCGACGACGGACCGCACCGAAGCGTCACCGCGCCCACTGGCGGCGGGTGGCGCGATGGGCCGCAGCATCTCGGCGGAGGACCGGGGCAGCGGCTCGGGAGCGGGGGAGGGGGTGCTGTCAGCGACGGCCTGACCGGCGGCGCCCAGCAACAGGGCGGACACCGCGGCCAGTACCGCCACGGGTCTGGCGAGAGCGACAGGGGGCACGGCAACTCCAGAAAACCCTCGGCTTCGCGTGGATCACACGCACAGCGCCCCAGCATTCCGGGGGGAGTTGACCGTGCGCCAGAAGTCGTCGGCAACATCCTGGGAAACATCGCCGCCCATCGCCCCGGGTCTGTCAGCCGCAGTGGCCGGGGCCTCGCGTCGCCGACTGGTTGCCGATCAACGAGGCGGCGTGCGCGGTTGCCGAGGTGGCCACCATGCCAGCCCCCGCCAGGACCAGGGCGCCGGCGTCGGTGGCAGCCGCGACGGCGCCGCAGTGCCCCCAGCCGGAGTTGCCGGCCGACGAAGCGACCTGGCCGTTGAAGGAGACGCAGGTGCCACGGGCGTCCAGGTATACCGGGCCCGCGTACTGGGTGTAGTAGCCGTCGTCCCACACCCCGACGTTGTCACTGGCCCGGAAGAGGGTCACCTGCATGAACTGCCGGGTCCCGCTGCCCGACTTCGGTACGGTGTAGGCGCAGTTCTTACCCGTGGCGCTGCTGTAGTACAGGTAGGTGTAGCCGGTGTAGAACTCCAGCGTGCCGATCTTCGTGCCGGCGCAGATGGCGGCGGCGTGGGCGGTTCCCGCGCTGCTCACCACCAGGCCGCCCGCGCACAGAGCCAGTGAGGCGGCGGCGGTGACGGCACGCCGTACAGCTCCATGGAACTGGAAACGCACAGTGGTCCCCTTGATCGTGGAGAAGAACGATCCGGTGCGAGGCGAGCCTGGCGCCGACCGGCTCCGCAGGCGTTGGCACTCCGCGCAGTCTTTGTTGGCATACCGCGCGGGTGGGGCAGGCCGTTCCCGGGGGCCGGGCGCTTTGACCGACAACCGCCTGTACGCGGCCTTGTCCCGGTCGGGATCATCTCTGTGTGCACATGTCGACTGGAGGGGAGTCGCGGCCGGGCGCACCGGGGCCACTGGTGTCGGTGTCCACCGATGAAGTGCCACCGCGGGACCGGCTCGATTGGTGGTGGCACATGATGGAGAGCGACGTCATGTCCGTGGCGCTGACCAGCGAGCAGGAGGACGGTTTCCGCGGGAGCGTCGCCGCTGTCGACCTGCCCGGCACCCGGGTGGCGACCTTTGCCTTCTCACCGTTGTCGGCCCGTCGTGGACCTGCCCAGACCCGGCGTCACGGCCCGGAGAACTGCTTCCTGTTCCTGGTGCGGGGCGGCACGATCCAACGGGAGCCGACTTCCCCCGGGAGAACGGCCGCCGGCATCGAGTGACCCTGATGCAGTTGCCCAGAACCTCTCTGCCGCTGCCGTTCGACAAAACGGATCAGCTGCTGAGCAGATCTCTCGTCGCGCGATCTGCCGCGGGGGTGCTGCTCGGCCACTTCCTGTCCGGTTTCCAGGACAGCGCTGCCCATAGCAGCCTCGCGGAACTCCACCGTATGGGCAGCATCGGTGCCGATCTGGCTGCTGCCTTCTTGGCGGGCCTGCTCGACGTCGGTGACGCCCTGCCCGTGGAGACCCGCGAGCAGGTGTTCCTCGTACGCGTCAACGCGTTCATCGAGCGCGACCTGGGCGATCCCGAACTGCGGCCGGCCGCGATCGCCGCGTACCACCACATCTCCGTGCGCACGCTCCATCAGTTGTTCCGGACGCAGCCCGAGACGGTGAGCGCCACGATTCGACGCCGCCGCCTGGAGCGGTGCCGGACCGACCTCACCGACCCGCGGCTGAGGCACCGGACGATAGGCGACACCGCCCTCCGGTGGGGATTCCGGCACCCCGCGGACTTCAGCCGTGCTTTTCGCGCGGCTTACGGGACGTCGCCCAGCGATTTCAGGGACTCGGTCTTTCCGCGGTGTCCATGACGACTTTCGCCGGGCCGCGGCTCAGGCGCCGATGATGCCGTCGACGTAGACCCAGTCCCCGTCGTGGCGCACGAAGCGGCTGTTCTCATGGAGCGCGCCGGCGCGGCCGCGCTCGGTGTAGTGGGCGCGGAACTCGACGGTGCCGGTGGTGTGGAACGCGCTGCCCTCGGTCGTGGCGAGGACGTCCAGGCCCCGCCAGCGCAGCGCGGGGTCGAAGTCGACGCCGGGCGGCCTGGTGTCGGGGTGCCAGCTGCGCAGCAGGTACCTCTCGTCTCGGCGGATGAAGGCGCTGTACCGGGAGCGCATCAGTTGTTCGGCGGTGGTGGCTCGGGCCTGGCCGCGGTGCAGCCTGCCGCAGCAGTCGTCGTAGGCTGCGGGCAGCCCGCAGGGGCAGGGCGCCGGGCGGGGCGGCTGCGGGCGTCGTGCGCGTCGGGACATGCGCCTATTGTGACGGGGCGCGCTCTCCTGCCGGCCCCGGGGCACGGCGCCAAGCGGCCGATCGCGCGGTACGCGAGGGCCGAGAAGTCATGGCCGGGCCGTACTGTCACCGGTCGCTGCGATGATGACCGGCAGGACCGGCAGGACGGGAGCACGACATGGTTGAGCGCGCCGCGGGGCGGATCGCCGAGGAGATCGTCGCGAGTGCGCCGGCGGGCTGGACGCGGGCGATACTGGCCAGCACGGCGGGCCGGGGCGGCGTTTCGGTGTCCGGCGGCTACGCCGTCCCCGGAGCGCCCCTGTGGCGCAACCCGGTGCGCAGCCCCTTCAGGGAGCTGGGCAGGCTGGCGGAGGCGCTGCGGAAGGTCCGGGGCTGGGAGCGCACCACCCTGGAGATCGAGTGCCGGCCGTCCGGGGAGTTCCGGCTGGTCGCCACCGCGGATGCGATCACCAGCCTGCGCGGACGGGGCGGCGGTTTCCAGGTCGTTCTGGACCCCGGCTACCGGCTGCCCCAGCCCGGTTTCGAGCAGGAGGAGGGCGCGGCCGCCCCGGAGGGCGATCCTGAGCTGGCGGTGGCGCGGTTCCGCGCGTACATGGAGCGGCGCGCCGCGATCCTGGGGCGGCCCGAGCAACTGCCGCCGCCCGCGTCCGCCGCCGCACTCGACGAGGCCGAGCGCCGCGTCGGCCGGCCCCTGCCCGCCGACCTGCGGGCGCTGTACTCGGTCGCCGACGGCGACGCCCTCGACCACGAGCACCGCTACCTGCTCGGGGACAAGGGCTGGATGGCGCTGAAGGACCTGGTCGCCGTCCACGCCGAACGGAGCGAACCGGCCCGGCACAGCTGGGAGTTGGCCTGGCACTCGGTCGTCTTCGACACTGACCCGTCCGACACCGTCCGGCGCTGCGGTGGGCACCCGGCCTGGTTGCCGTTCGCCACCGGCGAGGACGGCAACTACCTGGCGGTGGACCTTGCCCCGGCCCGGAACGGCCGATTCGGTCAGGTCATCCGCATCGGCCGTGACTACGACGCCGGCCCGGCCTACGTCGCCGATTCGATAACCTCGCTGCTCGGTGACCACCTGATCCAGTTGGAGCAGGGAGCCTACGAGCAGGACGGCGAGTACATCACCCTGCTGGAGCCCGCCCGCCGTCTCGGCCCCGAGAGGATCGTCGGCGAGATCCCCGACGAGATCCCGCCCGCCCTGCAGGCCATCCACATCAACGACGCCGCCGGCCCGGTCGATCTCACTCCACTCACCGCAGCCCCGAACCTGCGGCTGCTGCACCTCAACCGCTCCGCCACCGCCGACCTGACGCCGATGCGCGCGCTGCCCGTCGAGTCCGCGCGCGTCACCCTGGACGGCGGCGACCTGACCCCGCTCGAAGGCCACCGCCGCCTCACCTCCCTGGATCTGGACAGCGCCGCCCCGGTCGACATCGCCCCGCTGCGCACCATCCCGAACCTGCGCTGCCTGGACCTCTCCCGGGCGGATGTCCGTGACCTGACCGTCCTGGCCGACCTGCCCGACCTGCGCTACCTCGCCCTCACAGCGCGGCAATGGACCGCGCTGCTGGACGAGGGCAAGGCACCGCCCACCCTCGCCGCCGCCCGCCTGGCCGACGAGGACGCCACCCTCGACGAGGCGCTGACCTGGTCGGCCCGTCTCGGCCTGAACACCGAGGACGCGCTCCGTACCCACGCCACTCTCACCAGGCAGTAGTCAGCGAGGAGCCGTACCGTCGGCGTGTCGCCGTCTCATACTCACCACAAACGGCGGCGGCCCTCACAGCGCCGGGGCGGCGCGCTTGGCGTAGGAGGTGATCATGGCCGTCTCCATGCGGTCGACCCCCTCCAGGGAGCCGACGCGGTCGGTGAGACGCGGCACCTGCTGGGCGGGCGGCCCGGCGAGGCTCCGGTGCCCGGCCAACCGCTGCGCGTTGTTCGGCGGGTCGTACATCGAACTGCTCGGCATCGTCGACGAATCCGCCCCCGACCCCTGGCACACCAAGGCGATGGCCGACGAGTACGAGGGCTTCAGACTGCTCAACCTCGACACCGACAACGCCGAAGCCGCCGACCGCCGACTGACCGGCGCCGGGCTGCGCACCTCGGGCGTGCTGGAGCTGGAGCGCGACATCGACACCGAGCAGGGGCTCCGTACCGTCCGGGCTCGCGCCGTGCACATCGACCCCCGCTCGACCCCGGAGGGCTATGGGGGGATCGCCCAGCACCTCACCCGCGCGTATGTGCACCAGCCGCGCTATCTCGGCCACCCGAACGGCGCGCGCGGCCTCGCCGCCGTGCTGATGGTGGCCGACGACGCCGAGTTCGACGCGATCACCGACCGATACGCCGCCATGCTGCCGGCCCCGCTCAAGGCGCCGCACACGGATCCGGCCACGCCGTTGTGGTTCCGGATTCCCGAGCAGCTTCTCTTCATCGCCGTCGCTCTGCGGGCGGCAGGCCGCGCTCGTGATCGGGTCCCGGCTCCGACAGGGGCCGTTGCATGAGCAGGGTGTCGATCCAGCGGCCGTGCTTGTGGCCCACGGCGGTGAGCCGACCCGCGTCGGCGAAGCCGAACCGGCGGTGCAGGGCGGCGGAGGCGTCGCTGCCGGTGTCCGCGATGACCGCGATCATCTGTCGTCGCCCGGCCCGGGTGGCCTCCGTGATCAGGGGGCTGAGCAGGGCGGTGCCCAGGCCCCGGCCGGTGGCGTCGGGGGCGAGGTAGATCGTGTCCTCCACCGCGTACTGGTAGGCGGGCTTGGGCCGCCACGGCCCGGCGTACGCGAACCCGGCCACGGCGCCGGAGACTTCGGCGACCAGGAAGGGCAGGCCGCGGCCGGTGAGATCGTCCAGCCACTGCCCCCAGTCGGCGGCGGAGCGGGGGGTCTCGTCGAAGGTGGCCACGGTGTGGTGGACGTAGTGCGCGTAGATGTCGGACACGGCCTTCAGGTCGGCGTGGACCGCGGGGCGGATGGTCGCTTTCGGGGGTGTCATGGTCGCGGCGCTCTTTTCGCTATAGAGGAATCAGTTGTTATTATAGAGGAATGCTGGATCTCCTGACCTTGGGCACCCGCATCCAGGGACTGCGGCACGAGCGAGGCCTGACCCTTCAGCAGCTGGCCGGGACGGCTGAGGTGAGCGTGAGCATGCTGTCCTCCGTCGAGCGCGGCGAGAAGGCGCCCACCGTCCTCGTCCTCGCCCGCATCGCCGACGGCCTCGGCGTGCCGCTCGCCGAGCTGGTCGCCGAGCCCGAGGACAGCCGCGTCATCGTGCGCCGGGCGGCCGACCAGGACACCGTCGAGGAGCCCGGAGGGTGGCGGCGGACCGTCCTCACCCCCGTGGTGCCCGGCGTGAACTTCGAGTGGATTCGCACCACACTGCCGCCCGGCTGCGACGCGGGCCGGTTCCCCGCGTACGCCCCGGGCTCCCATGAGTTCGTCGTGGTGGAGTCGGGGACCCTGCGGCTGACCCTCGCGAGCAGGACGATGGACCTCGACGCCGGAGACTCGGTGTACTTCGCCGCCGACGTCACCCACGCCTACGCCAACCCCGCGCGCGTGCCGTGCGTTTACCTGGTCGCCGCGCTCATCATGCGGCCCCGCGCGGCCCAGCCCCGGCGGAACGGCGCACCCTGACGCTGCCCGGCGAAAATCGGTTGCCCGCCCGGTGAGCCCCCTGCTCTACTCACCGTCGGCAGACCCGCCGTACGAGGAGGCCCGATGAGGCACACGTTCATGTCCACTCACCCCACCCCCGCCATCCGCGCGAAGGACATGACGTTTGTCGACCTCATCGACCCTGCCCGCCGCAAGGAGGACGACCTCCGGTAGGCACGTTCTCCGCTTCCTCCTGCCGGGCCGCGGCGCCGCCGCACTCCTGGCCCTGACCATCACCGCCGCCACCGCCCTGCCGCTGGCGGCACCCCAGTTCACCCGTCGGCTCGTCGACGGCGCGAGTGCCGGCGACGACACCCGCACGCTCACCCTCACCGCGCTGGCCTACCTCGCCCTGGCCGTCGCCGGGCAGGGCGCCCGTACCGTCACCGCCTGGCTGGCCGGCAAGGCGGCCTGGGACGGCACCAACCGGCTGCGCGAACACCTGGCCGAGCACACGCTCGGCCTGGACCTGGCCTTCCACGGCCGGCACACACCCGGCGAGCTGATCGAGCGGGTGGACGGCGATGTGTCCGCCATCGCCGACTTCGTCGTGGCGTTCCTGCTGGACGTCGTGGCCGGGGTGCTGCTGCTGTGCGGCGTGATCGCTGTGGTGTGCGCGGTCGACCCGCGCATCGGCGTGGCCCTGCTGGCCTACTGCGCGCTGATCGGCCTCGGCATGGTCCACGCCCAGCGCCTGGCCGTACCCTCCGCCACCCGCGCCCGGGCGGCCGGTGCCGCGCTCTTCGGCTTCCTGGAGGAACGGCTCGCCGGAGCCGAGGACCTGCGCGCCAACGGGGCAGGCGAGCACACCGTCCGCCGCTTCCACCAGGCCAGCGCCGTCCTGTGGCGCACCGGACGGCGCGCCAGCGCGGTGGGCAGCGCCGTCCTGGCCGCCACCAGCGTGGCGTTCGCTACCGGCACGGCGCTCATGGCGGGCCTGTCGGGCACCCTCAGCATCGGCACCGCGGTGCTGCTGTTCCAGTACACGCTGATGGTCCGCACCCCGTTCGAGCGGCTGATCGACCAACTGCGCCACTACCAGACCGCCCTCGCCGGAGTGGTCCGCATCGGCGACCTGCTGGCCGAGCGCCGCACACTGACCCTCCTGGCCCCCGCCAAGGAGCTGCCCGCGAGCGGGCCGCTGCGGCTGGAGCTGGACGGCGTCGACTTCGCGTACGACCGCGAAGACGGCGAGCAGGTGCTGCGCGGCATCACCCTCACCCTCGCCCCGGGGGAGACGCTCGGCCTGGTCGGCCGCAGCGGCAGCGGCAAGACCACCATCGCCCGCCTGGTGGCCCGGCTGTACCACCCGACGGCGGGCGCCGTCCGGGTCGGCGGCCTGGACCTGAGCGAGGTGGACACCGCCTCGCTCCGCGACAGGGTCGCCGTGGTCACCCAGGACGTGCAGCTGTTCGCCGCCGACGTCCGGGACAACCTCACCCTGTTCCGCCCCGGATACGACGACGGCCGGCTGAGGGCCGTCCTGGCCGAAGTGGGGCTCCCCGCCTGGGATCTCGACGCCCCGCTCGGCAAGGTCTCCGCGGGCCAGGCACAGCTTCTGGCCTTCGCCCGGGCCCTGCTCGCCGACCCCGGGCTCGTGGTGCTCGACGAGGTGTCCAGCCGGCTCGACCCGGCCACCGAGCGCCATATCGGCCGCAGCACGGCCCGGCTGCTCACCGGCAGGACCGGGGTGCTCATCGCGCACCGGCTCGAATCGCTGTCCCGCGTGGACCGGATCGCGGTCCTGTCCGACGGAGAGGTCGTCGAACACGGCAGGCGGGAGGAGCTTCTCGCCGACCCCGCCAGCCGGTTCGCGCGGATGCTCGCGGGGGTGAGCCGATGAGCCCCCTCGCGGCGGTGACCGCCACCCTGGTCCGCTTCGATCTGCGCCGCTACCTCATCGGCGGCCTGCTGTGGATGCCGGCCAGCGCCCTGCCGCTCGTCGGCGGGCTGATCCTGCAGCGGATGTTCGACCACCTCACCGTGGGCCGAGTGCCCCTGCTGCTGTGCGCGGCCTTCGTGGGGGCGGAGCTGGTCCGCGGCCTGACCATCGTCATCGCCTGGACGTACGGCGACTACTGGTGGAGCGCGGCGGCGGCCCTGCTGCGGGGCAATGTGCTGCGCTCCATCCTGAGGGGTAGAGGGCGGGTACCGCATTCGTCCGGTGAGGCTCTGGCCCGGCTGCGCGACGACGCGGCCGACGTCGTGGAGTTGGTGGACGAGTCGGTGCCCCTGGCCGGAGCCGCGCTCTTCAGCACCGCCGCGCTGGCGATCATGGTGTCCATCCACCCGGCCGCCACGCTGGCCCTGATCGTGCCCGCGCTCGCGATCGGGGCGGCGAGCCGCCTGCTGAACCGTCTGACCGGGCGGCTGCACCGGCAGGCCGCCGCGCGCGGCGCCGCCGTCACCGGCCACCTCGGCGAGATCTTCACCGGCGTGCTCGCCATCAAGACCGCCGGGGCCGAGAAAGCGGCGCTGGAGCGGCTGCGGACGCACAACCGGCTGCGCCGTGACGCGGCGGTCAAGGACCGGCTCGCCACCGACCTGGTGACCACCGCCACCGGCGCGAGCGTCGAGATCGGCGTCGGCCTGGTGCTGCTGCTGGCCGCCCCGGCCATGCGCCGCGGCGAGTTCACCGCGGGCGACCTGGCACTGTTCACCACGTACATCGGCTGGCTCACCGCGCTGCCGCGGACCGTCGGTTCGATCCTCGCCCGGATGCCCCAGGCGGCCGTCTCCACCGAACGGCTGACCCGGCTGACCGGCTCCGGCGACAGCGTGTCCCGCGACACCGGCGTCTGGTTCCACCGGGACTACCCCGCCGCGGTCCCGGCGGCCCACGACGACCCGCTGACAACACTTCAGGCGCGGGGGCTGGCCGCCCGGCACGGCCTGCACGGGGTGGACCTGGAGATCGAACGGGGCACCCTCACCGTGATCACCGGAGCGGTCGGCTCGGGCAAGACGACCCTGCTGCGCACCCTGCTCGGGCTGGAACCACCGGTGGCCGGCACGATCCACTGGAACGGCACTCCGGTGGCCGACCCCGGCGCCTTCCTGGTGCCCGGCCGGGTCGCCTACGTCGGCCAGGTGCCGCGGCTGTTCTCCGCCACGCTGCGGGAGAACCTGCTGCTCGGCTGGGATCCCGAGCGCATCGAGCAGGCGGTGGGGCCCGCGGTGTTCGACCGCGACCTGGCCGCGCTGCCCGACGGCCTGGACACGATGGTCGGCCCCCGGGGCATGCGGCTGTCCGGCGGCCAGGCCCAGCGCGTGACGGTCGCCCGCGCCCTGGTCCGCTCACCCGACCTGCTGGTGGTGGACGACCTGTCCTCGGCGCTGGACGTGGAGACCGAACAACTGCTGTGGGAGCGGATCACCGGTGTCGCCACCCTGCTGGTCGTCTCCCACCGGCCCGCCGTGCTGGCCCGGGCCGACCAGGTCGTCGTCCTGGACCGGGGCCGGGTGGCCGGCCGCGGGACGCTGGACGAACTGCTGGAGAGCTGCCCGGAGATGCGGCGGCTGCGGTCGCGGGAAACCCTGCCGACCCTGGAGACAGGGGACGGCCTCGAAACCCTGGGAACCAGGGACAGCCCGGCAACCCCGGAAACCTCGAGAACCCCGGAAGCCGGGGACAAGGGGACAGCGGGCTAGCGGGAAGGCCGGGCGCTGCCCGGAGCGGGCGGGTGGCGCGTCGGCGCCACGCTCAGCCGCTTCGCTCCGGGCCGCGCTCGTGGCGGAAACCGCTCCACGCGCAGATGCGCCCACCGCGGGAACCGCGCGCCCGCCAGCCGTCTCTCCTCGCTCAGCACGCCACGGGCGCGCGCAGATGGCCCAGCAGTTCGTCCCCGGCCGGGTACGGGCGCTCCTCCGGCAGCAGCTTCGCCGCCGCGTCGAGCTCGTCCCGGCGCACCAGGGCGTGGATCTCGTGCGCCAGCGGGGTCACATCGGTGATCGAGACCGTCCACTCGTCCGCGTAACGGCGCGCCGCCTCGCCCGAGAGACCGAGCTGCAGCGAGCGGTACGGGAGCGGCCGCAGCCGCAGATCGCGCTCGGGGTCCCACTGGACGCGCGCGGGGGCGGCCTGCAACGCCCGCTTCCAGGCGGCCTGGTCGGGGTGGAGCCCGTGTTCGTAGTGCGACAGACACGACCGGCCGAGCGCCCACTCGAAACCGTCGCGGGTGATCTCGACGGCCAGGACGGTCCCCTGCCCCTCCTTGGCGCCCCAGCCGCAGCGGTACATCATCCACAGGAACGATGGCTTGATCCAGGTCATCCGGTCCCGCTTCCAGGCGGCCGGGAAGCGGCCGTCGCGGGCGGCGGGGAGGCCGAGGTGCGGAGCGTATGCCTGGTAGACGGTGACCGTGGACTCCGTGTGGAGCGCGCGGATCTGATGGCGCGGTTCTTGCATGGCCACCAGGGTGGCGGGGGCGGGCCGTCGGCTGCCAGCGAATTACGGCAATGCCGGGCGGCGCGGCCGGGCCGCGTGGTCAGATACGGTGCATGGGTTCCGAAAACGACGTGTCCGACGCCTCTTCTGCCGCCGGAGGCGGGGCCCCGCATGTCGTGGGGGTGGACGCCTGCCCGGCCGGCTGGGTGGCGGTGACCTTGCGCGACGGCCGGTTCGCGGGCGCCGACATGGATCCGGCGCTGGGGGCGCTGCTGGCGCGGGTACGCCGCCTCGCCGGGGCCGACGCCGTGGTGGCGGTCGACATGCCGCTGGGGCTGCTGGAGGCGGGACGGCGCCGCGCGGACGAGCTGGCGCTCGGCCGGGTGGCCCCGCACCGCTCGCGGGTCTTCCCGATACCGCCGCGCCTGGTGTGGGAGGAGTCCGATTACGACGCGGCCAACGAGCGCTGCCGGCGTCTCACGGGCTCGGGGCTGTCCCGCCAGTCCTGGGGCCTGGTGACGAAGCTGCGGGAGGCCAACGCCTGCCGCGAGGGTGGCGAGCGGCGCCTGTACGAGGTGCACCCGGAAGTCTCCTTCGCGGCCATGAACGGCGGCCGTCCGGTGGCCTGGAGCAAGAAGAGCTGGAACGGCCAGGCCCAGCGGCGACGGCTGCTCGGCGAGCAGGGCATCGCCGTGGCCGATGAGCTCGGCCCGGCGGGCCGGGTCCCGCCCGACGACGTCCTGGACGCCGCGGCGGCGGCCTGGAGCGCGCACCGGATCGCCCTCGGCACGGCGGTGAGCCTGCCCGACCCGCCTGAGACGGCGCGTGACGGGCTCCCGGTGGCCATTTGGTACTGACCGGGCCGGGTGGTTCTGGTGGGATCGCGGGTCGGATCCGGTCGGCGTCCTCCGATGCCGACCGGACCCGGTACGGGGCGAAGCGCGGGGGCTGAGACGCCCCGGCGGGGGCACCTCCCAGCGGTAGCTGGGGGCGAACGAGCCTCGAAAAACAGGGGCCGCCCGGCCCCCTCCTCCGGGCGGCCTCCCGTTCGCCGGTCCCGCCAGGCGTCAGACGGTGACTCCGTGCGAGCGCAGATACGCGACGGGGTCGACGTCCGAGCCGTAGCGCGGGCCGGTGCGCACCTCGAAGTGGAGGTGCGGTCCTGTGGCGTTGCCGGTGGCGCCGGAGCGGGCGATCCGCAGGCCGGCGTCCACCGTCTGGCCGGGGCGCACCGCCAGCGAGGACAGGTGCGCGTACTGGGTGTAGAGGCCGTCGGAGTGGCGGATCACCACCTCGTAGCCGTAGGAGCCGCCCCAGCCCGCGGTCACCACGACGCCCGCTGAGGCCGCGCGCACCCCGGTGCCGACGGGCACCACGAAGTCCACCCCGGTGTGGTGGCCGCTGGCCCAGCGCGGGCCGCGGACGCCGTAGGACGTGCCGACCGGGCCGCCGACCGGGGTCACCTGGCGGCGCTGGGCGGCGGGCCGCCGGGCACCGTGGGCCGTGGTGCCGGATGTCGTGGCCCGTGCCTTGCCGGCCCGTTGGTGGCTACTTCGCGCGGAGCGCGGCTGCTTCGCATGCGGCTGCTTCCCGTGCGCCGCCGCCGTGCGCGCCTTGCCGGTGCGGGAGGGGAGGGCGAGCCGCTGGCCGGGATAGATCTTGTCCGGGTCGGGGCCGATGGTGCGCCGGTTGGCGCGGTAGAGCGCCTTCCAGCCGCCGCCCACGGACTCGCGCAGCGCGATGTGCGACAGCGTGTCCCCGGGAGTCACCCGGTACGGCCCGGAGCCGGTGGTGTGCCGCCGCGGGGCAGGGGTGCGGTGGCGGGTTCCCGCGGAGTGGCCTGACCCTGTGGAGTGGCCGGATCCCGCGGACTTGTGGGAGCCTCCGCGGCTCGCGCCGGCCGCGGGCCGGCTCTCGCGGGTCAGCCGCCCCCGTACGGAGCAGACCGGCCAGGCGCCCGGGCCCTGGCGGCGCAGCA
This sequence comes from Streptomyces sp. ME19-01-6, assembly GCF_033793745.1. Taxonomy (NCBI): domain Bacteria; kingdom Bacillati; phylum Actinomycetota; class Actinomycetes; order Kitasatosporales; family Streptomycetaceae; genus Streptomyces; species Streptomyces sp. ME19-01-6. The sequence goes on along the minus strand of NZ_JARAXF010000033.1, from coordinate 68,655 downwards.
CCGCCTCGGCCACGGAGATCTGCTGGGTCCGGGTCGCCAGGTCGGCCCGGGCGGCGTACTTGGTGCCGCCGTAGGCCTCCCAGGTGTGCTGGGAGAACTGCAGCCCGCCGTAGTATCCGTTGCCGGTGTTGATGTCCCAGTCGCCGCCGCTCTCGCACTCGGCGACCTTGTCCCAGGTGTCCGAGGGGGCCGCGGTGGCCACATCGGCGCCCAGGAACGGCAGGACGAGGCCCACGCTGCCCGCGGTGAGGGCGGCACACAGGGGCGAGATCCGGCTGGTCGGTGCGGAACGGCGGTGACTTCCTCGTTGGGCCATGGGCCTGTTCCTCTCCACGAGCGTTCGACTCGCCCACCGGCGACCCCGGCGGGCTGTACGAGTACCGCAGCCGGGCGGCGCAGGTCACAAGGCGCAGGGGGCCTCACGGACCGCCGCGCGCCGTCGAACGCCACCCCCGGGGAAGCTGATGCCCCCTCAGCCGTGCACGGCAAGGCGCGTGGAGGACGGGGGGCGCACGGCTCGGCACGGCGCGGGCGGCGGCCTGGACGCCGCGGGCCCTCGCCGCGCCCCGCCCCGCGCCGGGGCCGAGGCCCGGCGGCGTCCGGGCCGGGCCGGGAAATGATTCTTTCCCGGCGCGGGCGGCCGGGTAATCCGCGGGATTGGTTTACCCGCCCCATCGGTACCGCAGGTCGCGGTGCGGGAGGAAATACGGGCGGTGCGGGGGCGACCGGGCGGCGCCGGGCCGGCACTCCGCCGCCGCCCGGAATCCGCGGCCCCCCGCGCGGGGCCGCTCCCCCCGCTCCCGCCGTGGAGATCCGGCCGGGAGGGGAGGGGAAATGCGCGACCGTGCGGCCGGGCCCACCCGTTGGAGCGAGGGAGAGAAGGGGGAGGGAAGCGGGAGAGAGAAGAACGAGAGGAGAAGGGGAGAAGAAGTGCGGATGCGTCATGCGGCCGGTAGCGGCGGGGGCCTGCGCGTTCGCCCCGGCCGCGGCCCTCGGCCGACGCCCCACGCGTGAAGGGACGTCGCTCTTGTTTCGACGGGTCGTCGTCGAGTCGCGGCGCACCGCATATCGGGATCCGGGCCCGACGGTGGCCCGTTCCGCCCCGGCCTGATGGATTTGCGGTCCCTGGCGCGGGGTTCGATCGCAGGACCAGGTCCCGGAGCGGAGCTTGTCGGACGAGGCGGGTCGTATAGCGGCTATCGACGCGGCCCGTGAGCCGCCCCTTGCGGGCGGTAGCCCGTGTGGCGCCGTCGTGCGGAGGCCACCGCCCCGGTCCGGGGCCCGGGACGGCGCCTCCCCGTGGGCGACGAGCCATACGGGACGCCGCCCGGGACCCGCTCCTTCCTGGGGGTTCGGGTGCGCTGCGCGTCGTGTGGGGACGCCGTGCACAGTTCCCGCCCCCGGCCCAGGCCCGAGGCGTAGCGCCGACTGTGCGGCGAGACCTTATATCGGCGTCGTCGGTGCCCCGCGTGCGAGGCGTCCCTTCTCATCCGTATCGATTTACGGCTCCCCGTTGTGCGGACTGTGCCCCGGCCGGGAGGTGGGATGGTGCCTTGCGGCTGACGGGTTCCTTACCGGCCGGATGGATTTGCGGCTCACCGCGCGGCGTTCGGCCTCCGGGCCGGGCCCGGGACGGAGGCGGAGCCCGCCGCTACACGTCCGGGCCGTGAAATCGACCTTGCGTGAACCGTCCCTTCTCGGCCGTGGCGATATCCGCTCTGCCGTGCGAGGCTCCGGCCGAGTCCGCGGCCCCGGGGCGGAGCCCGTGGTGCGTGCCGGAGCCGCAAAACGATGCCGCCCGCGAGGGACGGGACGAGGGGCGGGATAGGGAAAGATCCGCCGCACCGCCGTGCTTCTCCCGAAAAGGCGGTCGCCGCCGAGGGCCGGAACTGGCGGAGAACAAGGCGGTCCACGTATAGCGGGAGGCCCGCCGCCGCGCATACCATGTCAATCACATCGACTTCCTTCGCAGACCGCCCGCCGCGGCGGCTTGTGAATAAGCAACTCTCCCCGCCGTCCGGTCGGGACCTGGGAGGGCATCAGTCCCTCTTTAGCCGGGGCCTCGTCCGCCGGTGAGCGGTCAGGGCCCGCGGCCGGGCTCGCACCGCCCGGGGAGCACACCGCGCCTACGCTGCGCGGAGGTTGCCGCCGCTCGCCGCCGTACGTGCTGTGTCGTATCCATGCGTACGTCATGCCGCCGGACGCCCGACCGAGGGGCGCACGCCGAGCCGTCGCATGCCGCCGACCGCCCGTCGAACACCGGACAGCACCCGCTGATCCGGGCGCCCGCTGCCGCGGGAAGGCGGCGGGCGGTGTCGGCGTTCGGGACCGCTGTCGGCCGGGCTCAGGGCTTGCGCGCCAGGCCCGCGTAGACGGTGACCGGCGGGCCGTCGGGGGCGAGTTCCTCCTCCGCGGCGTCCGGCTGCCAGTGCGAGACCAGGACCGGCGCCGGGCCGACGGGCTCCAGGCCGTGGAAGAACCTCGCCACCTCCGCCCGGGTGCGTGGCCGCAGGGTCACGCCACCCTCGCGGTACAGGGCCACGACCCGCTCCGCCTCCTCCTCGCTGCCGTCGGAGGTGGCGTGGGAGAACACCAGGTGGCTGCCCGGGGCGAGCGCGTCCATCAGGCCGTGCACCAGGTCGTAGGCGCCGTCCTCGTCCGGGATGAAGTGCATGAGCGAGATGAGGGAGAGGGCGACCGGTCGGCTCAGGTCGAGCACCTCGGCGGCCAGCTCGATGATCTTCCCGGGCTCGCGCACATCCGCTTCGAGGTAGTGGGTGGCCCCCTCCGGGGTGCTGCGCAGCAGGGCCTCGGCGTGGCGCAGCACGATGGGGTCGTTGTCCGTGTAGATGACGCGGGAGTCGGGGGCGGTCCGCTGGGCGACCTGGTGGAGGTTGGGCTCGGTGGGAATCCCGGTGCCGATGTCGAGGAACTGGCGGGTGCCGGCGCGGGCGAGCCACTCGGTGGCGCGGTGCATGAACAGCCGGTTGACCTTGGCGGAGTTCCTGATGGTGGGGTCGATGTCGAGGACCTGTACGGCCAGTTGTTCATCGACGGGGTAGTTGTTCTTGCCGCCGAGTATGTAGTCGTAGACGCGGGCCGGATGGGGCCTGCTGGTGTCGATTCTGGTGGGCTCGGGCCCGGGTGCTGACATGAAGCGCTCCATGGGGGTCGGCGCGGTGGTTCGGGGGGTGCGGGCGCGTCAGGAGACCAGGAAGTCGGCCTTGCCGGCCTTGGCGCCCTGGATAAAGGCGATGATCTCGCTGCGGGTGTAGATCAGCGCCGGGCCCTCCGGATCGGTGGACTGACGGAGCGCGACCCGGCCGTCGTCCAGTTTCCTGGCCTCGACGCAGTTGCCGCCGTTGCCGCCGCTCCACGGCTTGTGCCAGCCCTCGGTGCCGAGGTCGGCCGCGCGCATGCCGTTGTAAATGCGATCCATTCAGAGCTCCTTGCGGAAATCGCGGAGGATTTCCTTTGTGCGTCGTGCGGTTGCCGCCTGGGCCGCCATGCGGTCCAGGACCTCCAGGTGGGAGGCCACCTCGACACGTTCGTCGAGGTAGACGGCGCCGGTCAGGTACTCGACGTAGACCATGTCCGGCAGTTCGGGGACAGCGAAGCGAAAGAGGACGAAGGGCCCGTAGGTGCCCGGGTGGTGTCCCGACGAGAACTCCGCGATCTGCAGGGTGACGTTCGGCCGCTCGGTGGCCGTCAGCAGCCGGTCGATCTGCCGCCGCATCACCTCGGGGGTGCCGACGGGGCGGCGCAGCACGGTCTCGTCCAGCACCACCCACAGATGCGGGGCGTCCTCGCGGGTGAGCAGTCCCTGGCGCTCCATGCGCAGGGCGACATGCCGCTCGGACTCCTCGGCGTCGATCTGGCCGACGGCGCCGGTGCGCATGATGGCCCGGGCGTAGTCCTCGGTCTGCAGCAGGCCGGGGACGAAGTGCGGCTCGTACGCGCGGATGACCGCGGCCGCGCCCTCCAGGCTGACGTGCACGCTGAACCAGTCGGGCAGGATGTCGTGGAACCGCTGCCACCAGCCGGGCCGGTTGGCCTCCTCGGTCAGGGCGATGAACGCCTCGGCCTCGCCGCCGGTGACGCCGTAGGCGTCCAGCAGCATCCGTACGTACGGGATCTTGAGGGCGACCTCGGCGGTCTCCATCCTGCGGATGGTGGCGGGTGCCACATGCAGCACCTTGGCGGCCTGCTCGCGCTTGAGACCGGCTCTCTCGCGCAGATCCCGCAGGCGCTTGCCGAGGACGACCTGGCCCACGGTCGGGGCGGACCGCGGTTCACTCACTTCTAACCTCCCGCAGCTGATGCCCGAAGTGTGTCATGCCCTGAATGGAGCGGACACACTGCACTTGCGACTCTGCACTTTTCAGAGTGCCTCTTGCCAAGTGCACAAGGCGTTACGCATAGTGGCGTCGTGATCCCGTCAACTCCCGCGGCGCCGCCCAGGCCCGGCTGTCGACAGCGCCTGGAGCTGCCGCCCACGCTGTCCGCCGACGCCGGATACGACGCCATCGCCCTGCCGGAGCGGCATGGACGTCGAGTCATGGAGCTGCTGCCCAGGGCGGGCTGTGTCTACTCCGCCGTCGGCCGGTGGTGGTGGATCGTCCCGCCGCGGTCGGACTGTGGGCTCAACTGGCCCGCGATCGCCCTGTACTCGGTCGGCGCGGTGGTGACCGATGCGCGGGGGCGGTCGGATCCGGCGGCCGAGACGCCCCGGCTGATCCACCGGCCCGACGGCACCGTGCCGTACACCCACCCGCTGGTGCTGCACATCGCCGTATGCGCGGTCGCCGGAATCTCCCCGGCCTGGCCGGGCCAGGCCGGGCCGTAACGTCCCGTCGGCCCCGTCAGGAGCTGCGTCTCGCCCGGCCGGGGCCCGTCCGTGGACGGACCCCGGGGCCCCTGCCCGCCGTCATGAACCGTTGTCGGTCTGCAGATACGCGGCGGGGCGCGGATAGCGGCGCAGGGCGCCCCCGCCGGGCGGGTCGTCGCTGTCGATGGACGGACGTGCCGCGGCCGGCGCCGGGCCGGGGACGGAGTCGGTGACGACTGTCGGCATGTAGATGAGGGTGTCGTCCGTCGACATGCCCGTCCCGACGGCGGCCGGGTCCGGCGCGTAGACCGTCATCCGGCCGCCTGAGGGCTGCTGTGCTGCGGATTGAGCGGGCTGCGCGGGCTGCGGCGCACTCGGCTGCGGTGACTGCTGCAGGGCCTGCTGCATGGCCTGCAGCCGGGCGTAGGCGCCCGTCGTCTGCTGGGCCTGGAAGGGCGGCATCTGACCGGCGGGGGTGTACGCGGCGGGGGTCAGCTCGGCCATCGGCTGCGCCTGGAACTGCGGATAGGCCGCGGGCGTCGCCTGCTGCGCCGCGTACACGCCATAGGTGCCCTGCGCCGTCTGGAGCGGGGCGGCGGGGTACAGGGCCGGTTGCTGTTGCTGTTGCTGTTGCTGTTGCTGCTGGGCGGACTGGAGCAACTGCTGGAGCTCGGACTGCGGCTGCGGCAGGGCGTAGTACGAGAGCTGCTCCGGCAGCGCGTACGGAGGTTGCTGCTCCAGCGCGTACGGCGCCTGCTGCGGCAGGGCGTACGAGGGCTGCTGCGGCAGGGGCGCCTGCTGCGGCAGGGCGTACGAGGGCTGCTGCTCCAGCGCGTAGGACGGTTGCTGCTCCAGGGAGGGCTGCGGGGCGTACCAGGCCGTGCCGTACAGCACCGTGCTCAGCCCGGTCAGCAGCCGCTGCACATCCGGCTGGGAGCGCACCACCAGCCGCATGAACTGGCTGCTGCTGCCCAGCTTGTTGCCGCATTCGCGGACCAGTACGCCGTGTTCGGACAGCAGCCGGTCGCGCACCTGGGCGCCGTCGGCGCCCTCCGGGAGCTTGACGAAGACGAAGTTGCCCTGGGAGGGATAGACCGTCAGCCCGGGCAGGTTGGCCAGCGACGCGGTCATCTCCTGCCGGTCACGGCTGAGCATGCGCAGACTCTGCGCGTACTCCGGCTGGTATCGCTTCAGCATGAAGACGATGACCTCGGCGAAGGAGTTGAGGTTCCATTTCGGTAACCGGGAGCGTATCTGGACGGCCAGCGCCGGATTGGCGACCAGATAGCCGAAACGGACGCCGTGCAGGCCGAAGTTCTTGCCGAGGCTGCGCAGCACGATGACATTGGGCCGCAGCACCGCCTCGTCCACGACGCTCGGATAGGCCTCGGCGTCGGCGAACTCCAGAAAGGACTCGTCGATGACGACCAGATCGAGGTCGGCGAGGGCGTCCATCATGGCGACGACGGCGTGCCGGGGCAGCAATCCGCCGTCGGGGTTGTTCGGGTTGCAGATCACCGCGACCCGCGAACCCCGGGACCTCACGAAGGAGACGAAGGCGTCCGGGTCGAGCCGGAAGCCGTCCATCTCCGGGAGCTGGAACATGTCGACGCGCTTGCCGGTCTCCATCGGCTGGTCAGTCCACCGGCCGAAGGTGGGGATCGGCACCGCCAGGCTCTCCTTGACCATCAGGTGGTCGATCCAGGTGATGAGCTCGGTCGAGCCGTTGCCCATCGCCATGGTCTGCGGCTGCAGCCCGAGCAGGCTGGCCAGCTCGGCGGTGATGGTGTCCGCCGAGCTCGGGTAGTACGTGAGGATGTCCCGCAGCCGGACCGCCAGCACCGCGAACATGGCGGGCGTGGGGAAGTACGGGTTGCAGGGGATGCAGAAGTCGACGACGTCCTGGCCCACTCCCGCGCGGGAGAGCGAGAAATAGGACGGGCTGTGGTTGGTGCCACGGAAGAGCTCCATGGCATTACCGGAATTGCCGACTGCGGCAACAGTCACAGCAGGACCTCCTCGGTCACGGGGCCGTGCGAACACGACCGTTGCTGCTCTGTCTCCAGAGCCTGCTGCATGATCCCTCAAAGGTTGGTCTACTGAGGATTTTCGTGGGGTGTTTGAGGAGTTCGGGACAGGGGAACAAGTGGGCGGTTATCATTCCGCCTCAACATCCTGTTCGGGCCGGTTCTGTCCGGCGACCCAGACTGCCACCTGGGCCCGGGAGTTGAACCCGAGTTTGCTCAGAATGCGCTCGATATGGCCCTCGGCGGTGCGCTGGGCGATCACCAGCGCGGCCGCGATCTCCTTGTTGCTCAACCCCTGCGCCACCAGTCGCGCGATCTCGGTCTCCCGTGGCGTCAGCGGCGAGGGCTGCTCGCACTCTCCGGCCGGGGCCCGGGTGGGCAGCTGGTCCTGGAGCGCGAAGGTCAGCGCCTCGTCGTAGGAGAGCCGGGCACCCTCCTTCACGGCCGCCTGGAACGCCTGCTTGCCCAGGGACCGGCGGGCGTCCGCCTCGCAGGCCTCGTGGTAGCGGACGAGGTGGCCGTACCCGGACAGCGGGGCGCCGATGGTCTGCCAGATGTTCCGCAGGGCGCCCAGCAGCCTGGCGGCCCGCTCGTACCGGCTCTGCGAGGCCGAGATCCAGGCCAGCACCTCCAGGTTGACCCCGACCCCCAGCGGGTCGTCCAGCGAGCGGTTGAAGGTCAGGCTCTCGCCCTCCAGGGCGGCCGCTCGCTCGTGGTCGCCCTGGCGCCACACCTCGACGCCGAGCGCCATCGTCGTGTACGCCCGGTGCCAGCCCTCCTCGTGCGCGTCGCACACCGCCAGCGACTCCTCGCCCACCGCGATGGCGCGTGGCGAGTCGCCCAGGAAGGAGTGGGCCAGGGAGAGCCGGATGAGCGCGAGCACCGTCCCCACGGGGTCGCCGGCGGCGCGATGGTGCGCCACGGCCTCCTCGTACAGCCCGATCGCCGACTCGGTGTCGCCCCGGCACATGGCGATCATCCCGGAGTAGAGCGCGACATAGCCGAGGAGTGCGTCCTGCCGCAGCCGGCCGCCGAGCGCCCGGCACTCCTCGAGCATGGCGGCGGCCGCGTCGATGTCGGACTGGATGATGGCCAGCCAGCTGTCGGTCCACAGCGCCCGGGCGCGCACCTCGGTCGGCTCGGGGCACAGGGCCAGACCGCGGTCCAGCCAGCCGCGCCCCTCGGCGAGGTAGTAGCTGGTGATCCAGTGGTAGAGCAGGTCGGTCGCCATGCCGAGCCCGGCCGGGGCCTGCCCGGGCTCGGTGAAGCTGTACTCCAGCGCGGCGCGCAGATTGGCGTACTCCCGCTGGAGCCGGTCGAACCACGGCACCTGCGAGGGGCCGAACAGCTCCGCGCGCGCCGTGGCCGCCAGCCGCTGGTAGTAGTCCCGGTGGCGGCGCAGCCGCACCGCCTCCTCCCCGGCCGCGGCGAGCCGCTCCCGGCCGTAGTGGCACAGCGTGTCCAGCATCCGGTAGCGCACCGCCTCCGGGTGGTCCTCCCGGATCAGCACCGACTTGTCCACCAGCCCGGCCACCAGGTCCAGGACCTCCTCGCGGCCGATGCCGTCGCCGCCGCACACCGCCTCGGCCGCCTCCAGGTCCAGGCTCCCGGCGAACACCGAGACCCGGGCCCACAGCAGCTGCTCCTTGTCGGTGCACAGGTCATAGCTCCAGTCGACCAGCGCCCGCAGCGTCTGATGGCGCGGCAGGACCGTCCGCGAGCCGGTGGTGAGCAGCCGGAACCGGTCGTCCAGCCGGTCGAGCAGCTGCTGCACGGACAGCGCCCGCAGCCGCGCCGCCGCCAGCTCGATGCCCAGCGGAATGCCGTCCAGCTGACGGCAGACCCGCTCCACCGCGTCCCGGGTGGCCTCGGTGACGGCGAACCCGGGCAGGATGGCACCGGCCCGCTCCTCGAACAGCCGCACCGCGTCGCACTGCGCCAGGGCGGCGAGGGACAGCCGGGGGCCCGCGGCGTCCGGCAGCGCCAGCGCCGGGACGGGCAGCGTCTGCTCGCCGGCCGTGCCCAGCGCCTGCCGGCTGGTGGCCAGGACGCGCAGCCGGGGGGCCTCGCGCAGCAGTCGGCCGGTGAGCAGCGCGCACGCCTCCACCAGCTGCTCGCAGTTGTCCAGCAGGATCAGCGCCTGTTTGTCCCGCAGATGGTCCACCAGGGCCTCGACCGGGGGCCGGGAGGAGTGGTCCCGCAGCTCCAGCGCCTCGCTGACGCTCTGTGTCAGCAGCCCGGGGTCGGCCAGCGCGGCCAGCTCGACCAGCCACACCCCGTCCGGGAACGCCCGGCGCGCGTCCTCGGCCACCCGCAGCGCCAGCCGGGTCTTGCCGACCCCGCCCACCCCGGTCAAGGTCACCAGCCGGGAGGCGGACAGCAGCCGCTTGACCTCGGCCGTTTCGTGCCGACGTCCCACAAAACTCGTCACCTCGGCCGGCAGCCTTCCGGTGTGCCGACCGTTCGAGGTGCCTGATGCCACCGCGCTCATGGATGCCTCGAGCCAATCCCGGCCGACGGGCCGCGGACGCCGTCGAGCGTGCCGACCGGGCCGACACTTCCAGGCTCTCACTTTTCCCTCGGGCATCTGCAGTGATGCGCGGCGATGTGTCGTCGGTCGTATGTGGGTGCGTGGATCGAATGCGTGGCCTTTCCGCAGTCATGTCGTTGATCGGATGACAGCATCACGGCTGCGGCGAGGGGGCGCCGGTGAGCCGGAGGCTTCCGCTCGGTGAGGGGGAGACAGCGCAACGATGATCCCGGCCGGGCGCTGCTGCGGCTGCAGCTGCCCACCCGCCCCGACCCTGCGCTCGTCGTATGCGGACTGGACGTGGGTGGCCTGCCCGATCACGCTGCCGCCTGGGCGCGGGCTTCCACCTGCACGCCTACGCCACCCCACCACGGTGGGAGATGATCCAGCCGATCCCACAACTTGCGGACACACAGGATTACTTAGCTGATCAGAGGCGCTATGCCCTGGGCTTTCCGGAGCGCGCAGGACCCGGGAATATTGCGTGAAAATGGCGTGAAATGGGAAGAATGGCATCAATGAACCATTTGAGCCGTTTGGTGGGGCGGGCGAACGAGCTGTCCGGGGCCCGGAGGCTGCTCGGGCGGACACGGCTGCTCACTCTCACCGGCGTCGCGGGAGTGGGCAAGAGCCGGCTGGCGCTGAGCGTGGCCGAGCTGGTGCGCGGCGACTTCCCGGATGGTGTGTGGACGGCCGAGCTCGCCCCGCTGGAGGACCCGAGCCTGCTCCCGCAGACCGTCGCGAGCGCGGTGGGGCTGCGGGGCCAGGCGGCGCGGCCCGCGGTGGAGGTGCTGGGCGATCATCTGAGCGGCAAGCGTGCGCTGCTGGTCCTCGACAACTGCGAGCATCTGGTGGAGCCCTGCGCGCTGCTCGCCGACCGCCTGCTGCGGCGGGCTCCCCGGCTGTGCGTGCTGGCCACCAGCCGTGAGCCGCTGCGGGTGGAGGGGGAGGCGGTCCTGTGGGTGCCCTCGCTGCCCGTGCCCGAACCGCACCGGCGGTACAGCCCCGAGGCGCTGGCCCGCTACCCGGCGGTGCAGCTCTTCGTGGCCCGCGCGGCGCGGGTGTCGCCCGCGTTCACCCTCGACGCGCACAACGGCGACGCCGTGGCCCTGCTGTGCGGGCGGCTGGACGGCCTCCCGCTGGCCATCGAACTGGCCGCGGTCGGGCTGCGTACCCTCAGCCCCGAGCAGGTGCTGGACCAGTTGGACCAGTGGCTGGAGCCCGCGGCGGGGGAGTCGGCGGCAGGGGAGCCGGCGGCGGAGGAAGCCGCCGCGGCCCGCTCCCGCCACGAGACCCTGGGCGCGGCCGTCGACTGGAGCTTCGACCTGTGCTCTCCGGGTGAGCGGACCCTGTGGGCCCGGGTGTCGGTGTTCGCCGGGGACTTCGGCCTGCGGGCGGCGGAGCGGGTCTGCTCCGGTGACGGCGTCGACCGCCTGGACGTGCTCGACCTGGTGACCGGGCTGGTCGACAAGTCGATTCTGGTGCGGGAGGAGCGGGGCGACGAGGTCCGCTACCGGCTGCTGGAGACGATCCGGAAGTACGGCCGGGCGCGGCTGGCCGGATACGGGCAGGCCGCGGAGTTGCGGCGGCGCCACCGCGACTGGTACCGCGATCTGGTGCGCGAGGCCGAGGGGGAGTGGCTCACCCCGCGGCAGGAGGAGTGGCTCACCCGGCTGCGCGGCGAGCTCGCGAACCTCCGCGCGGCCCTGGAGTTCTGCTGCGCCGAGCCCGGCGAGGCCCGCGCCGGGCTGGAGACAGCCGCGGGGCTGTGGCCCCACTGGATCTGCGGCGGCAGCCTCGGCGAGGGGCGCCACTGGCTCGGCCAGGCGCTGTGGCTCGCCCCCGAGGACAGCGTGGCCCGCGGCAAGGCCCTGTGGGTGGACGCGTGGCTCGCGGCGCTCCAGGGGGACACCGCCTCGGCCCTGCCCCGGCTCGACGAATGCCGGGAACTGGCCCTCCGGCTCGGGCACGAGCCCACCTTGATCCGCGCCATCCAGCACCGGGGCGCCCTCGCGCTGTACGAGGGCGACTTCCCCCGGGCGATCCGCCTCATCGAGAAGGCGCTGCAGGGCCATCGCGCGGCCCGCGACCGCAACGGCATGATGACCGCGCTCTATCAACTGACCATGGCCTGCGCCCTGTCCGGCGACGACCGCGCGTCGGTCTACGGCGAGGAGTGCCTGGCGCTGTGCGAGGCCGCCGGGGCCCAGTGGACCCGCTCCTACGCGCTGTGGGCACTGGGCCTGCACACCTGGCGCCGCGGCGACCGGCGGCGCGCGACCGCCCTGGTGCGGGGCGCCCTGCGGACCCGCTGGGCGGTGCGCGACGGGTGGGGGATGGCGCTGTGCATCGAGGCGCTGGCCTGGACCGCGGCCTTCGGCGGGCAGCCTGGGCACGGTGCGCGGCTGCTGGGCTCGGCGGACGCGATGTGGAGCTCCCTGGGCGCCTCGCCCTCGGGGTTCCGGCACCTGGCCGCCGTGCACGACGAGGTGGCCGCCCGGCTCCGCGCCGACCTGGGGACCGGCGCGTACGCCGCCGCGTACCGGGCGGGGGCGCGGCTGACGACCGACGAGGCGGCGGCCACCGCCCTGTATGACCCGCCCCGCCTCCACCCCCACGGCCGCCGCGCGGCCTCGGCCGGCGCGTGAGCGGCCGGCCCGGTGCGGGGCGGACCCCGTGGCTCCGTCGGACTGCGGCGTGGCGTCGGTGGGTGCACCGGCCGTCGTGAGGAGGCGGCGGGGAGGATGTCCCCGCCGAATGGCCGGAGCCTCTGAACCGTCGGGCACCTCCGGAGCCGCGCTGCCGGCGCGTGAGCGGCCGGCCCGGTGCGGTGCGGGCCCCGTGGCTCTGTCGGACCGCGGCGTGGCGTCGGTGGGTACACCGGCCGTCGCGGGGAGATGTCCCCGCCGAGCGGCGCTCGGACCTGGGGACGGCGGGGGCACCAGCGGGGCCACCGCGCCGCGCGGCGCGGTGGCCGGTGGGATCTCGCGGCGCCTGTCGGGCGAGGGCCCGCCGGGGCGGCCCCGCGGCCGCGGATCGGGTACCCGTGCGGGGATTTCTCCCCTCCCCGCCGGATGTGCCCCGACGCATGCTGGTGGTCGTCTCGATTCCGGATTCCGCCGGAAGTCGGCGGAAGATCGAAGGCCCAGCCATGTGTGATCATCAGCCCCCCTGCCCGCCCGCCGACGCCTCCGACCACGACTCGGCGCGTCTGGTGGCGACCCATCCCGAACAAGGGTGGAGTCTCCTCTGCAATGGCGTGGTGATCTTCGCGGACACGGGTGAACTGCTCCCCGACGGTCGCGTGATCCCCGCCCCCCGTATCAGTCCGGGCCAGGCCGCATGAATTCGCCCGCGGTGGCCGTGGCCCCGCCGCCGGGTACCCTCCGGCGGCCGGTGCGGCGTGGTGCCCGCGTCGCCGACCGGGGGGTCTCCTGGGTGTTGCCGCCCCATCCCTCCTCGGTGTCCAGCGCCCGTCGGCTGGTCCTGTCGCAGCTGGCCGTATGGGCGCTCGCCGGGTCGGCGGAAGACGCCGAGCTGCTGGTCAGCGAGGCGGTCACCAACGCGCTGCGGCACACCGGCGGGGCCGTCCGGCTGACGCTGTGCCTGTGCCCGGCGGACGAGGCGCTGCGCTGTGAGGTGGAGGACGCCGACCCCACGCTCCCGCGGGCGCGCCAGGCCCGCGAGGACGACGAGGGCGGCCGGGGCCTCTACATGATCGATCTGCTGGCCCGCTGCTGGGGCAGCCACCTGACGGGAACGGGCAAGACCGTGTGGTTCGAACTGCACGTCCGCCCCGGCGCCGAGGGGCGTCGGAACCCCGACGGCATGTGACCCACGACGACATGTGACCTACGACGAAAGGAGATGCCATCGGACGGTACAGCGCATACACGCACTCCGTGATGCCGAAAAGGCCCGGGGACCGGAAGGTGAGTGCCCTCCACCGCGACTTCCGTCCCCGGGCCTCGTCATGCCGGTGCCCGCCGTGGCGCGAACACCGATTCCGTAAGACATCACCCATCACTGTCGTATTGGTTGATCACCTTCGTACCACTCGTGTAGTCTGATGATCGCAGTGAGTAGCACACTGTCCGGCTTATCGCAGCGAGTTGGGGCGCGAGGGGGCTACTGTGATGGACCGGACCGACGACGCCTGGTTACCCGGCGCCCTGATCGGGCGCGCCCGCGAGCTGGCGGCGCTGGGGGACCACGCCGAGGCGGCGCGCTCCGGACGCGCCGGTCTTGTGATCCTCTCCGGCCCGGCCGGTATCGGCAAGACCACTTTGCTGCACGCCTTCGTGAACGGCGGGGCGTGCCAGGGCATGACGGTGCTCCATGGCCGGTGCGGCGAGGTCGTCACCAACGCGGGCTACGGCGGCGTACGGGCCCTGTTCGGCGGCTTGCGGCTCACCGAGGCCGGGGACGAAGGCGTTCATGCCTCCCCGTTGCTGAAGGGCAGCGCCCGCCGCGCGCTGCCCGCCCTGCGGCCTTCCCCCGGCGAGGAGGAGCCGGGCACGGCCGCGACCGTCTACCCCGTGCTCCACGGGCTCTACTGGCTCGCGGTCAACCTGACGGCGCGCGGCCCGCTGGTGCTGGTCCTGGACGACGCGCACTGGTGCGACGAGCGGTCGCTGCGCTGGATCGACTTCCTGCTGCGCCGCGCGGACGACCTGCCGCTGCTGGTGGTGCTGGCCCAGCGCACCGAGACCGAGCCGGCCGCCCCCGGCGCGCTCGCGGACATCGCGGTCCAGCCCCGCTCCACGGCGATCCGCCTGGAGCCGCTGACCGAAGAGGGGGTCGGGGAGATGGTCGGGCGGGTCTTTCCGACGCCCGACCATCTCCCCGACACCGCCTTCGTCGAGCGCGTCGCGGCCGTCTCCGGGGGCAACCCCCTGATGCTCGCCAAGCTGCTCAGCGAAGTGCGGTCCATGGGGGCGTCGCCGGACGAGAAGGGCCTGGGCGCGGTGGCCGAAGTGGGCCAGGGCGTGGTCGCGCTGTCGGTACGCGCCCTGATGGGCCGCCTGTCCCCCTGGGTGCGCGATGTGGCCACCGCGATCGCGGTGCTCGGCGAGGAGGCGGCGGAGCACGTCGGGGCGCTGGCCGGGGTGCCCGCCGCACTGGTCGAGGAGGCGGTGGCGGCGCTGCGGCGCGCCGAGGTGGTGGCCCCCGACCGGGTGGACCTGGTGCATGACGTGGTGCGCTCGGCGGTGCTCGACTCGTGCGCGGCCGAGGAACTGGGCGAACTGCGGTCCAGGGCGGCCCTGCTGCTCAGCGACGCGGGGCGGCCCGCCGAGGAGGTCGCGGGCCAACTTCTGCTGGTGCCCGTCGTGGACCAGCCATGGATGCGGCGGGTCCTGCGGGAGGCGGCGGCGGGGGCCGAGACCCGGGGCGCCCCCGAGGCGGCGATCCGCTGTCTGTACCGGGTCCTGGAGGCGGAGCCGCACAGTGTGTCGGCGCGCGCCCAGCTGGCCAGGTCGCTGGCGGAGATCAACCCGCCCGAGGCCGTCGCGCTGCTGGAGGAGGCGCTGGCGCTGGCCGTGGACGTACGGGTGAGGGCGACCCTCGCCGTACAGCTGGGGTTGGTCTGTCTGACCGTGCAGCGGGCGCCCGCCGCCGTACGGGTGCTCGGCGAGGTCCTGGACGCGCTGGAGGCCGAGCTGGGATCCGACCCCCGCCCCGACCCCGCGGACCGCGAGCTGCGTGCCCTCGTCCAGTCGGTGCTGCTGATCACCGGGTGCGACGAGAAGGCGACGATCGCCGCCGTCCGCGGCCGTTTCGCGCGGATGGCCGCCCCGGCCGGGGACACCCCGGCGCAGCGCCAGACGCTGGCCATGATGAGCGTCCTGACGGCGATGGACGGCCGCTCGGCGGAGCGGGCGGTGCGTCAGGCCCGGCGTGCGCAGCGGGTGTCGGACGCCGCGACCGGCACCCTGCCGCTGATCTTCTCCGCGTTCACGCTCGGCCTCGCCGACGAGGCCCGGGGGGCGTTGGAGGCGCTGGACCGCTCGCTGCGCTACAGCCAGGAGAACGCGGCGGTGTGGACGTATGTGCTCGCGCTCTCCACCCGCTCCGTGATGCGGCACTCGATGGGGGAGATCCCCGACGCCCTGGCGGACGCCCAGACGGCGGTGGAGATCATCGCCGAGGAGCGCTGGAGCGGCAATGTGACCATGCCGCAGACGGCGCTGGCCACCGCGCTCGTGGACCGCGGCGAGCCGGAGCGGGCCGAGGAGCTGCTGGAGCGCATCGCCCGGCCGAACCTGGACGGCTTCGTGATGGAGTACCACTGGTATCTGATGGCGCGGGCGCGGGCCCGGTGGGCGCTGGGCGACCGCGAGGCGGCACTCGGCCTGCTGCTCGACTGCGGCAGATCCCTGGAGGAGGCGGGGATCACCAATCCGGCGTTCGCGCCCTGGTGGGCCGAGGCGGCCTGTCTGCTCGCGGAGCTGAAGCGCCCCGAGGAGGCCGGGGACCTCGTCGAGTGGGGCGCCGAACCGGCCCGCCGGTGGGGGACTCCCCGCGCGCTCGGGCTGGCCGCGCTCGCCCGGGGCGTGACCACCAAGGGGCGCCCGGGCGTCGAACTGCTCGCAGAGTCGGTCGAGCTGCTGTCCCGGTCGCCCGCCAGGGCCGAGCACGCCCGGGCGGAGTACCTGCTCGGCGGGGCGCTGCTGGAGGCGGGCGACCCGCGCGGCGCGCGGGAGCATCTGCGGACCGCCGCCGACCTCGCCTGGCGCTGCGGGGCGCTCGCGCTCGCCAAGGAGGCCCGGCGGCGGCTGGTGGCCTCCGGCGGCCGGATGCGGGAGATCACCACCTCGCCGGTCGACCTGCTGACCGGCATGGAGCGCACGGTCGCGGGCCTCGCCGCGGCCGGGGCGGGCAACCGTGAGATAGCGGAGTCGCTGTTCATCACGGTGCGCACCGTGGAGATGCATCTGAGCAGCGTCTACCGCAAGTTGATTGTCGGCCACCGCACCGAGCTCGGCGCGGCGCTGCGTTCCCCGACCGTCGCGGGCCCCCAGGCGCCCGCCTGGGTCTCCGCGTCCCGCGGCAGGCGCTGAGCGGTGAGCCCTGCCGTTCGGGCACGCCCCGACTATAAACGCGGTATATAGTGCGCGCCATGCAGCTCCCCGAGTTCCCGCTCCTCGGGCGCGAACCTGAGCAACAGGTCCTGGCCGAGGCCGTCATCGCACTGAGCGCGCGGCGCCCGGCGGTGGTCACCCTGAGCGGCGCGGCGGGCTTCGGACAGAACGCGCTGCTGCGGTGGGCGGCCCGGCTCGCCGAGGACCGCGGCCTGCGCGTGCTGCGCGCCCAGGGCACCCCGGGCGAGAGCGACCTGCCCCACGCGGCGGTGACACAGCTGCTGGGGCCGCCCACCGACGCCGCGTCCGAAGGCCCCTCCGGGCGCGACGGGCCGTTACCGGGCCTGGCCGAGCTGCTGCGCACGGCCCGGGACCGGCCGACGCTGCTGGCCGTGGCGGACCTGCAGTGGCTGGATGCGGACTCGCTGCACTGGCTGCAGGCGCTGGTACGGCGGCTGCCCGGGGCGCCGGTCGCGGTGCTGGCCGGCGCCACCGGCCCCGTGCCGCCGGCCGACGGCGCTCCGGGGGTCCCCGTGACCCGGCTGGTGCTTCCGCCGCTGAGCCCCGCCCAGGTCGCGGCCGCGGTGACCCTGGTGTGCGGCGGCCAGGGGCAGGAACGGTTCACCACGGTGGCGGCCAAGGCCACCGGAGGCAACCCGGCGGTGCTCCACGACGCGCTGCGCCGCTTCGCCGACGCCGGACACGAACCGGCCGACGCCCGGGTGCCCCAGTTGCGCGCGATCGCGGCCGCCGCCGCCGCCGACCACGCCACCCGCGTGCTGCGGGGTCTGCCCGCCCCGGCGGTCGCGGTCCTGCGCGCCCTGGCCGTCTGCGGCGACCTGCTGGACTTCCCCCTCATCTGCACGCTCGCCCGCCCGCGCCCGACGTACGAGGCGGGGCTGCGCGAGACGCTGGAGGCGACCGGGCTCACCGCCTCGGGCACCGGTGCGGCGCCGCGGCTGACCGGCCCGGAGGTCCGGGCCCGGGTGCTGGAGGAGATGCCGGCCGACGAGCGGGCCGACCTGTACGCACGCGCCGCGGAACTCGCCCACCGGGCCGCCGTGGACGACGCGGACGTCGCCCGGCTGCTGCTCGCCGCCCGCCCGATCGGGGCGCCCTGGGCCGTTCACGTACTGCGCAGCGCCGGTGCCGACGCGCTGCACGCCGCCGACCACGGTCATGCGATCGCCTGCCTGGCCCGCGCGCTGGAGGAGCCGCTGGACCGCGAGGAGCGGGCCCGGCTGAGCCTTCGGCTGGCCGCCGTCGAGGTGCTGGAGGCGCCGGAGGCCGGGGACCGGCGGTTCGCCGAGATCCTCCGGTCACCCGGCGCGGAGCTCGCCGGGGCGCGATTGCGCGCCGCCGACCTGGCGCTGGTCCGCGGCGGCGCCGACGTCGTACGGCGGGCGCTGACGGACGCGCTGCCCGCCGCGCGGGACGGTGAACGCAGCGCCCTGACCGCCCTGTTCTGGCTCGCCGAACTGGGCCGCCACGACGACACCGACCTGCTGCTGCACGAGGTCCCCCCGCTCCCCGCCCACCCGTCCTCGCCCGCCCAGGCCGGAGCGCGCGCCTGGCAGCTGGCCCTGCTCGGCGAGGACCTGCTCACCACCAGAGCGCTGGCCCGCAGCGCCTTCGCCGGCCGCGACCACGCCCACGCCGACGCCGCACTGCTGCTGCCCCGGCTGGCGGCGTGCCGGGCGCTGTGCCTGGCCGACGAGATGGACGAGGCCGGGCAGCGGCTGGACGCCCTGCTCACCGAGGCCCGGCGCGACCACGCCCGCGCCGCCACCGCGCTGGTGCTGACCGGGCGCGGCGATCTGAACCTGCGCCGCGGCCGGCCCGACCTGGCCGAGCGGGATGTCGCCGCCGCCGAGCGGGCCCTGCCGCACACCCATCTGCACCCGCTCTACGCCCCGTACGCGCGGGCCGTGCGGATCCTCGTCGCGCTGGAGAGCGGCGACCGCGAGCAGATCGCGGCGCTCATGGCCCTGCCCGACCCCGACGCGTCGTGGAACAGCATGGCGGGCGCCCATCTGCTGTTCGCCAGGGCGCTGGTGGACATCGCCGACGGCAAGCCGGTCGAAGCGATCGACCTGCTGCTCGCCGCCGGCCGGCGGCTGCTGCGCCTGCAGTACCTCAACCCGGCCCTGCTGCCCTGGCGTTCCATGGCCGCCCGGGTCTGCCACGCGCTCGGCCACCACCAGGAGGCGCACCGGCTCAGCCGCGAAGAGCTCGCGCTGGCCCGGCGCTGGGGCGCGCCGAGCGCCGTCGGCTGGGCCGAACTGGGCATCGGACGGGTGGCCCGCGAGGGACGGGCCGCCCGGCTTCGCGAGGCCGTGCGCACCCTCCGCGCCACCCCCGCCAACATGGCCTATATCGGGGCGCTGATCGAGCTGGCCACGGCGGAGCTGGACGCCGGTCGGCGGCGGGCCGCGGAGCCCCTGGTCGCCGAGGTGTCCCGGCTCACCTCGGCCCAGCCCGGCAGCAGACCGGCCGCGCGGGCGCGTGCGCTCGCCCAGCGGCTCGGCCAACCGCCCTGCGCCGAGGTCCGCGGACCGCACCCCGACTGGGCCGCGCTGTCCGACGTAGAGCGGCGGACCGCCACCCTCGCGGGCCTCGGGCACGGCAACCGGGACATCGCCGACATGCTCTCGGTCACCACCCGCACGGTGGAGCTGCGGCTGAGCGGGGCGTACAAGAAGCTGCGGATCAGCGGCCGATCCGAACTGCGTGAACTGGTGCGCTCGATGGAGGGCTACGACACGGATGTTGCATGAGCGGGACGCCGAACTGGCGCAGATCACCAGCGCGTTACGGGCCGCAGGCGAGGGCAGGCCGTCCCTCGTCCTGCTGACCGGCCCGCTCGGCATCGGCCGGTCCGCGCTGCTCCAGCGGCTGCCCGCGCGAGCCGTGAACGAGGCCGAGGGTGTGCGCGTGCTGCGCGCCAACGCCGCCCCGGTGGAACAGGACTTCGCCTTCGGCGTGGTGCGCCAGCTGTTCGACAGCCTGCTGGCGGGCGCCCCCCGGGAGCTGCGCGAGCGCTGGACGCGCGAGAGCGCCGCCTTCGCCCGGCTGGCCCTCGCCGACGAGGCCATGCCCGTGGACGACCGACCCACCGCCGCCTACGAACCGGTACTGAGGGCCTTGCGCTCGCTGCTGGAAGGCGTCTGCGCCGATGGCCCGCTGCTGATCCTGGTGGACGACCTGCAGTGGGCGGACACCCCCTCGCTGCGCTGGCTGGCCTACCTGGCCAAACGGCTGCCGGGGCTGCGCGCCGTCCTGGTGTGCACCCTGCGCGACGGGGAGCCCCGCGGCCGGCACCCCCTGCTGAGCGAGGTCGTCGAAGCCGCGACACACCGGCTGCGCCCCCGCCCGCTGTCGTCCGCGGCCACCGCGGAGTTGATCCGCGACCACTTCGGCGAGCCGGGCGAGACGGAGTTCATCCGCGCCTGCCACGAGACCTGCGCCGGCAGCCCGCTGTCGCTGACCTCCGTGCTGCTGGACCTGGCGGCCGCCGGTCACCGGCCGACCGCCGACCGGGTCGGCGCGGTCCGCGCGGCCCGCCCCCCGGACCTGCGCGAGCGGCTGGCCAGATGCGTACGCCTGCAGCCGCGGCCGGTACGCGCCCTGGCCGCCGCGATCGCGGCCTTCGGCGACCAGGGCGACCCCGAGCTCGTCCCCCGACTGGCCGACCTGGACCCGGTCGACTCCGCGGCGGCGCTGCGCGCCCTGCACGCGCTCGGGCTGGCGGTCGACGAGCGTCAGCCGCGGTTCGTCCACCCCGTCGTGGCGGACGCCGTCCACTCGTCGCTGGCCGTCGCGGAGCGGGAGCGGCTGCACGACCGCGCGGCGGAGCTGCTGTACCGCGCCGGGCGCTCCGACGAACAGGTCGCCGCCCAGCTGATGGAGGGCGTCACCTCCCGCCACCCGTGGTCGGTGGACGTGCTGCGGGCCGCCGCCGATGTGGCGCTGCGCCGGGGCGCCCCGGAGGTCGCCGTACGCTATCTGCGGCGCGCCCTGCTGGACGGCTCCCTGACCGGCGAGGGCCGGGCGCGGCTGCTGATCGACCTGGCCACCGCGGAGCGCGGCCTCGACCCGGTGGCGTGCGAACGCCATATCTCCCAGGCGATCCCCCTGCTCCCCACGGCAGGCCACCGGGCCGCAGCGGCGCTGCGGCTCACCCCGGCCGTCATGGGCCTGATGCGGCCCTCCGCCGTCGATCTGCTGCGGCAGGTAGCCGACGAGCTCGGCCCGCCGGACGCGCTGGCCGGAGCGGCGCGCGAGGTGGCCCTGCGGCTGGAGGCGCGGCTGCGCCAAAACGGCATCGACGACCCGGCGGAGCTGGCCTCGGCGGTGGAGCGGCTGGACGGGATGGGGCAAGAGCCGCCGACGGCCACGGCCGCCGAGCGCGAACTGGTCGCGGTGCTGGTCAGCGCCGCCACACTCACCTGCAGGCTGCCCGCGGCCGAGGTCACCCGGCTGGCGATGCGCCTGCTGGAGCGCGAACCGGTCGCGTCGGCGCGGGTGTACTCCGCGCTGCCGCTGGCCACCGTCGCGCTGGTCGCCGCCGACTCCGTCGACGCCGTCGGCTCCTGGCTGTCCGTCGAGCAGCGGATCGGCCGGTCGCGCGCCACCGCCACGGTCGGCACGGTCGTCGGCGGGTTTGGCCACCTCGAGCGGGCGATGGTGCTCATGGCGCGCGGCAGGCCGACCCTGGCCCACGCCCACGCCGAGCGCGCCCTGCGGCTGTCCGACGCCCACTGGCACGAACTCGGCGTCGCCGCCACCATCGCCCTCGTCCGCACGGCCCTGGAGATCGGCGACCCCGCGCTGAGCGAGCGGGTTCTGGACGAGGCCTCGCGGCGCACCTCCTCCTGTCTGCCCCTGGCGGCGGCCGTGCAGTTCCTCGGCGCGTCCGTGGACGCCCACCGCGGCCGCTGGGCCGCCGCCGTGGAGACCCTGATGGCATGCGGCCGCCGGCTGGACGCGGCGGGCTGGCGCAACCCGGTGCTGTTCCCCTGGCGACTGCGCGCGGCCGGCCTGTACCAGCGGCTGGGCGACGCCCGCTCGGCGTTCGCGCTCGCCGAGGAGGATCGGCTGCGGGCCGAGGAGTGGGGCGCGCCCGTCGCCCTGGGCCGGGCGCTGCGGCTCAAGGGCACGCTGATGGGCGGCGAGACGGGCGAGGGCCTGCTGCGCGAGGCGGTCGGCGTGCTGCGCGGCTCGGCCAACGAACTCGAACTCGCCCGTTCCCTCCTGCTGCTGGGCCGGCGCCTCGAAGGCCGCGCCGAAGCCGAGGACCTGCTGCGGGAGGCCGCCGCGCTGGCCGCCGAGTGCGAGGCGCCGTGGCTGGTCGAACGGGCCCGCAGCGGCGGCGGGGACGGCACCGTCCGGCTGGAGGACGCGCTGACCCGCACCGAGCGGCGGGTGGTGGCGCTGGCCGGCCGGGGACTGACCAATACGGAGATCGCCAAAGAGCTGGGCGTGACGTCCCGTGCCGTCGAGAAGCACCTGACGAATTCTTATCGCAAGCTGTCCGTATCCGGGCGGCGTGAACTCATCGCCGCCCTGCCGCGACTGCAGGCGGTCAAAGGGAGTTAACGCCGCTAATGCCCTGCCGCCCGGCCATGTCCCCACGGGTTTCCCGTGGTGTGTCCCGGCCCGGGGCCCGGCCGACGCCCCGCACCCGGTGCGGCGGACGGCCATGTTTCGGCGAGGCAACCTGATGGCCAGGTCAGAACGTTGACTATGGGTTCGGTGTGCTTGGCGGCGACACCGTACCGAACCACCGAAACCGCGGCCCGCGGACCGTACCATCCGCCGTACACACCACAGGATTTGCGACGCGCCGCCAGTGGACGTTGACTCCCGCGTCCGGGGCTACCTAGTCTCCGAACCGAAATATTAAATTGCACAACCACTATTTCGTTCCCGTTATTTTCCGGGGAACGGATCCCCGAAGGGACGGCAGGCCATTGGCGATTCCCGCGCCCGCAGACACAGCGATATCCCACGACGCAGGACGTGATCAGCTCGAGTACGCCGATCTCCTCGGGCAGTTCGACCAGCCGGGCGCGTGTGTGGCCCGCCTCGACGCCAACCTGCTCATCCAGCAGGCGAACCAGGAGTTCTTCCGGCAGTTCGGGGGCTCCTCCACGGACGTCTGCGGCCGCGCCTTCTGCGACCTGGCCCACCCCAGCCTGCGGCAGTCGCTCAAGCACCAGCTCACCCGGCTCGTCGACGGCAGCCGCCGCCGGTTCGCCACCCATGTCGTCGCCGTCGTGGCCGAGGGCACGGCGTTCACCAGCGCGCTCACGGCGGTCCCGGTACGCGGAGAGTCCTCCCGCGTCACCTCGATCCTGGTCGTGATGCGCTCCGCGGCAGGCCTCGAGGACGCGGACGTCGTCACCCCGCACAAGAAGGTCGTCACCGAGATCGAGGCGCGCATCCTGGAAGGCATCGCCGCCGGGGTCTCGACCGTCCCCCTGGCGTCCCGCCTCTACCTCAGCCGCCAGGGGGTCGAGTACCACGTGACGCGGTTACTCCGTAAGTTACGGGTTCCCAACCGGGCCGCGCTGGTCTCCCGCGCCTACTCCATGGGCGTGCTCGAAGTGGGCTCCTGGCCCCCGAAGGTCGTCCGCGACTTCGTCAAGTGATCGATCGTTCATGTCCGGGACTCCAGGTCGCGCCGGGTGGCGTCGCCGTACACCCCGTCCTCGTCGCCGCGTATCCCGTACCACAGCTGGAAGCGGGCCACGGCGGAGGCGAGACTCTGGTCGTACCGGCCGTTGACCGACCCGCCCGCGTACACATCCGGGATCCGCAGCAGCCGGGACTGGAGCTCGGAGACCTCCGGGCCGCTGTCCCCCAGGGACAGCACCGCGCCCTGGCCCTCCCGCCCCTCCCCGCCCGGCGGAGTGGCGGACGCGGTGGGCGCGGTGGGCGAGGCGGGGGCCGACGTGCCGCCGGTGGGGGTGCCGCTCCCCGGATCCGGCTGTGCCGCGGTGGATCCGTCGGCGCCGGGCAGGAGCAGGACCAGCGCGAGCGCGAGGGCCGCCCCGACCGCCCCCGCGGCGGCCAGGGCGGCGGGGCGCGACCGACGCCAGAGCGGTGACGCGGCCGGGGCGGCGGGCTCGGCGGCGGAGGTCGGCGGCTCGGCGGCCGCCCCCAGGCCGGGTTCGAACTCCTCGGTGTCCGCGTCGGCGATGTCATACGCGCGGGGCGGCGGCATCGCGACCAGCGGGCGGAAGAGGTCCAGATCCTCCATCCAGGCATCGGCCGGCGGGCCGTCCTTCCTGTCGGGCTTCACGACCGCACGGAAGATCCGGGTCGGCTCGATCACCTGCCGCCCGGTGGGCTGTTCGGGATCGGTTCCGGCAGCCATACAGACCTCCTCTTGCGCGCCACGCCGTCAGGACCGTCAGGACCGTCAGAAGGGCATACGGACGGGAGGCCCGGGAGACTCAACCGGGAGACGTCCTTGTCGGCTGCGCCCTTCCCCCCGGGTGCCGTGGCCGGTAGCCGAAGGGAGTGGAGACGATGGAACGCACGAGGTGTTGTGTGGTGGGCGGTGGGCCGGCCGGGATGGTGCTCGGGCTGCTGCTGGCGCGCACCGGTGTGGAGGTCACGGTCCTGGAGAAGCACGGCGACTTCCTGCGTGACTTCCGCGGCGACACCGTGCACCCGAGCACGCTGTCGCTCCTGGACGAACTGGGCCTCGCCGAGCGGTTCGCCGCGCTGCCGCAGCGGCGTGTGCACACCATCCAGCTGCCGATCGGCCCGGGCCGCTCGCTGTTCACGGTGGGCGACATCGGCGCGCTGCCGGTCAAGTACAACTATGTCGCGATGGTCCCGCAGTGGGATCTGCTGAACCTGCTGGCGGCCGAGGCTGAACGGGAGCCCTCCTTCCGGTTGCGCATGAGGACCGAGGCGACCTCCTTCCTCATGGAGCGCGGCCGGGTCGCGGGGGTGCGCTACCGCACCGCGGACGGGAGCACCGGCGAGCTGCGGGCCACCCTGACCGTGGCCTGTGACGGCCGGGGGTCGCTGGCCAGACGGCTGCCCGAACTGGGGCTGCGGGAGTTCCCCTGCCCGATGGACGCCTGGTGGTTCCGGCTGCCCCGGCACGAGGGCGACCCGCGGGGGCTGGTGGGAAACGCCGGTGACCGCTTCCTGACCGCCATGATCGACCGTGGGGAGTACTGGCAGTGCGCCGCGCTGATCCCCAAGGGCACCGACGCGGCCCGGCGCGCGGCGGGTCTGGACCGGTTCATGGACCAGTTCGCGGCGGTCGCCCCGTGGCTGGCGGACCGCACCCATGTGCTGCGGTCGTGGGACGAGGTGAAGCTGCTCGACGTACGGCTGGACCGGCTCCGGCGCTGGCACCGCCCCGGGCTGCTGTGCATCGGGGACGCGGCACACGCGATGTCGCCGGTGTTCGGGATCGGCATCAACCTCGCCGTCCAGGACGCCGTGGCCGCCGCCCGCATCCTTTCCGCGCCGCTGTCCGCGGGCACCGCCGGGGGCGGGGTCGGGCTGCGGGAGGTGCGCGAGGTGCAGCGCCGCAGATGGCCGACGGCCGTGGCGGCGCAGTCGCTGCAGCGGATCGCCCACGCGCGGGTCATCGAGCCGGTGCTGGCCGGCCGCACCCTGCTCGGCGACGGGTCCCGGCCGCCCCGGGTGGTGCGGGTGCTGAACGCGGCGCCCTGGCTGAAGCGGGCCCCGGCGTACTTCCTGGCCTACGGCGCGCGGCGCGAGCACCCGCCCGCCGCCGCCGTGCGCTGACTCGGGTCGGCACAGGGCGGCGGGTACGGCCCGGGCCGCTCAGTGGCCGCGCAGCCGCTCCATGTCGCGCCGGTCCCGCTTGGTCGGGCGGCCGGCGCCGCGGTCGCGATGGCCGACCACGGCGATTTCCTCGCGCGGGGGCGGGGGAGGGGAGTTGTCGACAAAGCATTCCGCCGCGACGGCCGCCCCGACCCGCTTGCGCACCAGGCGTTTCACCACGACGATGCGCTCGCGCCCGGCGTGGAAGAGCCGCACCTCGTCCCCGGGCCGCACGGCATGGGCGGCCTTGACGCGCTCCCCGTTGACGCGGACGTGGCCGCCTCGGCAGGCCGTGCCGGCCAGTGACCGCGTCTTCGTCAGCCGTACGGACCAGATCCAGCTGTCGACCCGCACGGGCCCTTCATCTGAAGCCATGCCTGAAGCCATGCCCTGACTCTATCGGCTCCGTCCGAGGCGGTACGTCCTGCTTTATCCGGGATTGCTGTCTAAGGTGCGACGCATGAGCGCACACTTTGACGTCGTGGTCCTGGGGGCGGGCTCGGGCGGCTATGTCGCGGCGATCCGCGCCGCGCAACTCGGCCTGTCCGTGGCGGTCGTGGAGGAGCGGTTCTGGGGAGGGGTGTGTCTGAACGTGGGCTGCATCCCCTCCAAGGCCCTGCTGCGCAACGCCGAGCTGGCCCATCTGTTCACCAAGGAGGCCCAGACCTTCGGCATCCGGGTGGACGGACAGGTGATCCTGGACTACCGGGCGGCCCACGAGCGCAGCCGCAAGGTCGCCGACGGGCGCGTCAGGGGGATCCACTACCTGATGAAGAAGAACGAGATCGCCCAGTACGACGGCCGGGGCACCTTCACCGACGACCGTACGCTGCGGATCGACCTGGCCGCCGGGGGAACGGAGACCCTCACCTTCGGCCACTGCGTGATCGCCACCGGCGCGATCACCAATCTGCTGCCCG
Organism: Streptomyces sp. ME19-01-6; assembly: GCF_033793745.1. Lineage (NCBI taxonomy): Bacteria > Bacillati > Actinomycetota > Actinomycetes > Kitasatosporales > Streptomycetaceae > Streptomyces > Streptomyces sp. ME19-01-6. Next base: position 42,448 of record NZ_JARAXF010000033.1, on the reverse strand, counting down.
GCACCTCGCTCAGCGAGCGGGTGGTGACCTACGAGGAGCAGATCCTCAGCCCCGAGCTGCCCGAGAGCGTGATCATCGCCGGGGCGGGCGCCATCGGCGTCGAGTTCGCGTACATCATGCGCAGCTACGGGGTGCGGGTGACGCTGGTGGAGTTCCTGGACCGGATCGTCCCGCTGGAGGACGAGGAGGTCTCCGCGGAGCTCGCGCGCCGCTACCGCAGGCTCGGCATCGACGTCCTCACCTCCACCCGGGTCGAGGCGATCAACGACTCGGGCCCCTCGGTGAAGGTCATGGTGGCCACCGGGGGCCAGCGGCAGACGCTGCAGGCCCAGGCGGTGCTGCAGGCGATCGGTTTCCGGCCCCGGGTCACCGGCTACGGGCTGGAGAACACCGGTGTCCGGCTGACAGAGCGGGGCGCCATCGCCGTCGACGCGTACTGCCGCACCAGCGTGCCGCACATCTTCGCGGTCGGGGACGTCACCGCGCAGCTGATGCTCGCCCACGCGGCCGAGGCGATGGGCGTGGTCGCCGCCGAGACGATCGCGGGCGCGGAGACCATGGAGCTGGACTACGTGATGATCCCGCGGGCGACCTTCTGCCAGCCCCAGATCGCCAGCTTCGGCTGGACCGAGGCCCAGGCCCGGGAGCGGGGCTTCGATGTGCGGGTGGCGAAGTTCCCGTTCACCGCGAACGGGAAGGCGCAGGGCCTCGGGGACCCGGTCGGCTTTGTGAAGCTCATCGGGGACGGCCGCCACGGCGAGCTGCTGGGCGGCCATCTGATCGGCCCGGAGGTCACCGAGCTGCTGCCGGAGCTGACGCTGGCGCAGCGCTGGGACCTGACCGCCCACGAGGTGGCGCGCAACGTCCACGCCCACCCCACGCTCTCCGAGGCGGTCAAGGAGGCCGTGCACGGCCTCGCGGGCCACATGATCAATATGTGAGCGGCCCGCGGCATGGCGTTGCTCGTGGTCGCCGCGGACGGCGCGCCGACCGGCCCCGGGGTCGCCGATGCCGCCTGTCTGTACGCGATCTACGACCCGGTCGCCCGGCGCTGCGGCCTGGCGCGGGCCGGCCACCCGCCGCCCGCCCTGGTCGACCGCTGGGGCACCTGCTGCACCAGGAGCGGCAAGGTCATCTGGACCGAGCAGACGCTGTTCGTCCGAGGCGTCCACACCGGCCGCGCCGCCCGCGCTCGCCGTCAGCTGATCACCGCGGCCGTGGTGGCCAGCAGCTCCGGGAGGGTGCCGGTGAACTCGGGCATCAGCCGCATGGCCACCGCCCACGCCTCCGGATCCTTGCCCAGGTGGGCGTTGATGAGGTCCACGGTCTCCCGGCGGACCCGGCGCAGCTGCTCCTTGTCGCTGTCCCGGGACTCCTGGTGGCGGTTGGCGAGATAGGTCGCGGCGACGCGGGCGGGCTTGGCCTCGTGCAGGATGTCCGGCAAGGTCAGCTGCCCGTAGGACGTCGCCAGGTTCAGCCACTCCTGGTGGCCGTACACATACCCGGGCAGCTGGTGGTGGCGCAGCAGCTCCAGAGCGGTGGGGCGGGGGCCGGTGAGCCGGTGCGGATGTGCGCGGTGCTCCAGCCGCACCTCCGCGAGCCGGCAGTCGGCGCGCAGCTCTTCCGGGAAGTCGTCGCGCTTCGCCAACTCGACCAGCAGGGCGTCCGGCAGCGGGTCACGGCCGTGCTCGGCCGTCAGCTCTTCCCATGGGAGGTCCGGGCCGGTCTCCTCGGCCAGCCGCTCCAGCGCCGCGGAGAGCTGGTCGCGCCGTCCCTCGGCCGCGCTGCGCAGATGCGTCGCCTGGCTCGTGGGTGACTTGGCACGCGCGAGCCGCTCACGCAGCTCGGCCAGGCCGTCCGGTGCCTCCAGCGCGGATCGGACGATCTTGTGGGTCGCCGCCGGCAGCGGGTGCTTTTTGCTGCGCCGATCGGGAAACTCGGTCTCGTCCAGCAGCGCGCGCACCTCCTCCCCACCGTGTCGCTCCCACAGCCGCACCAGCAGCAGCAGCTGCCCGGCGAGCGTATGCAGTTTGACCTTGCCGAGCAGGATCCGGGCGAGGCGCGGATCACCGGCCTCGCAGATCGGCAGCAGCCAGTGGCGGCGCCCGCTGTCCCGCAGCCCCGCGAACACCTCCTCGGTGAGCGGCAGCGGACCCTCGCCGCTGTCGGGCCGGCTGCGCTGCCCGGAGAGGATCTGTCGGCGCTGCTCGGGGGTCAGCGGCGTGTTGATGTACAGCTTGGCGTTGATCTCGGGGTCGTCGTGGAGCAGCAGCTCCGCGATGGTGTTCTCCGGCAGCTCCCAGTCGGAGGCGATACCGGCCAGCACGGAGACTCCGTAGAGCTCGACGAAGCGGTCGCGCAGGGCGGCCGACGGCTTGTGGTGGACCAGCAGATGCTGGATCGAGCGGCGGTCCAGGTGCTCCGCGAGCGCCAGCTGGACGTCCTCGGCGGCCAGACCGTACAGCTGCAGGAACACCGCCCGGGCACCCTCCGGTGCGCTGACCGGGTACTCGGGAGCCAGCGGCCGGGGCCAGGTCTTGCCCCGGTGCTTGGCCGTCTGTTCGCGGGCCGCGGTGACCAGCTCCGTGCTCGTCCCTGCGAAGCGGGGCATCAGCGAGTACAGGGCGCGCCAGGCGGCGAAGTCCTCGCCCAGCTCGGCCGCCAGGCCGGTCAGCGCCTCGCGGACGGGAGCCTCACCGTAGGGCAGCGCATTGAGGACCGTGCGGGCAGGGCGGATCTCTGCCAGCACCCGGGTCACCGGATAGGCACCGCTGTGGATGCCCCGGCCCAGCAGCTTGGCCAGGTCGAAGCGGGAGTGGGAGCCGTTCCAGTCGCCGTCCGTGAGCAGCTGCCACGGCAGCGGGGAGGAGCCGGGGAGATCGCGGGGCGCCTTCTTGTAGGCCGCCAGCACGATCTCGTCCGGGCAGTCCTGGCGGGCCGCCAGCATGAGGAGCGCCCTGTTCGGCAGGGGCTCCCGCCGGTGCTCGGCCAGCAGCGGGTCCCAGTCCACGTGGCCCAGGGGGAATGCGTCGTGCGTCCACCTCACCTCGCGCAGCCGGTTCACCAGGTCCGCCCCGGACAGGGCCGGGGCGTCGGGGGCCGGCACGGGCCCCGCGGGCTTGTCGGCGGTCTCGTCGGTGGCCTCGGACACCGAGGCACCCGCCAGCACAACCGCCGGGTCAGGCGCGGCCACCGCTCGGCGCACCAGGTCCGCCACCGTCGGGCGCAGCGCGGGCAGTTCGGCGAGTTCGGCCAGCTCAGCAACGCCGCCGTAGGTGAGCACGGCCTGGCAGGCCGCCAGCTGGTCGTCCGCCCCCGCCTTGTAGCCGACGCACTTGAGCGCGTGGCGCACGACCCCGGGGAAGGGCGCACGCAGCGCCGGGAGGAGCTCTTCCACGCTGCTGGTGTTCAGCAGATACTCCACCAGCCCGTCCGGCTCATGCCAGTCGGGATCGTCCAGATTCCGCTTCGCGCCCTCCAACACCGTGGCCCGCAGTTTCCGACGGTCGCCGTACCCCCGGTAGAGCCGCGGGCCGAGGGCCGTGTAGCCCAGCGCGGCAAGGCGCAGCAGCACCGGTTCCCGCTCGCGCGTCAGCGGACACCCGGACAGGGTCCAGATCAGTTCGGCGTCGCCGGTGGCGAACGCCGTGTCCACCAGATAGTCGGGCAGCGGTTCCCGCCCGGCCATCAGCGCCATGACCTCCTCGCGCAGCCGGGCCATCAGGTCCGGGGCGAGTACGGGGCCGGCCAGCCGGAACGTGACCGAGAGCAGGGAGTCGTCGAGGGTCGCCACGTCGGGTGTTCTCCGATCGTTGAGAAGAGTGCGGGGGAGCAAGAAGGGCGAAGGGGCAAGAGCCGGGGGTCAGGGGGTGGCGGACAGCTCGGCCATCTTGGACAGCGCGCCGATCCAGAACCGCTGCCGCTCCGGCGTCTGCCCCACCAGATGGGCGGCGCGCAGCTTCGGCGGCATATGGCGCAACAGCCGCGCGACCACCTCGGCATGGCGCTTCAGCTGCGAGACCTCGGCGTTGGCGAACACCTGGTGCACCAGATCGGTGTCATTGGTGCCCTCGGACGAGCTCTCGCAGGCCGCGGCCAGCCTGGTCTCCCACTCCGCCACATCGCGCGCCAACTCCTTCAGCCCGATGACCTTATGCCCCGAGCTCTCCGACAGCCGCGCCTCGAGCTGGGACAGCGGCACCGGGGCGTACTCCCCGTCGCCGAGGTAGATCAGCCCGGTCTCCAGTGGCTGCCCGGCCAGATGCAGCTTGATCAGCCGCTCCAGGGTCCGCTTGGTGACCCACTCCCGGCCCTCGTCGTCGATGTCGCTCTTCCACCACTCCAGCACCGTCTCGGCCACCTCGCCATAGGTGCCGATCAACCACTCATTGGCGGGGATGTCCTGCGGGCTCACCTCGTAGCTGACCGTGAAACGGCTGGCCTGCGCCACGTTGTTGCTGCTGACCAGCAGCTTGCGGCCGAGGTGGTACGGCGGGTTCTGCAGCGCTATCTGAGCGCACAGCCCTGGAATCGGCCGGCCGGCCAGCGACCACTCCTGGGTGATCTCCATCAGCTTGGCGAAGGTGGCCTTGTCCTTGGGCCGGTTGTACTCGTCCCACACGATCACCTTGGACTCGGGCCCCATGAGCGAGCGGCTGAGCAGCGTGTCCAAGGTGCCGTCGGGCGTCGGGATCGGCACACACAGGTCCTCGACGTTGGTCACCGGCAGCGAGAAGTAGACCGGGTCGCGCCCCGTCTCCTCCCGGACCACCGCCTTGGTGATCTCCGTCTTGCCGCAGCCGGGCGGACCCTGGAGCAGCACGGACCAGTTCTCCCGGACGGCGGTGCGCAAAATGGCGCGCACCGGGTCGGCGATGGCCGCCGGGTTCGGACAGCCGATGGCGGCCGCGATGCCGTCCAGGATCTCCGCCGTGCGGTCGGGACCCGGCTTGCCGTCCGACTTCACATCCCGCAGGCGCAGCCGCTGACCGCCGACCAGCGGCAGCCCCCAGGACAATGGAAACCCGGCGCGGGCGCAGTCCAGCACATGCTGGAGGGTGCGCGGGGACAGCAGCGAGCGCAGCCGCGGGGTCAGCCCGGCCCAGAGCCGGAACACCTCGGTCAGGTCCCAGTCCGGGTAGCGCTCGGCCAGCTTCTGCCGCCAGGCGGTGTCATTGGCGGTCACCCGCAGCGTGACCATGCGGTCCAGAACGGCCAGATCGCTGCGCCGGGCGCTGGTCTCGGCCAGCGACTCGTTGTCGGCGAGGAAGACACCGACGCAGCCGAGCGCGCGCAGATCGTGCTCGCCGAGCGTCCAGTTGCAGGCGATCTGCATCAGCTGGGACTGAATGGTCTCGCCGGCCTGCAGCGAGTCGTCGATCAGCAGCACAAAGGGGGTGCCGGGGGTGAGCTGGCGCATGATCAGCTGGGTGAGGACCAGCTCGCCGCTGTGGTCGTCCCGCACCGGCGCGTTGACCAACAGGTCGTCCGGGGTCAGATTGGCCGCCGGGACCAGGATCACCTCCGTGCCGGGGTGTGCCTCGGGGACGTAGGAGAGAAACGTCGACGTCTTGCCGATGCCGTGCTCGCCGAAGACCTGACCGGTCTGTCCCATGGCGATCATCGCGCTGATGAACTGCTCCAGACGGGCGCCGCCGCCCGGCCCGGTCCGCCGCGGCGTCTGCCGCGCCGTCTTCCGGGGCTGCCGCGCGCCGCCCGCCCGCCCGGCGGACGCGTCCCCCTCGGCCGGTGCCATCGTCTCCACGCTGCTCACAGTGGTTTGTTCCCTCGTTGTGTGTCTGTCGATTGTCCGAAACGGTCAGCCGACGAGTCGACCGTCAGCTGTCGCCGGTGATCACCCGGTGGCAGGCCATCGGCGGATCGTGCCGCTCCGGCCAGTCGTTCCCGCCGTCCGTGATCAACCAGATCCACCGGTCGGGGCGGGCGGGGGTGACCTTGGGCGCGTATCCGTCGGTGACCATGATCACCGCGTCGGCGCGCTCCTCGAACCGCCGCCCGTTCACCGCCAGTCGGCCCTCGACATAGTCGACGACCAGTTGGAAGTTCGTCCCGCCGCCGCCGAGCACCCGCTCTCCGGGGACGAAGGGCATCACGGCGCCGTCGAAACTCAGCCAGTGGCTCTCCACCCCGTCGGTCCGGCCCACCAGCGAGGTGATCCAGTCGACCACCGCCTGCGGCATCGACCCCGAGGTGTCCAGCGCGACCACCACGACCTTGGTCCGCTCCGCGCCCCGCCGGGAGAGCATCGGGTCGTGGCCCAGCGCCAGCAACACGGCCCCCTGTTTCTTCGGATAGATCAGCCGCTCACCCTCGCGCAGCTTGGAGGCCAGCACATCGGAGAGCCAGCGCCGCCACCACTCCACCCGCCGGGTCCGCGGGGTCTCACCCCGCAGCGCGGCCAGGCCCATCCGGCCCCACATGCGCTCCAGCCGCCTGCCGCCCCCGGCACTGCGGTCCGCCAGGCCCAGCATCTCCTCCCGGGCGATGCCCTCGCCGCGCAGCGCCGCGCGCATCACCTCGCTCAAGGTGGCCTCGACGACCCCGGAGAGCGTCTCCTCGTCCATCGGCAGCCCGGGGCCCGCCCCTTCGCCCTGCTCGGCCCCGGCCAGGCGCATGTGGATGCACACCGCGGGCGGAACGGGGGGCCGGCTCATCCGCTTGAGCTCCCCGTACACCCCGAGGTCGGTGTCGACGAAGTCCTGATACGACAGCGGCGCCAGGCCCTGCTCGGACAGATCGGCCACATACCGCCGGTGCACCTCGCGGGGGTCGACGCCCACCGGCTCGCGGCGGGTGCCCCCGAGGCCGTCGGGCACCTCCTGGGTGGGCAGCTCGGTACGCCCCAGCCGGACCATGGCCACATGGTTGATCGCCACCTCTGCGGCCAGCTCGAACACCGGGTCGGCGCGCAGCTCCTCGTCCACGTACAGATGGCGGTGGATCAGATGGCGCGCCTCGTGGAACAGGACGAACCGCGCTCCGCTCGGCCCGATCCGGACGAAGAACTCCGGGTTGTACAGCAGCAGGCAACTGCCGTCGCCCACGGCCACCACCGCCGCCGTCTCCACCGCCGCGGTGGCGATCTGGTGGTGACACTTGGCGTACAGCCACGAGCCCACCACGCTGTCCTTGACCCCGAAGTCCAGCAGCGCCGCCTCCTTGAGCCGACGGCCCTCCTCCGCCACGGCCGGATCCGCCACCTGACACTCCAGCAGCGCCCGGCGGTCGCTCAGGTCGATCACCCCCCGCGCCGCGGCATGCCGGCTCTCCCCCGTCACCCGTGCCACTGTCTCCCCTTCTTCGCGCATGCCGCTTTCCGGCGCGCCGTGCCCGGCCCGCCACCAAGAACGTTATCCACCGGGTCCGACAGCGCGACCCCGGGGCCGTGGTGCTCAGACGACGAGCGGGCGGTCCGCGGGGGTCACGGGGGCCGGCAGCGTGGTGGAGCCCGCGAGATAGCGGTCCACGGCCGCGGCGGCGGAGCGGCCCTCGGCGATCGCCCATACGATCAGCGACTGGCCGCGGCCCGCGTCACCCGCCACGAAGACGCCTTCGCTGCTGGTGGCGAACCCCTCGTCCCGGGCGATGTTGCCCCGGGCGTCGAGCTCCAGGCCGAGCTGGCCGATCAGACCGCTGTCCCGCTCAGGACCCGAGAAGCCCAGCGCCAGGAGGACCATGTCGGCCCGCAGCACCCGCTCGGAGCCCGGCTCGGGCCGCCCGCCCGCGTCGACCCCGACCAGCCGCAGCGCCCGGACGGCTCCCGCCGCTCCCGCCGCGCCAGGGCCCTCCGCCCCCTCGAAGCGGATCGTGGCGGCCGAGAACAGCCGCGCGTCCACGTCGGCGTCCGGGGACGCGCCCAGCTCCTGGGCCTCCTCGTGGGCGGCGGACATCCGGTAGATCCTGGGGTGGACCGGCCAGGGCTGGTCCTCGGGCCGCTCGGCCCCGGGCTGGGCGTGGATGTCCAGCTGGGTGACGGAGGCCGCGCCCTGGCGCAACACGGTGCCCAGGCAGTCCGCGCCGGTGTCCCCGCCGCCGACGATCACCACGTGTCTGCCCTCGGCCGTGAGGGGCGGCCGGGCGAAGTCGCCCTCCTGGACCCGGTTGGCCAGCGGCAGATACTCCATCGCCTGGTGTATTCCGGCCAACTCCCGCCCCGGCACCGGCAGCTCCCGCCACGCCGTGGCCCCGACCGCGATGACCAGCGCGTCGTAGCGGTCCCGCAGCTCCGCGGCGTCCACATCGGTGCCCACGCCCACACCCGTACGGAACTTGGTGCCCTCCGCGCGCATCTGCTCCAGGCGGCGGTCGAGGTGGCGCTTCTCCATCTTGAACTCGGGGATGCCGTAGCGCAGCAGACCTCCCACCCGGTCGGCCCGCTCGTACACCGCCACCGTGTGTCCGGCGCGGGTCAGCTGCTGGGCCGCGGCCAGGCCCGCCGGGCCCGAGCCGATGACCGCGACGGTCCTCCCGGACAGCCGCTCCGGTGGCTTCGGGGTCACCTGACCGCTCTCCCATGCCCGGTCCGCGATGGCCCGCTCGACGTTCTCGATGGTCACCGCGGGCTGGTTGATGGCCAGCACACACCCGCTCTCGCAGGGTGCCGGGCACAGGCGGCCGGTGAACTCCGGGAAGTTGTTGGTCGCGTGCAGCCGCTCGCTCGCCCGCCGCCAGTCGTCGCGCGCGACCAGGTCGTTCCAGTCGGGGATGAGGTTTCCCAGCGGGCAGCCCTCGTGGCAGAACGGGATGCCGCAGTCCATGCAGCGCCCGGCCTGGGCGCCGACGATCGGCAGCAGGCCGCCGGGTACCTGGACCTCGTTCCAGTCCCGCACCCGCTCGGCCACCGGGCGGCGCGGCGGAAGCCGGCGAGGTGTGGTGAGAAAGCCTTTCGGGTCGGCCATGGCGGCATCCTTTACCCGTGTCTGTCCGTGTCACGGACCGGCCGCGTGGTGGCGGGCGCATCGCGGCACGCCACGCCTTTCCCCACTGTACGTCCGGGCGCAAGGGCGCCCGGCGCCACCACCTCCGGCCGCCGCGCGGTCGGCGGCGCCTGCCGCCCCGGCAGACGGCGGTTCAGCGCCTTCGTGGAGGGGACGGAGACCGGCACGGCCCCTCACCCGACGCGCCCTCGCCCGCGCTGCCGCCCCGCGGCGGGTGGCGCCACGGCGGCCGGTCGCCCCGGTGGTGCGGGCCGCGCTGCTGGACCGCGATCCGGCCTGGCCCGGCCGTTCCCGGTACCCGGCGGAAGACCGGTGCCCGGGCGGAGCCCAGGGATCTGGCGAGGCCCTGGATCTGGCGAGGGCCTGGGACCTGGCTGAGGCTCAGGACCCGGCCGACGCGGCGAGCAGGGCGGTGTCGTCGTCGACGTGTCCGGGGGCGCGGAGCAGGCCCATGGAGCGGTCGATGATCCGCTGCGGGTCGAGCCGGGCCGCCGCGGACAGCCCCGCGCAGGTGGCCCGCAGGGCCGCCAGCCCTTCGTCGACGGAGAGCCTGCTGTTCTCCACCAGGCCGTCGGTGAACAGCAGCAGCCCGGCGCCGGCCGGCAGCCGCGTCTCGTGGTCCTCGGGCGCCCCCTGCGCCAGCCCCAGCGGAGCACCCGGCCGGGTCTCAAGGAAACCGGTGGTCTCGCCCGCCACCACCAGCGGCGGAAGGTGTCCGCCCGAGGCCCACCGCAGCAGGCGGGTCCGCGGGGCGTACATCGCGTACAGACACGTCGCGAAGTGTTCGACGTCCAGCGACCGCAGATACGCGTCCAGCTTGGCGAGGAGCGCGCCCGGGGAGGCGCGGTCGAGCGCGAAGCCGCGCAGGGCGGGCCGCAGCCGGCCCATCACGGTCGCGGCGGCCACGTCGTGGCCCATCACGTCGCCGATCGCCAGCCCCATGGCCCCGTCGGGCAGCGCGATGACGTCGTACCAGTCGCCGCCGATCTCCGTACCGGTGGTGCTGGCCCGGTAGTAGGACGCGGTGCGCAGACCGGCCACCTGGGGCAGGTGCTGGGGCAGCAGCGCCCGCTGCAGGGTCAGGGCCAGCCGGCGCTCGTTGCGGAACCGGGCAGCGTTGTCGTAGGCGAGGGCCAGTCTGCTGGCGAGGGATTCGAGGTGGCTCCGGTCCTCCTCGCGGTAGGCGCGCCCGCACCTGGCGACGGCCAGCGCCCCCAGCGTCCGGCCGTGGGCGACCAGCGGCACGGACAGCACGGTGTCGGGCGGGGGCGCCCCGGCGCGGCCCGTCCCGAGGCTGTCGCCGAGGGCGCGCTCCAGCTCCTTTGGCCCGGCCGTCCGCTCTCCGGCGGCGAACACGGACTGCTCCGCCCGCGGGTCGGTGACGCGGATCCGGATCTCGTCGGCGAAGGCCGGAATCAGCACCTCCGTCGCGGTCTCCAGCACCTGCGGCGGGTCGAGGCTGTCGGAGAACAGCATGCTCGCCTGGGCGAGGGAGGTGAGCGCGGCCGCGCGGCGGCGGCTCTCGGTGAGCACCTCCTCGCGCAGCCGCGACAGCTCCAGGTTGGCGCGCACCCGGGCGAGCAGCTGGCGGGCGGAGAAGGGCTTGGCGAGGTAGTCGTCCGCACCCGCCCGCAGGCCCCGCACCGTCGCCTCCTCCCCGGCCCTGGCGGTCAACACGATGATCGGCAGGCGGGTGGTCCGCGGATCCGAGCGCAGCGCCCGTACGAGCGCGAATCCGTTCAGGCGGGGCATCATCACATCGGTGAGCACCAGGTCGACCGGGCGCGACAGGGCGGTCTCCAGCGCCGTCTGTCCGTCCCCGACCAGCAGCACGTCGTGGTCCGGGCCGAGCAGCTCCTTGAGGTAGTCGCGCACATCGGCGTTGTCGTCGGCGACCAGCAGCAGTGGCCGACGGGTGCCGTCGCCCTCCTGCGAAGCCGCCGCGGACCGCTCGTCGGCAGCGGTGGCCGGGGCGGCGCCGGTGTCCGCGGGCATGCCCGTGTCGCTGTCCATGTCGCTGTCCATGCCGCTCTGCAGCCAGTGCAGCGCCTCCCCGGCATAGGCGGCGGTGCGCTCCTGCCGGGCGGTCCCCTCATGGCCGCGGTGGCCGGCGACGGCGCCGGTGGCCCCGGCCGCGAGATGGTCGGTGCCGAACGGCACCTCGACGGTGAACGTGGTGCCCTCGCCCGGCCTGCTCTTCACCGAGATGGTGCCCCCGTGCAGCTCGACCAGGTCCTTGACGAGCGCGAGGCCGATGCCACTGCCCTCGCGCGAGCGCGAGCGCGCCCCGCGCACCTGGTGGAAGCGGTCGAAGAGATACGGCAGCTCCTCCGGGGGCACACCGGTGCCGGTGTCCGCCACGGTCAGCCGGGCCCGGTCCCCGGCAGCGGCCGTCCGCACCGTGACCCCGCCCGCGAAGGTGAACTTCAGCGCGTTGCTGAGCAGATTGAGGACGATCTTCTCCCACATCTCCCGGTCCACGTGCACCGGCTCCGGCAGCGGGGGGCACTCCACCCGCAGGCTCAGCCCCGCCAGGTCGAAGGCGGAGCGGAACACCGCCGCCAGTTCCGCCGTGACACGCGACAGATCCACCGGCTCGAAGCTGCCCTTCAGCCGCCCGGCCTCCGCCCGGGAGACATCGAGCAGCGTGTTGACCAGCTTCAACAGGCGCAGCGCGCTGCGCTCGGCGAGCTCCAGCTGCCTGCGCCGCTCGGGCCGGTCCTCCACCGAGAGGGCCTGCTGCACCGGCCCCAGCAGCAGGGTCAGCGGGGTGCGGAACTCATGGCTGACATTGGAGAAGAACGTCGTCTTGGCGCGGTCCAGCTCGGCCAGCGCCTCCGCGCGCCGGCGGTGCTCCTGCTGGGTGTGCGCCGCCGCCAGGGCCGAGCTGACACCGCGGGCGAGCACATCGTAGAAGTCCCGGTAGGGGGCGTTGACGGGCAGCTTGGGATTGACCCCCGTGACGAGTACGCCCGCCACCTCATCCGAGCGGATGAGCGGATGGGCCAGCGCCTTCTCCTCCGGCCATCCGAGCAGCGAACCCGGGAGCCAGGCCGGGGCGGCGTCCCCGACCACCGCGGCCAGCCGCGCCGCGAGCCCGCCCTCCTCGGCGGCCCCGTCGAGCCGGAGGTCCTCGGCCGGCCCCGTGGCATCCGCCGCTACGGCCGTGGCGGCGGCGAGCCGCAGCCTTCCGGGCCGCGGCGCAAGATAGACGGCGGTGAACGGTACGTCCTCGCGGTGGCAGTCCAGCATCTCCGCGACCGTTCGGGCGACGTCCTGCGGGGTGAGCAGCCCGGCCGTCCTGGAGCCGAGGGCGGCCAGCAGCCGCAGCCGCCGCTCGCTGAGCACCCGGGCCGTGGTCTCGGTGACGACGGACAGCACCCCGCCCACCGTGCCGTCCGGCAGCGTCACCGGCTGGAAGGAGATGTCGTAGTAGGACTGCTCCAGGAAGCCGCGCCGGATGAGCGCGAAGCGCATGTCCTTGACGAGGATCGGCTTGCGGCTGTCCATCACGGAGCGGAAGAGCGGACCCGTGGTCGCCCCCCAGTTCTCCGGGAACACCTCGCCGCACGGCCGGCCCAGCGCCCCCGGGTGTTTGCTGCCGATGAGGTTGCCGTAGCCCGCGTTGTACAGCATCCGGAGTTCGGGGCCCCAGAACAGCGCCATCGGCTGTTCGGAGTCGAGGGTGATCCGGAGGGCCTCGGTCAGCCGGACAGGCCACGTGTCCGTCCGCCCCAGGGGGGTCGCCGACCAGTCGATGCCGCTCATCAGCCTGCCCAGCGAACCGCTCGCGGCGAACAGCTCCTCCACTGGTGAGTGCTGCCTCTCGGGCCCGTTCATGGAGTCGCTCTCCTCAGTCACAGTGTGGCACAGCGGCTCGCGGTGGTGACCGGGCTGTGGGCGACGGCGAGTAGCCAACTCCTGAAATGGACTTGCGGGACAAATGGTATGGTGTTCCGTGCGGAACCCGAGCACAGGCCGAGCGGAGGTTCATGAGTGCGCGGGCCCACACCGCGGGACGACGGAGCGCCGCGAGACGACAAAACGCCGCGCGGCGCAAGGGCGCGGCGGGACCATGAATCCCCCTTCAAGCGGCTGCACGAGGCCTTCCACGCCTCCCCGATGGGGCGCGGTTGGCGGCGCGGCAGCGAGTTCGAACTGCTGCACCGCGCCATGGGGTTCGCCGCGCTCGGGTTCCTCACGCTCGTACCGCTGCTCATCGTGGTCGCCGCTGCCGACCCGGTGAACCGGCACGGGTTCGCCCAGTGGCTGGCCGAGGGCCTCGGAGTGGCCGACGGGTCGCGGGACGAGGTGAGGCGGCTGTTCGCTCCACCGCGGCAGGCGTTGGAGACCACGACCGCCTTCGGTCTGGCGACGCTGTGCGTCTTCGGCCTCCGGTTCGGCGCGGCGGTGCAGACCGGCTACGAGAAGGTGTGGGAGCTTCCCCCGGGCCGCTGGCACACCGTCTGGCGGCATCTGGTGTGGCTCGCGGTGCTCATCGGCTACCTCCTGCTCTCCTCGCACCTCGGGCCGGGGTGGCGGCTGTGGATCGGGATCGTGGGGACGGTCGTGTTCTTCTGGTGGTCGCAGCGGGTGCTGCTCGGCGGGCGGATCGGCTGGGGCGCCCTGCTGCCCGGAGCACTGGCGACCGGCCTCGGGCTGTTGGGTCTGCGGATCTTCTCCCGGCTGGTGTTCTCCCCGCTGATCGCCTCCAGCGCCGTCTCGTACGGCCCCGTCGGCACGGTCCTGGTCGTCCAGTCCTGGCTGGTCGGCGTCGGCTACGTGGTCTTCGGCGGGGCGCTCCTCGGGAGGCTGGCGCACGAGGAGTGGGTCCTGCTGTCGCACCGGCGCCGGCGCCGGAAGGGCTGATGCCGGCCCGCCGGTGCGACCGGGAAACGACGAGCTCAGAAACGGTACGGAGCCAGATAGTCCGGCAGCAGGATCCGCGTCCCGGGCGCTGCCGCCCGCACCTGCGCCTGGAAGCCGTCCAGGTCCATCGTCGGGTCCTGCCGGGGGCCGTCCTTCAGCGGGGTCTCGAAGACGTCCCAGTGCACCGGGACGACGGTGGCCGGGCGGCCGAGGGCCGCCAGCAGCCGGGGCACATAGCGGTGCGTCGAGGTGCTGCTCGGCACCGCGACCATCGCCACATCGGGCCGCAGGCCCTCGGCGTCCCGTTCGCTGAAGTCGCTCGCGCCCATCAGGAACGCCGACGGGCCGTCGCCCACCGTCACCTGGAACGCCAGCGTGTCCCCCTCCGGCAGGTCGGAGATCGTCTCCGGCCTGCCGGAGGGCGGGGTGTGCAGCGTGCCCGGGGCGAAGTAGCCCTGGGCCTTGTTGCGGCTGTGGCGGCCGGCGACCACCTCCACCACGTATCCGCCGAAGTCCAGCACCTCCCCGCCCTTGACCACGATCAGCCTGCTCGGGTCGATCCCGAAGGCCCGCAGCAGGTGGTACGTGGTCTCGGTGCCCACGACCCGGGCGTCGGTGGAGCGGACGATGAACGGGACGTCGCTGATGTGGTCCCAGTGGCTGTGGCTGACCAGGACCAGCTCAGGGCGGCCGGTGTGCCGGGTGACCAGCTCCTCGTTGGTCTCCAGTTTGGTGCGCGCGTTGAAGGAGCCCGTGAACAGGCCGGTCTCGAAGCGTGTCAGATAGGGGTCGGACAGCACGGTCCGCCCGTCGAAGTCGATCCGCCACCCGGTGGTCCCCAGCCAGCGGAACTCCGCCCCCGAGACCTTCCTGGTCCGGCGCGGTGCGGCGGCCGCCCCCGAGGCCGTCGACAGCACCGGGACGGCCGCCCCCGCGGCGGCTCCCCGGAACAGCAGACGGCGGGCGAAGCGTGGTCTCTGCTCGTCGTTCATGGCCACAGCACAGCAGGCGCCGGCCGCCCCCGTCCAAGATCTGAACTTCTCCCCATCGATATGCGAGTGGATATCACAGCAGGTCAGCGCCTCTGAGGTGATCCACGGCCAGCCGGGCCGCCCGGCCGATCGCCGCGTCCACGGCGGTGTTCACGGTGCCGGGTTCGCGGGTCCGGGCGAACACCGCGACCGCGTACCGGCCGCCGTCCGGGTAGTGGACCACGCCCGCCTCCATGTGCAGGCTCGGCAGGGTGCCCGTCTTCGCGGCCACCCGTACGTCGCCGGGGAACCCGGAGACCAGCCGGTGGCGGAAGACCTGCCGGGCCATCAGGTCGCGCACCTGTGCGCACGCCCGCGGCGGCCCCGCCTCGTCCCGCCAGATCAGCCCCAGCAGCCGGGTGATGTCGCGGGCCGTGCTGCTGGTGGTCCGCCGCGGGTCGAGCACCCGCAGCTCCCGCATCCGCTCGGGGCCCAGGGTGGGGAAGACGGCCGCGAACTCGGTCTCGTCGCGGGCGCCCACGTCCTCCAGCATGGACTCCAGCAGCTCCCGAGGGCCGCCCACGACCACCGTGCGCTCCAGGCCGAGTTCGGCGGCCAGCAGCCGCACCGTGTCCAGGCCCACCCGGTGCATCAGCACATCGGCCGCCGTGTTGTCGCTCACCGACAGGGCGAAGTACGCCAGATCGCGCAGGGACATCTCAACGTCGTCGAGGCATCCGGCGGTGCCCCACCCGCCGAGCCGGTCGGCCGCAGTCAGCAGCACCCGCTCCCGTGGGTCGAGCTGTCCGGCCGCCGACTGCCGCGCGAACTCCAGCACCAGCAGGATCTTGAACACGGACGCGATGACCACCGGCTCGTCCGCGCCGACGCCGATCTCCCGCCCGCCGTCGACACCGACCGCGTGCAGCCGCCCCCGCGCCCCCGCGGCCTCGAAGACCGCCGCCACCTGCCCCTCGATCTCCGCGAGCTTCCCGACGTCCCCGGCCTCCCCGATCGATGCCAATGTCACGGTCCCCCTCGTGTGTCGCGTATGGTCGGCCGGTGGATCTCATACGCCACCTGCGGCTGTTCATTGTCGTCGCCGAGGAGCTGCACTTCAGCCGCGCCGCCGACCTGCTCGGCATGGCACAGCCTCCGCTGAGCCAGGCCGTCCGCAGGCTCGAGGGCGAGATGGGGGTGGAGCTGTTCGACCGGTCCCGCCGTCAGGTGCGGCTCACCGCCGCGGGTGCGCTGCTGCTGCGGGAGGCGCGCGAACTGCTGGCCCGCGAGGAGCGGCTGCGTACGGTGATGCACCGCGCCCGCGCCGGGGAGCCGGCCACCCTGCGGGCCGGAGTGCCGCCCCAGACGCCCGCCCGCACCCTGCACGCCCTGCTGGCGGCGTGCGCCGACCAGTGCCCGGGGCTGCGGATCGATCTGCAGGAGGTGGACACGGCCGAGCAGGTGCGGCTGCTGTCCCGCGGGCGGCTCGACGTGGGCTGGGTGCACCATCCTGTCGCGTGCGAGGGCGCCACCGATCTGACGCTCGGTCCCATGGTCGGTGTCGAGCTGGGGGTGGTGCTGGCCCGTACCTCCCCGCTCGCCCGTCTGCCGGAGGTCTCCCTGGCCGACCTCTCCGGCCATGACCTGGTCCTCTTCCCCTGGGAGGGCGCCCCCGGCTGGTACGACCGGACGCTCGACCTCTGCCGGGCGGGCGGCTTCGCCCCGACCGCCGTCCGCCATGCGCGCAACCCCGAGTTCCTGGTCGGCCTGGTCGCCGCCGGGTGCGGGGTGGCCTTCGACGACGGCCGGGTGGCCGGACGGGAGCCACGGGTGATCTGGCGTCCGCTGGCGGGGCGCCCGCTCGTCCAGCAGATGTCCGCCGTCTGGCCCAAGGAGCGTACGCATCCGGAGGCCCGGCGGTTCGCGGGCGTCGCCGCGGAGGCCGTGGCCCGCGACGCGACGACGGCACGGCGGCTGCCCGCGCGCCCGGACGAGGAGCGGCACGAGGAGCGGCACCAGCAGCGGCCGAGGCCGTGGTCGGTGGTGTTCGAACCGGGCGCCGGGCCCGCGCCGGATCACACGGATGGCTAGGACCAGTCGCGCAGTCACGATCTTGGTCGGATCCTCTATTTATCTGACACATGGGCATTGTTGGCCCTGTGCTTTGCAGAGGAGATAAGCGCCATGCATCACCTGAAGCGTGCCGGCCTCAGCGTGGTCACCGGGCTTGCCGCCCTTGTGGCCTGCGCCGTCCCGGCTTCGGCCCTCGGGGGCGACGACCTTGACCCGTCCCGTCGGGAGACTGTCTTCCACCTGCTCACCCAGCCGACCCAGCAGACCTCCCTGGACTTCGACGGCCCTGGGGCGAGCCAGGGAGACGAGCTCATCATCAGCGGGAACGTGCTGCGGGACGGCCAACCGGTGGGCACCTTCAGCGAGGTGTGCACACTGACCCGGGTCGAGCCAGTCGACGAGAGCGACCTGCTGTGCCAGGGCACCCTCGTCCTGCCGCAGGGCCAGATCACCTTCCAGGGACGGTTCACGATCACGGCCGCCGGCGCCGGGGACGTCACGCTGGCCATCACGGGAGGCACGGGCAGCTACCGCACCGCACACGGCTTCATCCACGCCGTCAACCCGGGCGCCCCCCAGACGGAGATCGTCGTCCACCTCATCCCCTGACCAGCAGGTCAGGCTCGTATGGCGGACCCGGGCCGGGCACGGACAGCGCGGCCCGGGTCCGCCGGCGTCAGATCTCGCGGGCGCGAGCCATCAGAGAGCGTCCGATGAGGGCGCAGGCGACGGCGGCGATGGCGAGCAGCATCAGCATCCACGGCCAGGCGGCGCCGAACCCGAAGAGGGCCCCGTCGCGGATGCAGCGGATCCCGTAGGTCACCGGATCGGCCCAGGACAGCCAGCGCAGCACGGGGGCCATCTGCTGCGCGGGATAGAACGAGGGGCTGGCGAACAGGAGCGTGGGCGCGAGCACATTGATGGTCACCGTGAAGCGCTGGAAATCCTTGAACAAGGTGGCGAGCAGCAGGTAGAGACCGTTGAAGGCCATCGACGCGGCGGCGATCCCACAGAAGATCGCAGCCCAATGGCTCGGCGGCCAGCGGAAGGTGAACACGAGGAGGGAGACTCCCAGCGCGGCCAGGCTCTGCGCGAGCACGAGCAGCGTGCTGACGAGGAGCTTCCCCGCCACATAGCTGCCGCGCCGCAGGGGGTAGGACCAGAGTTCGACATCCATCCGTCCCATGCGCTCCTGGAAGAGGGAGGTGCCCGCGGTGGTGGCCGCCGCGAGCATCGACGAGAGCAGCAGGGCGGGGACGGCGAATTCCGGGTAGCTGACGAGACGGCCTTCGTACCGCACGTCCCCGACCAGACGGGACAGGGAGGTGGCGAAGAGCAGCAGGTACACCGCGCTCGGTGTGATGGCGAGCAGCAGATTGGTGCGGTTGCGGGTGAGGAGCAGGTACTCGCGGTACATCGTCGCAGCGACGTCCCCGTGCAGCCGGGACGGTGGCGCGGGCGCGGATGCGGGCGCCGACCCCGGGGCGAGGTCAGCCGTCATGTCCGGCCCCCACGAGCGTCAGAAAGGCGTCCTCCAGCGACGGCGTACGGTATTCGACCGCCCCGATGCCGATGCCGAGCGCCTCCGCATGGCTGAGCAGCGCGGGGAGGCGGGCCCGCATGCCCTGGCCCCTGACCTCGACCTCGCCGTTCCCGGCCGTCACCCGCAGCGCCGGCTCCCCCCGGCCGAGCACGGCCAGCAGCTCGTCGGTGTCCCGTGGGCTGCCCGGGCGCACCAACGCCACCTGGCCGCCGAACCGCTCGGCGAGTTCGCGCGGGGCCGCGAACTCGACCAGCCTGCCGTGGTTGACCACCAGGACCCGCCGGCAGTTGCGCTCCACTTCCTCCACGTAGTGGCTGGTCCACAGCATGGTGGTCCCGTGCCGGCGGCGCAGTTCGTGCAGCAGCGTCCACACCTGGCGGCGGCCGCCCACATCCAGCCCGGCGGAGGGCTCGTCGAGCAGCAGCAGCGGCGGATCGCCGAGCAGCGCCCGAATGACCTGCAAGCGCCTCCTCTCCCCTCCGGAGAGGGTGAAGGTGAGCTGGGCGGTCTTGCCGTCCAGGTCGAAGGCGGTGAGCAGATCGTCCACCTGCCGTCGGACGTCGCGCCAGCGCAGCCCCTTGTATCTGGCGGCGCTGCGCAGATTGTCCAGGGCGGGCAGCATCATGTCGAACGGGCCGCTCTGGTGGACGACGCCGATCCCGCGCTTGGCCGCTCCCGAGGGCGCCGCGGGGTCGACCCCGAACACCTCGACGGCGCCCCGGGTGGGCACGGTGGCCCCGCAGATCATCTTGATGAGCGTGGTCTTCCCGGCCCCGTTCGGGCCCAGCAGCCCGATGACCTCGCCCGGCTCGATGGCGAACGACAGGCGGCTCACCGCGTCGTGTTCCATGCCGTCGTACCGCTTGACCAGCTCATGCGCATGAACCGCGGGCGTCATGCCGACGGGCCCGCGGTCCTGGGCGGGGCGACGTCGTCGGCCAACAGCAGCCCCTGCCCGGCCAGGGAGTCCAGGAACTCGCGCACATCCCGCACGACCACGGCTGCCGCTCCGGTGTCCTCGGCGGCGTACCGCTGCGCCATCTGCGAGGCGATGGCGTTGACGGGCTGTCCTTCGGACACGAGCAGCCACAACTCGGCCCCCGTGCTGTTGAGGGTCTGGAACTCGCCTGAACCGGCGTCGTAGAGCCGCACTTCGCCGTCGTCGGCCATCCAGACGACGTCGGGGGCGATCCGGTAGAGCATGGACGTATCCCTTCAGTCGACGAGGGGGAGGAGGCGGCGGCCTGCGGTCTTCCAGTCCTCGTACACCGGATGGACCGTGTCGTCCCGGACCAGGTGGGGTTGGAGCATCTGGTCCTGGTGTTCGGTGAGTTGGTGTCCGGACACTCCGGCGGCCCGCCACCAGTTGGAGATCATGGAGTGGCGCAGCATCCGACACAGATGGCGGCCGTTGCGGTGCACATCCCCGCTCTCCGCCATGTGGTAAGCCCGGCAGCCGCCGCCGCAGGCCGCCCGGATGTAGCAGCGCCGGCAGTCCTTGAGGTTCTCGCCGCTGAATACGCTGTTGCCGCGCATATCGGCCAGCACCGGGGCCGCGAAGAGTTCGGCCAGCCGGTGCTCCCGTACGTTACCGGCCTTGTGCACCGGCTCGGTGACGAGTTTGCACGGATACACATCGCCCAGTGAATTTATATAGATTTCATTGCCGCCCATGCCGCAGTTTCCCCTGATGGTGCAGGGCTTGCTGGGCTTGGGGCCGTCGGGGAGAAGCTTGTCGGCCATCGGATTGGTCCAGAAGAATTCCTGGATCTTCTGGAAGTCCCGCCATCCGAAATCGTATCCGTCGGTCGCCGCGCGGCCGAGGTCCGAGTGGTACATGAGGCGCACCCGGCGCACCTTGAGGTCGTCCACGAATGCGCAGACCTTCTCCAGGGCGTCCACGTTCTCCGGTGTCACCACATGGTTGATGACCGGGACGACGCCCGCCTCATTGAGCAGCCCCAGCCCCTTGCCGGTCCGGGCGAACGTGCCCTTGCCGCGGGTCCGCTCGTGTATTTCCGCCGTGCCGCCGTCCACGCTCACGGTCACCGTGCCGAAGATCTCCGAGATCCGCCGCGCGATCTCCGCCGTGCGGATCATCGTGCCGTTGGTGATCATGTTGACGGTCAGTCCGCGGTCGCGGGCGTGCGACGCGACCAGGAGCAGGTCCTTGCGCAACATCGGTTCGCCGCCCGTGAAGATCATCTGCCGAACGCCCATGTCCGCCGCCTGGTCGACGAGATCGAGCGACTCCTCGGTGGACAGCTCGCCGGGCAGGCACTTCTCCGACGAGGCATAGCAGTAGGGGCAGCGGAGATTACAGCCGTCGGTGATCGCGTAATAGACGGTGGTGAGGCTCGGCTCGGGCCGGCGCACCGCCGGGCGGTGTCCGGGCAGATAGACGATCCACTTGAGCACGAGCTTGGCCAGGACGCGCTCCGTCCCAGCGGGTCCGCCGTCGTACGGCGGGGGCTCCTGGCCACGGCTGAGCGCCTTCAGTACGGCGGATTCCGGTTCGCTCAGCACACACCAGGCGGCCAGCTCGGGGTTGGCGACCAGATGCCTTTCCGAGTGTCGGAAATAGACGAGATCTTCGGGAACGACCAGGTCGGACCACTGTTCCAGTAGCTTCATCCTGCACCTCCCATGAGCAGGCGGGGCGCCGGCCGCGCGCCGGGCCCCGCCTGCCGGCTGACGGGGACTGCCGACAGCCGTCGGTCAGATCTCGAGTCTCGGCTCGGACTCCGCGTTACCGGACCCGGCGCCGGCACCGCCCGAACAGTCGCAGGAGCACGGCTGGTCGATCTCGAACTCGATCGGGAGCATTTCCGGCTTCACCCAGGCAGGACTTTCCATGATTCGTCCTTTCTCGCGATTGGGACTTGCGGTCACCCGCTCCCGGACAGTCGGCCCTGATTTTCGGGCGCGATGGACGATGGGGGCATGGCGTATTCCCATCGCAAGGGCGGGCATGGGTTGTGCGGCAGATCGGCCGAACCATCACAGCATTGGGGTGGTCGGTCGTGAGTGTCAACAGGAACAAGGCGATCCGGATGGTCGGTGATCAGGGTGCCCGAACGGGCATAATATTCGCGCCATTTTTCTTCCGCCTATTTAATTGCGCCGAGAGGCCCTTGTGCTCCGCGTGTCGATCATTTCTGCATTTCGATGGCGAGTGACGGGAGGCGACGGAAGTGACGGGAGTGGTGCCCGCACCCCGCCCCGAGGCCTGGCATGCTGGCCATGTGAACGGACCGGAGATCCACCTCAGCCTGGCCCCCGAACTGCGGATGTTCGCCGTCCCGGAGCGGCGCCGGGACCGGACCGCCGTCGTCACCGACGGAGCGTCCACGCTCGGCCACGTCGTCGAGTCGCTCGGCGTGCCGCTCACCGAGGTCGGCGGGCTGCTCGTGGACGGCCGCGAGACTTTGGTGTCGCATGTGCCGCGCGCGGGCGAGTCCGTGGAGGTGCGCGCGGTCGCGCGGCCGCAGCGGGTGCCCGGCGCGCCGCTGCGCTTCCTCCTCGATGTGCACCTGGGCACGCTGGCCCGGCGGCTGCGACTGCTGGGCGTGGACGCCGCCTACGAGAGCGAGGACATCGGCGACCCCGCCCTGGCCGCGCTCTCCGCCGCCCAGCAGCGGGTGTTGCTCTCCCGGGACCGGGGGCTGCTGCGGCGGCGCGAGCTCTGGGCCGGGGCGTTCGTCTACAGCGACCGCCCCGACGACCAACTGCGCGATGTGCTGGGCCGGTTCACCCCGGCGCTCGCCCCCTGGACGCGGTGCACCGCGTGCAACGGCCCCCTTAAGGACGCCGACAAGGACGCCGTCCGAGAGCGCCTGGAGGGTGGCACGCGCCGCACCTACGACGTCTTCGCCCAGTGCACGGCCTGCGGGCGTGTGTACTGGCGCGGCGCGCACCACGCCCGGCTGGAGGCGATCGTCCGGCAGGCGATGGGGGAGTTCGGCGCCGCCGCGCACTAAGGTCCACGTTTCGGTTGAGGTCGGCGAAATACGCCCTGTGGAGCAGGAATGGAGTGAACGATTCCATTCCCGCCCATCATTCAACTTGTGACTTGCATCACAGCCTATCGGTAATGGATCACAACTCTGTATCCCTGTGCGACGATGCCACGGTGTTGGCCTTGACGACGTGACTAAGCGTTTTGGTCGGCCGTCAAACGGGGAGGCAAGAATGCCGACGATGATTGTTATCGGATATAGAGCCGATCTTGACCAGGCTCTGCGGCGCCGGGGCTTGGATCCCTTCTATATCGCGCAGGAGCCGGCGATCCCCCCGAAGGATCGACGATTCAAGCGTGTCATCGATATCGAGGACGTCCAGGAAGTGCTGCGGGCAGTGCTCTCCGCGCGCATCGATGACGTGGTAGGGGCGCTGAGCGTCCATGAAATGGGCGTGTTCGGGGCAATCTATTTGCGGCAACAGCTGAACCTGCCCGGGAATACAGATTCAAAGACAGCTCTTTATTTCCGGGACAAGTACCTCCAGAAGAGCAAGCTGCCGCCTCACATCAGGCGGGCTCGCTGCCGGTACGCGTCACAGGACACGTCGTACGCGGATCTCGTCGACGATCTGGGGAGCGTCTTCGTGATCAAGCCGGCGACCGGAGCCGGCTCGCTCCGTACGAGCATCGTCCGTTCCCCGGAAGAGTATGCACGAGCCCTGGAGCCGTTCCCGGGCCACTCGGACGTCCAGATCGTCGCCGAGTCCTTCATAGACGCCCCGGAAGTTTATATCGACGGAGTCTGGGAGGATGGCGATCTCCGATGGTCGTCCATGAGCAACTACCACGTATCACCGCTGACGGCCGCACAAGGCGGCGTCATGGCCGCCTACCTGCTGGACAGAAGGCGGCATTCAACCCTGTTCCATCAGTCGGAGACGCTCGCCAGTGAGGCACTCGCCGGCCTGAACGCACCTGATTGCGTATTCCACCTGGAGATCTTCACCACAGAGGCGGGGCTGACTTTTGGCGAGTGCGCCATCCGCATCCCAGGAGGGCTGACCCCTCAGATGAACCAGTTGACATTCGGCGTCGACCTCTTCGACGTCGAAATCAGCCTCGCGCTCGGGGAAGGGGCATCTCAAGCCCTGAGCCAGAACAGGGCGCCGGATCGCTTCCACGGATGCATTCTGCTGCGCCCTTCCAAGGACGGCAATCTGACCCAAGAGGACTTCGAACGCAATTTCCTTTTCGATGAGATCGATTATGATTCATCTCCTGATGCGCCGATCGGGCCATACGGCCTCGTGGGTAAGGCAATCGTATCCGACCCGGACGAGCTGAAACTGCAGAAGATGATCGAGGACATCGTGCGCTTCAACGAGGCCGGGTCCACCTGATCCGCTGGACCACCCGGACCGGGGCGCCCGGACCAGGGCGCCCGGCGCCCATGAGATCATCTCGCCGCGCTTCCATGTGCCGCAGGCGCCACGCCGCGCCCGGCCCCAGCCGCGTTCACCTGTGACCCGCCCAAGATCCGCGCCAGCCCCAGGGTCCCCATCACCATCCGTGCGCGATGGGATTTCAGAGCCAGGCCTGGTGTCTTTCTCGATACGCCTCGCCCGAGCCTCTGCTCTCTCTTGTTTTCCGTCACTCCCGATCGGAGGACTTTCCCCATGCCGGATCAACGTCCTGCTTCGACGCTCCCACAGCTGCTCGAGCGTGCCGCCTCTGACACAGCTCAAGGCATCACGTTCATCGGCGGCCCGTTCCTGTCGTACGCCGAGTTGCGGGAGTGCGCCTGCCGGATTTCTCACGGGCTGCGCGGCTGCGGCACCGCCCCGGGCGACCGGGTGCTGATCGAGGCCAATGATCCGGAGAATTTCTTCCGCGCCTTCTGGGGGTGTGTGCTCGCCGGTGTCGTGCCGTGCCCGATCGCACCGCCGGCCGACCCCTCCCGGTGGCGTGCGCAGTTGGAGCATCTGCGTACGCTCTTGGGTGACCCGTTGATGGTCGTTTCCAAGGCGGCTCACGCAGACCTGCCCGATGTCGGGTTGCGGACCGTGACGGTCGAGGAGCTGAGCCATGCCTCGGCCGAGCACGATCAGCTCCATACGCCCGCGCCGGACGATCTCGCCCTGCTGATGCTCACTTCCGGGTCCACCGGATCGAGCAAGGCGGTCAGGCTCACCCACGCCAACCTGCTGGCGGCTCAGGCCGGGAAGGCGAGGGCGCTGGAACTCGGGCCCGATGACACCTCGTTGAACTGGATCTCGGCCGATCACATCGCCGCGATAGAGGCGCACCTGCTGCCGATGTTCAATGGCGCCGACCAGGTCATGACGGTTCCGGCCACGGTGTTGGCGGACCCTGTGGAGTTCCTCAGGCTGATGGCGGCGCACCGGGTGCGCGTGACCTTCACCCCGAACTTCCTGTTCGGGCAGATCAATCAAGCCCTCGCAGGGCGGCAACCCTCCCAGCGGGAGTTGGACCTGTCACGGGTGCGGTACATCATTTCCGGCGGTGAGGCCACCGTGACCACCACCGTACGGACATTCCTGGACACCCTCTCCCGCTACGGGTTGCGCGAGGACGTGATCGTGCCCGCGTTCGGGATGACCGAGACCTGCGCGGGCTCCATCTTCAACCGCCACTTCGCCACCCGCGACCGGGGGACGGAATTCCCTCCGCTGGGCCGCCCGGTGCGGGGTCTGCGGATCCGTATCACGGGCGGCGACGGCGCGGTGCTGGCCTCCACCGGCCAGCCCGGCACGGCGGAGCCGGGTGAGGTGCAGCTGCGCGGCCCGATGGTCTCCGCCGGCTACTTCGGCAATGACGAGGCCACCGCCCAGGCGTTCACCCCCGACGGCTGGTTCCGCACCGGCGACCTGGGTTACCTCGACCCCGAGGGTCGGTTGATGCTGGTCGGCCGCACCAAGGACTCCATCATCGTCAGCGGCGTCAACTACTACAGCCATGACCTGGAAGCGGTCCTGGACGAGCTGGACGGGGTGAAGCGCGGGCAGGTCGCGGCCTTTCCGATCCGACCGAAGGGGGCCGACTCCGAACAGCTCGCCGTCGCGTTCGTCCCGGCAGGCGATCCCGCCGACGACACGGCCGTGTACCGGGCCATCGTGGCGATCCGCAGCTCC
This sequence comes from Streptomyces sp. ME19-01-6, assembly GCF_033793745.1. NCBI lineage: Bacteria > Bacillati > Actinomycetota > Actinomycetes > Kitasatosporales > Streptomycetaceae > Streptomyces > Streptomyces sp. ME19-01-6. The sequence goes on along the minus strand of NZ_JARAXF010000033.1, from coordinate 16,922 downwards.
ACGGTGATGCACTGGGGGTTCCGTCCTCAGCTGATACTCCCCGTCGCCGAGGCCGAGATCCCCCGCGGCAACCTCGGCAAGGTCCAACGGTCGCGGCTGCGCGCGGCCGTCGAGGCCGGGAGCCTGGACGCGGCGGCCCGTCGGTCGGATGAGGTGAGCACCCGGTTCCTCGGCGGCTATGTGGCGCCGGAGGGTGACGTCGAGATGGCACTGGCCGACATTTACGCCCGCGTACTGAACACCGAGAAGGTGCCGGCGACCGCCAGTTTCTTCGATCTGGGCGGCACCTCGCTGGACGTGTTGCGGCTCAAGCTGGAGATTCAGATCGGGTTCGGCATCGACGATCTGCCGATGTCCACGCTCCTGCAGGCCCCGACGGTGCGCGCGCTGGCCGGCCGCCTGAGAGCCGGGCGGGTCGTCGATGCTGCCGGGGATTCCGCCTACGATCCGCTGGTGCCGCTGCAGGTTACCGGGGACGGGACGCCCCTGTTCTGCGTCCATCCCGGCCTGGGGGAGGTGCTGGTGTTCATCAATCTCGCCAAGTACTTCACGGGCGAGCGGCCGTTCTACGCGCTGCGGGCACGCGGGTTCGGCCAGGGGGAGACCCACTTCGGATCGTTCGCCGACATGGTGTCCACCTATGTGGAGGCCATCCGGCGGGTGCAGCCCAGCGGCCCGTACGCCGTCGCGGGGTACTCCTACGGCGGGGCGGTGGCGTTCGAGATCGCCAAGCGGTTGGAAGCCGACGGCGACCAGGTCGACTTCGTGGGTGTCTTCAACCTGCCTCCGCGGATCTCCGGCCGCATGAACGAGATTACCTTCACCGACGGCGCGATCAACCTGGCGCTGTTCCTCGAGTTGATCAACGCCGCGGACATCGAGGAGCTGACCGCCACACTCCGCCCGCTGCCCGAGGCCGACCAGCTGGCCTATCTGATCGACCATGCGCCGAGGCGCCGGCTGACCGAACTGGACCTCACCCTCGAGCGGTTCACCGCCTGGGTCGACCTCGCCCAGAGCATGGTGCACCTGGGCCGTGACTACGAACCGTCGGGGTCGGTCGGGCAGGTGAAGGTCTTCTACTGCACTCCGCTGCGCGGCACCAAACAGGAGTGGTTGGACAATCAGCTGAGCCACTGGGACGAGTTCACTCGTGACCCCAACGCCTATATCGAGGTCGACGGGGAGCACTACACCTTGATGAGCCCGCAGCATGTGCACACCTTCCAGGCGACCTTGCGGCAGGAACTGGCCCGCTCGCTCGGCTGAGGCCCGGCGCTCGGCTGAGGACCGGGAGAGGCAACCGCTCATACGACCAGGAGCCGCTGATCATGCAAGGCAAGAAGATTCTCATCACCGGTGGAACCGGACAGGTCGCCAGACCCGTCGCAGAAGCGCTCGCCTCCGGCAACGAGGTGTGGTGCCTCGGCCGGTTCGGCGACGCGGACGCCCGCAAGGCTCTCGAAGAACTGGGTGCCCGCACCGCCACCTGGGACATGGCCACCGATGATCTGGAGGGCCTGCCGCGCGACTTCACCCACGTACTGCACTCGGCGGTGCACCGGGGCGACGGCCATGACTTCGAGGAGACCGCGCACATCAACGCCGTCGGCACCGCGCGGTTGATGACACACTGCTCCGCGGCCGAGTCGTTCCTGTACGTCTCGTCCGGCGTGGTCTACAACCGGGCCGATCGGACACATCGATACCGGGAGAGCGATCCTCTGGGCGGGGCGGCGCCATGGCTGCCGACGTACCCCGTCGCCAAGATCACCGCCGAAGGGGTGGTGCGCGGCCTGGCCGAAACGCTCGCGTTGCCGACGGTGATAGCCCGCCTCAACATCGCCTACGGCCCGTACGGTCACGGCGGCGTGCCCATGATCTTGTTCAGGGAGATGCGCAGGGGACAGCCGTGCGCGGTGCCTCGCGAGGGGCAGAACTACTGCAACCTGCTGCACACCGATGACCTCGTCCGCCAAGTACCGCTGTTGTGGGATGTCGCGCAGGCGCCCGCGCGGGTGGTGAACTGGGGCGGCGACGAGGAGGTCGGCATCACCGACCTGCTGGAATACATGTCCGCGCTCACCGGCGTGCCGGTGCAACTGGACCGCGGCGATTACAGCCGAGAAACAGCGATCTTCGACCACAGCGCCCGCCGCGCCTTGATCGGCGACTGCTCCGTCGGCTGGAAGACCGGGATCGCCCGCACCCTGGCCGATCTGTTCGAGGAATACCGCGACCGCATCGACGAGTACGCCGATGCGCTCGCAGCCGAGACGTCCAAGTGACAACGAGGAGTGGAGATCCGAGCATGCGCAGGTCCGCGGATATCGACGCGCTTGAGCAAGTGCTGTGCGCTGCCCTCGGGTCCCGCGCGCCTGTGTGCTCTTTGGCTCGACTAGGCCAAGACGCCCGCGCGTTCGCTGCCCTGGACCCCGCGGTGCTCGAGCGCCCCACCCTCGTCGGCGGCGGCTCCCTGCACAACCCGACCAACCCCGCCCCCACCCCCCACGCCATCGATGAGCTGGTCCGCCGCGCAGAGGAGCTGGGCGTGCCCCAGATCCTCGTGCCCAACGTGCGCCGCAGTGACGACACCGGCGCGCTGCGGGCAGCCGGCCTCGTCCCTGTCGCCGCCGAGAGCGAGTGTGTCGTCCGGCTGCCCGGGGAGCCGGCGGCGGGCGCTTTGGACGATGTCCTGCGGGAGCGCGTCGGTGCCGAGCAACTCGGCGAACTGCGGCGCCGCCACGAGGAGGTGTCCCGTGACGTCGCCTGGGAGCACATCCCGCTGACTGACCTCGACGGGAAGCCGTGGGCGCGGGATGCCTTCGTGGAGCTCCACCAGCGCCGGGCCGAGCGCGACGGAGGCCACGCCAACCTGTACAACGCCGACGCCCTCGCCGCACTGGCACAGGGAGAGCTGGCGGACCGTACCGAGATGTTCGTGTGCCACAGAGAGAACACCGTGGCCGAGGCCGGGCTCATCACGCGGTCCCACAACGGCAGGGGGCTCTACGTCCTCACGCGGGCCATCGACCACGACGATCCCGATGCGCGCCGCGACTTCTCCCTGGCGTCCGCGTACCGGCTGTACCTCCACGCCCGTCACTCCGGCCTGGACTGGGTCCATCTCGGCCGGGGGGAGGCGCACCACATGCGGCGCCTCGGAGCGGACCTGTTCGTCCCCCTCGACCACTGGCTCCGCGCCCCCGGCCTCGCGACCCCGGAGAAGGAGGAGCAGGCGCTGTCGGAGTTCGCGACGCCCCCCGTCGCGGCCGTGCCGGTCCCGGGTCCGGCCCGCTTTCGCCATGTGCCACGGTTCGACCAGATCGACCTGTCGAGCAACACCAACCCGTTCCTGGGTGCCGATGGCAACTATCCCGACCTGGACACGGCTGAGCTTGCCCACACATATCTGACGACCATCTCGAAGCTGCCCGGTCACGACGGCGTCGGTGCGTTGAGCGCGGAACACCTGCTGTTCACCAGCGGAGCGGTGGACGGCGTCCTGCTGCTCCTGGCGGCGCTGGCCTCGCCGGGCGAGGGCGTCTGCGTCACGCCCCCCACCTTTCCGCTCTACGGCCACTTCGCCCGCGTCCTGCGCCTGCCCGTCACCGAGGTGCCGCTGGGTGGCGACGATCTGTCCCAGGTCGACACCGAGCGGATCCTGGCGGCTGATCCGCGGGTGACCTTCCTGTGCGATCCGGGGAACCCCTCTGGCACCAGGATCGATCCGGTACAGGTGCACGCCCTGGTGACGCGCGGCCGTGGGCTGGTGGTGATCGACGAAGCCTATGTCGAATTCAGTGAGAAGCCCTCGTACGCCGGGTTGGTCGGCCAGCACGACAACCTCATCGTGCTCAGGACGCTCTCCAAGGCGTGGGGCCTGGCCGGCGCGCGCTGCGGGATCGCCCTGGCCGACCCCGGCATCATCGAGGCGCTGCGGCGGGTGCAGGTGCCCTTCGGGTTCACCAACGCATCGCAGCGCGCCGCGCGGGACCGGCTGACCAACTCGCAACCGGTGCTCGACGGCATCCGGCGCATCCGTGCGGAGCGCGATCGGATGGCCGGGGTACTGGCCGACCACCCCGCCGTGGATCGAGTGTTCCCCTCGGAGACCAACTTCCTGCTGGTCCGGTTTCACAAGCACGAGCGCGTCGTGGAACAGCTGAGCGGTGCGGGGATTCTCGTCGCCGATGTAGGGCGTCTCGTCCCCGATACCTGCCGCATCACCATCGGCGATCAGCGTGCGAACACCGCCCTGCTCGAAGCACTCTCCTCTGCTCTGTGAGCCATACCGTTCAGCCGAAAGGATCCGCTTCGTGGGTAACGATTCTTGCTCCGATTCCCCCCTTTCCAGCACTGTCGTCGCCGAAGGGTTCGATCGCTGGAGCCCCGCGCTGAAAAAGGAATTCGACAACAACGCCCACAACGGCTGCGTCGGTCAGTCACTGTTGAAAGAGACCGATTCGCTGCGCATCTGGGAGACCCACCTCCAGCCGGGCGAGCGGATTCCTGTCCATCGGCATGTCCTGGACTACCACTGGATAGCCCTCACAAGCGGCCGGGCCCGTCAGCACAACAGCGATGGCAGCACGCGAGAGATTTCCTATGTCCGCGGACAGACCCGGTATTTTGATGTCGCGACAGGGCGATGCCATCTGCATGACCTGAAGAACATCGGCGATGAAGTTCTGTCGTTCCTGACCATCGAGACAAAGGGCGGCCCCAACGAGCCCATTCAGCTCTGAAAGGCTTGAAGGACGTCGGCCCGCAGGGCGAAACCGCCCTGCGGGCCGACGGCTCACCCTTCCTTCTTGGTGATCACGAACCGGTCGATCACCAGGTAGTCGATCTCGGTGGCGAGGAAGCACTCCAGCGCGTCCCGCGGTGAGCAGACGATGGGCTCACCGGCCACGTTGAACGAGGTGTTGAGGAGGCAGGGCACCTCCGTCCGCGCCGTGAAGGCGCGCAACAGCTCCGCCAACGCGGGGTTCTGCCGCTCGTCGACCGTCTGGACCCGCGCCGTGCCGTCCACGTGACAGGCGCCGGGGATCCGCTCCTGGTATTCCTTCCGCACCGGGAAGACGAACGTCATATAGGGGGACGAGGTCTTCTTGCCCAGCTCGAAGACGCGCGGAGCCTCGGATTCGAGGACGACGGGCGCGAACGGGCGGAACGGCTCCCGGTGTTTCACCCGGAGATTGATGATGTCCTTGATGTCGGGGAAGGCCGGGTTGGCGAGGATGCTGCGGTTGCCCAGGGCGCGCGGTCCGAACTCGGCGCGGCCCTGGAACCAGCCCACGACGTTCTTCCCGGCCAGCAGCTCCGCCGTCCTGTCGGCGACCGCGGCGGCGTCGGGCTCCTCCTGCCACTCCACGCGGTCCGCGTACTCCGCCAGTGCGTCCAGGACCTGCCTCTCGCCGTACGAGGGCCCCAGGTAGGGGGTGGTGACCGTGTTGACCGGCCGATTCCTGAGACCGGCGGTGTACACGGCCGCGCCGATGGCGACGCCCGGGTCGCTGGCCCCGAAGCTGACCTCCATGCCGGTGAAAGACGACCTCTCCAGCATCTTCGTGTTGGCCACACAGTTGAGCGCCAGGCCGCCCTCGAAGAGCAGGGTGTCCAGACTGGAGGCCGCGGTCAGCGTCCGCAGCTGATGAGCGGTGATGGCCTCGACCATGTGCTGTGCCAGCCCGGCGACCTTGACCCGGAAGTCGAACTGCTCGCGCTTCTCGCTGTCGCCGCCGAACAGGCTGTCGAACAGCGCGTAGTAGGCCCCGATGTCCCGGGGGATGGAGATGGTGTACGAGCCGTCCTCGTGCAGCCGTACGACGTGTTCGAGCAGTGGGTTGTGCTGCGGCGGCGGGCTGTACGCGGCCAGGCCCATCACCTTGTACTCGTCGTTGTTGGGCACGAACCCCAGGTAGCGGGTGATCCGTCCATAGGCCACCCCGAGCGAGCTGGTCATGGGGACGGTGCTGTCCTCGAACAGGCTGACCACGCCGTTCCGTAGCTCGCCCATGACGGAGGACAGGGTCTCCGCCCGGCCGTCGCTCACGAGGAAGGCGGCGTCCCCCCCGCCGGCCAGGTAGGCGCCGCACATGAGATGGGCCAGGTGATGGGGCACCAGGGTGAGCTTGTTGGGATCCAGCTCATAGCCGGTGCGCTGGACGAAGTCGCTGTACACCGCCTCGCGGCTGAGCATGTCGGTGTAGAGCTCACCCGTGCTGCGCAGGGCGTCGAACTTCGCCGTGACCGGCATGTCGGAGTCACATATCTGCGAAATCATCCCCTCGGCCACCGTCGGCGAAAAGCGCCAGGGGAAAGCGAAAACATCCACCTGGTCGAGGTCGACACCGGCGGAGTCCAGGCACCACTTGATTGCGCTGACCGGAAAATCGGAGGTCTTCTTGACCCGGCTCAGCCGCTCCTCCTCGATCGCCGCGACCAACTCGCCGTCGATCACCAGAGCCGCCGCGGCGTCGTGACCCACCAAAAGATTACGGCCGACACCAGTCGCCCCGTAGAGACGTCCGAAAAGCTCCGCACCTCTGCTGAATCCGTTGTAACCGAGCACGATCACTGGCTCTCAGCCTCCCAAGCTCGACAGTTGCGGCAAGAGGAACAGGTTACTCGGCTCGCATACATGAGGGATAGGCATGATGCGTCAACAGATGATGGTTTGCTTTGCCGGGCGGCGGCATCCCCGGGAGAAATTCGCACCGAATGTCGTACCGCTCAATATCCGGCACGCGGGGAGGATTTCCCGTGCCGATGTCCGTCGCCCGGGCCCAGGGCCCGAGGCCCGGTCGCCGGGCCGGTCCGCCGACCGGACCGCCAACCGGACCGTCGGCTGGTGTCGGTGCCGTGGCTGAATCGTGTCAACTTCTCTGGACCGCACAACCCTTGACGCCTGGCCGCATACGCCCATAGCTTCCTGGCCATCAAATCGAAACGTTTCAACTTCGGGCAGGTCGCGACCCCGGGACCACCCTGCCCCCGAAGGAGACGCACCGCCATGACCGGATCCGGATCAGTCGCAGGGCCCTGTATGAACCGCAGACGGGTGCTGCTGACGGGCCTGCCCGAACTCACCCCCGTTGCACCGGCGCCGGCAAGGCCCGCGCGGCGTGGAGGATCGCGGGCATGGAGGCGAGGATTACCTCGACGCCTCGGCCGCCCTGGAGCCGGGCCGGTGGACCCATCTGGCGCTCACCCTCGGCGGCGGCACCGGCGTGCTGTACGTGGACGGCGATGAGGCCGGGCGCAACGAGGCGGTGGTCTCCGGACCGCTGCTGCTCGGCGCGACCGCCCGCAACTACCTCGGCCGCTCGCAGAACCCGGCCCCTCCGTATCTGCACGGCGCCGTGGCCGACTTCCGCGTCCTGGGGCGCGCCCTGACCACCGCCGAGGTCGCAGCGCTGCATCGCCGCGACAGCTGAGCCGGCTGCTCCGGCTGACCCGTACCCCTCACCTCACCTCTCACCTCACCTCCACCTCTACCTCCACTCCCGTCCGCACCCCTGTCCCCGCCTTTGTCCCTCTGGGAGCATCCTCATGCCCGAAACCGGCGCACCAGAGCCCGAAAGACCGATCCGACCGAGCAGGCGCCACTTCGTCATGGCCTCCGGGGCGGTCGTCACCGCACTCGGCACCGGCCTGCCCGGCGCGGCCCCGGCCCACGCGGAGTCCGCGGCCGGCTTCCCGGCCGCCCGGTTCGCCGACCCCCGCCGCGACAGCCGCCCCACGGTGTACTGGTACTGGAACGGACCGGTCACCCACGAGCTGATCGACCGCCAGATGGCCGAGTTGCGAGACAAGGGGATGTACGAGGTCGTCATCTTCCCCTTCGACAACGCCGAGATGAGCCCGGTGTTCTTCAGCGAGGGCTGGTTCGACGCGGTCGGACACGTCCTGGCCGTCGCCGAGCGGACCGGGATGCGGGTGTGGGTGTTCAACGACAACCACTTCCCCAGCGGGCGCGCCGCCGGGCTGATCGTCAACGGCGGCACGGTCGGGAACCGCCACTACCCGGCCCGCCCCGAGCTGCGGCTCAAGGCGCTGTGGCGGTCCACCACCGTGGTGGAGGGACCGGCCACCGTCGACCTGTACGAGACCACGGGCGTCGGCGTCGAGAGCGGCCGGCTGGTGGCCGACGCCGCGGTCCTCGGCGGCGCGGCCGTGTTGCGCCGCGGGGCCCGCTGGGGCGACTGCACGGTCACCGGCAGCGCCAAGGCCGAGACCGCCGCCGCCGGTCTGCTGCTGCGCGCCTCCGCCACCGGAGACGAGGGCTATGTGGTCGAGTTCGACCAGACCGGGGTGGTCACCATCTCCCGGCGCAGCGGCGGTGAGCGGACCGAACTCGCCCGCAGCACCCGCACGGACGGCTTCAACCGGACCAAGTTCCACACCCTGCGGGTGACCGTCAGCGGCGCCACGCTCGCCGTCCGGCTGGACGACAGGGACAAGGGCACGGTCACCGACGACGCCCACCCGGCGGGCAGTGTCGGTGTGCACGCCACCGGTACCCAGCGCGCCCTGTGGGAGGACCTGACCGTCACCGCGGCCGACGGCACGGTCCTCTACCGCGAGGACTTCGCCGACCCGGCCGCCCCCGGCGAGTTCGCCCCGCGCCGCGGACCGGAGACCGCCGCGCCGGTGGCGGCCGCCGCCCGCCCGGTTGGCGCGGCCGACGCCACGCGGCTGGTCGAGCTGACCGAGCGGCTGCGGACCACCCGCCGCTGGGAGGTGCCCGCGGGGCGGTGGCAGATCGATGTGTTCGGCGGGACCGCCCTCGTCGACGACACCCAGGGCTACAGCCGCGCCTATGTCGACCTGCTCGACGAGAAACCCGTCGAGCTGCTGCTGGACATGGTTCCCGGTGAGTACCACCGCAGATTCGGCCGCTACTTCGGCACCGTCGTGCCCGGCTTCTGGGACGACGAGCCGTTCTTCGCCTCCGCGGAACCGCACTTCAAGCGCTTGCCCTGGTCGCCCACGCTGGAGGCGGCCCTGCGGGCGGTCGGCGCCGAGCCCGGCCGGGCGTACGCCGCGCTCTTCGACGACGGCCTCGGCCGGGAGGGCCGGGTGCTGCGCGGGCGCTTCTGGCAGGCGGTGTCCGACCGGTTCGCGCTCTCGTTCCGCAAACAGGCCCGCTGGCACGCCGAGCGGCGCGTCGCGCTGATCACCAACCCGCTCTACGACGAGACCGCCCCCGCCAAACGCATCGCCTCCACCGGCGATCTGCACAAGATCAACCAGTGGGCGCAGATCCCCGGCGGGGACATCATCACCGGCGAGTACGAGGCGGGCAAGCCCACCATGATCCCGCGCAACCCGGCCAGCGCCGCCCACCAGGCGGGCCGCGAGCGGGTGTTGCTGGAGGCCTTCGGCAACATGGGCTGGCAGGTCGCGCCCGCCTTCGCCCACGCGCTGCTGGGCGCGGCCGCCGCTCGCGGCGTCAACATGACCGTGCTGCACGCGCTGTGGACCGACGAGACACGGGTCTACTTCCCGCCGCCCTTCGGTCCGCGAGCCCCCTGGTGGTGGGCGATGCGCCCGCTGGCGGACTGGACCGGGCGGGTGATGGAGTCCGTTCGCGGCACCTCCGGCGCCCGCACCGCCCTGATCCAGCCGCAGCGCGCCGCCGAACAGTGGCGCGGCACCGACCGGGGCACCGCGCTGGACACCGCGTTCGGCGCGGCCGCCCGGGCGCTGGAGAGCGCCCAGACCGATTTCGACCTCGTCCACGAGGGTGCCCTGTCCGGCGACCGGGCGCTGCGGGACCAGGCCCGGACCGACGGCGACACCCTGGCCATCGGCCACGCCCGCTACGCGGTGGCCGTCCTGCCGGACACCCCGGTCCTGGACGCCGCCACCGCCCGTACCCTCGCCGAGTTCGCCCGCGGCGGCGGCACGGTCCTCGCCGTCGGCGAGCTGCCCGGCCAGGAGGCGGGCGGCGACGACGCCGCGCTGCGCCGCGCCCTGCGGGCCCTGTTCCCCGAGCAGGTCCCGGGCAGCCGCCGGGTCGGCCGGGGCCGGGCCGCGCGGGTCGCGGACCCCGCCGCGCTGGGCGAGGCGGTCCGTGCCGCGGGCGCGGCGGCCGCCGTGCTCGATCCGCCCGCCGCCTCGGTGCTGGTGCTGCGCACCACCTCCGGCCGGGACACGGCCTTCCTGCTCAACAACGAGAGCGCCGAAACGGTGGTCACCGAGGCGGTCTTCCCGGTCGGCGGCGCACCACAGCTGCGTGACCCCGCCACCGGCGCGGTCACCGCCGCCCCCGTCCACGACGTGGCCGGCCGGCCCGGCGCCGAGGCCACCCGGCTCCCGCTGCGCCTCCGTCCGTACGAGACGCTGGCCGTGGTGTTCCGCGCGGGCGCCCGGGCCCGCCCTCATCTGACCCGGGCGGAGCTCCCGGTCACCGCCGTGACCGCCGACGACGGCCGACTGCGCGCGAAGGCGCTGGCCGACGCCCCCGGCCGGTACGCGTTCACCGGTACCGACGGGCGCCACGCCTACCGCGGCGAGGTCCAGGTGACCGACCCGCTGCGGGCGATCGCGCTGGACGGCGACTGGACCCTGACCCTGGAGCGGGACGGCGCCGAGCCCGTCGTACGGCCGCTCGGCAGCTGGACCGACCTGGATCCGCGGTTCTCCGGCAGCGCCACCTACACCAAGGACATCACCCTCACCCGGGCGGACCTGGACGGCCGCCGCCTCCACCTCGACCTCGGCGAGGTACGCGAGGTGGCCCGGGTGACGGTGGGCGGCACCGCGCTGCCGCCCGCGCTGTGGGCCCCGTACACCGTGGACGTCACCGACCACCTCCGCCCCGGCGTCAACTCCATCGCCGTCCGCGTCGCCAACACCCTCGCCAACGAGCGTGGCAAGGCACTGCCGTCCGGGCTGCTGGGGCCGGTGGCGCTGCGTCCGCTGCGCCCGGTGACGGTCCGTCTCACCCGCGCCGCCTGACCTGGGCCCGACCGACGCCCGCCCCGCGGACCGCCCCGTGCCCGCCCCGCGCCCGCCCCGCGCCCGCCCGGCGCCCGTTTCGCGTCCGCGCGCGCCCGACTTCTGCCCGTATCCCTCCCGGGCCCCCGACCACTCACGGAGACTCCCCATGGACCGACCCCCGCGGCCACCACTGCGCCGCAGACGTCTCGCCCGGCTCGTCACCACCGCCCTCGCGGCCCTCGCCGCCCTGGCCTCCACCGTGCCCTCGGCGGCCCCCGCCGAGGCGAGCGACACCGGCCGTCCCACCGCGCTGCGCACCGGGGCCCTGCGGCAGGCGCTCGGCATCGACGACACCACGCCCGAGCTCAGCTGGCGGCCGACCGTCACCGGCCGGGAGACCCTGCAGCGCGCCTACCGCGTACAGGCCGCCACCAGCGCGGCCCGGCTGGAGGCGGGCCGCCCCGACCTGTGGGACTCGGGCCGGGTCGGCTCCGCCGCGCCGCGGACCACCTACGCGGAGCGCGCCATCCGTCTTCGAGACCGGGCTGACCTCGCCGAAGGACTGGTCCGCCCGGTGGATCGGCCACCCCGACTGGCAGCGACGCGGCCGTGAGGTCACGCCCGTGGTCGTCGAGCTGCCGAAGACCACCGCCCGCTATGTGCGGCTCGACGTCACCCGGCTCGGACTGCCGCTCGCCGAGGGCGACTTCCCCGCCCTCACCCGGCGGCTGCAGCTGGCCGAGGTCGAGGTCCGCGACGACGCCGATCCCGAAGGACCCGACCTCGCCAAGGGGGCGGCGGTCACCGCCTCGGAGAGCAACACCGTCCGCAAGACCTGGGAGCCCGCCCTCGCCGTGGACGGACTCACCAACAGCGGGGCGCAGACCGCCGCCGGGTACGCGAGCAAACCGCACCCCGACGCCGACGTCTCCGCCACGCCGGTCACCCTCACCCTGGACCTGAAGCAGACCGCCCGCTTCGACCGGGTGCTGCTCTGCCCGCGCGCCGACGTCCTCACCGCCGACGGCCGGGTGCCGGGCTTCCCCGTCGACTCCACCGTCGCCACCGCGGACGCGGCCACCGGCCCGTTCACCGAGGCCGCCCGCGTCACCGGGCAGACGCCGCCCAGGCCGCCGGGACCTGGAGCTTCACGTCCGTATACCAGTCCGTATCCGAACCGCGGACCGGGAGCGACGCATGAGCGAGGCGAACCACCCGAGCAGGAACCACCCGAGCACGGACGGCCCGCGCCGCCGCACGCTGCTCGGCCTGGGCGCGGCGGCCGGGGCGGCCGCGGTCCTCCCGGCGACTGCGGCGATTGCGGCTCCCGCCGCGGCGCGCGGCAAGGCCACGCGGCCCGGCTTCGCCGCCGCGTTCGCCTCGCCCGGCCGCGCGGTGCGGCCCAAGTTCCGCTGGTGGTGGCCGGACGGCCTGGTGGACCCGGCCGAGATCGCCCGGGAGGTCGACCAGATCGCCGACGCCGGGGTTCGGCGGAATGGAGGTCGCGGCCGTCACCCACAGCCTGAGCGAGCCGATTGACGCTGTGCGCCACGGCTGGGGGACCGCGGCCTGGGGCGCCGGTCTGGAGAGCGCGCTGCGCCAGGCCGACCGGCGGGGCCTCACCGTCGATGTGACCATCGGCCCGGCCCGGCCTGGCCCGCCGCCGTACCCACCGTTACCCCGGACAGCGACGCGGCGGCCCGCGAGCTGGCCCACGGCCTGGTCGTCTTCCAGGGCTCCCAGGGCTCCTACGCAGGCCCGGTGCCGCCGCCGGTGGTGGCACCGGCCGAGGGCGTGACCGCCCGGAGGCTGCTCTGGGTGCAGGCAGCCCGCGTCAGCCCGGCCGGCGCACCCGCCGCGGCCCCGGCGCCGCTGCCGCTGGACCGGGACTCGGTCACCGACCTGACCGCGCTGGTCCGCGACGGGGCGCTCCAGTGGACCGCGCCCGACGACGGCCAGCGGGCGCTGTCACCGGCCCGCGGGAGCTACGGGTCGCCGGGCGGCCCGGCCCCGGGGGAGCCGTCGGCCCGTTCGATCAGGATCATCGCCGCGTCGTCGGCCAGGTGCCCCTCGGCGTGCCGGACCAGGGCCTGGCGCAGCCGGTCCAGGTACTCCTCCGGGGTGGCGCCGTCCAGGATCTCCAGGGTCTCCCACAGCGGGAAGAACTCGTGGGAGCGGTTGCGCGCCTCCAGCACGCCGTCGGTGTGCAGCAGCAGCCGCTCGCCCGAGGCGAACGGGTAGCTCTCGGTGGCGATGGGCGGGCCGGTGAGGAACTCCTCCAGGCCGAGCGGCGGCAGCGGGCGGGTGGGGGCGAGGGGCCGTACGCATCCGCCCTGGACGATCAGCGGCGGCGGATGGCCGCGGTTGATCAGCTGGATCGTCGCGTCGTCCGGCACCTGCGCCAGCAGTACGGTGACGAACTGCTCGGCCTGCTCCTCCCAGTTCCGCGGGTCGGTCCGGTCCAGCAGCGCGTACTCCCGCTGCAGCGCGGCCGCACAGCGGTGCATGACCTCGGCCAGGTCGCTCTCGTAGTGCACCGCCTCGCGGAAGGCGCCCAGCACCGCGGCGGCCGACCGCACGGCCGCCAGCCCCTTGCCCCGTACGTCCCCGACGATCAGACGCACCCCGAACCGGGTGGTCATCGCCTCGTAGAGATCGCCGCCGATCTGCGCCCCCCGCTCGGCCGCCAGATACACGCTGGCGGCCGTCACCATGCCCATCCGGTTGGGCAGCGGCCGCAGCACCACGTTCTGGGAGACCTCGGCGATCCGCCGCACCTGTGTCAGCTCGCGCGTCCTGCGGACCCGCACCGTGCTGCCCACCACGCTCGCGATCGCCACCAGCAGCAGCGCGGTCATGTTGGCGTACACCTGCTGGGTGCCCCAGGCATGGTTGACGGTCGCGGTGGTCGAGCTCACCCCGATGGCGAGCAGCCCCACCACGCTCGTGCCGAGCGGCCCCATGGTCACCGCGGCCAGTGCCGCGGCCGGGGACAGCAGGGGGCCGGTGTAAATGACATGGGCCGGCGAGAACTCGATCGTGATCACGGTGACCAGGGCCACGAAGGGCAGGCACCGCGCAACCGCGAAGAGCCTACGGCTGTGACCGTACGCCCCCCGGTCCGCCGAAGAGCGGATGAATCGCATAACCTGCTACTTTAATCGGATTACGGGATATTTCGGAGTTACCGTTCTGTAAAGGCCGTGAATCACGAGGGTGTGGCGCTATGCCAGAGCTGCCCGATGTGGAGGGTTACCGGCGGGTGCTGGCCTCCTGCGCGGAGGGCCGCCGGGTGGAGCGCGTCGAGGTGAGCGACGCCGGAGTGCTGCGCGGGGTGACGCCTCAACGGCTGCGGCGGGAGCTGACCGGCCGCCGCTTCGACGCGCCGGAGCGGCACGGCAAGTGGCTGATCGCCCCTACCGACGGTCCTACCGTACTCCTGCACTTCGGGATGACCGGAGACCTGCTGTGCCGCCCGCACGACGACCCGTCCCACCCGCACGACCGCGTCACCTTCGTCCTCGACGACGGCCACGACCTCCGCTACCGGGACCAGCGCAAGCTGCGCGGCCTGTGGCTGGCCGCCACCGGCGCCGACGTCGACCGGATCCTGGGGGACCAGGGCCCGGACGCGCTGTCCGTGAGCCGCGCCGAACTCGACAAGCGGCTGGCGGGGCGGCGCGGACGCGTCAAGGCGACCCTGACCGACCAGTCCGTCGTCGCCGGGCTCGGCAATCTCCTCGGCGACGAGATCCTGTGGCGCGCGGGCATCCACCCGGCGCGGCGGACCGCCGATCTGACCCCCGAGGAACGCGCCCGGCTGGAGCGCGCGATGCGCGGCGTGCTGCGCACCTCGGTGCAGGCGGGGCACGTGCCCACCAGCCCCTCCTGGCTCACCGGCCGCCGCGACGACCCCGACCCGCACTGCCCGCGGTGCGGCGGCCCGCTGCGCCGCGGCCGGATGTCCGGGCGAACCACGACCTGGTGCCCCCGCTGCCAGCCGGACGGATCATGACGAACGGATGGAAACAGGTGACGGCCGGAGCGCTCACGACAGCCAGGCCGTGTACGAGAGCACATCGCCCGCCTTGACCCGGTACTCGGGGTCGTCGTGGGTGCAGGTCTCCTCTACATCGAGCACCCTCCCGTCGTCCGGGTCGAGGACGACCATGCGCTGCAGCTCGCCCCCGGTGCGCACGAACGCCTGCCCCTCCCGGCCCATCCGGTCGGTGACCCGGCCGGCCGGGCGCAGGCCCGCGTCACGGGAGAGCAGGGTGGCGAGGTTCGCGATCTCGCGCGGACCGGGTGTCCACACGCGGAGGAAGTCCTGGACCGCGCCCAGCAGCTCGTCCGGGTCGCGGTCCGCGTCCGGGTGCCAGACGGCGAGATAGTCGCGCAGCGCGGCGGCGCCGGCCGGCGGCGGCTCGAAGAAGCTCTGGTTCGCGCCGCTGATGCCCGGCGGGTAGTTCTCCCGGCGCACCACCTTGCCGTCGTGGACCGTACGGGGCGGGAAGCTGTCGTCGATGACCGGGCGCCCCGGGTGGCGGGGGTCGGTGGCGACCACGAGCAGCGAGCCGCTGCCGTCCGCGTTCCAGCGGGTCAGCGTCTCCTGGGGAACCGTCACCGCGTCCTTCCCCGACTCCAGGCCCATCGACCAGTCCTGGACATGACTGCCGCGCACCGACTTCCCGGGCTCGGCGGCCGCCGCGGCCCGGGCCCGGCGGGCGATCTCCGCCAGCGATACGTCGGCGCTGGAGGCATGCGGCCGCAGCGCCACCGGGGCGGCCACGGCCGGGGAGGAGGCCGGGCCCGAGACGGTCAGGGCGATCGCGACGACCGCGCCCGCCGTCGCCGTGGCCACGCCCACGACGACCCGCCGGACGGTACGGCGCCGGCGGGCGCCGGCCACCAGCTGCCGCAGCCGTCGCTCGCCTTCGCCGTCCAGCGGCCGGTCCCGCCAGCGGTCGGCGTCGGCGGGGACGGGGTTGGCGCCGCGGAGCAGATCGAGTTCGTCGGTCATTTCCGTTCATCCTCCGTGCTCGTTCGCGCCGGTACCGGGACAGCCCCGCGCACCGTGTCGATCTGCGCCCGCAGCCGCTGCCGGGCCCGGTGCAGCCGCATGGCCGCGGCCGACCGGCCGCACCCCAGGGCGGTGGCCAGCTCCTCGACGGTGAGCTCCTCCCACGCCGTCAGCTTCAGCACCTCCTGATCCGCCTCGGTGAGCCGGTCCAGCGCCTCCAGCACCCAGGAGCCCGGCCGGTCGGCGTCCGGGCTCGCCACGGTGCGCTGACCCCCCGTCACCTCATGATGGCCGAGCCTGGCGAGCAGTCTGCGGTACCGCCCGCGCCCGCGCACGGCGTTGGCCAGGCAGTTGCGCGCCACCCCGTACAGCCAGGGCAAGGGCGCATCGGGCAGCTCGCGGCGGCGTCGCCAGGCGACGGCGAACACCTCCGCCACCACTTCCTCGACCTCGCTCGGCTGGCCGTCCAGCCGTCGCGCCACGAAGCGGCTCACCGCCCAGTAATGCTCACGGTAGGCGGTGTCGAAGGCTTCGTCGGGGCTCATGCCCGGTAGGTGTCCGGCACGCCCCTGATCATCACACCTACGGGAAAGTTTCTTTTTCCCGCCTCCCCTGTGACGATCGAGCAGGGTGCCGGACACCTACCGGGCATGAGTAACAACAGTGTTGTCGCGGCACCGGCGGCCCCGCCCACGCTCCGCAAGAGCCCCGGTTCCGCGGCCGTGAGGTGGTTGACCACCACCGACCACAAGACGATCGGCACGCTCTACCTCGTCACGTCGTTCGCGTTCTTCTGCATCGGCGGTCTCCTGGCGCTGTTCATGCGCGCCGAGCTGGCCCGCCCCGGTCTGCAGATCATGACGAACGAGCAGTTCAACCAGGCGTTCACCATGCATGGCACGATCATGCTGCTGATGTTCGCCACGCCGCTGTTCGCCGGCTTCGCGAA
>NZ_JARAXF010000032.1:0-120356 GCF_033793745.1 Streptomyces sp. ME19-01-6 | reverse complement strand
ATGAATTCGTCCGCAAGACCGCGAAAGAGTTCGAGGACCTGTACAAGGAGGCCAGCAGCATCTATGCCATCCTGGACGACGCGCATTCCCAGCTGACTGAGATGCAGGACACAGTCAAGCGGGTCGTCGTAAGGGCGGAGGTCTATGGGTACAAGTTCTCCGACAACTCCGACGGCACCGTACGATTCGATTCTCCTGAGGGTGACGATTCGCGGTTGGCACGGGACTTGGGGCAGTCATACGCCAATACCATCAAAGAAAAAATTAGCCGGGCCGTCACGACCGACCGCCTGGTCAAGCGCGCACTGGCCAAGGTCCACGGCGGAGACCCGTCCGACGCGGGCCACGCCCAGTACCAGGGTGTGCGGGAGATTACATGGGGGTGACGGTGGAGCCCGGTGGCCATGGGGTGGTCGGGGCGCACGACCCTGCGCCCTCCCACCCTGCGCCTACGCGACGACCGCCTCCTGATGACCGGTTGGCCCGGTTATAGCGAGATCGCGTTCTTGGCCCGCTCGACCGAGGCCTCGGAGGCCGGCCCGCCCGGATTCTCCGTGGCCAGCGCCTGGTTGACCAGTACGAACGGCCGCATACGCCGCTCGTACTGGTCGTACGCCGCGCGGTGGTCGCCCTCCGCCCGGCCCAGCGCGTCGGCCAGTACGTAGGCGCCCACCAGGGCCAGGCTGGTGCCCTGGCCCGACAGCGGGGACGCGCAGTAGCCCGCGTCCCCGAGCAGCGCCACCCTGCCGTGCGACCACCGGTCCATCCGGATCTGTGCCATCGCATCCGAGTAGAAGTCGGACGCCTCCCACATCGCCTTGAGCATCCTCGGCGCCTCCCAGCGGACGGCGGCCATCCGGTCGGCGAGCGCCCGCTTCTGCCCCTCGATGTCGCGGTGGTCGACCCGCTGCTCCTGGGGCCCGGCCGCCGCCCAGCCGAAGGTGATCCTCAGCTCGGAGTTGTCGCGTACGGGGTAGATGCCGTAGCCCGCGGCGCCGTCCCTGAGCCACAACTGCCATTCCTCCAGGCCCAGGAAGTTGTCCGCGCGGAAGATCGCCACCTGCATCCCGAGGGGGTGCGCGAACTCCTCCTCGGGGCCGAAGACCAGGCCGCGCACAGTCGAGTGCTGCCCATCGGCGCCGACCACCAGATCGAAGCCGCGCGACCGCCCGCTCTCGAACTCCACGCGCACGCCGTACTCGTCCTGCTGGAGGGCCGCGACGCCGTCGCCGAAGACGTACTCCGCGCCATCCCGGGTCCGCTCGTACAGCAGCCCCGTCAGGTCCTCGCGCAGCAGCTCGATGTCGTCGCTGTCGAGCCGGCCGCTGCTGTACGTCTTGTCGGTGGACCGCTCGATCTCGTTGCCCTCGCCGTCGAGCACCGACATGCCCCGCATCCGGGTGCGCAGCTCACGCGCCCGCTCCAGCAGCCCCATGCGCCGGACGACTTCGAGGGCCACGCCCCGGATGTCCACCGCCTGCCCGCCGGTACGCGGCGCGGGCGCGCGCTCGACGACGGTCGGGGCGAAGCCGTGGTGGCGCAGCCAGTAGGCGAGCGCGGGGCCGGCGAGGCCGGCGCCGGAGATGAGCACAGTCTTCATGGGAGCTCCTTCATACGGTGTACGCGAAACTGAATGTACACCGTAAGCATCCGCCCCCAGCTGTACTTTCTTCTGCATCTGAACTAGTACAGACGCCCGCTTCCAGCCCCCTCCCCTGCTAAGGTCTGCACTAGTACAGGCGCAGCGAGCCAAAAAATCAGCGCAGAAAAATCGAAGGGACGGAGTTGGAGATGCCCCCGGAGCCCGATCCGCCCTATCTGCGCATCGTCACCGAGATCCGGCGCCGCATCGCGGACGGCGAACTGGCCCCCGGCGACCGGGTGCCCTCGACCCGTCAGATCGCCAAGGAGTGGGGCGTCGCCCTCGCCACCGCCACCAAGGCGCTCACCACCCTGCGCCTGGAAGGCCTCGTCGAGGCGCGCCCCCGAGTCGGCACGGTCGTGGCCACGCGGGCCTCCTCCTCCCCCGTACGCCGCACCACACCGCCCCCGCCCCCACCCTCGCCCCCGGGCCCCGAACACGAGCTGACCCGCGAACGCATCGTCCGCGCGGCCATCGAGATCGCCGACTCCGAGGGGCTTGCCGCGCTGTCGATGCGCGGCGTCGCGGCGCGGCTGGGCGTGGCCGCGATGTCGCCATATCGCCATATCGGCAGCAAGGAGGACCTTGTGCTGCTCATGGCCGACACCGCGTTCGGCGAGAAGCCCTATCCCGCCGACCCTCCCCCCGGCTGGCGCCCCCGCCTGGAACTGGCCGCGCGCACCCTATGGGCCCGCTACCGCAACCACCCCTGGCTTGCCCAGACCGGACCCCTCACCCGCCCCCTGCTGCTGCCCAACCTGATGGTCCACGCCGAATGGGTGCTCGCCGCCCTCGACGACCACGGCCTCGACCCGACGGCCGTCCTCGACCTGCACGTCCTGCTCTACAGCTACGTCCAGGGCATCGCGGCCAACCTGGAACAGGAGGCCCAGGCCGAGGCCGCCACTGGCCTGTCGGAGGACGAGTGGATGGACCGTCAGTCCCAGGCCCTCCAGGCGATCACCACCTCCCCCCGCTACCCGACGTTCACCCGCCTCACCGCCTCCCTCCCGAACGGCTACGACCTCCGCCTCGACGAACTCTTCGAGTTCGGCCTGGGGCCGCTGCTCGACGGGGTCGCGGTCATCATCGAGGGCCGTTAGGCATCGCGCCGCATTCGTCAACGCCGCCGTGTAGCTTGGCCGTCATGCTGTCCAAGAGCTTCTACGACCTGGTCTTCGGAGTGTCCCCGGGAGCCGCCCGCAAAGACGCCCACTACATCAGCGGCAGTCTCGACGAGGTGAAGGCCGACCTCGCGAACGAACTGTCCGCGAGCCTCAACGTGTATCTGCTGTGCTGGTACAACCCCGCCGCGGAGCTCGCGCTCCACGTGTACCAGCAAGGCACACGGACGCACTCGATAGACCTCCACCCCTTCGTCACGGTCTCGGTCGACGGCTATCCGGACATCACCTTCCTCGACTCCGGCGAGCCGACCGGTTACGCCGTCGGCGCGGATGACCCGGCCAAGGTGTCCGAGGTGCTCGCCGATGGCATGTTCTCCGGGGAACTCGACAAGGCGCTCAAGGTCACCGTCGACTGGGACGCCATCGAAGTACCGGCGCTGACCGGCGAGGTCGCGACGTACGGCGACTATGTGCTGCTCGCCGAGGATCCCGATGCCGTCGCTTTCTCGGACTCCGGCTGGGAGGACTGCGAGGAGGACGACCTCGACGAGGACGAGCTGGAGGACGCGCTGATCGAGCGGGGAGGCATCCCGTACGGGTTCACCGACTTCGAGTCGTGACCTTGCGGGTCACCCCCCGCTCCCGGGTCCCGGCCTTCCCGATTCCGCCGGCGGCTCACATCGCCACCGCTCAACCGATGCGGGGACGCGGCCGCCGAAGAAGACCTGAATCTCGGTGATCCTTCCGTCCCGCACGGTGATCAGCTCGACGTTGCGATAGCGTCCGCCGGTCTTCAGCTCGTACTCGTAGAGGAGAAAGACGTCGTCGCCTCCGGTGGGGACCGCTTCCAGGATCTTCTGGTACCGGAGGCGATCGACCGTGGGGAAGCAGCGTTCGAAGAACGCGGCCTTGTCGATGTGGTCGTCCTGCGGACTCGTGAAGACGAATTCCTCGGCAATCAGCCGCTCGGCGGTATCACGGTCCTGGGCGAGGTAGCTCTCCATGCATGCGCGGACGACGTCGACGTTCGCCATGAGTGCTCTTCCTTCCGGTTCGGGTCTGTCTTTGGCCCCCATGAGGGCAGACCGGTCCCGCCGCCAGAACTCATCGGCGAGCGCCGTCGGCGTATATGAGGTCGGGAAAGACTCCGCTTCCATCCGTTCTCAGTTCAGGGAACCGAGCAGGCCCACCTGGAAGGGCCTGAGGTCCGCGGTCCGGCCGCTGAGGATCTTCGTGAGCCAATTGGGGTCGCCGAGCAGGGCGCGGCCGACGGCCACGAGGTCGAACTCGTCGCGCTCCATCCGGTCGAGCAGGTCGTCGATGCTTTTGACCTCGCCCGGTCGGCCCTGGATCACATCGGTGAACTCGTTGTCGAGGCCGACCGAGCCGACAGAGATCGCAGGCTTGCCCGAGAGCTTCTTCGCCCAGCCTGCGAGGTTGAGGCCGGACCCTTCGAACTCGGGCCGGTGGAAGCGGCGGGTGGAGCAGTGGAAGGCGTCGACTCCGGCGTCGGCCAGCGGGGCGAGCAGGGCTTCGAGTTCTTGGGGCGACCGTGCGAGCCTGGCGTCGTAGGCGCCCATCTTCCACTGCGAGAGCCGGAGGGTGATCGGGAAGCCCGGGGAGACCGCCCGGCGGACCGCGGTGACGACCTCGGCGGCGAAGCGGGAGCGGGCGACGAGGTCGCCACCGTAGGCGTCGGTACGCCGGTTGGTGCGCTCCCAGAGGAACTGGTCGATGAGGTAGCCGTGGCCCGCGTGGACCTCCACGCCGTCGAACCCGATCCGCTCGGCGGACGCGGCAGCCGTGGCATAGGCCGCGACGACGTCGTCGATGTCGGTCCGCGTCATGGCCCGGCCGGACTCCGTGCCGTCGACGGCGATGCCGGACGGGCCCATGGGCGGGGCGTCGGGCACGGGCGGGGAGCCGGGCTTGCGGTCCGTGCCCAGTGAGGCCGCCCAAGGTGAAGGGGCGCAGAAGCACGTCCTTGGCGCGTGCGGCGGAGGTGCTGGACATGGGCGGGTCTGCTTTCTCGGTCGGGGGCGTGCGACAAGGCTTCAGTCCGTGGCTGTCGCCGGGGTCCGGGTGCGGTCCGTATTGCCGGCCGGCTCCAGGGACTTGGCGGCCGAGTTGCCGCGGACGCACCAGGCGAGGGCGAAGGCGGCCGCGGCGAGGACGGCCGTGCCGATGAGGACGCCGTGCAGTCCGCTGATGAACGCCTCCTGGACGGCGTAGCGGGTCTGGCCCGGCATCCTGTCGAACGAGGCCGGGGTCACCTCGCCCGTGGAGGTGAGCCGTTCTGCGGTGCGGTGGCCGAGCCGGTCGGCCAGTTCGGCCGTCATCCGGCCGATGTGCACGGAGCCGAGGGCGGCGACGCCGAGCGAGCCGCCGATCGTGCGCAGCAGGGTGACGGTTCCGGTGGCTGCGCCCATGTCGCGTGGCGGGGCGGTGCTCATCGTGGTGAGCAGCGTGCTCTGCATCAGCATGCCGACGCCGGCGCCGAACACCAGGGGGAGGGCCGAGGCGGCGAACACCGGGGTGCCGGTGCCGAGCAGGAGCAGCAGGAGTACGCCGGTGACCGTGAGGGCGGCACCGGTGATCGGCACCACGCGCTCCAGGCCGCCCCGGTCCATCAGCCGGCCGGTGATGAGCTGCGCCGCCAGCATGCCCAGCATCAGGGGCAGGCCCTGCATGCCGCTGGCGGTGGAGGAGGAGCCCTGCACGAACTGCATGTACTGGGGCAGGTAGCTCGCCACCGAGATCAGCGCGGCGCCGACCAGGAAGCTGAGGGCCTGGGCGAGGGTGAACTCGCGGCTGTGGAAGAGCCGCAGCGGGATGACGGGTTCCGCCGCGCGCCGTTCCACCCGGATGAAGGCGGCGAGGGCCGCGGCGGCCACCGCGCCGAGCAGCACGCTCTGCGGTGAGGTCCAGTCGTAGCGGGTGCCGCCCCAGCCGGCCAGCAGGGTGAGCGACAGGATGGCGGCGGTCAGCAGGGCCGTACCGGGGTAGTCGATCCGTCCGCCGCCCCGTGCCCGTGGCAGCCGTACGCCCTTGCCGACGGCGAGCAGCGCGACGATGCCGAAGGGCACGTTGACGTAAAAGACCCAGCGCCAGTTCAGGGCATCGGTGATGAATCCGCCGAGCAGCGGACCGCCGACGAAGGCGACCGGCAGCATCACGCCGACCATCGACTGGACGCGGCCGCGGTCCTGCGCGGGGACCACCACGCCGATGATGGACATCGCACCGACCATGAGGCCGCCCGCCCCGAGGCCCTGGGCGGCGCGGAAGGCGATGAGTTGCCCCATGTTCTGCGCGAGCCCGCACAGGACGGTGCCGGCCAGGAAGAGCACCACGGACCAGAGGTAGGCGCCCTTGCGGCCGTAGAGGTCGCCGAGTTTGCCCCAGACCGGGGTGGTCGCGGCCAGGGCGAGCAGGTAGGACGTGACGGCCCAGGAGAAGTGGTCGAGGCCCCCCAGGTCGCCGACGATGGTCGGCAGCGCGACGCCGACGATCTGCCCGTCGAGCGTCGCGAGGAAGATGCCGAGCATCAGGCCGAAGATGCCCAGGTAGGGAAGATTCTGCCGGGCGGGTGGGGGCGTGTCCCCCGTGTCGCTGGTCATCGCTCCGTCCCGCCTCAGCCGGTGTACGGGCGGGCGGCGCGGGCGTCCCGCAGCGCCAGCCCCCACCAGGTCAGCTGGTCGAGCAGGGACTTGGCCGCGGCATCGCACTCCGGGTCCAGGGGCTTGCCGTCCGCGTCGAACTTGTCGCCGTAGTTGTGGAAGCTGACGGTGTTGCGGATGGTCACCGCGTGCAGCTCGGCCAGGACGCCCCGCAGGTGCTCGACCGCGCGCAGGCCGCCGGAGATGCCGCCGTAGGAGACGAAGGCGACCGGCTTGGCGTGCCACTGCGGGTTGTGCCAGTCGATCGCGTTCTTCAGGGCTGCCGGGTAACTGTGGTTGTACTCCGGCGTGATGACGACGAACGCGTCGGCCGCCGCCAGCCGCGGGGCGACGGCGCCGAGCAGCGCCACGTCCTGGTCGGACGGCTGCTGTCCGAAGGCCGGCATGACGGTCGGTACCGGGGTCTCGACCAGGTCGACGAGGTCGGCCTGCAGGTCTTCGCGCTGGGCTATGTGGCCCGCCACCCACCCGGCCACCACAGGGCCGAAGCGGCCGTCCCGGGTACTGCCGACGAGGACGGCCACGCGCAGCGGGCTGTCGTTGAGGTCGTTCATGGGAGGGCTCCCCTTCACTGTGTACGTCGTATCCGATGCGATACAACGTACACACGACAGTGTACGTTGTCCACTCGCCCATACTCTGTACACTGAACCGTCTGAAAGGAGCTCACCCCCATGCCTCCTCGGAAGAAACGGGAGACGCAGGCGAAGCCGGAGCGGCACGAGTCGGACGCCGCCTTCCTGTGGGAGCGGCTGGACCGCCCGGCTCCCGCCCCGCGCTCCACGCTCACCCCGCAGCGCATCGCCCAAGCCGCGGTGGCGATCGCCGACGCGGAAGGCATCGACGCCGTCACCATGCGCCGCCTCGCGACCGATCTGGGGGTCGCGCCGATGGCGGCGTACCGCTATGTGTCCGGCAAGGACGAGCTCTTGGAACTGATGGTCGACCATGTCTACGCCGAGATGACGCCACCCGAGGGCGCCGAAGACTGGCGGCAGGCCGCCCGGACGCGCGCCCAGCGCACCCGAGCGGTGCTCCTCCAGCACCCCTGGGTGGCCCGCACGGCGGTGTCCACGCTGACCCCGAACCAAGTGGCCGTGGCCGAAAGCGCCCTGGCCTCGCTCGCCGAGCTCGACCTGGACGTCGACACGATGATGGCGGTCTGCCGCGCCGTCGACTCCTACGTCAAAGGCGCCGTGGACCGCGAAATCGGCCTCACCGAGCTGATGCAGGAGCAGGGCTGGTCCAGCGCGGACGAGACACGCGTCGCCCTGGCCCCGCGCATGACATGGCTGATGAACACCGGCCGCTACCCGACCTACCAGCGCTACATCAACGAGGCGACCCGCAAGGACGACGCGGAGTGGCAGTTCGAGACGGGGCTCGACGCCGTCCTCGACGGGATCGCGGCCCGCCTGGGTATCTGAAAGCTCCGCCCCTCCTGCAACGCCACGGCGTCGATCGTCGTCTGTTCTTGGTGCGGGCCGCAGGGCGCGGCCCGCTCGGGGATCGGGAGTTGGAACAGTGACGCACGACGGCGATGGCCAGGTGCCTGGTCAGGGCGGACCACACGGGGACGGCGAGGGCGGACAGCCGTCGGGGCAGCCGCCGCGGATGCCGCCGAGACCGCCCGTGCCCCCGGCCGCGCCCGACGCCGGGCCGCCGCCCGGTCCCCCCACCGTCCCGCCCACCATGCCGCGGTCCGGCCAGGGCGGCGGGCTGCCCTCCTATCCGCAGCAGCCACCCGAGAGCGGCGCCCCCGGCGCCCCGTGGCCGCCGCCCCCGCCCGTGCCGCCGCGGCGCGGCGGGGGCAAGGTCGCGACCGTCATCGCGATCGTCGTGCTGTTGCTGGCGGGCGGCATCACGGTCGCACTGTTCAAGCACGACAGTTCGGCCTCCGACGACTCCGCCACCCCCGCGGCGAAGCAGTCGTCGCCCCCGGCCCACGCCCTGCGTCAGAAGTGGCAGACGGAGCTGCCCGAGTCGCATGTTCTGGGCAACCTCAGTGGGCTGCCCGCCCTGTGGAGAACCATCCGCGGCCCCGTCTACGCCGACGACAACGGCGTGCGCGCCTTCGACCCCGAGACCGGCAAGACGCTGTGGACGGTGAAGACGCCCGACGGGGCGAGCGAGGTCTGCGCCATCGCCCCGCAGCCGAACTCCGAGGGCGTCGGCGCCGCCGTCTACGACGCGGGCGGCAACGACTGCGCGTTTCTCGTCGTGTTCGACACGGAGACCGGGCGGACGCTGTGGTCGAAGAACCTGTCGAGCGGCTACAAGACGGTCGCGCCGCGCGTCGAGGTCGGCGAGGACACGGTGGTCGCCAGTATCGGTGTGGTGTCGGCGTACGCCATCTCCGGGGGCGCCAAGAAGTGGACGGTGCACTCACGCGGTCGCGACTGCGGGAACGACATCGAGTGGTCCTCCCGCTACCTGGCCTATTCCAGCAGTTGCAGCGACGTCAAGCCGGAAGACGAGCTGAGCATCCTTGACCTGCGGTACGGCGACACCTGGAAGTTCCCGAACGAGAAGCGGGACGTGGAGCAGGTGGTGGGGGACGACCCACTGACCCTGGTCCTGGTCGACCAGGAGGGCAGCGACGACGCCAAGCGCTATCTGCAGACCTACACGGAGGACGGAAAGCCGGACAAGAGCTTCCGTCTGACGGGCAAGCTGGCGAACGTCCAGTTCGGAAACACGACCATCGTCGACAGGGACGAGTCGGTGCTGCTGTCCAACTATGACGACACCGCGGGCCTGGGGGCCACCGACCTCAAGACCGGCAAGGTGCTCTGGTCCAAGCGGCAGATGAGGCAGGTCGGCCTGACGGACGACGGCAAGGTGATCGCGCTCAAGGCGTCCAAGCGGCTTGGCGGGGATCCGACACTCGTCGCCCTCGGGCTGCGGGACGGCGAGGAGGAGTCCCGGGGCGTGGTGTACACGCCCAAGCACTCTCTCAATCGTGTCGACATGATGAGTGCCGGCTGGTGGGGGGACACCCTCTATGTGATCGGCCACCCGTCCGACGATCCCCAGGGCAAGCTGGTGCTGCGCGCCTTCGACACCTTCGACCCCGGGGTGTGAGCCCGGCCCGGCGCTCCGGGCGGCGGCACGGCCGACCGCCGCCCGGAGCGCCCGCAGGCCTACAGCCGCACGGGGTGTCCCGCCTCCCGCAGCGCCTCCTTGACCTGGCCGATGCGCAGATCGCCGAAGTGGAAGACCGAGGCCGCGAGCACCGCGTCCGCGCCCGCGGCGATCGCCGGGGAGAAGTCGGCGAGCCGGCCGGCGCCGCCGCTGGCGATGACGGGGACGGTGACGTGCTTGCGGACCGCCTCGATCATGGCGGTGTCGTAGCCGTCCTTGGTGCCGTCGGCGTCCATCGAGTTCAGCAGGATCTCCCCCGCGCCCAGCTCGGCGGCGCGGTGGGCCCATTCGACGGCGTCGATGCCGGTGCCGCGGCGACCGCCGTGGGTGGTGACCTCGTAGCCGGACGGGGTGACCGTGCCCTCACCGCAGCGGCGGGCGTCGACGGACAGGACGAGGACCTGGCTGCCGAAGCGCTCGGCGATCTCCCGGATCAGCTCGGGGCGGGCGATGGCGGCGGTGTTGACGCCGACCTTGTCGGCGCCGGCCCGCAGCAGCTTGTCGACGTCCTCCACGGTGCGGACGCCGCCGCCCACGGTGAGCGGGATGAAGACCTGCTCCGCGGTGCGGCGCACCACGTCGTACGTGGTCTCGCGGTTGCCCGAGGAGGCCGTGATGTCGAGGAAGGTCAGCTCGTCGGCGCCCTCCTCGCCGTAGATCTTGGCCATCTCGACGGGGTCGCCCGCGTCCCGCAGGTTCTGGAAGTTGACTCCCTTGACGACCCGGCCGTTGTCCACGTCCAGGCAGGGGATGACTCGGACCGCCAGGGTCATGACGCTCGGGCTCCTCGGAATGCTTCTACTTCGACTTCCACCAGGACGCGCGAGTCGACGAAGCCGGACACCACGACGAGGGTCGCGGCGGGGCGTACGGCGTCGAACAGTTCCTTGTGGGCGCGGCCCACCTCGTCCACATCGCGCGCGTGGGTGAGGTACATGCGGGTACGGATGACCGATTCGACGCCGAGGTCGAACTTCCGCAGCGCGTCCAGCGTGTTACGGAAGGCGGCCAGCGTCTGTTCGTACGGATCGCCCTCGCCCTGCAGGACCCCGCCCACCAGTGGCATCGTCCCGGCCACCAGGACCCGGTCGCCGACCGCGACGGCCCTGGCGAAGCCGATGGTCTCTTCCCAGGGGCTGTCCGCCTGGACGCGCCGCACATTCTCGGGTGAGGTCATACCGATACCGCCTCCAACGCCTCTTCCAAGGTGAACGCCTTGGCGTAGAGCGCCTTGCCGACAATGGCGCCCTCCACACCCTCCGGTACCAGGGTCGCAAGGGCACGCAGGTCGTCAAGGGAGGAAACGCCGCCGGAGGCGACGACCGGCTTGTCGGTCGCGGCGCAGACGTTCTTCAGCAGCTCCAGGTTGGGGCCCTGGAGGGTGCCGTCCTTGGCGATGTCGGTGACGACGTAGCGGGCGCAGCCCTCAAAGTCCAGCCGGGCGAGAGTCTCGTACAGGTCGCCGCCGTCGCGGGTCCAGCCGCGGCCGCGCAGGGTGGTGCCGCGGACGTCGAGTCCCACGGCGATGCGGTCCCCGTGCTCGGCGATGATCTTGGCCACCCACTCAGGGGACTCCAGCGCGGCGGTGCCGAGGTTGACGCGGGTGCAGCCGGTGCCGAGGGCGGCGGCGAGCGAGGCGTCGTCGCGGATGCCGCCGGAGAGCTCGACCTTGATGTCCATGGTGCGCACGACCTCGGCGATCCGCTCGCGGTTGTCGCCGGTGCCGAAGGCCGCGTCCAGGTCCACCAGGTGCAGCCACTCGGCGCCGGCCCGCTGCCAGGCGAGGGCGGCCTCCAGCGGGTCGCCGTAGGACGTCTCGGAGCCGGACTCGCCGTGGACGAGGCGTACGGCCTGGCCGTCGCGGACGTCGACGGCGGGGAGGAGTTCGAGGCGGTGCGTGCTCATGGGAGACCTTACGGTGAGGACTACGGAGTGACGGGGGCGGCCGGGCCGGTCAGAGCGTGTCGAGCCAGTTGCGCAGCAGCTGCGCTCCGGCGTCGCTGGACTTCTCGGGGTGGAACTGGGTGGCCCACAGCGGGCCGTTCTCCACCGCGGCGACGAACGGCTCGCCGTGAGTGGCCCAGGTGACCTTGGGGGCGGGGATGTGCGGGTTGGTCACTTCGAGTTCCCAGGTGCGGACCGCGTAGGAGTGCACGAAGTAGAAGCGGGCGTCCTCGTCGAGGCCCGCGAAGAGCTGGGAATCCTCGGGGGGCTTGACCGTGTTCCACCCCATGTGGGGGACGACGGGGGCGTTCAGCTGCTCGACGGTGCCGGGCCATTCGTCCAGGCCCTCGGCCTCCACGCCGTGCTCGATGCCCCGCCCGAAGAGGATCTGCATGCCCACGCAGATGCCCATGACCGGGCGCCCGCCGGCCAGCCGGCGCCCCACGAGCCAGTCGCCGCGGGCCTCGCGCAGCCCCTTCATACAGGCGGCGAAGGCGCCTACGCCGGGGACCAGGAGGCCGTCGGCGGCGGCGGCGCGGTCGTAGTCACGGGTGATCTCGACATCCGCGCCGACGTGGGCGAGGGCCCGCTCGGCGGACCGTACGTTACCGAAGCCGTAGTCGAAGACGACGACCTTCTTGGCGCCCGCGGTCAATTCCACACCTCCAGCCGAAGGATTCCGGCCGTGAGCGACATCGCGGCGCCGATGCCGAGCAGCACGATGATGCTCTTGGGCAGGCCCTGCTTGACGAAGGAGTAGACCCCGCCGAGCAGAAACAGCCCGAGAACGATGAAGGCAGTAGAAAGACCGCTCACAGCATCTTTCCGTTCGCTTCTCCGCCCGCGCGGCGAACGTGCGGCTCGAATGCTGTCTGCGGCCCGGTGGCCGCGCGTGCGTCGCTCACAATGCGCCCTTCGTGGAGGGGAGAATGCCCGCCGCACGCGGGTCGCGCTCGCTCGCATAGCGCAGCGCCCGCGCCAGCGCCTTGAACTGGCATTCGACGATGTGGTGGGCGTTGCGCCCGTACGGGACGTGGACGTGCAGGGCGATCTGCGCCTGGGCGACGAAGGACTCCAGGATGTGCCGGGTCATCGTCGTGTCGTAGGTGCCGATCATCGGCGCCATGTTCTCCGGCTCGCTGTGCACCAGGTACGGGCGGCCCGAGAGGTCGACGGTCACCTGGGCCAGCGACTCGTCCAGTGGCACCGTGCAGTTGCCGAAGCGGTAGATGCCCACCTTGTCGCCGAGTGCCTGCTTGAAGGCGGCGCCGAGCGCGAGGGCGGTGTCCTCGATGGTGTGGTGGGTGTCGATGTGCAGGTCGCCCTCGGTCTTGACGGTGAGGTCGAAGAGGCCGTGGCGGCCGAGCTGGTCGAGCATGTGGTCGTAGAAGCCGACACCAGTCGATACTTCTACATCGCCGTTACCGTCCAGATCGATCTCGACGACGACGGAGGTTTCCTTGGTGGTGCGCTCCACACGGCCCACGCGGGTCATGCGCTTGTCTCCTTCATCAGCTCGCGTACCGCGTCGAGGAACGCGTCGTTCTCGGCCGGGGTGCCCGCGGTGACCCGCAGCCACCCCGGTACGCCGTTGTCACGGACCAGGACTCCTCGCTCCAGCAGGGCCTGCCACGCCACGTGGGCGTCCTCGAAGCGGCCGAACTGTACGAAGTTGGCGTCCGACTCGGTCACCTCGCAGCCGAGTGCGCGCAGCTCGCGCACCAGCCGGTCCCGCTCGGCCTTGAGGGCCTCGACGTACCCGAGCAGGGTATCGGTGTGTTCGAGCGCGGCCAGCGCGGTGGCCTGGGTGACGGCGGACAGGTGGTAGGGCAGGCGGACCAGCTGGACGGCGTCCACCACCGCCGGGTCGGCGGCGAGGTAGCCGACCCGCAGTCCGGCCGCGCCGAACGCCTTGGACATCGTCCGGGAGAGGACCAGCCGCGGCCGTCCCTCGATCAGCGGAAGCAGCGAGGCGCGGTGGCTGAACTCCCCGTACGCCTCGTCGATCACCACCAGCGCCCCGGCCGCGTTCGCCCGCGCCGCCTGTGCCGCGTCGTGGAGGGCGAGAACGGTCTCGGCCTCGACGGCGGTGCCGGTCGGGTTGTTCGGCGAGGTGATGAAGACGACGTCGGGGCAGTGCTCGGCGATGGCCGCGCGGGCCGCGTCGACATCGATGGTGAAGTCGGCATTCCGCGGGCCGGAAATCCAGCCGGTGCCGGTGCCACGGGAGATCAGCGCGTGCATCGAGTACGAGGGCTCGAAGCCGATGGCGGTGCGCCCGGGCCCGCCGAAGGTCTGCAGCAGCTGCTGCAGCACCTCGTTCGAACCGTTGGCGGCCCACACATTGGCCACGCCGACCTCGTGCCCGGCCGTGCGGGTCAGATACTTCGCGAGCTCCGTGCGCAGCTCGATCGCGTCCCGGTCGGGGTAGCGGTTGAGGTGGCGGGCCGCCTCCGTGACCCGCTCGGCGATCCGGGCCACCAGGGCCTCGGGCAGCGGATACGGGTTCTCGTTGGTGTTCAGCCGTACGGGTACGTCCAGCTGGGGGGCACCGTACGGGGACTTGCCGCGCAGCTCGTCCCTGATGGGGAGATCGTCAATGCCGGTCACTTGTCCCCTGGCACCTTCCAGTCGAACCTTGCCTTCACCGCGGCGCCGTGGGCGGGCAGATCCTCCGCCTCGGCGAGCGTCACCACATGGCCGGCGACCTCCGCCAGCGCCTCCCGCGTGTAGTCCACGACATGGATGCCGCGCAGGAAGGACTGCACCGACAGCCCCGAGGAGTGGCAGGCGCAGCCCCCGGTGGGCAGCACGTGATTGGACCCGGCCGCGTAGTCGCCGAGGCTGACGGGCGCGTACGGCCCGACGAAGATCGCGCCGGCGTTCCGCACCCGGGCCGCGACCGCCGCCGCGTCCCTGGTCTGGATCTCCAGGTGCTCGGCAGCGTACGCGTTCACGACCGCGAGGCCCTGGTCCAGGCCGTCGACCAGCACGATTCCGGACTGCCGCCCGGTCAGTGCCGGGCGGATCCGGTCCTCGACGTGCTTGGTCGCGGCGACCTGCGCGTCCAGCTGCTTCTCGACCGCCGCGGCCAGCTCCTCGGAGTCGGTGACGAGCACCGAGGCGGCCAGCGGGTCGTGCTCGGCCTGGCTGATCAGGTCGGCGGCGACATGCACCGGGTCGGCGGTGGCGTCGGCGAGGATCGCGATCTCGGTGGGGCCGGCCTCGGCGTCGATGCCGATACGCCCCTTGAGCAGCCGCTTGGCCGCGGCCACATAGATGTTCCCGGGTCCGGTGACCAGGGAGACCGGGCGGCACTCCTCGGTGCCGTACGCGAACATGGCGACGGCCTGGGCGCCGCCCGCCGCGTACACCTCGTCCACGCCGAGCAGCGCGCACGCCGCCAGGATGGTGGGGTGCGGCAGCCCGTCGAAGTCACGCTGGGGCGGCGAGGAGACGGCCATCGAGCCGACCCCGGCCTCCTGCGCGGGCACCACATTCATCACAACGGAGGACGGGTAGACGGCCCGGCCGCCCGGCACATACAGCCCCACCCGCTCGACCGGCACCCAGCGCTCGGTGACCGTGCCGCCCGGCACGACCTGCGTGCTGTGGTCGGCGCGCCGCTGCTCGCGGTGGACCAGCCGGGCCCGCCGGATGGACTCCTCCAGAGCCGCGCGCACGGCCGGGTCCAGCTCCTCCAGGGCGCGCGTCAGCGCCTCCCGGTCCACCCGCACCCGCTCGATCGTCACCCCGTCGAACCGCCGCGCGTAGTCGATCAGCGCCGCGGTGCCGTGATGGCGCACGTCGTCGCAGATCGGCCGCACCTTCTCCAGGGCGGCCTCGACGTCGAACTCGGCACGGGGCAACAGGTCACGGTCGATCCCGCCTTCCGGGAAGGCGGCGCCGCGCAGATCGATACGGGAGATCACGCGATCAATTGTCTCAGACCCGCACCGGCGGCCCGCCCCCCGTATCAGTGAGTGATACGTACCCCCTAAGTTGACCCTGACCGCAAGCGTTCAAGCGGTTACTCAGCGGGAATGGGGATCCGTACGGGGGTACGGAGACAGGAGGAGACACGGCTGTGACCGAGCCACACGACGGCGATCCACCCCCGGGGCTCGACCTGACCACCGCGGAGTGGGGCATGTGGCAGGCGTTCCGCAACGGCAGCACCCACGATCTGCGCACCTCCCACCCTCAGCGCAACGACCCCTCCGGCCCCTACGCCTGGGGCCCCGAGCGCAGTGTGCGCGCCCGCGTCCTGGCCCTGCTGCTGCTCGCCGGCCCTCCCCCGCAGCCGGGCCGGGTCGCCGCGCTCAAGCTCAACGGGGTGCACATCACGGGCACGCTCGACCTGGCCGGCGGCACCGTCGAGCCGTATGTGGAGATGAAGAACTGCCGCTTCGAGCAGGAGGTACTGCTCCCCGAGGCCCACTTCACCACCCTCCGACTGGTCGGCTGCGCGCTGCCCCGGCTGGAGGCGGCCCGGGTACGCACCGAGGGCGACCTGCATCTGCCGCGCTGTGTCGTGGAGCACGGCATCCGGCTCACCGACGCCCATATCGGCACGGACCTGCTGCTCAACCAGTTAGTGGTGCGCCGGGACCGGCGGGGCCAGTCGATCAGCGCCGACGGCCTGACCGTCGGCCAGGACCTGCAGGCCGAGATGATCGAGTCACACGGTGAGCTGAGCATGCGCGGCGCGCAGATCGGCGTGTCGCTCAGCCTGCGCGGCGCCCAGCTGCACAATCCGTACGGCCGCCGGGCGCTGAACGCCCCGCAGCTGACCGTCGAGCGCAGCCTCTACCTCACCGCCGCCGGGGTGAGCAGCTACTCCAGCGGTTCCACCCCGCCGTACGGCACCAGCAACACGCCGACACGCGGGACGCGCATCCAGCGTTTCGAGTGCGAGGGCGGGATACGCCTGGACGACGGGCGGTTCAACGACGCGGTCGACTTCGACCAGGCCCGCTTCGTCATGGAGAACGACCAGGAGCTGTCGCTGCGCCGGATCCAGACGCCGGAGCTGCGGTTCGTCGGGGAGCGGCCGCAGCGGGGACGGGTGATCCTCTCCGGCGCGCGGGTGGTCAACCTGGTCGACAAGTCGGTCAGCTGGCCGGGCCCCGGCGGGCTGACCATGGCGGGCTTCTCCTACGAGTGCCTGATCCCGGTCGGCCACTTCCCGCTCTCCCGGCGACTGGAGTGGGTGGCGGCCGCGACCCCCGAGTTCTCCCGGGGGCCGTACGAGATGCTCGCCACGGCGATGCGCACCAGCGGCGAGGACGCGGAGGCGCGCGAGGTGCTGCTCGCCAAGGAGCGGAGGCGCCGCGAGACGCTGCCGCTGGCCGGGAAGCTGTGGGGCTACCTCCAGGACTGGACCGTGGCCTACGGCTACCGGCCCGGTCGGGCGGCGGTCTGGATGGCGGTGCTGTGGGCGATCGGCTCGGTGTTCTTCGCCCACAACCGGCCGGACCCCATCAAGCCGGCCGAGTCCCCGCACTGGAACGCCTCGCTGTACACCCTCGACCTGCTGCTCCCGGTGATCGACCTGGGCCAGGACGGCTACTGGAAACCCGACGGCGCGGTCCAATGGGCGGCCATCGTGACCATACTGCTCGGCTGGATCCTGGCCACCACAGTCGCCGCCGGAGCCTCCCGGCTGCTGCGCCGCCAGTGATCGGGGCGCGCGGGGCCATTAGGCTTAACGCCCGTGACCTCCGCGCGCCTTCCGCTCTTCCCGCTGAACACGGTGCTGTTCCCGGGGCTCGTCATGCCCCTGAACGTCTTCGAGCAGCGGTATCGCGCCATGATGCGCGATCTTCTGGCGCTGTCCGAGGACGCGCCACGCCGCTTCGGTGTCATCGCCATCCGGGACGGCCGCGAGGTCGCACCGACGGCGGTCGGCCTCCCGGACCCCACCGCCGATCCCGAACGGGGCGCGGCGGCCGGGTTCGGACCGGAGCCGATGAAGTCCTTCCACGCCATCGGGTGTATCGCGGACGCGGCCACCATCCGGGAGCAGAAGGACGGCACCTTCGAGGTGCTCGCCACCGGCACCACCCGCTTCGAACTGCGCTCGGTCGACACCTCGGGCCCGTATCTGACGGCCGAGATCGACGAGCTCGACGAGAAGCCCGGGGACGGCGCCGGGGCGCTGGCCTCCGGTGTCGTCCGCGCCTTCCGCACCTACCAGAAGCGGCTCGCGGGCGCCCGCGAGCGAACCCTGGCCGCCCAGCAGGACCTGCCCGGCGAGCCGTCCGTGCTCTCCTACCTGGTCGCGGCCGCCGCCGTGCTCGACACGCCGACCAAGCAGCGGCTGCTGCAGGCCCCCGACACCGCCACCCGGCTGGCCGAGGAGCTGAAATTGCTGCGCGCCGAGAGCGCGGTGATCGGTAAGCTCCCCTCGCTTCCCGCGGTCGATCTGACCCGCCACCCCACCAGCCCCAACTGAGACCCCACCTCACCCCATATGGCCAAGAAGAAGACCTCCGCCGGCACCCCGGCCACCACCGCCCTGACCGCCGCGGGCACCGCCTTCACGGTGCACGCCTACGAGCACGACCCGGCGGCCCCCTCGTACGGCGAGGAGGCCGCGCAGGCCCTCGGCGTGGACCCGGCCCGGGTCTTCAAGACCCTCATCGCGAGCGTCGACGGCGGCCTCACCGTCGCGATCGTGCCCGTCTCCGCAACGCTCGACCTCAAGGCCCTGGCGGCGGCGGTGGGCGGCAAACGCGCGGCGATGGCCGACCCGGCGGCGGCCGAGCGCACCACGGGCTATGTGCTCGGCGGGATCTCCCCGCTCGGCCAGCGCAAGCGCCTGCCCACGGCCCTGGACGCGTCGGCGACCGCCCACGAGACGATCTGCGTCTCGGCGGGGCGGCGCGGGCTGGAGGTCGAGCTGTCG
Organism: Streptomyces sp. ME19-01-6; assembly: GCF_033793745.1. Classification (NCBI taxonomy): domain Bacteria; kingdom Bacillati; phylum Actinomycetota; class Actinomycetes; order Kitasatosporales; family Streptomycetaceae; genus Streptomyces; species Streptomyces sp. ME19-01-6. Next base: position 101,909 of record NZ_JARAXF010000032.1, on the reverse strand, counting down.
CCCAAGGACCTCGCCACACTCACGGACGCGGTGCTGGCACCGATCGCGCGCTTCGACGCCTCTTTTTAGGGCTCGGTTCTCCCCCAGCTACCGCTGGCGGGGGCACCTCCCGGCGGTAGCCGGGGGCGCCCCCCGGGGCGCTACGGCCCCTGTCGACGGTCGACCACGCGGCGGCAGCCGCATATCGACTGCAGCCTCGCCCCTTCGGCTCACTCGCCAGGGGCCGGGGCCGGCTGCGCCGGCGCACCTCCGCCCGCCGGCTGCGCCGGCGCACCCCAGCCCGCCGGCTGCGCCGGCTCTTCGTCTCTCGGGCCGAACAGCGCGGTCAGCCCCAGGTGCACCGCCATGGCCGCGAACGACCACGCCAGCAGCGCCCCCTTGGCCCCCAGCTTCAGCGGCGCGTCGAACGTCACGCCCTTGCCCACCGCCTTGGCGTGCGCCTCGATGCCGGCCTCGGGCCCGAGCCACACGCCGAGCCGCCAGGCGATCACCGAAGCCAGCACCCCGCCGATCGCGAGCCCCACGACCAGCGCGATGCCGCCCCGCCGGAAGAACCAGAAGACGAGGGCCGCGGACACGGCCCCGAAGGCCAGCGCCCACAGCGTGAACACCCCGTCCGCCCCTATCGCCTGCTCGCCCTCGGCGTCCTTCGGGTAGATCCCGTCGCCGATCCAGACCAGCGGAACCCGCGGCGCCAGCCACAGCCACATCAGCCCGAGCAGCACCCCGGACACCGCGACCCCGATCGCCACCAGGGCCGCCTGCACCAGCTCGGCGCGCAGCTCGGGGCCGGGCTCGGAGTGGCCGGGCTCGGGGTGGCCCGGGGCCGAGGGGTCCGGAGCGGTGGGGTAGGGCACTGCACCTCCCGACGGAGACGGCTCGTGCGGCGAAGGCTGTTGAGGCTGATCGTGCGGAGTCAACGGTGCGGTCACCCCGTCATGGTGCCAGGCGATGGAGGTACATCGGGCGGCGGGAGGCCCGCCGTAGCGCGTCAGCGCACGGCTGCGCGCCGATATGCCCAGGTCGCGGCGGTCAGCGAGACCACCGCCACACCCGCGCACACCCCAAGGTCCGCGCAGACCACCAGCCAGTCGGGGTGGCCGTCGAAGGACCGCGCCAACGCCTCCACACCGTACGTCGAGGGCAGCACATCGCGCGCGTACGACACCGGGGCGGGCATCCGCTCGGCGGGCAGCACGCCCAGCAGCAGCGCGGCCGACATACCCAACTGCCCGCACAGCGTGGCCAGTTCCTGGCGGGGCGCGAGCAGCCCGAGCGCCGCGCCCAGGCCCGCCAGGGCCGCGCCGGACAGCGGGATCACCGCGGCCAGCACCCACAGATGCGCCATCGGCAGCTGGAACAGCTCGCTCCCCACCACGGCGGTGACCGCCGTCCCCGGCACGGTGAAGGAGGCGTACGCGGCGGCCGCGCCGAGCACGACGGCGGCGGGCGGCACCGGCAGGGTCGCGTAGTGGTCGAGGCCTCCGCTCGCCCGCAGCTGCCCGAAGTACTGCGCCAGCAGGTTCAGCGCGACGAACGCCACGACCAGCACACTGGACCCGGCGACCACGGACCGCGCCTCCATCCCGCCGTCCACGACCCCGCGCATAAGGATCATGATCCCCACGGACTGGAAGGTCGCCACGAACAGCAGCGGTATCCGGGCCACCCGGGCCCGGGACAGCTGCGCCCGGTAGACGGCGGCCAGCGCGGGCAGCAGCCGCGCCCGCGCCGCCAGGGGGGCGGGGGCGGCGTCGCCGCCGGGCCACGGCGCCTCGGCGGCCCCGGCCAGGGCTTCTCCGCCGGACACGGCCTCCGCGGGCACGACACTCACCTTGCGCTGCTCCTGTTCCCCGCACTGGCCGCAGCCCGTGCGGTACCGGCGGTCCCTACGGCGGCCCCAGCGGCCGTCACGCCTTCACCAGCCCCTCCGCCCCCTCCGAGCGGCCGCCGAGCGCGAGATAGACGTCCTCCAGGCTAGGCGTCGCGAGCGTGAAGTCGTCCAGCGCGGCGAAGGCCGGGCCGCCGGTCACCGTGGCGATCGTGGCCCGGGCCTGCTCAGGGGCCATCCGCAGCGTCCAGCGCCGCCCGGAGGCCAGCGCGGCCTCCCGCAGCGCCGCGACCTCGGGCACCTCCAGCGGCGGCTCCCCGCGCCATACGAGGTCCACCCGGACCTCGTCGGCGACCAGCGCCTTCAGACCGGCCGGGGTGTCGCAGGCGATGACCCGGCCACGTTCCAGCACCGCCACCCGGTCCAGGACGGTCTCCGCCTCGATCACATTGTGGGTGACCAGCAGCACCGTCACCCCCCGTTCCGCCCGCCGCCGGTCGACGGCGGCCCACACGGCCCGCCGCGCGACGGGGTCCATTCCGGTGGTCGGCTCGTCCAGCACCAGCAGCGGCCGCTCCCCCACCAGCGCGGCGGCGAAGCAGGCCAGCCGCCGCTGCCCGCCGGAGAGCTTCTTGAGCGGGCGCCCGGCGAGCGCGCCGAGCCCCAGCTCCTCCATCACCGCGTCCCGCTCCGCGCGGGCGGCGCGGACGTCCAGCCCGCGCAGCCGCCCCGTGGTCTCGGCGGCGAGCGCGACGGTCAGCTCGTCCAGCGCGGTCGAGTCCTGCCCCAGATAGCCGAGGAGGCGCGCCGCGCGCTCGGGGTGGCGTACGAGGTCGTGGCCGAGCACCCGGACGCTGCCCTCGTCGGGGCGGAGCAGCCCGGTGAGCTGGCGCACCAGGGTGGACTTCCCGGCGCCGTTCGGGCCGAGCAGCCCGAACACCTCGCCACGGCGCACGTCGAGGTCGATGCCGTCGCTGGCCCGGACGGCGGGCGCGGCGGGCACGCCCCGGCGGCCGCGCGCGGCGGGATAGGTCTTGACCAGGCCGCGCACGGTGCACACCACATGGCCGTCCACAGCCTGTTTCGCGCCCGTCCTCACGAGCTATGAGGGTACGCGCCCAATCACCCACGCTTGCCCTCGGGTAGGAGGTGGCACGGGGGCAGTGGCGCGGGGACGGGGTCAGTCCGCCGCAGGGGCGTGGTCGGCGGCCGTGCGGGTGTCGATCTCGCGCCAGAAGCCGGCCCGGATCGCGTAGCGGTCGTGCTCGTCGATCTGGTCGTCCTTGTGGGCGAGCAGCCCGAAGCGGGCGGCGTAGCGCAGCAGTTCCCCGTCGATGCGGTGGGGGATGCGCGGGTATTCGGTGGAGAGCTGCTGGAGGTGGCCCGGGTCGGAGAGCCGCTCGATCCAGCGGCGGGCGAAGACCTGGCCCACCTCGAAGGGGTCGCCGCTGACGGTGGTGATGTCCTCCTCGCGGTCGGCCCAGCGCTGCTCGGGGCTGGTGAGCTGGGCGAGCATGGGCAGCCCGGCGGTCTCCGGCGGCTCGCCGAGCCCGGTGCCCGAGCCGCGCTCGATCCAGCCCTTGTCGGAGGACCAGCGCAGCGTGGCGCTGGGGGCCGGCTGGGCGCCCGGGTGGCTGCCCGTGGGGCCGCGGCCGAGGTCGGCGAGGTCTTTGGGTGTGGGCACACCTCTGCCGCCGGGGGCGGAGCCCGCCTCCGTGCCGTCCGCCGGGGCGGTGTCGGTGCCGCCGCCGGTGGCGCCGGTGGCGCCGGAGCCGCCCGCGGGGGCCGCGTCGGCGGCTGCCCGCCCATGGGCGCCCGCGGCGCGCGCGGGCGCGGCGCCCGGCCGCGCGGCGCCGTTGCGGCCCGGGGCCAGGTCGCGGGGGACGCCCGACACCCCGGCGACCCCGGTCACCGCCCCGGCGGCGGCCGCCGCGGCCGTCTCGGGCAGCGGGGCGGAGAGGATGGCCGCGATCTCCGGCCGGGGCTCGGAGACGGGCGCGCACGGCCCGGTGAGGTCCTTGGCGCGGACGGCCCGGGTGATCCACGCACGGTCCAGGACCCGCCGCTCGTCGGCCTCGGCGACCAGGTCCTCGGACTGGTTGTAGTCGCCGTCGGCGGCCTGGACGGCCCACAGGTGGACGGCCACGCCGTGTTCCTTGGCGGACATCAGGCCGGGCAGCAGATCGCCGTCGCCGGTGACGAGCACGATGTCGGAGCAGGCGCGGTTGCGGGCCAGCTCGGTGAGCTCGGCGTGCATGGCGGCGTCCACGCCCTTCTGTGCCCAGCGGCCGTCGCTGCGGGTCAGGGCGCCCAGCCGGACGGTGACCCGGGGCATGACGCGCAGCCGCCGGTGCTCGGGCTGGGGGACGCGGTCGGGGGCTCCGTCGAACCAGTAGATGCGCAGCAGCGGCTGTTCGGTATCGGCTTCGGCGCGCTCGCGCAGTCCCTGGATGAGGGTCGCGTGGTCGACGGAGATGCGGGACCGGGCTGGCTCCCCGGCGAGCAGGCTCGCGGCGGCGCCCAGCAGATAGCCGGCGTCCACCAGGACGACGCAGCGGTCCACGTTCCACCCTCTTTCCTGAAGTCCAGTCCTCGGTCGCCCCCCGTGCACAGCCGTGCTCAAATTCCTGTTTCGGCCTCATCTGGAGTGTGCCCGACCACACCGGGGTTATCAGTCCGAACTGGATCACTGGCGTGGCGGATACGGCCTACCCTCGAAGACCCTCCTTCTCACTCACCGTAATTGCCCGAAATGCACCCTTCATCCGGACGTGTCAGTGTTTCTTCCCGGAGGGCTCTTCCCTTGGGGGGCGATCCCAACTGGAGGCACAGCACCATGGCTAAGAACAAGAACCGCGACCGCAAGCAGCAGCAGCAACAGCAGCGCCAGGGCCGCGGGATGGCCGACCGTCCGAGTGAGCAGGCGCAGAACTCCTCGACGGACGCGCAGTCGCAGGCCATGCAGTCGGAGGGCGGCCCGGCGACGGCCCCTTCGGCCACCGCCCGTAAGGACCGGCAGAAGAGCTTCGGCCACAATTGATCACCGCCGCACAGCGGTTGAGGGGCGCGCCCGGTGCGGGCGCGCCCCTCTCATGAGCGGTGGTCCGTCAGCCCGCCAGGCAGGCCGGCCCCAGCAGCACCTTGAGGTCACCGAACAGCGCGGGGTCGGCGGTGACCCGGTGCCGGTCGAGCCGGAGCACGGTGGTCTTCCGCGCCCCCTGGAGCTTGATCCGCACCTCGGTGGAGCCCCGGTGATGGGTGAGCACCTCGCCGAGCTTCTCGACCAGGGGCGGGGTGACCTTCACCGTGGGGATGGTGATCGTCACGGGCGCGTTGGCCCCGGCCTCGGACAGGTCGGGGACCATGAGCTCCATGGCGACGAGCCGCGGTACGTCCTCGCGCTTGTCGAGCCGTCCCTTGACGAACACGACGGCGTCCTCGACGAGCTGGGTGGAGACCAGCTGGTAGGTGGCGGGGAAGAACATGCAGTCGATGGAGCCCGCGAGGTCCTCGACGGTGGCAATGGCCCAGGCGTTGCCCTGCTTGGTCATCTTGCGCTGCAGGCCGGAGATGATGCCGCCGATGGTGACGATGGCGCCGTCGGCGTGCTCACCGCCGGTGAGCTGGGCGATGGCGGCGTCGGCCTTGTCGTTGAGGATGTGCTCGATGCCGAAGAGCGGGTGGTCGGAGACGTACAGGCCGAGCATCTCGCGCTCCTGGGCGAGCAGATACGCCTTGTCCCACTCGATGTCGGAGAACTCGACGTCGAGCCCGAAGCCCGGCCCGTCGCCGCCGCCGCCGTCGTCGCCGCCCATGCCGCCGAAGAGGTCGAACTGGCCCTCGGCCTCCTTGCGCTTCACCGCGACCACGTTGTCGATCATGATCTCGTAGTGGGCCGTGAGCCCCTTGCGGGTGTGGCCCATCTCGTCGAAGGCCCCGGCCTTGATCAGCGATTCGGTGGTCCGCTTGTTGCAGACGACGGCCTCGACCTTGTCCAGGTAGTCGGGGAAGGAGGTGTACTTCCCCTTCGACTTGCGGCCGCGAATGATCGCTTCGACGACGTTGGCGCCGACGTTTCGGACCGCGGTGAGACCGAAGAGGATCACATCGTCGCCCTGGGCGGTGAAGTTCGCCTCGGACTCATTGACGTTCGGCGTGAGCACCTTGATACCCATGCGGCGGCACTCGTTGAGGTAGATCGCCGACTTGTCCTTGTCGTCGCGCACCGAGGTGAGCAGCGCCGCCATGTACTCGGCGGGGTAGTTGGCCTTCAGATACGCGGTCCAGTAGGTGACCAGGCCGTACGCGGAGGAGTGGGCCTTGTTGAAGGCGTAGCCGGCGAAGGGGACCAGCACGTCCCACACCGCCTGGATGGCCTCGTCGGAGTAGCCGCGCTCGCGGCAGCCCTTCTGGAAGGGCACGAACTCCTTGTCGAGGACCTCCTTCTTCTTCTTACCCATCGCGCGGCGCAGCAGGTCGGCCTGGCCGAGGGAGTAGCCGGCGAGCACCTGGGCGGCCTTCTGCACCTGCTCCTGGTAGACGACCAGGCCGTAGGTGATGCCGAGGACCTCCTTGAGCGGCTCCTCCAGCTCCGGGTGGATCGGGGTGATCTCCTGCTGGCCGTTCTTCCGCAGCGCGTAGTTGATGTGCGAGTTCATGCCCATGGGGCCCGGCCGGTAGAGAGCCGAGACGGCGGAGATGTCCTCGAAGTTGTCGGGCTTCATCATGCGCAGCAGGGAGCGCATCGGGCCGCCGTCGAACTGGAAGACGCCGAGCGTGTCACCGCGGCACAGCAGCTCATAGGTTTTGGGGTCGTCCAGCGGCAGCTCCAGCAGCTTGAGGTCGACGCCCTTGTTGGCGCGCACCATCTTGACCGCGTCGTCCATGATGGTGAGGTTGCGCAGGCCGAGGAAGTCCATCTTCAGCAGGCCGAGCGACTCACAGGTGGGGTAGTCCCACTGGGTCACGACCTGGCCGTCGTTCTTCGGCGAGAAGACCGGCACATGCTCGGTCACGGTCTCGCTGGACATGATCACGCCCGCGGCGTGCACACCCATCTGCCGTACCAGGCCCTCGATACCGCGGGCGGTGTCGATGACCTTCTTCACATCCGGCTCGTTCTCGTACATCCCGCGCACCTCGGCCGCCTCGCTGTAGCGGGGGTGCTTCTCGTCGGTGATGCCGGACAGCGGAATGCCCTTGCCGAGCACATCGGCGGGCATGGCCTTGGTGATCCGGTCGCCCATCGCGTACGGATAACCGAGCACCCGGGCCGAGTCCTTGATCGCGTTCTTGGCCTTGATGGTGCCGTACGTGCCGATCTGGGCGACCTTGTCGGCGCCGTACTTCTCGGTGACGTACCGGATCACCTCACCGCGCCTGCGCTCGTCGAAGTCGATGTCGACATCGGGCATGGACACGCGCTCGGGGTTGAGGAACCGCTCGAAGATCAGACCGTGGTCGATCGGGTCGAGGTCGGTGATGCCCATCGCGTACGCGACGATCGAACCGGCCGCGGAGCCACGGCCGGGGCCGACCGCGATGCCGTTGTTCTTCGCCCACATGATGAAGTCGGCGACCACGAGGAAGTAGCCCGGGAACCCCATCTGGATGATGACGTCCATCTCGTACTCGGCCTGCTTCTGGCGGTCCTCCGGCACCCCGGCCGGATACCGCCGCTCCATGCCGCGCCGGACCTCCTCCTGGAACCAGGAGACCTCCGTGAAGCCCTCGGGCACGTCGAAGCGCGGCATCAGGTCGCGCTTGTCGAACCACCCGGTGGCGTCGATCTGCTCGGCGACCAGCAGGGTGTTCCGGCACCCCTCCTGCCAGGCGTCGGAGGAGTCGATGGCGTACATCTCGTCCGTCGACTTCAGGTAGTAGCCGGAGCCGTCGAAGCGGAAGCGGTCGGGGTCGGAGAGGTTCTTGCCGGTCTGGACGCACAGCAGCGCGTCGTGGGCCGCGGACTCGCGGGAGTAGGTGTAGTGCGAGTCATTGGTGACCAGCGGGGGGATGCCCAGCTTCTTGCCGATCTCCAGCAGGCCGTCGCGGACCCGGTGCTCGATCTCGATGCCGTGGTCCATCAGCTCGAGGAAGTACCGGTCCTTGCCGAAGATGTCCTGGTACTCGGAGGCGGCCTTGAGGGCCTCGTCGAACTGACCGAGCCGCAGCCGGGTCTGCAGCTCGCCGGACGGACAGCCCGTGGAGGCGATCAGGCCCTCCGACCACTGGGCGATGGTCTCCTTGTCCATCCGGGGCCACTTGACGAAGTAGCCCTCCATATAGGCGTCCGAGGAGAGCCGGAAGAGGTTGTGCAGACCGGCCTTGTTGGAGGCCCAGATCGTCTTGTGGGTGTAACCACCGGAGCCGGAGACGTCGTCCCGCTTCTGGTGCGGCTGGCCCCACTGGACTCGTCGTTTGTAGCGCCGCGACTCGGGGGCGACATACGCCTCGATCCCGATGATCGGTGTGATACCCGCGCCGGTCGCCTGCTGGTAGAAGTCGTACGCCCCGTGGAGGTTGCCATGGTCGGTCATGGCGATATGCGTCATGCCCATTTCCTGGCAGGCGTTGAACATGTCCTTGAGCCGCGCCGCACCGTCCAGCAGCGAGTACTGGGTGTGGACATGCAGGTGCGTGAAGGGCGGCTTGGTCACGGTGGCAGACCTCCGGCGAACGGTCGGTGAACGAGGGCGATGAAGGGTGTGGAACAGGTCCGAAGGTTACCCCTCCGGACTGACAGCGGGCGGGCACCCACGAGTAGCCTCAGGCGTTGGGACGAACGGAACGGTCCGTCCCGTTCGCGATCTTTGTCATGCTCTTCTACACGTTCTTTTTCCACGCACCAGGAGGCGCCCCGCGATGCCGACCCAGCAGACCCAGGCGGAACAGCGCGGCGAGCATATCCTCGCCGTCTTCGACACCGCCTTCGGCGAGCTGCTCGCCGCCGACCCGGCCGCCTTCCGCGTCAAGTTCCGCAAAATGGCCGCCTCGGCCTTCGCGTTCTACCGCGGCACGGCCTGCCTGTTCTACGCCGATGTGGAGCAGGAGCGCGACGGCGGCCCCTACCTGGACGAGCGCACGGGCCGGGTGTGGATCCACGGTGACCTCCACGCCGAGAACTTCGGCACCTACATGGACGCCAACGGCCGCCTGATCTTCAACGTCAACGACTTCGACGAGGCGTATGTCGGCCCCTTCACCTGGGACCTCAAGCGCTTCGCGGCCTCCGTCGCGCTGATCGGCTACACCAAGGCGCTCAGCGACGAGAAGATCAGCGAGCTGGTCCGCATCTACGCCGCCGCCTACCGCGAGCGCATCCACGCCCTGGCCACCGGCGCCAAGAACGACGAGGTGCCGCCCTTCACCCTGGAGACCGCCGAGGGCCCGCTGCTGGACGCGCTGCGTGACGCCCGCTCGCTGACCCGCTTCGGGCTGCTCGACTCGATGACCACGATCCGCGACTTCGAGCGGCGCTTCGCCTCCGGCGGCGGCTCGGTCGAGCTGGACGCGGCGACCCGTTACAAGGTCCTGGCCGCCTTCGACGGCTATCTGGAGACGCTCCCCGAGTCCAGTCTCGCGCGGCCGGACTCCTACCGCGTCAAGGACGTCGTCGGCCGCCGCGGCATCGGCATCGGCAGCGCCGGGCTGCCCTCGTACAACATCCTTTTGGAGGGCAACAGCGACGCCCTCGAGAACGATGTGGTGATCTACATGAAGCAGGCGCAGACCCCGGCGGTCTCCCGGCATGTCACGGACGATCGGGTGCGCTCGTACTTCCACCACGAGGGGCACCGCACGGTCATCTCCCAGCGCGCCCTGCAGGCGCACGCCGATCCGTGGCTGGGCTGGACCGAGCTGGACGGCGCGGGGCAGCTGGTCGCCGAGATCTCGCCGTACGCGGTGGACCTCGACTGGTCCGACATCGACGACCCGGCCGAGATCGCGGCGGTCGTCGCCGACCTGGGGCGGGCCACGGCCACCATGCACGCGGCCGCCGACGACCAGAGCGGCCACTCGCTGGTGCCCTTCTCCACCGAGCGGGCCATCGACGCGGTGATCGCGGCGGACGAGGGCGGCTTCGCGGAGCTGCTGGTGGACTTCGCGCACTCCTACGGGGCGCGGGCCCGGGCGGACCACCAGATCTTCGTGGACCTCTTCCGGAACGGCCGCATTCCCGGGCTGTAAGAGCGGAAGCACGGGCTGTGAGGCACCTGCTCACGGAGCAGGTGCCTTTCCGCTTCATGATCTTGACGCCGCCCCTACAGCCCGTCGTGTGACAATCAGACCTTATGGACGGGACGGGACCGCTGCTGAGGACACTGCGCGCTGCGCTGTTCACAGCGCTGTGCGTCACGCTGTCCTCCGCCGCCCACGTCCTGCTGTCGCGCACGCCGCTGCCGCTGACGACCGTGGCGGCGCTGTCGGCCGTCGTCTTCGTGATCGCGTACGCCCTGGCGGGCCGTGAGCGCGGTTACTGGAGCATCGTCGCGCTCCTGGTCCCCCTGGAGCTGGCCGCCGATACGGTGTTCACCACCGGCCAGAGCGCCTGTTACGGGCCCTCCGGCGGCCCCGTGGCGGGCTCCCTGCGCGCCCTGGGCGTGGACCTCCTGTGTGGCAGCGGCGGGGTCGGCTCCCCGCTGGCCCGGGTCGCCGGCCCGGACGGCGGCGGCGCCCTCACGGCCGCCGTGGGCTCCGCCACCCCCTGGCTGCTGCTCGCCGCGCATATCGCGGTCGGGCTGATCGCCGCGGCCTGGCTGCGGCGCGGCGAGGCCGCCGTGGCCCGGCTGCTGACCTCGCTCGCCGCCTTCGCCTTCCGGCCGCTGCTGCTGGCCGTCGCGGTCATCACCGCGGCCTTCGCGCCCCGAAGCCGCTCCCCGCGGCCGGTGGGACCCCCGAGTCCGGCCCCGGCGCTCCCCCTCCTCGTGCACTCCGTCGTGCGGCGTGGTCCGCCGTGCTCAGCCACTGCCTGAGCACAGCGTTTCCCACCCTTTCGTGCGACTTCGTACGACCTTCACACGACGGAGACCGATCCCCCATGAGCAACCGCAACAGCCACCAGAACAAGCAGGCCGCACGCGAGCGGCTGCGCGCCGAGCGCCAGCGCCTGGCCAAGAAGGAGCGGATGCGCCGCCAGCTGGTCGTCGGCGGCGCGGTCGTCGCCATCCTCGCGATAGCGGGCGGCATAGGCTACGGCGTCACCCAGCTGAACGGCGGCGACAACGCCAGCAAGAAGTGGAAGGCCGCCGCCGAGAAGACGGCCCTGGTGAAGCCCGCCCACACCACCGGCCCGCAGGGCACGACCGTGGTCATCGGCGACAAGAACGCCAAGAACACCCTGCATGTCTACGAGGACATGCGCTGCCCGATCTGCGCGGAGTTCGAGCAGTACACGGGCACGACCGTGGCGAAGGACATCAAGGACGGCACCTTCAAGGCGCAGTACACGATGGGCACCTTCCTGGACGACAAGGTAAACATCATCGGGGCCGGTTCGAAGAACGCCCTGAGCGCGCTGGGCGCGGCCCTCAACGTCAGCCCGGACGCCTTCCTGGAGTACAAGTCCGCGCTCTACTCGGCCAAGAACCACCCCGAGGAGACCGACGACGCCTTCGCCGACGACCAGAAGCTGATCGCCATCGCCCAGCAGGTCAAGGAGCTCAAGGGCAACAAGACCTTCGAGAAGGCCGTGACGAACGGCACCTACGACCGGTGGGCGCTGGCCATGTCGAAGACGTTCAACGACACCAAGGACGTGACCGGCACCCCGACGATCAAGCTGAACGGCAAGATCATGACGGTGAACGTCCAGGGGAAGGACCAGCCCCCGCTCACCCCGGACCAGTTCACCCCGCTGATCCAGCAGAACCTCAAGAAGTAGGACGGCCCGGCGCGCTGAGCGGCTACCGCTCCTCCGCCACCTCCGCGAGGAAGCCGAGCGCCACCTTCCAGGTGGCCTCGGCCGCCTCCTCGTCGTAGTCCGGCAGGTCCGGGTCGGTGAACAGGTGCCCGGCCCCCGGGTAGCGGTAGATCTCCACGTCCGCCCCGGCCCGGCCCATCCGCAGATACCACGCGTTCAGCCAGTCGTGCGGCTCGAAGGGATCCGGGTCCGCGACATGCAGCTGTACCGGCAGGCCGTCCGCCGCCGCGTCCTCGGCGATGTCCGAGGTGCCGTGCAGAAGCAGCAGCCCGCGCGCCTTGTCGTCGCCCAGCGCGAGGTTCTGGGCGATCGACCCGCCGAGCGAGAACCCCGCGTACACCACGCCGCGGTCCGACACCGGCGCGGCGGCCGCCACGGCCCGCCGCAGCAGCTCCTCCTTGCCGATCTCCTCCTTGAGGGCCATGCCGTCCTCGGCGCCGTCGGCCGTCCGCCCCTCGAACAGATCGGGTACGTGCACCTCGTGCCCGGCGGCGCGCAGCCGGTCGGCGGCGGCGTGCACGGCGGGCCGCAGCCCGTACATCGAATGGAGGAGCAGGATCGGGGAACGGGTCACTTCGTCACTTCCTTGTCGCGAGCGAAGGATCAGGATAGGTGTCCATGGAGGAGGTACTGCGTCCGCTCGTCGTCATCGGCGGCTCGCTCATCATCACGCTGTTCATCGGCTGGGCGGTCGACCGGCTGCTGCGGCGCACCGACGCCCGCCACGCGGAGACGCCGCTGTGGGGCCTGCTGCGCCGCTGTCGGTTTCCGCTTCAGGTGACGGTGTGCTCGGCGCTGCTGCGCGGCTCGTACGACAAGACGCACGCCCGGGTGGTCCGGGAGCACGCGTCGGGCATCGCGCAGCTTCTCGCGCTGGTGCTGATCGCGGCCACGGCGTGGCTCGCGATGCGGGTCTCGGCGGCGGTGGTGGAGTCCTCGTACCGCCGCTATGCCGCCAGCGCGCACGACCCGGCGCGGGTGCGCCGGGTGCGCACCCAGGTGACGCTGATCCAGCGGGTGGTGACCGCGATCGTCGGAGTGGTCGCGGCGTCGGCGATGCTGCTGACCTTCCCCGCGATGCGCACGGTGGGCACTTCCATGCTGGCCTCCGCCGGGATCCTGGGCATCGTCGCCGGCGTCGCCGCGCAGTCGACGCTGGGCAACCTCTTCGCCGGGCTGCAGATAGCATTCGGTGACATGGTGCGGATCGGCGACACGGTGGTCGTGGACGGCGAGTGGGGCACGGTCGAGGAGATCACGCTGACCTTTCTGTCGGTGCGGACCTGGGACGAGCGCCGGATCACCATGCCGGTGTCGTACTTCACGGCCAAGCCGTTCGAGAACTGGTCGCGCGGTGGCACGCAGAAGACCGGCACGGTCTTCTTCCACCTCGACCACTCGGCGCCGGTCGCGGCGATGCGGGTGAGGCTGGGCGAGATCGTGCGGAAGTCCCCGGCCTGGGACGGCCGGGACTGGAGCCTCGCGGTCACGGACACCACGCCGTCCACGATGGTGGTGCGGGCGCTGGTCACGGCGCGGGACGCGGACGACGCGTGGAACGTGCGCTGTGAGGTGCGGGAGCAGATGATCGCGTGGCTGCGGGAGCAGCACCCGTACGCGCTGCCGCGCATCACCACGGCGACCATCCAGCCGCCGCGGAGCGCGGCCGAGTCCGAGGACCGCCTCACCCGCTTCGACGGGGACCTCCACAAGGACGGTACGGGCCCGCGCCGAAGCTAGAGCGCCCTGCGCATGGCGCGGTGCGGGATACCGCTGCCCTCGTCGAACTCGGGGCCGTACGCCGCGTAGCCAAGGCGCTCGTAGAAGCCGAGGGCGTGGGTCTGGGCCTCCAGGTAGACCTCGGCGAGACCGCGCCGCAGCGCCTCCGCCTCGACGGCGCGGACGAGCTCCGCGCCGAGCCCGGTGCCGCGAGTGGCGGGCAGGACGGCGAGCCGGCCGAGGACCGCGGTCGTGGCGCCGTCCACGCCCGCGTGGCCGTACTTCTTGTCCGCGGCCGCGCCGTGGAGGAAGCGGACGGTGCCCGCCGGGCCCTCGGGGCCGGTGGCGAGGAGGTGGACGGCGTGCGCGTCGTACTCGTCCATCTCCTCCGACTCGGGGATCCGCTGCTCGACGACGAAGACCTCGCGGCGGACCTCGCGGCAGGCTTCGAGTGCGTCAGGGCCCACGACCTCGATCCGGTGCGTCACGCGCTGTCCGCCCGCACGGTGTCCAGGGCCTTCTGCAGGTCGTCCGGGTAGGGACTCTCGAACTCCACCCAGCCGTCGCCCCCCGGGTGCTCGAAGCCCAGGCGCACGGCGTGCAGCCACTGCCGGGTCAGCCGCAGCCGCTTGGCGAGCGTCGGGTCGGCGCCGTACGTCAGGTCACCGACGCACGGGTGGCGGTGGGCCGCCATGTGGACGCGGATCTGGTGGGTGCGGCCCGTCTCCAGTTTGATGTCGAGGAGGCTGGCGGCGCGGAACGCCTCGATGAGGTCGTAGTGGGTGACGCTGGGCTTGCCCTCGGCGGTCACGGCCCACTTGTAGTCGTGCTGCGGATGGCGGCCGATCGGCGCGTCGATCGTGCCGCTGAGCGGGTCGGGGTGGCCCTGGACGAGGGCCTGGTAGCGCTTGTCGACCGTGCGCTCCCGGAACTGCTGCTTGAGCAGGGTGTAGGCCAGCTCGGACTTGGCGACGACCATGAGGCCGGAGGTGCCGACATCCAGGCGGTGGACGATCCCCTGCCGCTCGGCGGCACCGGAGGTCGAGACGCGGAAGCCCGCGGCGGCCAGGCCGCCGATGACGGTGGGTCCGGTCCAGCCGGGGCTGGGGTGAGCGGCGACCCCGACCGGCTTGTCGACCACCACGACGTGTTCGTCGTCGTGCACGATCTCCATGCCCTCGACGGGCTCGGCGACGACCCGTACGGGCGGCGCGGCCTGCGGCATCTCCACCTCGAGCCAGGCGCCGCCGGAGACCCGGTCGGACTTGCCCGCGACGCTGCCGTCGACCTGCACCTTGCCCGCGGCGGCCAGCTCCGCCGCCTTGGTCCGAGAAAAGCCGAACATGCGTGCGATCGCGGCGTCGACGCGCTCGCCTTCGAGGCCGTCGGGTACGGGCAGCGTGCGGATCTCGGGAATCGTACTCACCCGTCGAGTATGCCGGACCGCACACCCCGGTTCGTACGCCAGTCCTCGGGCCCCGGGCCCGGACTCGGCCCTTGCGGGCGGCTCAGTCCTTGTGGACGGTGCCGTCCGGGTCCACGCCGCGGAAGGAGAGGATGACGATCAGGAAGCCGCCGCAGACGATCGCCGAGTCGGCGAGGTTGAAGACCGCGAAGTGGGCGGGCGCGATGAAGTCGACCACCGCGCCCTGCAGCCCGCCGGGCGCGCGGAAGATCCGGTCGGTGAGGTTGCCGAAGGCACCGCCCAGCAGCAGCCCGAGCGCCATGGCCCAGGGCAGGCTGTAGAGCTTGCGGGCCAGCCGGGCGATCACCACGATGACGCTGGTCGCGATCACCGTGAAGACGATGGTGTAGGCCTCACCGAAGCCGAAGGCCGCGCCGCGGTTGCGGATCACCTCGAACTGGAGCCAGGTGCCGATCACCTCGATCGCGTCATGGTGCTCCAGCTTGGCGACCACGAGCAGCTTGCTGCCCAGGTCAAGGAGGTAGGCGAACGCGGCGACGGCGAGCAGCACCCCGATGCGCCGCCGCCCGCGCCCGGCCTCCGCGCCGTCGGCACCCGCGACGGCGCCTTCCTCGGCCTTCCCCGCTTCTGGCGTACCGATGGCCTGCTCCGCCTCTGTCACGTAAGTCCCTCAAACATCGTCCGGGCCAGTCTCCCCCTGGCTGAGGACGAGAGTACGGCACTCCCGACGGGCGGTCAGCGCCGCTCCTGCCGCTGTTTGCACTCCACGCAGAGAGTGGCCCTGGGGAACGCCTGCATCCGGGCCTTGCCGATGGGATTGCCGCAGCTCTCGCACAGCCCGTACGTGCCGGCGTCCAGCCCCTCCAGGGCGCGCTCGGTCTGCAGCAGCATCTCGCGGGCGTTGCCGGCCAGGGCCAGCTCGTGCTCGCGCGTGATGTTCTTGGTGCCGGTGTCGGCCTGGTCGTCGCCGGCGCCGTCCCCGGAATCCCGCATCAGCCCGCTGATCGCCTCCTCGGAGGCGAGGATCTCGGTGCGCAGCCGGCCGGCCTCGGTCAGCAGCTCGGCGCGCGCCTCGGCCACCTCCTCCGCCGACCAGGGCTCCTCACCCGGGCGTACGGCCAGGTCACCGGGGGCCACGGGGCCGACGCCGACGCGGGCCTTGGGAACGGCGCCCGGCGCTTCGGAGGCCTGCTTCGCGGTCGGGGCTCCACTCGAAGTCTTCTTCGCAACCACTTTCCTGGCTCCCGTCTTCTTCGCGGGCACCGCCTGCTCGGCCGGTGCGGCCTTCTTGGTGGTCTTCTTGGCAGTGGTCTTCGTGGCGTCGGCCTTCTTGGCCGTGACCTTCTTGGCCGCGGCCTTCTTCGCCACCACGCTCTTCGCGGCCTTCCCGGCCGCCATGGCGGGCGCTGCCGCCTTCTTCCCGGAAGCGCTCTCCTTGGCGGTCGTGGCCTTCGTCGCCTTCGCCGTGCTCTTCTTCACGGCGGTCTTCCTAGCCACCATGGCCGCGGCCCCTTCACATATTGTGATCTTGCACGCGAATCGTTCCGGAACGATAAATCGACTCCAGGCACGCGGCAACGGGGCACGCCGCCCGATTCGCCCGGCTTGACCGCGGGACAACCCGGTCTCAATCGGTTGTGCCCCACCGCCCGCCCGGTAATCCGGCCACGAACGCCTACCGGGTGGTGACGCCCCGGCCGGGTGGACTCCGGCACTCTGCGTATCGCCATTCGGGTCAGCGCCCCGGCGGCCCGTACCTCACTCGGCGCAGCCGGAAAACCGGTCGGCCGGGCGGCGCCCGGACCCGTACACTGGGCGAAGCGAAAGGCGTGGAAGGGGACGAGTAGCGTCGTACGCAGCCATGAGCGACCCGGGGACGGTGCGAGCCCGGGGGCGAGCGCGATGTGAAGGATCACCCCGGAGCTGCCGGAAGAACCCCCGCTCAGGGCCAGTAGAACCGGCGTCGCGACCCCAATGAGGGGGCCAGGAGCTCAAAGCCGCTCCCGGCCAAGGAGGGTGGTACCGCGGGAGCGCGAGCTCTCGTCCCTCCGACGGAACGCAGACGAGCACGTGTCCGCCGGAGGAAGAATCCGATGACGCAGTACCGCCAGGTGCCCGCCCAGGTCGACCTGCCCGCCCTTGAGCACGCCGTGCTCGACTTCTGGCGGGAGAACAAGATCTTCGCCCGGAGCCTCGAGCAGTCCGCGGGGCGGCCCGAGTGGGTCGTCTACGAGGGCCCGCCGACCGCCAACGGCATGCCGGGTGCCCACCACATCGAGGCCCGCGTCTTCAAGGACGTCTTCCCGCGCTTCCGCACCATGCGCGGCTACCACGTCGAGCGCAAGGCGGGCTGGGACTGCCACGGCCTGCCGGTCGAGCTGGCCGTCGAGAAGGAGCTCGGCTTCAGCGGCAAGCAGGACATCGAGGCGTACGGCATCGCCGAGTTCAACGCCAAGTGCCGCGAGTCGGTCGGCCGGCACATCGACGCCTTCGCCGAGCTCACCACGCGCATGGGGTTCTGGACCGACCTCGACGGCGCGTACTGGACCATGAACCCCGAGTACGTCGAGTCGGTGTGGTGGTCGCTCAAGGAGATCTTCAACAAGGGGCTGCTGGTCCAGGACCACCGGGTCGCCCCCTGGTGCCCGCGCTGCGGCACCGGCCTGTCCGACCACGAGCTGGCGCAGGGCTACGAGACGGTCGTCGACCCGTCGGTCTTCGTCCGCTTCCCGCTCACCTCGGGCCCGCTGGCGGGCGAGGCGGCGCTGCTGGTGTGGACGACCACGCCGTGGACCCTGGTGTCCAACATGGCCGTCGCCGCACACCCCGACGTCCGCTATGTGGTCGCCACCGACGGCCAGGAGAAGCTGGTCGTCGCCGAGCCGCTGCTGGAGAAGGCCCTCGGCGAGGGCTGGACCGCGACCGGGCAGGCCTTCACCGGGGCCGAGATGGAGCGCTGGACCTACCGGCGCCCGTTCTCCCTTGTGGACGTCGACGGCGACGCGCACTTCGTGGTCAACGCCGAGTATGTGACGACCGAGGACGGCACCGGCCTGGTCCACCAGGCCCCCGCGTTCGGCGAGGACGACCTGCGGACCTGCAAGGCGTACGGCCTGCCGTACATCAACCCGGTCCGCTCGGACGGCACCTTCGAGGAGGCCCTGGAGCTGGTCGGCGGCCAGTTCTTCAAGAAGGCCGACGAGGCGCTGACGGCCGACCTGGACGCCCGCGGCCTGCTGTTCCGGCATGTGCCCTACGAGCACAGCTACCCGCACTGCTGGCGCTGCCACACCGCGCTGCTCTACTACGCGCAGCCGTCCTGGTACATCCGCACCACCGCGGTCAAGGACGCGCTGCTGCGCGAGAACGAGCGGACGAACTGGTTCCCCGAGTCGGTCAAGCACGGCCGCTACGGCGACTGGCTGAACAACAACATCGACTGGGCCCTGTCCCGCAACCGCTACTGGGGCACCCCGCTGCCCATCTGGCGCTGCGCCGACAACCACCTCACCTGCGTCGGCTCCCTCACCGAGCTCTCCGAGCTCACCGGCACCGACCAGTCCGGCCTGGACCCGCACCGGCCGTTCATCGACGAGGTGACCTTCACCTGCTCCGCCGAGGGCTGCTCGCTGGAGGCCGTACGGGTCCCCGAGGTCATCGACGCCTGGTACGACTCGGGCTCGATGCCCTTCGCCCAGTGGGGCTACCCGTACCGCAACAAGGAGCTCTTCGAGAAGAAGTACCCGGCGCAGTTCGTCTGCGAGGCCATCGACCAGACCCGCGGCTGGTTCTACACCCTGATGGCAGTCGGCACGCTCGTCTTCGACAAGTCGAGCTATGAGAACGTGGTCTGCCTCGGACACATCCTGGCCGAGGACGGCCGGAAGATGTCCAAGCACCTCGGCAACATCCTGGAGCCGATCCCGCTCATGGAGCAGCACGGCGCGGACGCCGTCCGCTGGTTCATGGCCGCCGGAGGCTCGCCCTGGGCGGCGCGCCGGGTGGGCCACAACACCATCCAGGAGGTCGTCCGCAAGACGCTGCTCACCTACTGGAACACGGTCGCCTTCCAGGCCCTGTACGCCCGCACCTCGGGCTGGGCCCCGAGCGAGGCCGACCCGGCCCCGGCCGACCGGCCGCTGCTCGACCGCTGGCTGCTGGGCGAGCTGGGCACGCTGACCGAGCAGGTGACGCAGGCCCTGGAGGCGTACGACACCCAGCGCACCGGCAAGCTGCTGTCCGGCTTCGTCGACGACCTGTCCAACTGGTACGTCCGCCGCTCCCGCCGCCGCTTCTGGCAGGGCGACGCGGCCGCGCTGCGCACGCTGCACGAGGTGATCGAGACGGTCACCCGGCTGCTGGCCCCGCTCGTCCCCTTCATCACCGAGCGGGTCTGGCAGGACCTGATCGTCCCGGTCACCCCGGACGCCCCGGAGTCGGTGCACCTCACCACGTGGCCCGAGGCCGACAAGGACCTGATCGACCCGGTCCTCTCGACTCAGATGACGCTGGTGCGCCGCCTGGTGGAGCTGGGCCGCGCGACCCGCGCCGAGTCCGGGGTCAAGACCCGTCAGCCACTGTCGCGCGCGCTGGTCGCGGCGTCCGGCTTCGAGTCGCTGTCCGCGGAGCTGCGCACGCAGATCGAGGAGGAGCTGAACGTCTCGTCCCTCGCCTCGCTCAGTGAGGTCGGCGGCTCGCTCGTGGACACCACGGCGAAGGCCAACTTCCGCGCGCTGGGCAAGCGCTTCGGCAAGGGCACCCAGCCGGTCGCCAAGGCGATCGCCGAGGCGGACGCGGCCGCGCTGTCGGTGGCGCTGCGCGAGGGGACGGCGTCGGTGGTGGTTGACGGCGAGACGGTCACGCTGTCCGCGGACGAGGTGATCATCACCGAGACCCCACGCGAGGGGTGGTCGGTCGCCTCCGACGCGGGCGCGACGGTGGCCCTCGACCTGGAGATCACCCCGGAGCTGCGGCGCGCGGGGCTCGCCCGTGACGCGATCCGGCTGATCCAGGAGGCCCGCAAGAACAGCGGCCTGGACGTGGCCGACCGGATCGCGCTGCGCTGGCGCGCGGCGGACCAGGACGTCCGGACGGCGCTGACCGACCACGCGGCGCTGATCGCGGACGAGGTCCTCGCGACGGACTTCGCGTCCGGCGACGGTGACTTCGCCTATGGCGAGGAGTTCTCCGACGAGGCGCTGGGCCTGTCGTTCCGCCTCCGCAAGGCGTAACCGGATTTACGCGGCTCCGCCGCATGGTGGGGGCCGGGCTCCGGCCCCCACCATGAATCCACCGCGGAAGAGCGCAACCACCAGTCCACGAGAGCGGCGCCGGCTGGAAGCGCAAAAACAGCCCGGGCCCCGGGAGCAAGCTCCCGGGGCCCGGCCCTCTGACTGCCGACGTTACGCGCTGCGCGCTATATGCCGCGCCGCCGCGTCAGTTGTCGTCCTCGTCGATGAGGAACCCGCGCATGGGGCTCGGTGCCTGCTGCATCGGCTGCGGGGCCTGCGGGCGCACCGGGGCCATCGGCTGGGTCATCGCGGGGGACATCTGCTGCTGGCCGCCGTAGGACGGCGCTCCGCCGCCCTGGGGGTGGCCGCCCATGGGCTGGTTGCCGCCCATGGTGTGGCCGCCCATCGGGCTCGCGCCTGCCGAGGCCATGGAGCCGGTCATGGACGGGGACGGCGGCAGCGAGGCGGTCGCCGGGGTGCGCGGCGGGGCCAGGGAGTCGTCGGCCTGGTTCTCCAGCTGACGCAGCTGGCTCTCCAGGTACGACTTCAGCCGCGTGCGGTATTCGCGCTCGAAGCCGCGCAGGTCCTCGACCTTGCGCTCCAGCGTGGCGCGGGCCGACTCCAGCGAGCCCATCGCGACGCGGTGCTTCTCCTGCGCGTCCCGCTCCAGCGCGTCGGCCTTGGCGCGGGCGTCCCGCTCCAGACCCTCGGCGCGGCTGCGGGCCTCACCGACGATCTTGTTGGCCTCGGAACGGGCCTCGGCGATCGCCTGGTCGGCGGTCTGCTGTGCGAGCGAGAGCACGCGCGCGGCGCTGTCGCCGCCCGGGCCCTGGCCCGGCTGCGGCAGCTGCGGGCCGCCGGGGCCGCCCATCGGACCGCCCATGGGGCCACCGGGGCCCATCGGGCCGCCCTGACCCATGGGGCCGTTCTGTCCCATGGGGCCGTTCTGTCCCATGGGGCCGTTCTGTCCCATCGGGCCGCCCTGCCCCATCGGGCCGGGGCCGCCCTGACCCATCGGACCCGGTCCGCCCTGACCCATCGGGCCTGCCGGCAGCTGCGGGGCACCGCCCGGAAGTTGGGGCGGGCCACCCATCTGCTGCTGGCCGGGCGGCACGGGCTGCGGTCCGGATATGGCGGCGGGCACGGGGGCGCCGGGTCGCTCTTGCTGTTCCGGCGGTTTACGCATGTTCTGCTGCTGACTCTGCGCGGCGGCCCGGGTCGCGGCGGCCAGCTTGGCGCGCAGATCCTCGTTCTCCCGCAGCAGCCGGGTCAGTTCGGCTTCGACCTCGTCGAGGAAGGCATCGACCTCGTCCTCGTCATAGCCTTCTCGGAGGCGGACGGTCGTGAACTGCTTGTTCCGCACGTCCTCGGGGGTCAACGGCATCTCTAACTCACCTCAACGTAGTCGTCGGCAATCGGCAAGACCGTATCGTTCACACGCTGCTCGCAAAATTGCGGACCACGGTGATCAGGATCCAGACGATGATCATCAGAACGAAGAAGGACAGGTCGAGCGCCACACCCCCGAGACGCAACGGCGGGATGAACCGCCGCAGAAGCTTCAGCGGCGGATCGGTGACAGTGTAGGCGGCCTCCAGGATGACCACCATCGCCTTGCCGGGTTGCCACGAGCGGGCGAACTGGAAGACGTAATCCATCACCAGCCGGAAGATCAGCACGATCAGGAAGCAATACAGCGCGATGTAGATCACCTGCAGTGCGATGCCCATCCCGCGCGTCCCTCTCCCCTTGCGTACTCGGCCGTACGGCCTGTTGATGACTCGGTGCTGCCGTGTTGCGTCTCAGCTTTGGTTGAAGAACCCGCCCTCTGCGATACGGGCCTTGTCCTCCGCCGTGACATCGACGTTAGCAGGAGACAACAGAAACACCTTCTGAGTCACCCGCTCAATGCTCCCATGAAGGCCGAAGACGAGTCCGGCCGCAAAGTCGACAAGTCGCTTCGCGTCCGTGTCGTCCATCTCCGTCAGATTCATGATCACCGGAGTGCCCTCGCGGAAGTGTTCCCCGATAGTACGGGCCTCGTTGTAGGTCCTGGGGTGCAGCGTCGTGATGCGGTACGGCTCTCGCTCGGACACGACCTTGGGCATGATCACCGGCGCGTTCTTCTCCAAGTTCTGACGTTCAGGTGTGATGGATGCCACGGGGGCGATTCGCGCGGGTCGCCCGGTTTCCGCTACGAGCGGGGCGGGTTCACGCTGCGCCGGGGGATGGACGACTCGTACAGATTCACCCCTCTCCGGCCGCGGCTCGGTTTCCACCACCTGATGCCTGCGACGATCCCGCTCGGGCTCCGGTTCGGGTTCGAATTCGTCGTCGGGGTCGAATCCCCGGCCGTCGTACCCATCGTCCTCCACGAGGCCGAGGTAGACCGCCATCTTGCGCATCGCGCCGGCCATTCTCTGCGTCCTCCGCTCTGTGGTGGATCGGCTCCGCCACCGGATGCCTTGGATCCACGCTGGCCTGCCCGCCTTTTGACGGGAATGACCATATTTTCTGCTGTGGTCCGACTTCTTCGCGACGTTACCGGAGCCTGGGTCGGACTCCGAGCACCGCCGTGCCGACGCGCACATGTGTCGCTCCGGCCGCCACCGCGTCCTCGAGATCCGAGCTCATCCCCGCCGAGACCATGTTCGCAGCAGGATGGGCCGCGCGCAGGCGGGATGAGATTTCCATCAGCCGATCGAAGGCGGTCCGCGGCCGCCCCGCGTACGGCCCGGCCAGCGGAGCCACCGTCATCAGGCCGTCCAGCCGCAGCCCCTGAGCCTCGACCAACACGTCGGCGAGCGCCTCCACTCCGTCCGCCGCGACACCTCCCCGACTTCCCTGTTGGCCCGACTCCGCGTCGAGCGCCACCTGAATCAGACACCCCAGTTCACGACCGGCCGCCACCGCCGCGCGCGACAGCGCGTCCACCAGTCGCTTGCGATCGACGGATTGCACCATATCGGCATAACTAGCCACCGATCGCACCTTATTGGTCTGCAATTGTCCAACAAAGTGCCAAATCAATGGAAGATCGGCGCATTCGGCCGCTTTGGGCGCAGCGTCCTGATCGCGGTTCTCGGCGACATGATGAACGCCGAGTTCCGCGAGGAGCCGGACATCGCTTGCCGGGTAGGTCTTGGTCACCACAATCAACGTGACTTCTTCACGTTTACGGTCGGCAGCCGCACAAGCCGCGGAGATACGTTCCTCCACGCGGGCCAGATTTTCGGCCAGTTCCGTTCTGCGATCCGTCACAGCTCAGCCGCCCAACCAGACATAGCTCGCGAGCCGCCCCGTGGTGCGCTCGCGCCGGTACGAGAAGTGGTCCGCCGATTCCAGCGTGCAGATGTGGGGGTGATCGTCCGCCGCCACGCCCGCGCGTGCGAGCTGGGCGCGCACGCCGGCGGTCACATCCAGCGACGGAGTGCCCCAGCTGGTCTCGGCCCACGCCGCGGGCACGGTCTCGGCGACCTCGGCGCGCATCGCGCCCGGGACCTCGTAGCAGCGCCCGCAGACCGAGGGGCCCGTACGGGCGAGAATCCGGGCGGGATCCGCGCCCAGTTCGGTCATCGCCCGCACCACAGCGGGCACGACCCCGGCGACCAGGCCCGGCCGCCCGGCGTGCGCGGCCCCGGCGACCCCGGCCACCGGATCGGCCAGCAGCACCGGAGTGCAGTCGGCGGTGAGGACGGCGAGGGCGAGCCCCCGACGGGCCGTCACCACCGCGTCGACCGCCGGGACCTCGCGGTCCCCCCACGGCCCGTCGACCACGGCCACGTCCCGGCCGTGCACCTGGTTCATCCAGACGACCTCGGCCGGGTCCAGACCCAGCGCCTTGGCGGCCAGTTCGCGGTTGGTCCGTACGGCCGTGGAGTCGTCGCCGACGGCGCCGCCGAGGTTGAGCTCGTCATACGGAGCGGCGCTCACTCCGCCCCACCGGTCGGTGAAGGCGAAGTGCGCGCCGCTCGCGTCGTGCTGTTGCGCTATCACTTCTGGATCGCTTCAGGATCGCCGTGGAGCCATGTCGGCACGGCTCACTTGAGGAAGTCCGGCACATCCAGCTCCTCGGCCTGGCTGTCCGAGTACGGACGGGCCGGCGGGACCTGGGGGGCGGGCATCGGGGCGGGCGGCGGGACCTCGGCGACAGGGGTCGGCTCGGCCGCGGACTCCTCCTCGCGCGGAGTGACGCTGCCGAGCCCGCCGAAGGACGGCCGGCTGCCGGTGTCGGAGGACGTGCGGCCGGTGCCGGCGCCGACCGAGCCGAGGCCCTCGTCGCGGCTGCCGCCGCCGTACGAGCCGAGCACCTTGTCGCGGTTCTTGGCCGGCGGCTGGCCGCCGTCGAAGCCCGCCGCGATGACGGTGACCCGGACCTCGTCACCGAGCGCGTCGTCGATCACCGCGCCGAAGATGATGTTGGCCTCGGGGTGCGCGGCTTCGCTCACCAGCTGGGCGGCCTCGTTGATCTCGAACAGGCCGAGGTCGGAGCCGCCGGAGATGGAGAGCAGCACTCCGCGCGCGCCGTCGATGGAGGCCTCGAGCAGCGGCGAGGAGATCGCCATCTCGGCGGCGGCCACCGCGCGGTCGTCGCCACGGGCCGAGCCGATGCCCATGAGGGCCGAGCCCGCCTCGGACATCACCGACTTGACGTCCGCGAAGTCGAGGTTGATCAGACCCGGGGTGGTGATCAGGTCGGTGATGCCCTGAACGCCCGACAGCAGTACCTGGTCCGCGGACTTGAACGCGTCGAGCACGCTCACCTGACGGTCCGAAATGGACAGCAGCCGGTCGTTCGGAATCACGATGAGGGTGTCGACCTCGTCGCGCAGCCCCGCGATGCCGTCCTCGGCCTGATTGGCGCGGCGGCGGCCTTCGAAGGTGAACGGACGGGTGACCACACCGATCGTCAGTGCGCCCAGCGAGCGGGCGATGTTGGCGACGACGGGGGCGCCGCCGGTGCCGGTGCCGCCGCCCTCACCCGCGGTGACGAAGACCATGTCGGCCCCCTTGAGGACCTCCTCGATCTCCTCGCGGTGGTCCTCGGCGGCCTTGCGGCCGACGTCGGGATTGGCGCCGGCGCCGAGGCCGCGGGTGAGCTCGCGGCCGACGTCGAGTTTGACGTCCGCGTCACTCATCAGCAGGGCCTGCGCATCGGTGTTGATCGCGATGAACTCGACGCCCTTGAGCCCGACCTCGATCATCCGGTTGATGGCATTCACGCCACCGCCGCCGATGCCGACGACTTTGATGACTGCGAGGTAGTTCTGCGGTGCTGCCACGTCGAAGGCCTCTCGCCTCGAGTTACGTGTCGCCACCCCGCCGTTGCCGCGGTGCGCCGACTGATGCCGAATGGGACGGTTCTGATCGCCGACCCCAACCCTAACGCTGAAGTTTAGGGTTACCAGTGCCTCTGTTTCCTGGACTCTTCGGAACAGGACACTAAGTCGACAAGTGGCGCGCGTTCAACGAACACGCCGAACCTCCCGTTTTTCTTTTCACCCTATGTGATCACCCAGTGGGCTAGCCAACCAGGGTCCTGGCCTGGCGCTATGTACGTCAACTATGCGACACGGCGGGGGCCGTGGGCGCACTGACGTCGTAGCGCTCCGCGTCCGGCACGGCCTTCATGAGCACGGTGAGAGTCTTCGCCTTCGCCGCCCCGCGCTCGGAGCTGCCCCACACGACCGTGCGGCCGCGGGTCAGGCCGAGCGTAATCGAGTCATAGGAGCGGACGCGCACCGAGAGAGTGTCCGCCCGCACCTTTTCGGGCAGTTGGGCGATCACTCCGACCGCCTCGCGGCGCAGTCTGGTCGCACCGAAATGGCGGGAACTCGGCGACCGGTCCGCCTCCACTTCCAGCAGTGGAACGCCCTTCGGCGCCTGTGGAACGGTCGCGAACAGCACGCCTTCCTCATCCACTTCGACGAACTCGCCGTCTTTTTGGACGATCGCCTCGGGCCTGCGCTCGGTCACCCGTACGGCGATGGTGTCCGGCCAGGAGCGCGAGACGTCCACATCCGCTATCCGCGACAGCCGCGCCCGCAGGCGGCTCTCGACGGAGTCGGTGTCCACCGCCGCCAGCGGCTCGTCCAGCGGGACGGCGGCGGCCTGGCGCACCTCGCCCGGGGTCAGAGCGGCCGTGCCGCTGACGGCCACATGCTCGACCCGCAGCCAGCTCGACCCGTAGAGCAGCCAGATGACGCCGGAGCCGAGGAGCGCGGCCGTCACCCCCGTCACCAGCACCGTGCGGCGGCGGGGCAGCCGGAGGCGACGGCGCGCCTTGAGGGCGGGCGGGGGCGGGCCGGGCGGCGGCGTCCTTCGGGCCCCGCCCTTGGCGGTCGTCGCTCCGGCCACGCTTACCCACCTTCTTCCTTCCGGTCCGGAGGGGCACCGGAGGTCGCCCTCCGGACCGGCCCGGCCTCACATCTGGCGGCGTGCCGCGATTGCCTCGTACACCATGCCGACCAGCAGCTCGTCGGCGTCCCTGCGGCCGAACTCGGCGGCGCGCCGGGACATCTCGTACAGCCGGTGCGGGTCGCCGAGCACCGGGAGCACATGGGACTGCACCCACTCGGGGGTCAGCTCCGCGTCGTCGACCAGCAGCCCGCCGCCGGCCTTGACCAGCGGCTGGGCGTTGAGCCGCTGCTCGCCGTTGCCGATGGGCAGCGGGACGTAGGCGGCCGGCAGCCCGACGGCGGACAGCTCGGCGACGGTCATCGCGCCCGCGCGGCAGAGCATCATGTCCGCCGCGGCGTACGCGAGGTCCATCCGATCCACGTACGGTACCGGCACATAGGGCGGCATACCGGGCATGTTGTCCACGCGTGGCAGTTCGTTTTTCGGTCCGACCGCGTGCAGGATCTGGATTCCGGCCCGCTGCAGGAACGGAGCGACCGCCTGGACCACCTCGTTCAGCCGGCGCGCTCCCTGCGAGCCGCCGGAGACCAGCAGCGTCGGCAGGTTCTGGTCGAGCCCGAAGGCGGCGCGCGCCTCGGGGCGGACCGCCGCCCGGTCGAGGGTGGCGATGGTGCGGCGCAGCGGGATGCCGACGTAGCGGGCGCCGCGCAGCTTGCTGTCCGGGGTGGAGACCGCGACGAACTTGGCGTACCGGGAGCCGATCTTGTTGGCGAGGCCCGGCCGGGCGTTGGCCTCGTGGACGATGATGGGCACCCCGAGCCGCTTGGCGGCCAGATAGCCGGGCAGCGCCACATAGCCACCGAAGCCGACCACACAGTCGGCCTTGGTGCGCTCCAGGATCTGCTCGGCGGCCTTGATCGTGCCGCGCAGCCGCCCGGGGACGGTGATCAGCTCGGGGGTGGGCTTGCGCGGCAGCGGTACGGCCGGGATCAGCCCGAGTTCGTAACCCCGCTCGGGCACGAGCCGGGTCTCGAGCCCCCGCTCCGTGCCGAGCGCTGTGATCCCCACGGTCGGATCCTGCCTGCGCAGGGCGTCCGCGAGGGCGAGCGCGGGCTCGATGTGGCCGGCGGTCCCCCCACCGGCGAGTACGACATGCACCGAAATTCACCGCTCTCCGGACGGTCGCTTCTTGACGCGCCGTCTCATCGTCTTCCGTCTCACCCGAGCCAGCTTCTTCCGCAAAGCAGGCTGCCGCGTGGCCAGCGCCGCCCGCGCGCTCGGCTCCGCCCGCGCGAAGGCGATCAGCAGGCCGATCGCGAACATGGTCGGCAGCAGGGCGGACCCTCCGTAGGAGAACAGCGGGAGCGGGACCCCGGCGATCGGCAGCAGACCGAGCACCGCGCCGATGTTGACCACGGCCTGGGCCGTGATCCAGGTGGTCACGCCTCCCGCGGCATACCTCACGAAGTGGTCCTCCGTGCGTCCGGCCACGCGGATACCCGCATAGCCTAGAGCCGCGAAGAGGACGAGCACCGACAGCGTCCCCGCGAGGCCGAGTTCCTCCCCGGTAATGGCGAAGATGAAGTCGGTGTGCGGTTCAGGTAGTTCGCCCCATTTTTCCATACTTGCCCCCAGTCCGGAACCGAACCAGCCGCCGTTGGCCAGGGCGTAGATCCCGTGCACCGCCTGCCAGCACTGATCATTGGGGCCGGGCTCGGTGGCCCCGATACAGGCGAGCCGGGACATCCGGTTGGCACTGGTCTTGATCAGCAGCACGCCGATCGCCACGGCGAAGGCGAGTACGCCGGCGAACAGCCGGGTGGGGGCACCGGCCAGCCACAGCAGGCCGAAGAGGATGGCGGTGAGGATGATCGCGGTGCCCATGTCCCCGCCCAGCATGATCAGGCCGAGCAGCAGGGCCGCCGCGGGCACCAGCGGGACCAGCAGATGCTTCCACTGGGCCAGCAGCCGCTTGTCCTGCTTGCGGGCCAGGAGATCGGCCCCCCAGAGCACCAGCGCGAGCTTGCCGAATTCGGAGGGCTGCAGCAGGAACGGGCCGCCGAAGGAGATCCAGTTCTGGTTGCCGTTGACCGCCACCCCTATCCCCGGCACCTGGACCAGGCACATCAGGAAGACCGATCCCGCGAGGAGCGGATAGGCGAAGGCGCGGTGCAACTTGATGGGCATGCGCACGGCAAGCAGCAGCAGCGCGCCGCCCAGCACGGCGGCGAGCAGCTGCTTGCGGAAGAAGTAAGAGGGGGCCAGGCCCGACTGCAGCGCCTTGATCTGGGAGGCGGAGTAGACCATCACCAGGCCGAGCACGATGATCAGCAGGCTGCCGCCCATGATCAGGTAGTACGCGGTCAGCGGCCGGTCCCACGCCTTTCTGACCCGCGTCTGCGCCCCGCGCAGCGCCTCCAGCAGGCTCCCGCGGGTGGGTCGGCGGGGCGAACGAGGGGCGCCCGGGCCGCGCTCGGGGCGTGCGAAGCGCAGGGCCCGCTCACGCGCGGCCGCCCGCTCCCGGGGGGCCGCCCGCTCCCGGGGGGCCGCCCCCTTGCTCGCGGCCGTCCCTTCGCGCCCCGCCACGCCCTTGCGCCCTGCCACGCCCTGACGCGCCGCGCCGCCCTGACGCGCCGCGCCGCCCTGACGCGCCGCGCCGCCCTGGCGCGCGGCAGCCCGCTCCGGCGCGGCCGCCCGCTCCCGTGCGCCCGCGCGCTCCCGCGAGCCGGCCTGGGCCCGCGGAGTCGTCTGCGCCCGGGGGGCAGCCTGGGCCCTTGGCGCGCCGCGGCCGCTGCCCGGGCGACCGGGCTTCCAGGGTCGCGGCGCGGCCGGCTGGTCAGCCGTCATGTCGTATCCCCTCCCAGGTCCCCGCGCGAGCGGTCCTCGCGAGGGACCGGCGGGTTACTGATCGTCCGGGACCCGGCCGGAAGCCAGGTCGTGAACCGCCGCGGCGAAGGCGTCGCCCCGCTCGTTGTAGTTGACGAACATGTCCATCGAGGCGCAGGCCGGGGCCAACAGGACCGTATCGCCCGGCCGGGCGAGCCGGGCCGCTTCCCCGACAGCCGCCGCCATCGCCCCAGTGTCGGTCCGGTCGAGGTCCACAACCGGGACATCTGATGCGTGTCGCGCGAGCGCTTCGCGGATCAGGGCACGGTCCGCGCCGATCAGCACGACCCCGCGCAGCCGCTTCGCCGAGGCGACGACCAGCTCGTCGAAGGTGGCGCCCTTGGCCAGGCCGCCCGCGATCCACACGATGTGCTCGAAGCTGTCCAACGACGCCTGGGCCGCGTGGGTGTTGGTGGCCTTGGAGTCGTCCACGTACGCCACCCCGGCCACGTCCGCGACACGCTCGACGCGGTGCGGGTCGGGCCGGAAGGCGCGCAGCCCGTCCCGTACGGCGGCGGGCGGGACGCCGAAGGCGCGGGCCAGGGCGGCCGCCGCGAGCGCGTTGGCGATGTTGTGCGGGGCCGGCGGGTTCACATCGGAGACCTCGGCCAGCTCCTGGGCCTGCTTCTGCCGGTTCGCCACGAAGGCCCGGTCGACCAGGATGTTCTCGACGACCCCGAGCTGAGACGGGCCGGGCGTGCCGAGGGTGAAGCCGATCGCGCGGCAGCCCTCCTCGACATCGGCCGCGCGCACCAGGTCCTCAGTGGCCGGATCGGCGGCGTTGTAGACGCAGGCGACCTGGTTGCCCTCGTAGATACGGCCCTTGTCGGCCGCGTACGCCGCCATCGAGCCGTGCCAGTCGAGGTGGTCGGGCGCGAGGTTCAGCACGGCGCCGGAGTGGGCGCGCAGCGACGGCGCCCAGTGCAGCTGGTAGCTGGAGAGCTCGACGGCCAGCACGTCGTACGGCTCCTCGCCGAGCACCACGTCCAGCAGCGAGACGCCGATGTTGCCGACGGCGGCGGTGCGCAGCCCGGCCGCCTCCAGGATGGCGGCCAGCATGCGCACGGTGGTGGTCTTGCCATTGGTACCGGTGACCGCGAGCCAGGGCGGCGCCGGCTTTCCCGCCGGGACCCCACGCAAGCGCCAGGCCAGCTCCACATCGCCCCACACCGGCACGCCCGCCGCGTCGGCCGCCTGGAACAGCGGGCTGCTCGGCTTCCAGCCGGGCGTGGTGACGATCAGCTCGGTGCCCTGGGGCAATGTGGCGCCGTCGCCGAGCCGGACCGTGACGCCCAGCGCCTCCAGTTCGGCCGCCTCGGCGCGCTGCCGCTCGCCGTCGTTGCCGTTGACGACGGTCACCGCGGCCCCGAGGCCCCGCAGCGCACGCGCCGCGGGGACCCCGGAGACGCCGAGTCCGGCGACGGTGACATGCCGCCCGGCGAGGTCGGAGACGTCCAGTGTCACTGGGCTCGCCATCCCCCGTAGAAGAGGCCGAGTCCGACGATCACGCACATGCCCTGGATGATCCAGAAGCGGACCACCACAAGGACCTCGCTCCACCCCTTGAGTTCGAAGTGGTGCTGGAGTGGCGCCATCCTGAAGACGCGCCGCCCGGTGAGCCGGAAGGAGCCGACCTGGATGACCACGGACATGGTGATCAGGACGAACAGGCCGCCGAGGATGGCCATCAGCAGCTCGGTGCGGGAGCAGATCGCCAGGCCGGCGAGCGCGCCGCCGAGCGCGAGGGAGCCGGTGTCGCCCATGAAGATCTTCGCGGGTGAGGTGTTCCACCACAGGAAGCCGAAGCAGGCGCCCATCAGCGCGGAGGCGACGACCGCGAGATCGAGCGGGTCGCGGACCTCGAAACAGGACGAGGGGTTGGTGAGGGTCGTCGCATTGGCGCAGGACTCCTGGTACTGCCAGACGCCGATGAAGGTGTAGGCGCCGAAGACCATCACGGAGGCGCCGGTGGCCAGGCCGTCGAGGCCGTCGGTGAGGTTCACGCCGTTCGACATCGCCAGGATCATGAACAGCGCCCAGATCGCGAAGATCACCGGGCCGAAGGACCAGCCGAAGTCCTGGACGAAGGAGAGCCGGTCGGAGGCGGGGGTCTGCTGCCGGGTGTCGGCAAAGTTCAGCGAGAGGATCGCGAAGGCGACGCCGACGATCAGCTGGCCGAGCATCTTGGCCTTGGCCCGCAGGCCCAGGCTCCGCTGCTTGACGATCTTGATGTAGTCGTCCAGGAAGCCGACCAGGCCCATGCCTGCGAACAGGAAGAGCACCAGCACACCGGAGAAGGTGGGCTCGCTGCCGGTGATCACCTTCGTCAGGGCGTAGGCGATCAGTGTGGCCAGGATGAAGGAGATACCGCCCATGGTGGGCGTGCCCTTCTTGCTGCCGTGGCTGCGCGGGCCGTCGTCCCGGATGAACTGGCCGTAGCCCTTGCGCGCCAGCAGCTTGATCAGCAGCGGGGTGCCGATCAGGGTCAGAAAGAGCCCGATGGCTCCCGAGAAGAGGATCTGCCTCATGCCACCCATCAGCGGACGTCCTCACCCTCGCCCTCGAGCAGCGCCTGCGCGACCCGCTCCAGCCCCACCGACCTGGATGCCTTCACCAGCACGACGTCCCCCGGTCGCAGCTCGCTGCGCAACAGATCGACCGCCGCCCGCACGTCGGACACGTGCACCGACTCCTCACCCCACGAACCCTCGTTCTTGGCGCCCATGTCGAGCCAGGCGGCCTCCTGGCCGCCGACCGCCACGAGCTTGCTGACGTTGAGCCTGACGGCCAGCCGCCCGATCGTGTCGTGCTCGGCCAGTGACTCCTCGCCGAGCTCGGCCATCGGACCCAGCACCGCCCACGTGCGCCCCCCTTCAGCCTCACCGGCCTTGCCCATCGCGACCAGCGCGCGCAGCGCGGCTCGCATGGACTCGGGGTTCGCGTTGTAGGCGTCGTTGACGACCGTCACGCCGTCCGCGCGCTCGGTGACCTCCATCCGCCAGCGGGAGAGCTGACCCGCCTCGGAGAGCGCCACGGCGATCTCGTCGACGGACATGCCCAACTCATGGGCGACGGCGGCCGCGGCGAGCGCGTTCGACACGTGGTGCTCACCGTACAGGCGCATGGTCACTTCGCTGCACCCGGTAGGGGTGTGAACGGTGAAGGACGGCCGACCGCCGTCGGCGAGCCGGACATTCTCGGCACGTACGTCGGCGTCGGCGGCCTCGCCGAACAGCACCGTACGGGCCTTGGTCCGCGTCGCCATGGCGCGCACCAGAGGGTCGTCGGCGTTGAGCACCGCGACCCCGCCCTCCGCGGCGGCGGGCAGCGCCTCGACGAGCTCGCCCTTGGCCTCGGCGATCGCCTCCCGGCCGCCGAACTCGCCGATGTGGGCGGTGCCGACGTTGAGGACCAGGCCGACGCGGGGCGGGGTAAGGTCCGTCAGGTACTTGATGTGGCCCTTGCCGCGGGCGCCCATCTCCAGCACCAGATGGCGGGTCGTCTCGTCGGCGCTCATCGCGGTCAGCGGCAGGCCGATCTCGTTGTTGAGCGAGCCCGGCGTCCATACGGTGGGGCCGTGCCGCCGCAGCAGCTGCGCGATCAGGTCCTTGGTGCTGGTCTTGCCCGCCGAGCCGGTGAGCGCGACCACGGTGGCGTCCAGGCGCTGCACGACGGCCCGGGCCAGCGCCCCCAGGGCGGCCTGGACGTCGGGCACGACGATCGCCGGTACGGGCGCGTCCGCGGCAGCGTGTCGGATGGGTCGGGCGGCCAGTACCGCCACCGCGCCGGCCAGGGCCGCGCCGGGCGCGAAGTCGTGCCCGTCCACGTGCTCACCGGGGAGCGCAGCGAAGAGGCCGCCCGGGCGCACCTCACGGGAGTCGATCACGACGGGGCCGGTGACCTTCCGGTCCGCGTCCGGTATGTCGTGCGGCTGCCCGTCGACGATGCCGATGATCTCGGCGAGGGACAGGGCGATCACTGATCACCTCCGGCCGTGCGGGGAAGCTGCCGGGAGGGGGCTGGTGCGCGCATGGCGGTCTGTCATCCCTGGTTGTCTTGGCGTTTGATGGCGAGCTCGATGGCTTCGCGCAGTACCTGGCGGTCGTCGAAGGGGCGTACCACCCCGGCGATGTCCTGGCCCAGCTCGTGGCCCTTGCCCGCGACCAGGACGGTGTCGCCGGGCTCGGCGCGGGCGACGGCGGCGGCGATGGCGTGCGCCCGGTCGGCGTCGACCAGCACATCGCCGCGTTCGTGGGCGGGCACCTCGGCGGCGCCCGCGAGCATGGTGGCCAGGATCGCCAGAGGGTCCTCGGAGCGGGGGTTGTCGGAGGTCAGGACGGCGGTGTCGGCGTAGCGGGCGATGGCGGCGCCCATAGGGCCGCGCTTTTGCCGGTCGCGGTCGCCGCCGCAGCCGAGGACGGCGTGCAGCCTGCCCTCGGTGACCTTGCGCAGGGCGCGCAGGACCGATTCGACGGCGTCGGTCTTGTGTGCGTAGTCCACGACCGCGAGATACGGCTGTCCGGCGTCCACGCGTTCAAGCCGGCCGGGCACCCCGGGGACGGCCGCGACGCCGTCGGCGGCGGTCTGCGGGTCGATCCCGGCGACGGCGAGCGCCACGACGGCGGCGAGCGCGTTGGCGACGTTGAAGGCGCCCGCGAGGGGCGCGGCGGCGGTCACGGACTCGCCGTTCGGGCCGAGGACGGTGAACTCGGAGCCGAGCGGGCCCACCGTCACGTCGGCCGCGCGCCAGTGGGCGTCGGGGTGGCCCTCGGCGGAAAAGGTGGTGGCCGGGACCTCGGAGAGGTCCACCAGGCGCTTGCCGTACTCGTCGTCCAGGTTGATCACCGCGGCGCGGCTGCGCGCCTTGGTGAACAGCTGCGCCTTGGCCTGGAAGTAGTCCTCCATGCCGGAGTGGAACTCCATGTGCTCCGGGCTGAGGTTGTTGAAGACGGCGACGTCGAAGACGCAGCCGTCGACCCGGCCGAGCACCAGGGCGTGGCTGGAGACCTCCATGGCCACCGAGCGGACCCCGCGCTCGCGCATCACCGCGAAGAGGGCCTGCAGGTCGGTGGCCTCGGGGGTGGTGCGCTCGGATTTGATCCGCTCGTCGCCGATCCGCGACTCGACGGTGCCGATGAGGCCGGTGAGCGCGCCGTCGCCCTTGGCGGCGGCCGCCTTCAGCCCACCCTCGATGAGGTACGCGGTCGTGGTCTTGCCCGAGGTGCCGGTGATGCCGATCTGCAGCAGGTCCCGGCCCGGCTCGCCGTAGATCGTGGCGGCCAGCGCGCCCATCCGGCCGCGCGGGTTCTCGACGGCCAGGACCGGCAGCCCGGTGGCCGCCGCGCGGTCGGCACCGCCCGGGTCGGTGAGCACGGCCACCGCGCCGAGGTCGGCGGCTTGGGCGGCGAAGTCCGCGCCGTGGAGGCGGGCGCCGGGCAGGGCCGCGTAGACATCGCCGGGGCGCACGGCCCTTGAGTCGTGGGTGATGCCCGTGACGGCGGCCTCCTCCAGGGCCTGCGGGGCATCGAGGCCCAGCTGATCCGCCAGCTCCCGGAGCGGGGTGGGACTGACCTGGCGGGGTCGGGGCGCTCCCGGGTAGCTCGAGGGAACGCCCGTCTGGGAGGGCTGAGAGGTTTGAGACTGATCAGCGTGGGGCACGGCGTGAGCGTACCCGCCGCACCCGCTCCCCCGCGAAATGAGGGGGCGCTGCGCGCAGCGCAGACGGTTGAGGGTGGTGGTGGGAGACGGGTGGGCGAGGGGGCGCTGCGCGCAGCGGATGCGGAGTGATCGGGGTCACGCCTTGACGGTCACCGGCCGGGGTCGTAGCCGACCGGCAGCCGCGCCGCCCGCTTCCCGGACGGGGCCACCTGCAGCGTCTTCAGCGAGAACTCCATGACCTGCTTGAAGACCGGCCCACAGACCTGGCCGCCGAAGTAGCTGCCCTTGGTCGGGTTCTGGACGGCGCAGTACACGGTCACCCGCGGCTGGTCGGCGGGCGCGAAGCCGGCGAAGGAGGCGGTGTAGCCGCGGTAGCGGCCGGTCTTGGGGTCCACCCGGTTGGACGTGCCGGTCTTGCCCGCGACGCGGTAGCCGGGGATCTTCGCCTTGGTTCCGGTGCCCTGCCGGTCGTCGACGACCGACTCGAGCATCGAGGCGAGCGTCTTCGCGGTCTTCTCGCTGACCACCCGGGTCCGTTTGGGGGTCGGCGCGGCCGTGAAGCGGTCTCCGGAGCCCTGGGTGCCGCGCACCAGGGAGGGCTGGATGCGTTCGCCGCCGTTGGCGATGGTGGAGTAGACGGAGGCCGCCTGCACGGCGTTGAGCGACAGGCCCTGGCCGAAGGGGATCGTGTACTGCTGTGAGGCGCTCCAGTCCTGCGGCTTGGCCAGGATGCCCCGGGTCTCGCCGGGGAAGCCGAGCCCGGTGTAGCTGCCGATCCCGAACTTCCGCAGATAGGAATAGAGAATCCGGTCCGCTTCCTGCTGGTTCTTCCCCAACTGCTCGGTGGCGAGGATCGTGCCGATGTTGCTGGACTTGGCGAGCACCCCGTTGAGGGTGAGGTACCAGGTGGGGTGGTTGATGTCGTCCGCGAAGGCGCGGTCCGCGCGGGGCAGCCGGTTGGGGACCACCACATGGGTGTCCCAGGTGGCGGCGCCCTCCTCCAGGACGGCGGCCATCGACATCAGCTTGCTGACGCTGCCCGGCTCGTACGCGTCCGAGAGCGCGGCGTTGCCCAGGGCGTCCGTGTTCGCGCCCGAGATGTCGTTCGGGTCGAACCCCGGGGCGTTGGCCAGGGCCAGGATCTCGCCGGTGCGGGTGTCCTGGACGACCACATAGCCGCGGTCCGCCCTGGACTTCTTCACCTGTTCGCTGATGGCGCTCTGCGCGGCCCACTGGATGTCGCGGTCGATCGTCAGCTCGACGTCGCTGCCGGGCACCGCGGGCTGCTCCTTGACGTCTCCGGTGGGCACCTGGCGGCCGCCGGACTGGGCGTAGACCCGCTTTCCGTCCTTGCCCGAGAGCTGCTTGTTCAGCTCCCGCTCGACCCCCGCGGCGCCGTGCCCCTCCGCGTCCACGAAGCCGAGGACCCCGGCGGCGAGGTCCCTGTTCGGGTAGACGCGCTTGCTGTGTGCCTCCCGGTTGACCCCGGCCAGGACGTTCACGCCCTTGCCCTTGACCGCCGCGTCGTCCAGCGCGTTCTTGAGGTCCTTGATCTGCTTCCACACCTGCGGGGACTGCTGGCGGGCCAGCACCACGTACTGCGACTTCGGATTGGCGGTGAGCTTCCGCTCCAGGTCCGCCTGCTCCTCGCCGAGGATCGGCGCGAGCAGCGCGGCGGCCTGGCGCGGCGCGTCGTCGACCTTGGCCGTCTCGGGCGCGAGCAGGTCGGGGGCGGCGGTGATGTCGTACGCGTCCACGGTGGTGGCCAGGTCCACGCCGTGGCGGTCGGTGATCGAGCCGCGTTCGGCGGCCAGCGTGACCGGGATGTAGCGGTTCACATTGGCCTTCGCCGCGTACGCGCCGGCATCGACGGCCTGCACCTGCAGCAGCCGTACGACAAAGACCAGCATGATCAGGGTGAGGCCGAGGCTGATCAGCCGCAGCCGGGGGCGCGGGCTGCCCAGCCGCAGCGGCGGGGCGGCGTTCCCCGGGCGGGCGGCGGGGCCGGGCAGGCGGCGGCGGTCGCGCGGGGCCGTCACGCCGCCCCCGGACCGGTCTTGGCGCGGGCAGAGGGTGGCGTCACCGTGTCACCTACCGGGGGCGGGGGTGGAGTTCGCGGACGGAGCGGCGCCGGGCGCCGTGGTTGTCGCGGCGGCCTCGGCGGACGGCGCCGCCAAGGGCGCCGGGGATGCCTGGGAGGCATCGGCCGCCCCGGTGGGCGCGGCCGACGACTGCGGTACGGCCGTCGGCCCGGGGGCCGACGCCTGGGCCGAGGGCGACGCGGCGGGCAGCGACGGCAGCGGCGACGCGGGGGCACGGTACACCGAGGGACCGCCGGACGCGGGGGCGGGCGCGCCGCTGACGCTGCCGTCCGGGTTCAGAAAGGCCGGGTTGCCGCCCGGTACCATCCCGAGCTCCCGGGCCCGCCGCTCCAGCGCGTCCGGCGCGGAGAGCCGGTCCACTTCCTGCTGCAGCGCCTGCCGCTCGTCGGAGAGCTCGCTGGTCTGCTTCTCCAGCCTGCTGAGCTCGAAGGACCCTTGGTTGAGGGAGGAGTTGAGCAGCAGCAGCGCGATCAGCCCGGACCCCAGCAACGCGACGACCAGCAACACAAACGGCGTCCGCCGCGCCACCCGCGCCCCCCCAGCCATCACCACGCTCCCTCGTTCATCCTCACGCCACCGCCACGCGCGTGCGGCGGGCACGGCGAGGGGGCGGGCGGGGGAGCCGGCCGTCGCCCGGTGGCGGGGTGCGCGGCGCTCATGGCGTGGCCTCCTCGCGGATGCGTTCCGCGCCCCTCAGGCGGGCGGGGGCGGCGCGGCGGTTTTCGGCGATCTCTTGCTCCGTGGGGAGCTCCGCGCCGCGGGTGAGCAGTTTGAGGCGGGGCTGGTAGCGCTCGGGGACGATAGGCAGGCCGGGGGGCGCGGTGGACTCCGCGCCGGCTCCGAGTACGTGCTTGACCAGGCGGTCCTCGAGCGAGTGGTAGGAGAGGACGGCGATCCGGCCGCCGACCGCGAGGGCCGCGACGGCGGCCGGGATCGCGCGCTCCAGGACCGCCAGCTCGCCGTTGACCTCGATCCGCAGCGCCTGGAAGGTGCGCTTGGCGGGGTTGCCGCCGGTGCGCTTGGCCGCCTGCGGCAGGGCCGCACGGATCAGCTCGACCAGCCGGGCGCTGTTGCGGAAGGGTTCCTTCGCCCGCTCGCGCACCACCGCGTCCACGATCTTCCTGGCGAACTTCTCCTCGCCGTACGTCCGCAGGATCCGCACCAGTTCGCCCGGCGGGTAGGTGTTGAGCACCTCGGCCGCGCTGATCCCGGTCGTCTGGTCCATCCGCATGTCCAGTGGCGCGTCCTGCGCGTACGCGAAGCCCCGCTCGGCCTCGTCCAGCTGCATGGACGACACCCCCAGGTCGAAGAGGATCCCCTGGACACGCGGGACGCCGAGCCGGGCGAGGACCTCGGGGAGCTCGTCGTAGACGGCGTGTACGAGTGTCGCCCGGTCGCCGTAGGGGGCCAGCCGCTCGCCGGAGAGCTCGAGCGCCGCCGGGTCGCGGTCCAGGGCGACCAGCCGGGCCTCGGGAAAGGTGCGCAGCAGCGCCTCGCTGTGGCCGCCGAGGCCCAGGGTGCAGTCCACCACGACCGCTCCGGGCCGTGCCAGGGCGGGGGCGAGCATGTCCAGGCAGCGCTGGAGCATGACGGGGACGTGGAGAGCGTTGCTGCTCATGCGCTGCTCGTGCGCCCTTCTGCGGGTCGGGCGAGGAGGGCACGCACCGCCGGGTCCCCACCCGCTCAGAAGGGGAAGTGACCTACTGGCGCCGGGGAAGTGACGTCAGGCGGCCGGAGCGGGAGGAGGCCGAGTGGTACGTACGCACCGCGCTCACGCGAAAATCCGGGATCCTTGGGGAGCGTCGGGCCTCCCACTTCGCGCCACTTTAGTCCACTCGTCCCTTCGGTCAACCAACCGGCCAGCGTGCCCGGCGCGGGTGTCAAAACACGTGAAGTGGGCGAGCGGGCGCGCGGCGGCGGGGGGCGCCGCCCGTGTGGGGTCCCTCACACGGCGGGCCGCGCGCCTGTCGATGCACCCGTTTGCCCTATCTAAAGAAAAGACAAAATCCCCTGGTGGAAGGTAGTGTCCCAGCCATGTCGATATCCGCGCCGCAGCCGCTGCCCCAGTCCACCGACAGCGCCGCCCGCACGGGAGGTACGGTCACCAATCGCCTCGTCGAGGCCAACCGCCGCTACGCCGCCGAGTTCCAGGACCCCGGCATGGACGCGCGCCCTGTGCTGCGCGTCGCCGTGGTCGCCTGCATGGACGCGCGTCTCGATCTCCACGAGGCGCTCGGCCTGGAACTGGGCGACTGCCACACCATCCGCAACGCGGGCGGTGTGGTCACCGACGACGTCATCCGTTCCCTGACGATCAGCCAGCGCGCGCTGGGCACCCGCAGTGTCGTGCTCATCCACCACACCGGCTGCGGCCTGCTGAACCTGACCGAGGACTTCCGGCACGAACTGGAGGCCGAGGTCGGCCAGCGGCCGTCGTGGGCGGTCGAGGCGTTCAAGGACCTCGACACCGACGTACGCCAGTCGATGCAGCGGGTGCGGACTTCTCCGTTCCTGCTCCACACGGATGATGTGCGCGGCTTCGTCTTCGACGTGACGACGGGTCTGCTGCGCGAGGTGGCGCCACGCGAGTGAGCCCGTTTTAACTCCTCAAAACCGCCCAGCCCCGACAAATCACTCCGGGTTATCCACAGCCGAGTGACGAGATGAGGCAGGGACCGCAAGAATGCGTATGTGACATCACCCCCCGCGGTCTGCGGGGGGCCGATGTCAGCGTTTTGCGGTGGGCCGGTCCGTTCCGAGGGCAGCGGCCCCGAGATCGGGCCGAGGAGGGCCGGGTGACGACCTATGACGAGCGAGCGAGCCTCAGCGATCTGACCACCACAGCGGAGCGGATCCGCCGGTCGGTGGAGGGTGTGATCGAGGGCAAGCCCGAGGTCGTGCGGCTTTCGCTGACCGTACTGCTCGCTGAGGGGCATCTCCTGCTGGAGGATGTCCCGGGCGTGGGAAAGACCATGCTCGCGAAGGCGCTCGCGAAGTCCATCGACTGTTCGGTGCGCCGTATCCAGTTCACGCCCGACCTGCTGCCGTCGGACATCACCGGTGTGAGCGTCTACGACCAGCAGCAGAAGGACTTCGAGTTCAAGCCGGGTGCGATCTTCTCCCAGATCGTCATCGGCGACGAGATCAACCGGGCCTCGCCCAAGACCCAGTCGGCGCTGCTGGAGTCGATGGAGGAGCGGCAGGTCACGATCGACGGGCAGACATACGAGCTGCCGACCCCCTTCATGGTCGTGGCCACGCAGAACCCGATCGAGATGGAGGGCACCTATCCGCTGCCCGAGGCGCAGCGCGACCGCTTCATGGCGCGCGTCTCGATCGGCTATCCGAGCCCGCAGGCCGAGCTCCAGATGTTGGACATCCATGGCGGTGTCTCCCCGCTGGACGATCTGCAGCCGGTGGCCCACGCCCATGAGATCGCCAAGCTCATCGAGGCGGTCCGCGAGGTCCATGTGGCCGAGACGGTCCGGCGTTATGCGGTCGACCTGGTCTCCTCCACGCGCAACCACCCCGATCTGCGGCTGGGCGCGTCCCCGCGGGCGACGCTGCATCTGCTGCGGGCGGCCAAGGCGGCCGCGGCGCTGGCCGGGCGGGACTTCGCCCTGCCCGACGATGTGCAGTCGCTCGCCGTGGCCGTGCTGGCCCACCGGCTGCTGCCGACCGCCCAGGCCCAGCTGAACCGGCGCTCCTCGGAGCAGGTGGTCACGGACATCCTGCAGCGCACCCCGGTGCCCAGCGCGGCCCCGCGCGGCGCGGGCCAGATGCCGCCCGGCGCGGCCACGATGCCGCCATCCGGGGCGCCGCTGCCGCCCGGCACCGGTCCGATGCCGCCCGTGCCGCCCGCGCCCCCGGTTGAGTACGGCCAGCAGCCGCCGGGCGCGCGGAGGCTGTGATGACGGCAGGGGGGATGCCCATGGCCCCCGGCGACGACGACGGCCGCGAGGACCGGGGCGGGTTGCGCGCGGCGCTCGCCGGCCTGACCA
The DNA here is from genome assembly GCF_033793745.1 of Streptomyces sp. ME19-01-6. NCBI lineage: Bacteria > Bacillati > Actinomycetota > Actinomycetes > Kitasatosporales > Streptomycetaceae > Streptomyces > Streptomyces sp. ME19-01-6. The sequence goes on along the minus strand of NZ_JARAXF010000032.1, from coordinate 60,776 downwards.
CCCGTGGCCGTTCGTTCCTGGCGGCCGGGGTGGCGGCCGCGGTGTGCAGCTATGTCCTGGGGCAGGCCGATCTGCTGCGGGTCGGGCTGCTGCTCGCGGCGCTGCCCCTGGTGTGTGTGGCCGTGGTCTACCGCACCCGTTACCGGGTGGCGGGCAGCCGGCGGCTCTCGCCCGCGCGGGTCCCGGCGGGCTCCGAGGCCCGGGTCCATCTGCGCATCGACAATGTCTCGCGGCTGCCCACCGGCCTGCTGATGCTGCAGGACCGCGTGCCGTATGTGCTCGGGCCGCGGCCCCGCTTCGTGCTGGACCGGGTGGAGCCGGGCGGGCGCCGTGAGGTGTCCTATCGGGTCCGCTCGGATCTGCGCGGCCGCTATCCGCTCGGCCCGCTGCAGCTGCGGCTGAACGACCCGTTCGGGATGTGCGAGCTCACCCGCTCCTTCAGCACGTACGACACGCTGACCGTGGTGCCGCGGGTCGAGCCGCTGCCCCTGGTGCGCTTCGCGGGCGAGGCCATGGGGTACGGCGACGGGCGGCACCGCTCGCTGGCGCTCGCGGGCGAGGACGACGTCATCCCGCGGGGCTACCGCCACGGCGACGACCTGCGCCGGGTCCACTGGCGGTCCACCGCGCGCTACGGCGAGCTGATGGTCCGCCGGGAGGAGCAGCCGCAGCGCGCCAGCTGCACGGTGCTGCTGGACACCCGGCAGGTGGCCCACCAGGGCTCGGGGCCGGACTCGGCCTTCGAGTGGGCGGTCTCCGGAGCGGCCTCGGCCGCGGTCCACCTGCTGGAGCGGGGCTATGGGGTCCGGCTGCTGACCGACACCGGCAGCTCGGTGCCGGGCCCGGACAGCGGGGGCGGCTTCACCGGCGCGGGCCATGACTCGGCGGACACCGCCGGGCTGATGCTGGACACCCTCGCGGTGGTGGACCACTCCGAGGAGGCCGGGCTCTCCCGGGCCTACGAGGCGCTGCGCGGTGGCAACGAGGGACTGCTGGTGGCGTTCCTCGGCGATCTGGACGAGGAGCAGGCGACGATGGTCGGCCGGATGCGGCACCGCACCGGGACGGCGGTGGCGTTCGTCCTGGACGGCGCCGCCTGGTCCCGGGGCGCGTGGGCCCCGGACCCGCGGGGTCTGGAGGAGCGGCTGCGGATGCTGCGGGAGTCGGGGTGGACGGCGCTGCCGGTCCCCCCCGGCACCACGCTGGCGCAGCTGTGGCAGCAGGCCGACGCCCAGGACGGCGTCCAGGCCCACGCCGGCCCGCCCCTGGCGGGCGGCGGCAGGACAGGGGGCTGGGCATGAGTGGAAGCGTGCGACTGGCGATATGCGCCGCGCTGGCGACGGTGGCGGCGGCCTGCGCGCTGCTGCCGCTGGTCGACAAGCCCGGCTGGCTCGTGCAGGCCGGGCTGCTGCTGGCGATCCAGAGCACGGTGGGCGCGCTGGCCCGCCGGGTGCCGCTGGCGCGCCCGCTGACGCTGGCGGCGCAGGCCGTGGCGGGCCTGCTGCTGCTCACGATCGCCTTCGCGCGCCACGAGGCGCTCGCCGGGGTGCTCCCGAGCCCGCAGGCGTTCCAGGAGCTCGGGCGTCTGCTGCAGCAGGGCACGGTCGACGTGGGGCAGTACGCGATCCCGGCGCCGGTCACCGACGGCATCAAGCTGCTGCTGGTGGGCGGGGTGCTGGTGATAGGGCTTGTGGTCGACGCGCTCGCGGTGACCTACCGCAGCGCCGCCCCCGCCGGGCTGCCGCTGCTCGCGCTGTACTCGGTCGCGGCGGGCCTGTCCGACGGCGGCAGCGACTGGCTGTGGTTCCTGGTGGCGGCGGCCGGCTATCTGCTGTTGCTGCTGGCCGAGGGGCGGGACCGGCTGTCCCAGTGGGGCCGGGTGTTCAGCGGCGGCGCCCCGCGTCCGTACGGGATGGGGCCCTCGGGCCTGGCCGCGGCGGGCGGCAGCCCGGCGCTGGCCCCGGTCCGCACCGGCCGCAGGATCGGCGCGCTCGCGCTGGGCATCGCCCTGGCGGTGCCCGCGGTGCTGCCGTCCCTGGACGGCGGCCTGCTGGACCAGCAGAACGGCGGCAGTGGCGGGGGCGGGGGAAACGGCACGATCTCGGCGGTGAACCCGCTGGTGTCGCTGCAGGACAGCCTGAATCAGCCGCAGAACCGCGAGGTGCTGCGGTACCGCACCTCCTCCCAGACCACCCAGGACATGTATCTGCGGATCGTCGCGCTGGACAAGTTCGACGGGACGGCGTGGAAGTCCTCGGAGCGGCATGTCCAGGACGTGCCGGACAATCTGCCCACTCCGGCCGGTCTCGGCCCCTCGGTCCGTGTCTCCTCGATCGACACCACGATCACGGCCGCCGACTGGTACGCGCAGAACTGGCTCCCCCTCCCCTACCCCGCTATGAAGGTCGACATCGACGGCCGCTGGCGCTATGAGCCGGAGGGCCGGACGCTGGTCGGCGACCGCGGACAGACCACCCGCGGTGCGCGGTACAGGGTCAACAGCCTGGTCGTGGAGCCGACGGCGGCGCAGCTGGCCGCCGCGCCACAGCCTCCGGCGAAGCTGCTGCGGGAGTACACCGAGGTGCCGGACTCGCTGCCGTCCGTCGTGGCCCGCACGGCGCGCCAGGTGACCGCGGGCGCCTCGAACGCGTATGAGCAGGCGGTGAAGTTGCAGGACTGGTTCGCCGTGAGCGGCGGGTTCCGCTACGACACTCGGGTGCAGTCGGGCAGTGGCTCGGCCGCCATCGTCAAGTTCCTGCAGCAGAAGGAGGGCTTCTGCGTCCACTTCTCCTTCTCCATGGCGGCCATGGCCCGCACGCTGGGCATCCCGGCCCGGGTGGCCGTCGGGTTCACCCCCGGCACGGCGCAGGCGGACGGCTCGGTGTCGGTCGGCCTCAAGGACGCCCACGCCTGGCCCGAGCTCTACTTCGAGGGCGTCGGCTGGACCCGTTTCGAGCCCACCCCCAGCCGCGGCACCCAGCCCGACTACACGATGGAGCAGACGCCCTCAGGCGACTCCACCGATGAGCCGACTGAGGCGCCCAGCGCGTCCGACGAGCCGTCGGTCGCGCCGTCGGCGTCGGACACCTGCGCACAGGACGTGAAGAAGCTCGGCGAGTGCGGCGGGGCCCCGGGCGAGCAGCCCGACAAACCCACCTCGGGCGGCGGCTGGTCGGTCAGCAAGCAGGTCGGCTGGAGTTCGTTCGCGGCGCTGCTGCTGGTGATCCCCCTGCTGCCGATGCTGTGGCGGCAGCGGCTCCGGGCCCGCAGACTGAGCGGCTCGGGCGGGCGCACCGAGCAGGACGCGGCCGACCGGATCCTGGCGGCCTGGCGGGAACTGCTGGACACCGCCTGGGACTTCGGGATCGCGCCGGACGACTCCCAGACCTCGCGCAACGCGGTGGCCCGCATCGTGCGGCTGGCGGAGCTCGACCATGAGGCGGCCGAGGCCGCGCGGCGGGTGGCCGCGGCGGTCGAGCAGGTGCTGTTCGCGCCGCGGCCGCGTCCGGCGCCGGGCGTCGGGGACGAGGTGCGGCTGGTGCTGGCCGGATTCCGGGCCAAGGCCGGGCGGTGGGGCCGGCTGCGGGCGCTGCTGGCCCCGCGGTCGGCGGTCCGGGTGGTGTGGACGGCCTCGGCGCGCTGGTCCGCGCTGGTCGAGCGGTGGGGCGCGCCCCGGTGGGCACGGTGGGTGTCCGGGCTGCGAGGCGGCCCCAGCCGTCAGCAGGGCTGACGGGAGACGAGGGGACGCGAAAGCGAAGCGAGGGGCGGCCGCCGGGTGGCGACCGCCCCTCGCTTCTGCGTGAGATGGTGCGTGCGCTCTTGCTCGAGTGCGCTCCTGCTCGGTGCGCTCCTGTACGCGTCGCGCGGATGCCACGAGGCCGCGATCGCCAAGCGGGCGGCTGAGCACGGTCTACCGTCGCCAGGGCCCGAGGCGCTCCGCCGGAGGTACCTCCCAGCAGGGTGACAGGGGGGTACCTCCCAGCGGTAGCTGAGGAATAACCGGGCTAGTGGCCCTGCTCATCGCGGCGGCGCTGCCACCGCTCCTCGATCCGGCTCATCATGGAGCGGCGCTGACGGCTCTGGCGACGGGCCGCGGGCCCGCCCCCGCCCGCCTGGGGCCGCTCGCCGGGCTTGGGCGCCTTGCGCCAGCCGGTCACCGCCAGTCCGGCACACCCCAGCATGACGAGAAAGCCCACCACGCTGATCCAGATCTGCTGCGGAATGATCACGCCGACCATCAGGAGCGCAACGCCCACCAGAAAGCCCGCGATCGCCTGATAGACCCGTCGCCGGGTGTACGTGCGCAGGCCGCTGCCCTCAAGCGCTGTCGCGAACTTGGGGTCTTCGGCGTACAGCGCTCGCTCCATTTGCTCGAGCATGCGCTGCTCGTGCTCCGAGAGCGGCACGGAGTCCTCCTACTCGTCGGTCGCGGGGGGCGACCGGGGTGCGACCCTTTCAGGATAGGCAGGGAATCGCCCCCGTGAAACCCGCCCCTCTGCGCCAATTCATCACCAGTACGCGCGTGGCGTTTGTTGACGCTGAGACGTGCATTCCCCTCCCGCCGATCCGCCATGCCGGACGGTGTACCCCGATCATACGGGGACAGGCGGCCGATCGGGGGCCTGTGGCCCACTCCACCTGCGCCGTCCGTCATACGGTCACGCAGGTCGGAGGGTCCGGTAGCGGTCAGTCGCGCTCCGCGAGCACATGCAGCTGGGTGGCGACGGAGTGGAAGGCGGGCAGCTCCGCGGCGGCGGCCTCCAGTTGCAGCAGGGCGTCCAGCGCGTCCGGCTCGGTGTCGACCAGCACGCCCGGCACCAGATCGGCGAAGACCCGCACCCCGTGCACCGCGCCGACCTCCAGGCCCGCCGCCGTGACCAGTCCGGTCAGCTGCTCGGGGGTGAAGCGGCGGGGCATCGGGTCGCCGGCGCCCCAGCGGCCGGCCGGATCGGCAAGCGCTTGCCTAGCCTCGGTGAAGTGGCCGGCCAGCGCCCGGGCGAGCACGGCGCCGCCGAGGCCCGCGGCGAGCACGCTGAGGGTGCCGGCCGGGCGCAGGGCCGCCGCGGCGTTCCCCAGGCCCTCGGCCGGGTCGTCGACGTACTCCAGCACGCCATGGCACAGCACCACGTCATAGCCGCCGCGCTCGGCCACCTCGAACAGGCCGTGGGCGTCCCCCTGGACCCCGCGCACCCGGTCGGCGACCCCGGCCTCGGCGGCCCGCCGCTCCAGTGCGAAGAGCGCGTTGGGGCTCGGGTCGACCACCGTGACGCGGTGGCCGAGGCGGGCGACCGGCACCGCGAAGTTGCCGCTGCCGCCACCGGTGTCGAGCACGTCCAGCACACCGGGCACGCGATCGCCCTCGCCGGGGCCCTGGCCCACCGCCTTGGCCCGGCGGTCCAGGGCGTCTTTGAGGACCTCCCACACCACGGCGGTACGGAGGGACGCACGGGGGCGCAGCGGGTCTGACACGGCGGATGGCTCCTCGGCGCGGTGCCGCCACCGCCTGCGGCAGTGGCGACGAGTTACTGACGTCGGCGCTCCCAGCCTATTGCCTCCGCCGCGATGCTCCTCCAGCTACCGCCGGGAGGTGCCCCTGCGCCGGCCCGAGGACCCCGCCCCCGCGCCTCCCTCCCGGGCCCCCGGCCGACGCTCCCGAGCCCCCGCCGGCGCTGCCGGGCGCCCGGCCCGTGGCTGCGCGCCCGCGGCTACGCGCCCTCCTTCCCACCGGGCGCGGCGGGCTGCGGCTGCTGGGGCAGGGCGGGCTGGAGGGCCAGCATACGCTCGACCAGGCGCAGGAACATCGCGACGGCGCGCAGCAGATCGTCCGCGTCCCGGCAGTTCGCCGCGCCCGGTATACCTGCCTCGGCGCGGGCCCTGCGGTCGGCGCCCGCGGCGAACAGGGCGCTCCACTCGGTCAGTTCGGGGGCGACTTCCGGCAACACTTCCCAGGCGCTGCGGATCCGCGCGCGGCGGCGCGCGGTGGGCTCGGGGCGGCCGCGCACCGCGAGCACGGCGGCCGCCGTGCGCAGGGCGGCCAGATGGGCGGTGGCGAAGCGCTCGTTGGCGGTCTCCAGTCCGGCGGCCTCCTCCAGGCCGTGGTGGGCCTGGGTGAGCAGGTCGAGCGCGGCGGGCGGCGCGGACGCGCGGCGCAGCACGGGGTGGACATCGCTCGCGGGACCGGTCAACGAAGGGGCAGGGGCGGCGGCACGGTGCCGGCGCGATGCGGCGGTACTGGCCATGACGAACCTCCTGTCGTCGCGTGGCGGCCGGTCATGTGGTAAAGCGACCGCCGTATGGACACATCGTGGGGCACACCACTGACAATCGGCTCTGGCCTGCGCGAATGTCCCGGAAAGGCGTTCGATTGCCAAGTGCGCCAAGGGCGCCGACAAGCTCCGTACCGGACTCACCGGTCTGGTCGGTGAAGTGGCCGCACCCGGAGCTGAGGCTGTGATCGTCTTCCGAACGGGCCTGTGAGCGGGACCACTTGGGCAGCGGGCACAATCAGCGCCATGGACAGCAGCAGCACGCGTCGCCAGGCCACCCGGCAGAAGCTTTTCGAGGCAGCGGTCACCCTCATCGCGGAGCAGGGGTTCTCCTCCACCACCGTGGACGAGATCGCCGAGCGGGCCGGAGTGGCCAAGGGCACGGTCTACTACAACTTCGCGAGCAAGACCGTGCTCCTCGAGGAGCTGCTGCGGCACGGCATCGAGTTGCTGACCGCCTCGCTCCGGAGCGCCGCCGACGAGACGGCCGAGCGCGGCGGCAGCCATGTCGACGCGCTGGACGCGATGGTCCGCGCGGGCCTGCACTTCATCGCGCGCCACCCCTCGCTGACCCAGCTGTACGTCGCCGAGCTGTGGCGCACCAACCGCGCCTGGCAGTCCACGCTGATGGTGGTGCGGCGGAAGGCCATAGCGGTGATCGAGTCGGTGCTGCGGGAGGGCGTGGCCGCGCGGGAGCTGAGCGAGGACGTCGACATCCCGCTGACCGCCTCGGCGCTGTTCGGGATGGTGCTGGTGGCGGCGCTTGACTGGCAGTCGTACCAGCCGGAGCGGTCGCTGGACGAGGTGCACGCCGCGCTGTCCCGGCTGCTGCAGGGCCGAGTGGGCGGAGCCCCGGAGAAAGGTGTCGGAGCCCCGGAGAAAGGTGTCGGAGCCCCGGAGAAAGGTGTCGGAGCCCCGGAGAAAGGTGTCGGAGCCCCGTACCAGGGTGTCGGCACTCAGGCCAAGGGCGTCGGCACTCGGGCCGAGGGTGCCCGGACCCCGGGCTGAGCCGGGTCCTGCGCTCCGGAAAGGCCCGGACGGCCAAGAAAGCACCCCCAGCTAACGCTGGGGGTGCCCCTGTTCTGGTGCGGTTCGAACCCCGATCGATCCGCGCCGGAACTCCCCTCGTGGTCCCCCGCGGTTCCCCTGGGGACTCCCCGACTCGAAAGAGGTCGCCACGCCGTTCCGCCGCCCCGTGTCGGCGGTCCGGCGCCGCGCCCCTTCCGCGCCCACCACTCTCCCGTCCGCGCAGGTCATGGCCCATCCGCGCGGCTACTCATCTGTCGGACTAGGTACACCTACTCACGCCCTGGGCGCTCGTCCCCAGGCCGCGGTGCCGGGTGTCGGTGGCGGCGGATAAAGTCGCGGTCATGGCACGGATTGCGGTGATCGGCGCTGGGATGGGCGCCATGGCGGCCGCCGCCCGGCTGGCCGTCGCGGGCCACCAGGTGGCGGTGTACGAGCGCGGGCGGGTCCATGGCGGCGGCGTCGGGCGCTTCGAGCGGGACGGCTTCGCCTTCGACACCGGCCCCGGGCTGCTCCATCTGCCCGCCGTCTATCGCGATCTGTTTGTGAAGACCGGCAAGGAGACCCTGGAGCAGTGCGTCGAGCTGGCCCAGGTCGACCCCGCGAGCCGGCATGTCTTCGCCGACGGCACGGACGTCCCGCTGCCCAACGCCTCGCGGGCGGGGGTCGTCCGGGCGCTGGACGACGCCTTCGGCGCGGGCGTGGGCGAGCGCTGGAGCGGCCTGGTCAACCGGGCGCGCGAGGCCTGGGACGCCACCCGCAGACCGCTGCTCGAGGAGCCGCTGCGCGCGGACTGGCAGGCCCTGGGTCGCGACCCGTATCCGGTGCCGGCCCGCCGTGGGGTCTCGGGGTGGTTCCGGCGGGACGGCGGAACCACCCGGAGACCCGTCACGCTCGCCGATGTGGCGCGCCGCGAGCTGAAGGACCCCAGGGCCGTCGCCCTGCTGGAGAGCCACGCGCTCACGCACAGCCTCGATCCGCGCACCGCTCCGGCCGGCGCCGCGGTGCTGCCCTATCTGGAGCAGACCTTCGGCACCTGGTACGCGCGCGGCGGAATGCGGGCGCTGGCCGACGCGGTGTACGAGCGCTGCCGGGCCCGGAAGGTGCGGTTCAGCTTCGACACCGAGGTTGTCGGCATCGTCGAGAAGGACGGGCGCGCGGCGGGCGTGGAGCTGGCGGCCGGCTCGGTGGCGGAGGCGGACGCGGTGGTGGCCGGCATCGACCCGGCGCTGCTGCCCGCGCTGCTGGGCGGGGCCGAGCCCTGGCGCGACGGCGATGTGCGCCCGGCCGCCGGACCCGGCAGTGGGCCAGGCAGCGGGACGGCGGGGCGGCTCACGGTCTTCCTCGCGCTGCGCAGCCCGCGCCCCCGGGGCGCGGCGCACCGCACCGTGGTCCACGCCCCGGATCGCGACGCCGAGCTGGCGGCCGTCTTCGGCGAGGCAGGCACGGAGCCGTGCCCCCGGCCGACAGTGATCGTGCTGCGCCCGGACGACCCGACGACCCGCCCCGACGAGGACCACGAGGCGGTCACGCTCACCGCGACCGTCGCTCCGCACGGGCCGGTGGACTGGACCGACGGCACGGCCGCCGAGGAGGGCGCGGACCGGCTCGTGGCGGCCGCCGAGGCGGTGATACCGGGCCTGCGCGACCGCCTCCTGTGGCGCGAGGTGCGCACGCCCGCCGACACCGCCGCGGCCACCGGCGCCGAAGGCGGCGCCGTGCCCGGACCCGCCCTGGCCGGCGCGGAGGGCCGCTTTCTGCGCCCCGCGAACCTGACCCGGCTGCCGGGCCTGTATCTGGCGGGCGGCTGGGCGCATCCGGGCGGCGGGCTGGCCCATGCGGGGATGTCCGGCGCGATGGTGGCCGGCCTGATCGTCGACGGCGCGGACTGGCGCGGCTCGCAGTGACCTGTGACCACTGCGGTGAGGTGACACGGCAGTGACGCGGCGGGGCGGCGCGGGGACTCCCCCACGCCGCCCCGTCAGGAGCCGTCAGCGCTCAGCAGGCCGTCGACGAGCGGCCCTCAGTAGCGGTACCGCTCGTCGTAGCCGCCGTTGTCGGTGTCGTTGTCGTTGTGATAGCCCTGCTGCTGGTACGGGTACGGCGGCTGGTCCTGCGGGAGCCCCGTATCGTCGTCGCGCTGCTGGGGGACCCATCCCCCGCCGGGCTGCATCCCGGGGTCGGGGGCGTACTGCTGCTGCCCGCCGTAGGAGGGCTCCGCGGCGTAGTGGTCGCCGAGGCCGCCGCTGCCGTACTGGTCCTGGCCGTAGGCGGCGTACTGCCCGGCGTACTGCTGGTGCTGGTCGGCGTACTGCGGATCGCCCTGCTGCTCGTACCCCGGCTGCGGGGAGCCGCCGTACGGGTCGGTGTAGCCCGCGTACGCCCCGGCGCCGTAGCCGTACTGCCCGGCGTCGGCGTAGATGTCCTGGCCGTTGCTGTGGCCCTGGGCCGCGTCCGCGTAGACGGCCTGGCCGTCCGGGGTGCCGTAGCCGCCGTAGGTCTCGTAGCCGCCGTAGCCGGCGCCCGGCGCGCCCTGTGCGGCGTGTGTGGCGGAGTCGCCGTAGACGCCGTACTCGCCCGTGTCGTCGGGCAGCGGCTCCGGCTGGTACGCGGGCGGCTCCGGTGCGGCCATCGGGACCGCCTCCTCCAGGTCGGAGACCTGCAGTGTCGGCTCGGCGTCCACCGCGGGCGGGGCGCTCTCGCGCTCCCCGCGGCTGAGGCCGGGCACCCCGCGCAGCGCCCATCCGGCGGCGAATCCGCGCCGGAAGGACAGCGTGACGTATGTCTGGCCGACCGCGAAGGTGATCGCCCCCGCGCCGATCACCGGCACGGACGGGATGAGCACCCCGGCCACCACGCCGAGGAAACCGGTGAAAGCGAGGAGCCGCCAGCGCAGCCGCGCCTTGTACTGCAGCAGCACCTCTCCCAGCAGCCACAGCGCGACTACGCCGAACGCGATGTAGAGGACCGCCCAGCCCATGCCCGCCCCTCTCGTGCGGCCGCCCCTCGGCTGCCGTCCTCAGGACCGCTGATGCAGTCCCAGATTCTCGTAGATCTCCAGTGTCGCCGGGGAGTGGTTCAGCGTAATGAAGTGAAGTCCGGGGATCTCCTCGGCCATCAACCGCGCACACAACCGCGTGGCGTAGTCGATCCCGATCGAGCGTACAGCCGCCGCGTCGTCCTTCACCGCCAGGATCCGCTCGGCGAGGTCCGGAGGGAAGGCGGCGTTGCTCAGCTGCGCGAACCGCTCGATCTGCTTCACGTTTGTGACGGGCATGATTTCAGGGATGATCGGCGTCGTACACCCCGCGGCGGCGACCCGATCGCGCAGCCGCAGATAGTCCTCGGCGTAGAAGAACATCTGGGTGATGGCGAAGTCGGCGCCCGCGCGGCACTTGTCCACGAAGTGGCCGATCTCGGTGTCCCAGTCCGTCGAGCGCGGGTGCATCTCGGGGAAGGCCGCGACGCCGACGCAGAAGTCCCCCGATTCCTTGATCAGCTCGACCAGTTCGGCGGCGTAGGTGACGCCGTCGGCGTGGCGGACCCACTCGCCCATCGGGTCGCCGGGCGGGTCGCCGCGCAGCGCCAGCATGTTGCGGATCCCGGCGCCCGCGTACTGCCCGATGATGTTGCGCAGTTCGGCTCGGGAGTGGTTGACGGCGGTGAGGTGGGCGACCGGGGTGAGCGTGGTGTCGGTCGCGATGCGCTCGGTGACGCGCACGGTCCCCTCACGGGAGGAGCCGCCCGCGCCGTAGGTCACGGAGACGAAGGTCGGCGAGACGGCTTCGAGCCGACGGATGGCGTTCCACAGAGTCTGTTCGCCCTTCTGTGTCTTCGGCGCGAAGAATTCGAAGGAGTACGACTGCTCGCCTGATGCGAGCAGATCACGCACCGTCCGCGCGCGATCTGTCCTGGTGGAAGCTGTGCCAAGGGCCATACGGGAAGGTTAGCCAGCGGTTGGGCGCACGCCCAGCAGACAGGGGCACTATGTCCTTTTCGTCGGACTTTGGTCCGCACTGCGGACACTTTGCCGGCGACGAGCGGCCGACGCGCCGCTCACAGGCCGTGGGCGCGCACCCGCTTGGCCAGCTCGGCGGCGGCCGCTCCGGGGTCCTCGGCCTCGGTGATCGCCCGCACCACGACCACCCGCCGCGCGCCCGCCCCCAGCACCTCGTCCAGGTTGGAGGCGTCGATTCCGCCGATGGCGAACCAGGGCCGCTCGGGCTTCAGGGCGGCGGTGTGGCGCACCAGCGACAGGCCGGGGGCGGGCCGCCCCGGCTTGGTGGGGGTGGGCCAGCAGGGCCCGGTGCAGAAGTAGTCGACGCCCGGCTCGGCGGCCGCGGCCTCCGCCTCGGCGGGCGCGTGGGTGGACCTCCCGATCAGCACGTCGGCGCCGAGGACCGCGCGCGCCGCCGGGACCGGCAGGTCGCCCTGGCCCAGGTGCAGCACATCGGAGCCGATGGCGTGGGCGACGTCCGCCCGGTCGTTGACCGCCAGCAGCTTGCCGTGGCGGCGGCAGGCGTCGGCGAACACCGCGAGATGGTCGAGCTCCTCCCTGGCCTCCATGCCCTTGTCGCGCAGCTGGACGATGTCCACCCCCGATCCCAGGACGGCGTCCAGGAACTCCGGCAGATCGCCCTGGCGCCGGCGGGCGTCGGTGCACAGATAGAGCCGGGCGTCGGCGAGCTGCTCGCGGGCGGTGGTGGCGGCGGCCATTGGGACGGCTTTCCCCCTGGGTCGGCGGCGTGTCGGCAACGTGTCGGCGGCGTACGGACCGGAGCGGCCGGCCCGTACGCCGCGGATGATGATCGGGCAGTACGGATGAGACGGTACGGGTCAGACGGTACGGATGGCGCGGCGGGTCGGCCGCGGCTCAGACGGCGAGGGCCTGGGCGCGGCGCTTGACCTCGGTGCCGCGATTCTCGTGCAGGGCCTGGGCCGGGGTACCGGGCAGGCTCGGGTCCGGAGTGAAGAGCCACTCCAGCATCTCTTCGTCGCTGAAGCCGTCGTCTTTCAGCAGCGTCAGGGTGCCCACCAGGCCCTTGACGACCTTTCCGTCACCGATGAACTCGGTCGGCACCTGCAGCACCCGGTTCTCGCCACGGCGCACCGCGATCAGCTGACCCTCCTTGATCAGCTGCCGCACGCGCGTCACCTCGACACCGAGCCGTTCGGCGACGTCGGGGAGGGTGAGCCAGTCGGGGACGAGAGCATCGATCTTTGCGTCAATCTCGGTCACGGGACAAGCCTGCCATCTGGGACTGACAGTGGGTAGTCGGGCACCGGGTACCGGCGCCGGTACGCCGCCGTCCGCCGGCCCTCGGCCGAGGTCACCGCCGGGGCGCGCGGAGGGGCGCCGAGGGTCACAGGACCGCCGACTTGAGCGGCACCGACGGGTCCGCGGCGCGGGCGCGGTCCAGCCGGGAGCCCTGTTCGATCAGCTTGCGGCCCTGGGCCAGATCGCGCGGACGGCCGACGGCCAGCAGGGCGACCAGCGCCCCCTCCCGCAGCCAGCACACCGACCAGGCCGCGCCCTGCGGGTCGCCGCGCCAGACGAGTTCGTCGGCGGCGGCGTGGTGGCCCACGTACTGCACGAAGCGGCCGAACTGCTCGGACCAGAAATACGGCACCGGGTCGTAGACCGAACCGGTGAAATGCGCGGTCCTGCTGCCGACCACATTGGCGGCGACGGTGCGCGGCCCCTGGAGCGCGTTGTCCCAGTGGTGCACCAGCAGCCGCTCGCCGTAACGGGCGGAGGGGAACGACGCGCAGTCCCCGACGGCGTAGACGTCGGGCACCGAAGTGCGCAGCTGTTCGTCGGCGGCCACGGACCGGTCCGGGGCCAGCTCGACGCCCGAGCCCGCCAGCCAGCCCGTGGCGGGCCGCGCCCCGATACCGACGACCACCGCGTCCGCGCGCAGCCGGGTGCCGTCTTCGAGCAACACCCCCTGCTCGTCCACGGCGGCCACCTGCGCGCCGGTGACCAGCTCGACGCCGTAGTCGGCGTACCAGTCGGCCATGGGCGCCGCGACCTCGGCCGGGAGGGCGCCCGCCAGCGGGCGGTCGGCGGCCTCCACGACGGTCACGGCGCAGCCTGCCTCGCGCGCCGCCGTGGCGAACTCCGCGCCGATCCAGCCCGCCCCGACCACCACGATCTCGCGCTGCCCGGCCAGCACCGGGCGCAGCCGCTCCGCGTCGTCGAGCGTGCGCAGCAGATACACGCCGGGCACGCCCTCGCCGCCGGGCAGGGTGATCGGCTCGGCGCCGGTGGCGATCACCAGGACGTCGTACGGCACCGGGCCCGACGCGGTCTCCAGCCGCCGCGCGCCGGTGTCCAGGCCGGTGACGGCCACCCCGAGCCGCAGCTCGACGCCGAGCGCGGCGAAGTCCACGTCGAAGGTGGAGCCCTCGGCCTTGCCGAGCAGCACGGCCTTGGACAGCGGCGGCCGGTCGTACGGCTGGTGCGCCTCGGCGCCGAGCAGCAGAATGCCGCCGGTCCAGCCCTGGTCGCGCAGCGCGACGGCGGTCTGCACCCCGGCCATTCCCGCGCCGACGATCACCACCTGCTGCACGCCGCCCTCCGGGGACGCCGACTTCGTCGTCTCATCACTCACACGATCACTGTAGGGCGGCGCGCGGGGCACACCGGAGCACCGGCGGGCGAGATCTCCGGCACAGGCGCGGCCGGGGCGGGTCGCGCGGCGGGGCCTGCCCTTCCGGGCGGTTCCGGCCCCGTACTAGGGTGGCGGGACGAAGCACTCGCGGGAGCCCGGACGCAGCGGGCTGAGAGGGAGGCTGAAGCGGCCTCCGACCGTACGAACCTGATCCGGGTCATGCCGGCGAAGGGAGGGGCGTCACGCCCATGCACGCATCGAGCACGAACGCATCGCGCACACCATCGTGTCCGCGGCCGGACGGGCCGTACGACGCGCTGGTCGTCGGAGGCGGCGTCATCGGCCTGGTCACGGCGTGGCGGGCGGCCCAGCGGGGCCTGCGCACCGCCGTCGCCGACCCGGCGCCGGGCGGCGGCGCGGCCCAGGTGGCGGCGGGGATGCTCGCGGCCGTCACCGAGCTCCACTACGGCGAGCAGACGCTGCTCGCCCTCAACCTCGCCTCCGCGCGCCGCTATCCGGACTTCGTGGCCGAGCTGGAGGAGGCCGGCGGCCAGGACGTCGGCTACCGTGCCTGCGGCACGCTCGCCGTGGCCTTCGACCCCGACGACCGCGCCCAGCTGCGCGAGCTCCATGACTTCCAGCGGCGGCTCGGGCTGGAGTCACAGTGGCTGACGGGGCGCGAATGCCGGCGTCTGGAGCCGATGCTCGCGCCGGGCGTGCGCGGGGGCCTGCGCGTGGACGGGGACCACCAGGTCGACCCGCGACGGCTGGCGGCGGCGCTGCTGACGGCGTGCGCGCGGGCCGGCGTGGTCTTCCACCGCGCCCGCGCGGAGCGGCTCACGCTCACGGCGGACCGCGCGACCGGCGTCGAACTCGCCGACGGCACACGGCTGGCGGCCGAACGGACCGTACTGGCCGCGGGCAGCTTCAGCGGGCGGCTCGCGGACGTCCCCGAGGACGCGCTGCCTCCCGTACGCCCCGTCAAGGGCCAGGTGCTGCGGCTGCGCGTGCCGCCCGCGTACGCGCCGTTCCTGTCCCGGACCGTACGAGCCCAGGTGCGCGGCGGACACGTCTATCTGGTGCCGCGCGAGAACGGCGAGCTGGTCGTCGGCGCCACCTCGGAAGAGCTCGGCTGGGACACCACGGTCACCGCGGGCGGCGTCTACGAACTGCTGCGCGACGCGCATGAACTGGTGCCCGGCATCACCGAGCTGCCGCTCGTCGAGACCCGCGCCGGGCTGCGCCCCGGCTCCCCCGACAACGCGCCGCTGCTCGGCCCCAGCGCGCTGCCCGGCCTGCTCGTGGCCACCGGCCACTACCGCAACGGTGTCCTCCTCACCCCCGTCACGGGCGACATCATGGCCGAGGTGCTGACGGACGGCGAACTCCCGGACGAGGCCCGGCCGTTCTCCCCGCGGCGCTTCCCGGCCGCCCGGACCGACCTCCCGCCCACCCGGGCCGACTTCCCTCCCGCCCGCCCCGGCATCCCCGTACCGCAGGAGCACCCCGCATGAGCGTGTCCATGACCGTCTCCGTGAACGGCGAGCCCCGCGAGCTCCCCGGCGGCACCACTCTCGACCTGCTGGTCGCGGAGCTGACCCCGGCCCGCTCGGGGGTCGCCGCGGCCGTCAACGAACAGATCGTCCCGCGCGGCCAGTGGCCCGCCACCCCGCTCGGCGACGGGGACCGGGTCGAGGTCCTCACCGCCGTCCAAGGAGGCTGAACCCCAGATGGCCGAGACAACGCACGAGACGGTTCACAACACGACGCACGCCACTGTCCCCCCAGGACCGGCGCCGGACCGGGCCCCGGATCCGGACCCGCTCACCATCGCGGGGACCTCCTTCTCCTCCCGCCTGATCATGGGCACCGGCGGCGCGCCCAGCCTGGAGGTCATGGAGCGCTCGCTGCTCGCCTCCGGTACGGAGCTCACCACCGTCGCGATGCGCCGCCTGGACCCCACCGTGCAGGGCTCGGTCCTGTCGGTGCTCGACCGGCACGGCATCCGTGTGCTGCCCAACACCGCCGGGTGCTTCACGGCCGGCGAGGCGGTGCTGACCGCCCGGCTGGCGCGGGAGGCGCTGGGCACCGACTGGGTCAAGCTGGAGGTGGTGGCCGACGAGCGCACCCTGCTCCCCGACCCGGTCGAGCTGCTGGACGCCGCAGAGACGCTGGTCGACGACGGGTTCACCGTCCTGCCGTACACCAACGACGACCCGGTCCTGGCCCGCAGGCTGGAGGATGTGGGCTGCGCCGCGGTCATGCCGCTGGGCTCCCCCATCGGCTCCGGCCTGGGCATCCGCAATCCGCACAACTTCCAGCTGATCGTCGAGCGCGCCACGGTCCCGGTGATCCTGGACGCGGGGGCGGGCACCGCCTCGGACGCCGCGCTCGCCATGGAGCTGGGCTGCGCGGCGGTGATGCTCGCGTCCGCCGTCACCCGCGCCCAGGAGCCCGTCCTGATGGCCGGGGCCATGCGGCACGCGGTCCGGGCCGGCCGGCTGGCCCACCGCGCCGGCCGCATCCCGCGCCGCCATTTCGCCCACGCCTCCTCACCCGCGGAGGGGCTGGCCGCGCTGGACCCGGAGCGCCCGGCGTTCGGGTAGGGCGGTGAGCGGTTAGCGTGGGGGCATGGTGGCCGACCGGATCGAGCGCGAGGTGTACATCCCAGCGCCCGTCGACCGCGTATGGCGGGTGCTGACGACCCCCGAGCACATCCGCGTCTGGTACGCGTTCGAGGGGTGCGAGATCGACCCGCGCCCCGGCGGGACGCTCCGCTTCCGCTGGGACGAACAGGGGGAGTTCCATGGCCGGGTGGAGAAGGCGGTGCCGGACGTGCTGTTCCGCTTCCGGCTCGCCAGAGAGCCGGACCGCCCCCTGGGCGCGGAACCGGGCGACTCGACCCTGGTGGAGTTCGTGCTCTCCGCCGAGGGCAGCGGCACCCGGCTCCGCCTGGCCGAGAGCGGCATCCGCGAGCTCGCGGTCCCGGACGGCGTGAAGGCCAAGCACGCGGAGTACGCCGCCGCGACATGGACCACCGCGCTGGAGGAGCTGGCCGCGCTGGCCGCCGCGTCGCACAACTAGGGCGCGCTCGCAGCCAGGCGCGCTCGCGGCAAGGCCGTGCGCGAGGGCACAACAGGGGCGAAGCCGACCCCACGGCGGCGCCCGGTGTCACTGTTCGGCACCAGTCCCGGGCCCGGCCCCAGCAGGTGACCTGGCGTGTCAGGTCGGCTCGTAGACTGCTCTCTCGTGGATACGACCCTGCATGACCCCTTGGTCGGACAGCTGATCGACGGCCGCTACCGCGTCGAGGCGCGCATCGCCGTGGGCGGCATGGCGACGGTCTACCGGGCCGTCGACACGCGGCTCGACCGCGTGCTGGCCCTCAAGGTGATGCATCAGTCGCTCGCCACCGACGACGCCTTCGTCGAGCGCTTCATCCGCGAGGCGAAGTCCGTGGCCAGGCTCGCCCACCCCAATGTGGTGGGCGTCTTCGACCAGGGCACCGACGGCTCCCACGTCTATCTCGCGATGGAGTACGTCGCCGGGTGCACGCTGCGCGATGTGCTGCGTGAGCGCGGCGCGCTGCAGCCGCGGGCCGCGCTGGACATCCTGGAGCCGGTGCTGGCCGCGCTCGGGGCGGCGCACCGCGCGGGGTTCGTCCACCGGGACATGAAGCCGGAGAACGTGCTGATCGGCGACGACGGCCGGGTGAAGGTCGCCGACTTCGGGCTGGTGCGGGCCGTGGGCACCCAGACCAACGCCTCCACCGGCAGCCTGCTGGGCACCGTCTCCTATCTCGCGCCCGAGCAGATCGAGCACGGCACGGCCGACACCCGCGCCGATGTCTACGCCTGCGGCGTGGTGCTCTACGAGATGCTGACCGGCGCCAAGCCGCACACCGGCACCACCCCGGCGCAGGTCCTCTACCAGCGGCTGAACGAGGACGTGCCCCCGCCGTCCGCCCTCGCGCCGGGGGTCGCACCGCGGCTGGACGACCTGGTCGCCGCGGCCACCGCGCGCGAGCTCGGGCAGCGCCCCGCCGACGCGGTCGAACTGCTCGGCGCCGCGCGGGCCGCGCGCGCCGTGCTGACCGACGAGCAGCTCGACGCCGTGCCCCCGCAGGCCAGGGCGGACGCGCACGACGGCTCCGAGGACCGTACGAGCGTGATCCCGCGCCCCATCGGCGGCCTCGGAGGGCCGGTGCCCGCCGACGAGGACCAGCTCAATCTCACCAGCAGGCTGGAGCTGCCGCCGGAGCCGCCGCAGGCAGGGCGTCCCCGGCGGTCCGCCGGCCGCGGCCGGCTGCCGGGCCGCGGGGTGGTGACGATCGTCGTCGGCGTGCTGCTCGCGCTCGGCATCGGGGTGGGCGTCTGGTACATCAATTCCGGCCAGTTCACCAAGGTGCCCTATCTGGTGGGCAAGTCCGAGGCGGACGCCCGGAAGAAGCTGAAGGACGCCGGGCTCGAGGTGAAGATCGCCCGGGAGTTCAGCGATGTCACGGACAAGGGCGAGGTCATCAAGACCGACCCGGGCGGCGGCGCGCGGATCCGCGACACCGGCACGGTGACGGTCCACGTCTCCGACGGGCCACCGCGCACCAAGGTGCCCAATGTCGTGGGCATGCCGTTCAAGCAGGCGAAGCAGCAGATCTCGGACGCGAATCTGTCCGTCGGCGAGGTGACCAAGACCTTCAGCGAGGAGACGCCGCAGGGCTCGGTGCTCAGCACCGACCCGAGGGCCGGCACCGTGCGCCGGCCCGACACCGCCGTGGGGGTCGAGGTCAGCAGGGGCCCCAAGATCGACATCCCCGATGTGATCGGCGAGTCCGTGGAGGACGCCCGGGCCGAGCTGAGCAAGGCGGGCTTCAAGGTGGCGATCGCGTCGGAGCGGGTCTTCTCCGACGAGGACAAGGGCTCGGTCGCGGCGCAGGCCCCGCCCGTGGACGGGGGCGCTGTGGGCGCCAAGGGCGACAAGGTGACCCTGACCCTGTCCAAGGGCCAGGAGATGGTCGAGGTGCCGGACGTCACGGGCGAGTCCGTGGACGACGCCACGCAGGCCCTGGAGGCAGCGGGCTTCGAGGTCGACGTGGACAAGCCGCTGCTGTTCCCCGGCGACACGGTCACCGACCAGTCGGTGGACGGCGGGGACAAGGCGCCCAAGGGCAGCACCGTCACGATCAAGGTCAAGGGCGTCTTCTAGGGGGTGTCTCCCCGAGTCGCCCCCCGGGCCCGGCGCACGGCCGTCGGGCCCGGGCTGGCACCCTGGGCGCGTGAGTACGTCCAAGAACCGCGTCCGCGCCCGCAATCCGGTCGGCGGCCACATCCGCGTGGCCGGCGGCCTGGCCACCATCGGCCTGCCGTACACCCGCGACATCGGCGCCGAGGCCGTCCAGGTCTTCGTTGCCAACCCGCGTGGCTGGGCCACCCCGCGCGGCGTGGAGGCGCAGGACGAGAAGTTCCGCGCGGCGTGCGCCGACCAGTCGATCCAGGCGTACGTCCACGCTCCCTACCTGATCAACTTCGGCTCGCACAACGCCGCGACGGCCGAGCGGTCGGTCGGCTCGCTGCGCCACTCGCTGCGGCGGGGCCGCGCCATCGGCGCGCTGGGCGTCGTCGTCCACACGGGCTCCGCCACCGGCGGCCGGGCGCGGCCCGAGGCGATCGCCCAAGTGCGGGAGCGCATGCTGCCGCTGCTGGAGGAGCTCACCCACGACGACGACCCCTGGCTGCTGCTGGAGCCGACGGCCGGCCAGGGGGCCTCGCTGTGTTCGCTGGTCGAGGACCTCGGCCCGTACTTCGACGCGCTGGACCGGCACCCGAAGCTGGGCGTCTGCCTCGACACCTGCCATGTCTTCGCCGCCGGTCACGACCTGGCGGCTCCGGGCGGGATGAAGAAGACGCTCGACGAGCTGGTCGCGGTCACGGGCAAGGGGCGGCTGAAACTGATCCATGCCAATGACTCCAAGGACGTCGTCGGGGCCCACAAGGACCGCCACGAGAACATCGACGCGGGTCATATCGGCGCCGATCCGTTCCGGGAGCTGTTCCGGCATCCGGCGACGAAGGGGGTGCCGCTGGTGATCGAGACCCCGGGCGGCAAGGAGGGGCATGCGGCGGATGTGGCGCGGCTCAAGGAGCTCCGCGACGGCTGACCGCTGCGGGAATACCCCGGTGGGGTTGCCTGGTCCCGACGGGGCACCGCTACAGCTCCGGGCCGTCTCCCGGCTGCTCCTGGTAGGAGTAGCGCTGCTCCCGCCACGGGTCGCCGAGGTTGTGGTAGCCGCGCTCCTCCCAGAAGCCCCGGCGGTCGGCGGTCATGTACTCCACGCCCCGGACCCATTTGGGCCCCTTCCAGGCATAGAGATGGGGGACGACCAGCCGGACCGGAAATCCGTGCTCGGCGGTGAGCGGCTCGCCGTCCTTGTGTGTGGCGAAGATGGTGGTCTCGGCGGTGAAATCCGGGAGCCGCAGATTCGAGCTGAAGCCGTACTCCGCCCACACCATCACATGCGTGACCTCGGGAGCCGGCGGCGCGAGTTCCACGATCCGGCGGGCCGCCACGCCACCCCATTCCGCGCCCAGCATGCTGAATTTCGTCACGCAGTGCAGATCGGCCACGACGGTGGAGTACGGCAGGGCCGAGAACTCGTCATGCGTCCAGGCGTGCTTTTCCCCGTCGGCCGTGGCGCCGAAGACCCGGAACTCCCAGCGGTCGGGCTTGAACTTGGGGACCGGCCCATAGTGGGTAACCGGCCAACCGCGCTGCAGCCGCTGCCCCGGAGGCAGCTGCCCGAGCTCCCCCTCGCGGCTTTCCGACTGACCCATGGACTCCATGGTGTCAGACCTTCGGGGGTGGTCGTGACCAGGGCAGCAGCTATCCGGGCAACTCGCACTAAGCGTGCACTTACTGGACGCTCTCGATGGGGCGGTGCGACGATGCGCACAACCCGCCGTCCCCGTTCTGATGGGAAGGAGCCCTTCGATGCAGGGCGACCCCGAGGTCCTCGAGTTTCTCAATGAGCAGCTGACCGGTGAGCTGACCGCGATCAACCAGTACTTCCTGCATTCGAAGATGCAGGAGAACTTCGGCTGGACGAAGCTCGCGACTTACACCCGGGCGGAATCGTTCGACGAGATGAAGCACGCGGAGATGATCACCGATCGGATCCTTCTCCTGGACGGGCTGCCCAATTATCAGCGGCTGTTCCATGTGCGCGTGGGTCAGACGGTCACCGAGATGTTCCAGGCGGACCGGCAGGTGGAAATCGAGGCCATCGACCGCCTCAAGCGCGGCATCGAGGTCATGCGGACCAAGGGCGACATCACCTCGGCCAATATCTTCGAGGGCATCCTCGCCGACGAAGAACAGCACATCGACTATCTCGACACCCAGCTGGCGCTGATCGAGAAGCTCGGCGAGAGCCTGTACATCGCGCAGCAGATCGAACAGCCGGAGAGCTGACCGGACCGGATCAGCTGACGGGCGTCAGGCGGCTTCGGCGACCCGGGGCTCGGACGCCGACGCGACGGCGGGCACACCGGCGGGCACCGCGGCCGGGCCGAGCGCGTCCAGGGACTCGCGCCGGGGGCACGCCCCGCGGCCGAGCAGCGCCTGGATGCGCCGTACGCAGGAGCCGCAGTCCGTACCGGCCTTGCAGGCACCCGCGATCTGGCGCGGGGTGCAGGCGCCGGAGTCGGCATGCTCGCGCACCTGCTTCTCGGTGATGCCGAAGCATGAGCAGACGTACACGCGGCTCTCCAGATCGATCAAGGAAGGTAACCCTTACCTTACCTTCCCCTCGGGAGGGCCGACAACGCCGATGGGGCGCGGATCCATGTGATCCGCGCCCCATCGCACCGTTCAGTCCCGGTATGTCACCGATCCCGGTCCGGTCACCGGTCCCGGCACGTCACTGGTCCCGGTACATCTCCGCGACCAGGAACGCCAGGTCCAGCGACTGGCTGCGGTTGAGCCGCGGGTCGCAGGCCGTCTCGTAGCGCTGGTGCAGATCGTCGACGAAGATCTCGTCGCCGCCGCCCACGCACTCGGTGACATCGTCGCCGGTCAGCTCCATGTGGATGCCGCCCGGGTGGGTGCCGAGCCCCTTGTGGACCTCGAAGAAGCCCTTGACCTCGTCCAGCACGTCGTCGAAGCGCCGGGTCTTGTGCCCGGACGCCGCCTCGAAGGTGTTGCCGTGCATCGGGTCGCAGATCCAGGCCACCTGGGCGCCGGAGGCCGTGACCTTCTCCACCAGGTCGGGCAGCTTGTCGCGGACCTTGTCCGCGCCCATCCGGGTGATGAAGGTGAGCCGGCCGGGCTCGCGGTTCGGGTCGATCCGGTCGATCAGCGTCAGCGCCTCTTCGGGCGTCGTCGTCGGGCCGAGCTTCACGCCGACGGGGTTGCGGATCCGCGCGGCGAACTCGATATGCGCCCCGTCCAGCTGGCGGGTGCGCTCGCCGATCCACACCATGTGGCCGGACACGTCGTACAGCTCGCCCGTACGGGAGTCCGTACGGGTCAGCGCCGACTCGTAGTCCAGGATCAGGGCCTCGTGCGAGGAGTAGAACTCGACGGTCTTGAACTCCTCCGGGTCGACCCCGCAGGCGTTCATGAAGTTCAGCGCCCGGTCGATCTCGCGCGCCAGCGCCTCGTAGGCCTGGCCCGCGGGGGACGACTTCACGAAGTCCTGGTTCCAGGCGTGCACCTGGCGCAGGTCCGCGTAGCCGCCGGTGGTGAAGGCGCGCACGAGGTTCAGCGTCGAGGCGGAGGCCTGGTACATCCGCTTGAGCCGCTGCGGGTCCGGGATCCGGGCCTTCTCGGTGAACTCGAAGCCGTTGACCGAGTCGCCGCGGTAGCTCGGCAGGGTCACCCCGTCGCGGGTCTCGGTCGGCTTGGAGCGCGGCTTGCTGTACTGGCCGGCGATCCGCCCGACCTTCACCACCGGGACCTGCCCGGCGTAGGTCAGCACGGCGCCCATCTGCAGCAGCGTCTTCAGCTTGTTGCGGATCTGGTCCGCGCCCACGGCGTCGAACGCCTCGGCGCAGTCACCGCCCTGCAGCAGGAACGCTTCACCCCGGGCCACGGCACCCAGGCGCTCGCGCAGCTGGTCGCACTCGCCCGCGAAGACGAGCGGCGGATAGGACTCGAGCTCGGCGATCACCTCGCGCAGGGCCGCTTGGTCCGGCCAGTCGGGCTGCTGCGCCGCGGGGAGAGACTTCCAGGTGTGGCCACCGGTGTGGGTTTCAGCGTTCACGGTCACGCCAGCAAGGTTACGGGGTCCCCACGCGCGTCCAGCCCCCTGCCCACAGGTTGAGACACCTTGCGCCGCCCCGGCCGCGGGCCGACGAGGTCCGCGGTCCGGGCCTGGGCCGGCCGGGAGAACGTCATCGCCGTCTGCGGACCGGCGGGCGCCGGCAAGACCGTGCTCGTGCTGCACGCCGGGCACATCGCCAGGGCCCGCCGCTGGTACGGCGCCGAGCTCTATCTGGACCTGCACGGCTATGAGCGCGAGCCGGACGACCAGGCCTCGGCCTACAACGCGCTCGGCTCGTTCCTGCGGGCGCTGCGCGTGGCCCAGCGCGACATCGACGGCCGGAGCCTGGACGAGCGCCGGAGCCTGTACCGCAGCGAGCTGCGTGCCCTGGCCGAGCGGGGGCGCCCGGTGCTCGTCGTGCTCGACAACGCCGCCTCCGTCGAGCAGGTGGCCCCCCTGCTGCCGCCGCACCCCAGGAACTGCTGCGTGGTCGTCGGACGCCACATCCTGGCCGGGGGCGCGCTGACGCCATGGCCTGCGGGCGGAGGCGGACCGGATCCGGGAGGCCCTCGGCGGCCTCCGGCCCGGCCGGGGCCGCGGGTCGCGGGTCGCCGGGCTCGCCCGGAGCGCGGGCCACACGTTCGGCGCCGCCCTGTCGGCCGTGGCGGTGGGCGGGGAACTACTCCCGGACGCGGCGGACCACGCCGCCGTCGAGCACCACCCGACGGACTTCCTGACCGGCCTGGGCCTCCCCGCGGACTCCGGCGCCACGCTCGTCGCGGAGGTGATCGAGGTCTTCGGGGGCCCGGTCCCCGATTTCGGAACGGACTACGTGAGCGACCACGACGCGGCGCCCGACTACTCGGGCGGTGGCGGCGAGGGCGGTGGCGGCGGCGACTCCGGCGGCGGTGACCACGACGACCGCGACCACGGCGGCCACTGGGACTGAGGCCGACGCATGCGGTAGGGTCCGGCCCATGTTCGCGCGACTGACCATGACCTGGTGGTGGACCGCTCATCCGGCGGCCCACTGATCGCGCGTACGCACCGACACCGCGAAGGCCGCCCGAGGGGCGGCCTTCGGCGTTTCCGCGGGCCGTTCCTCCCTCCCGGAAGGAACCACCGCAATGCACAGTGATCCGCACCACGACCCCCGCGCGCTCGTCCGGCGGCTGCTGGCCGCCGACTGCCCGCCCTTCGCCCTGCTGCACCGCCGCACGCCCGGCCACGCCCCCGACACCGTCGAGGTGCTGCTGGGCCCGGTCACCGAGGTGGCGCGGCTGACCGACATCCCGCTGCCGACCGGGGCACCGGGCACCGGCGCGGGCGTGCGTGACGCGCTGGCGCTGGTGCCGTTCCGGCAGATCCGCGAGCGCGGTTTCGACGTACGCGACGACGGGACGCCGCTGGCCGTGCTGCGGCCCGAGGAGACGTACGAGCTGCCGCTGGGCGAGGTGCTGGACGCGCTGCCCGCGCATGACGTCCGGGTCGAGGGCGGGGCCTTCGACGTGGACGACGACGAGTACGCGGCGATCGTGGAGCGGGTCGTCGAGGACGAGATCGGGTCCGGCGAGGGCGCGAACTTCGTGATCCGCAGAACGTTCCGGGGTGAGATCCCGGGCTTCGGCCGCGCCGACGCGCTCGCGCTGTTCCGGCGGCTGCTGGCCGGGGAGCGGGGCGCGTACTGGACGTATGTCGTCCGCTTGGCCGACGGCCGGACGCTGGTGGGCGCCAGCCCTGAGGTCCATGTGCGGATGTCCGGCGGGACGGTCGTGATGAACCCGATCAGCGGGACGTATCGCTATCCCCGGGACGGGGCCCGGCTGGACGGGCTGCTGGAGTTCCTGCACGACCGCAAGGAGGTGGAGGAGCTGTCCATGGTCGTGGACGAGGAGCTGAAGATGATGTGCACCGTCGGCGACATGGGCGGCGTGGTGGTCGGCCCCCGGCTCAAGGAGATGGCCCACCTCGCGCACACCGAGTACGAGCTGCGCGGCCGCTCCTCCCGCGACGTCCGGGACGTGCTGCGGGAGACGATGTTCGCGGCGACGGTGACCGGCTCGCCGGTCCAGAACGCCTGCCGGGTGATCGAGCGGTACGAGCCCGCCGGGCCGGACGGGGCGGGGCGCGGCTACTACGCGGGGGCGCTCGCCCTCATCGGGCGGGACGCCGGCGGCGCGCAGACCCTGGACTCGCCGATCCTGATCCGCACCGCCGACATCGACCGCACCGGCGCGCTGCGGGTTCCGGTCGGGGCGACGCTGGTACGCCACTCCGACCCGCGGAGCGAGGTCGCCGAGACGCACGCCAAGGCGGCCGGGGTGCTCACCGCCCTCGGGGTGCGTCCGGCGGCCCCTGCGGAGCGGGATGCCCGCCCCGCGCTCCCCCGGCTGGCGGACGACCCCCGGGTGCGGGCGGCGCTGGACGCCCGGCGGGCCGACCTCGCCCCGTTCTGGCTGCGGATGCACACCCCGGAGGCCGCGCCGCCGGCCGGGGCCCGGCCGGGCGGGCACGCGCTGGTGGTCGACGGCGAGGACACCTTCACCGCGATGCTGGCGCACCTGCTGCGGACCACCGGGCTGACGGTGACCGTGCGGCGGTTCGACGAGCCGGGGGTACGAGAGGCCACTCTGGCCCACCGGGGCCCCGTGGTGCTGGGCCCGGGGCCGGGTGACCCGTCGGACAAGGCGGACCCGAAGATGCGGTTCCTGCGCGGCCTGACGGCGGACCTGGTGCGCGGGCACCGGCACGGGCTGCTGGGGGTCTGCCTGGGACATGAGCTGCTCGCGGCCGAGCTGGGGCTGGAGATCGTACGGAAGGACGTGCCCTTCCAGGGCGCGCAGGAACGGATCGGCTTCTTCGGGCGCGAGGAGACCGTCGGCTTCTACAACACTTTCACCGCGCGGTGCGACGAGGCGGCCGCGGCAGAGCTGGCGATGCATCGGGTGGAGGTGAGCCGCGACCCGGCGAGCGGGGAGGTGCACGCCCTGCGCGGGCCGAACTTCGCGGGCGTGCAGTTCCACCCCGAGTCCGTGCTGACGCTGAACGGCTCGGTCATCGTGGCCGAGCTGCTGGCGGCTGTCCTGGTGTGACGACGCCCGGGGAGGGGACAGCGCCGCAGGCCCTGTCCCCTCCCGTCGCGCGTGGGGCGTGGCGCGTCAGCCGAAGAAGACCTCGGCCTCGGCGTACAGGGAGAGGTCCACGGTCTTCAGCCGTGCGGTGGCCTCGGAGAGGGGAACTCGGACGATGTCGGTCCCGCGCAGCGCGACCATCTTCCCGTAGTCCTCGTCCCGCACCGCGTCGATGGCGTGCAACCCGAACCGCGTGGCGAGCCAGCGGTCGAACGCGCTCGGCGTCCCACCACGCTGGACGTGGCCGAGCACCGTCGTGCGGGCCTCCTTGCCGGTGCGCTTCTCGATCTCCTTGGCCAGCCACTCGCCGATGCCGGAGAGCCGGACGTGGCCGAAGGAGTCGAGCGACCCGTCCTTGAGGACCGCGTCGCCGTCCTTGGGCATGGCGCCCTCCGCGACGACCACGATCGGGGCATAGCGGATCTTGAAGCGGGACTCGACCCAGGCGCAGATCTGGTCCACGTCGAACCGCTGCTCCGGGATGAGGATGACGTTGGCGCCGCCGGCCAGTCCCGAGTGGAGGGCGATCCAGCCCGCGTGACGGCCCATCACCTCGACGACGAGGACGCGCATATGGGATTCGGCCGTGGTGTGGAGGCGGTCGATGGCCTCGGTGGCGATGTTGACGGCGGTGTCGAAGCCGAAGGTGTAGTCGGTGGCGGACAGGTCGTTGTCGATGGTCTTGGGGACGCCGACGCAGCGGATCCCGTACTCGCCGGAGAGCCGCGCGGCCACCCCGAGCGTGTCCTCGCCGCCGATCGCGATGAGCGCGTCCACTTCCTCCTTGGCGAGGTTCTCCTTGACCCGGCGGATGCCGTCCTGGCTCTTGAGGGGGTTGGTACGGGACGACCCGAGAATGGTGCCGCCGCGCGGCAGGATGCCTCGCACGGCCTGGATGTCGAGGGTCACGGTGTCGCCTTCGAGCGGACCGCGCCAGCCGTCCCGGAAGCCGACGAAGTCGTAGCCGTACTCCTGCACGCCCTTGCGGACGGTGGCGCGGATGACCGCGTTGAGCCCGGGGCAGTCACCGCCACCGGTCAGCACTCCGACCCGCATCGTTTCTTCCCTTCTCTCATGAATTCCCGTGAATGCCCGAATACGTGAAGCCACGCTAACGGTGATCCATGTCACATGGGATAGGGCGAGAAGTGAATCCCCTGCGGGCAGGGGCAGTTGTTGGCCAACTTCACTCGAACGAGCGGTGGCGGCCGCTGACGCGCCCCCCTTTTTTTGGAGGCTGGGTTCGCCGGGTCAGGCGCTGGTGTCCAGGCCGCGCTCGATCGCGTACCGCACCAGCTCGACGCGGTTGTGCAACTGCAGCTTGCCGAGGGTGTTCTGGACGTGGTTCTGCACGGTGCGGTGCGAGATGACCAGCCGTTCGGCGATCTGCTTGTACGACAGCCCCTTGGCCACCAGCCGCAGCACCTCCGTCTCCCGCTCGGTCAGCCGGGGGGCGACGGGGCGGTCGGGCGCGGCGGGGGCGGGGTCGCTCGCCAGCCGGCGGTACTCGCCGAGCACCAGGCCCGCGAGGCCCGGGGTGAACACCGGCTCCCCGGCGGCCGTCCGGCGCACCGCGTCCAGCAGTTCCTTCGTACTGGCCGACTTGAGCAGATAGCCGGTCGCGCCGGACTTCACCGCCTCCAGGACGTCCGCGTGTTCCCCGCTCGCGGAGAGCACGAGCACGCGCGGGCCGGGCGGGCCGGACTCGCCGCCCACGAGCTGTTTGCAGACCTCGACCCCGGGCAGCCCGGGGAGGTTGAGGTCGAGCACCAGGACGTCGGGGTTCGCGGCCTTGGCGCGGCGCACGGCCTGCGGGCCGTCCCCCGCCGTGGCCACCACCTCGAACCCGGCCTCGGACAGGTCGCGGGCGACGGCGTCGCGCCACATCGGGTGGTCGTCGACCACCATCACGGTCACGGGCCGCTCCTCACGCCCGCTGTCCTGCCCCGCGTCCTGCCCGCCGTCCTGCTGCTCGGTCATCGTCCGGTCTCCCCCTGTCGCGGAACCCTCAACTCCACCTCGGTGCCCTGGCCGGGGGCCGAAATCCACTCGGCGCTGCCGCCCAGGTCGCGCAGGCGCCCCCGGATGGACTGCGCCACGCCGAGCCGCCCTTCGCGCTCGGCGTCGGCGAGCCGCCCCTCGGGGATGCCGGGGCCGTCGTCGCGGACGGTCACCGTCACCGCGTCGGGCTCGTCCTCGACCAGGATCCAGGTGTGCGCGTCCTCCCCCACGTGCACCCGCACATTGTCCAGGGCGGCGCCGACCGCGGCCGCGAGCTCGGTGGCGGCCTCGGCGGGAAGCGATACGGCGGTGCCGGGCCCGGAGAGGGTGACGCGGGATCCGGCGTGCCGGGCCAACAGGGCCAGCAGATCGGGCCGTTCGCCCTCGGTCGCCCCGCCCCCGGCGGGTGCGTCGGCCGCGACCGTCAGCAGCGCGATCCCGGTGGGCTCCGCCGCGTCCCCCGAGTCCGCCGCGCGCCGGGCCATCACGGGGGCGGCGGGCCCGGTCGCCGGGCCGGTGGAGATGAGCGTGCGCAGCGCGATCTCCTGGTCCCCCGCCATCCGCCCCAGCTCGGCCGCCTCCCCGCCGATCGCGGCGCCCCGCCGCTGCACCATGGCGAGGACCTGCAGCACGCTGTCGTGGATGTCGCGGGCCAGCCGCTCCCGTTCGCGCGTGGCCGCCTCGATCCGCAGCGCACGGGCCAGGGTGCGCTCACTGGCGCGGGCCACCTCGACCACGTAGCCGATCGCCACGCTCGCCACCCACACCAGCATGAGCATGTGGACGGCGTCCTGGGCGAATCCGCCACGCTCGATGATGTTGGCCGCGCAGACGACGGTGGAGGCCCAGGCGGCCCACCGCCAGCCGCCCTTGATCGCGAAGCCGAGCACGGCTCCAGCCGTCCATATCGACGGCAGGGTGGGCGTGCCTTCGGCGATGCGGTCGTGGGTGTCGACGAGCGGGGTGAGCAGGATGCCGACCACCGCGACGGTCAGGTCACCGACCAGGAAGCGCAGCGTGCACCGTTCGGCCGAGGAGACCATACGGACGGTGAGCGCGGTCCACACGGTCAGCACGGCCATATAGGCGCCCGCGCCGAGCGGGTGGTGGTAGTTGTCGTAGGCGTAGGCGTAGAGGGTGAGTGCGTACAGCAGCGTGAGCACCCGGTAGGCGGTCAGCGCCCGCCACAGGGGCTGCTCCACCGACATGCGCACGACACGCTCACCCCTACGACCTGGGGTCCGCTGCGCCACTTCCCCACCCCCGCGCCGGACGCGGTCACGCCCCGGCCTTGTCCCCGCCCTGGTCCCCGGGCTTGTCACCGACCTGATCCCCGGCCTTGTTGTCGTCGCCCGCGCCCTCGGCAGTCCTGCCCTCGCGCTTGCGGGCCGCCTCGGCGTCCGCGATCTGCCGCTTGGCGACGGTCGCGTAGATGTCGACGTACTCCTGGCCGGAAAGCTTCATGATCTCGTACATGACCTCGTCGGTCACCGAGCGCAGGATGAAGCGGTCGTTGTCCATGCCGTGGTAGCGGCTGAAGTCCAGCGGCTTGCCGATCCGGATGCCGGGCCGCATCAGCTTGGGCATGACCTTGCCCGGTGGCTGGATCTTCTCGGTGTCGATCATCGCGACCGGGAGCACCGGGGCGCCCGTCGCCAGCGCCACCCGCGCCAGACCGCCCGGCTTGCCGCGGTACAGCCGCCCGTCCGGCGAGCGGGTGCCCTCCGGGTAGATGCCGAACAGCTCGCCGCGCTCCAGCACCTCGATGCCGCTCTTGATCGCGGCCTCGCTCGCGCCGCGCCCGCCCGAGCGGTCCACCGGCAGCTGCCCGACGCCCTTGAAGAACGCGGCGGTCA
Organism: Streptomyces sp. ME19-01-6; assembly: GCF_033793745.1. Taxonomy (NCBI): domain Bacteria; kingdom Bacillati; phylum Actinomycetota; class Actinomycetes; order Kitasatosporales; family Streptomycetaceae; genus Streptomyces; species Streptomyces sp. ME19-01-6. The sequence goes on along the minus strand of NZ_JARAXF010000032.1, from coordinate 30,626 downwards.
GCTTGCCCTTCACGCCCGGGGTGGTGAAGTACTCCTGCTTGGCGATGAAGGTGACCTTGCGGTCGAGCATCGCCGGGAGGAAGAAGGAGTCGGAGAAGGACAGATGGTTGCTGGCGAGAATGGCCGGCCCCTCGGCGGGGACGTTCTCCAGTCCCTCCACCCAGGGCCGGAAGGCAAGTTTCAACGCTCCGCCCACCGACAGCTTCATGGCGCCGTAGAACAACCGAAGACCTCGCCTGTATCCGACCTTGTATCCGACGAGGAGACCTTAACGTGCCTACCCCCTGTGCGGAGCGCCGCGTACGCTGAGATCCCGGGCCGCCCGGCCCCGTTCCACCGACTGCCAGATACACCGAACGGAGATCCGCGGTGCCGCTCCTTCCCGGGGCCCAGCCGTTCCGCCACCACGGCGGAGAGATCGGCGTCCTCGTCTGTCATGGCTTCACCGGCTCGCCCCAATCGGTCCGCCCCTGGGCCGAACACCTCGCGCGGCAGGACCTGACGGTCTCCCTTCCGCTGCTTCCCGGCCACGGCACCCGCTGGCAGGAGCTGGCGGTCACCAGTTGGGAGGACTGGTACGCCGAGGTGGACCGGGAGGTACGCGCGCTGGCCGAGCGCTGTCGGCAGGTGTTCGTATGCGGTCTGTCGATGGGCGGCTCGCTCGCCCTGCGGCTCGCCGCCCGGCACGGGCCGCGGATCAGCGGGCTCGCCCTGGTCAACCCGGCCCACACGATGCACGGCAGGGCGGCCCCGGCGCTGCCCGTGCTGCGCCATCTGGTCCCCTCCGTCCAGGGCATCGTGAGCGACATCGCCAAGCCGGGCACGCTGGAGATGGGCTATGACCGGGTGCCGCTGCACGGCGCGTACCAGCTGCGCCGGCTGCTCCGGGAAGTGGACGCCGAGCTGCCGCGGGTGACCCAGCCGATGCTGCTGATGCACAGCGCGCAGGACCATGTGGTGCCGCCGGTCGACTCGGCGCGCATCCTGAGCCGGGTCTCCTCCCGGGACGTCACCGAGCTGTTGCTGGAGCGCAGCTACCACGTGGCGACGCTGGACCACGACGCGGAGCTCGTCTTCGCCGAGACCCATGCGTTCATCAGCAGGCTGGCGCGGGGTATCGACGAGGACAGCGGGACGGAAAACCGACTCGGGAAGGAGAGGGCGGCGGCCAGTGGCGGAGCGTGACTCGAACGAGAACGAGGCAGGCGCGCGGGACGACGACGCCGCGTTCGCCGAGATCGTCGCGGCGTACGGCAAGGAGGCCCGGGACCTGGAGGGCCCGGTGCCATGGCCCGAGGCCGAAAACCTTCCCGACAACACGGCCGACGCGGACAACACGGCCGACGCGAACGGCGAGGACGACGGGGACGACACCCCGGCGGCGGGGGCCGGCCCGGTCGGCGTGGCCAAGCCCGACAAGCCCCTCGGCAGCTTCATCGTGTACGCGCCGGGCGTCGGCCCGCGCGACTGGGAGCCCGCCGAGCCGTCCGACGACGACTTCGACGAGACCGACGAGGGCCACTTCGTCCCGCCCGAGCCGCCCCCGCTCCCCGAGACCGACACCACCGCCCGCTTCGCCTGGCTGGGCGTCCTGGGCGGCCCGCTGCTGCTGCTCGGCGTGGTGCTGTTCCAGGTGGAGCTGACCTGGTGGATCACCACGCTCGGGGTGGGCGGATTCCTGGGCGGCTTCACCACGCTGGTGCTGCGGATGAAGGACGACGACGAGGAGGAGGACGACGACCCGGGGCGCGGCGCGGTCGTCTGACCCGGCGGTGGCCCCGGCCGCCTGAACGACGGAAAGGGAACTCGATTCCCGCGAACGGCGAAGTACGGGTGAACAAGCCCACATCTTCGAAGCGTTCGCCGTGCTGTTCGACCGCCGTGCCGACGCGGTGCACCGCTATGCGGCCCGCCGGCTCGGCACCGAGGCGGCGGACGACGTGATGGCGGAGACCTTCACCACCGCTTTCCAGCAGCGGCGCCGGTACGACCTCGAGCGGGCCGACGCCCGCCCGTGGCTGTTCGGCATCGCGACCAACCTCATCAGCCGGCACCGCCGGGCCAAGGCGCGGCGCTTGGTGGACAAGGCCAAGCAGCGGCCCTCGTGCTAGGCGAACAGACCCGTTCCCGTTCGACCGGCGGGCACCACGGGGGAGACGCGGGGGAGCCTGAGGGCGGCCAGGACCGGGAGATGGTCCGAGGCCGCCCTCAAGTCTGTCCCGGTGACCCCGGGCAGCCCGGCCGGCACCCCGCAGCCGAGGATCTCCACACCCTCGGTCGCGAACAGCGCGTCGATGCGCCGCCGCGGCCGGCCCGGCGAGTAGGTGAGCTCGCTCCCCCAGGGCTCGGTCGCCCAGGCGTCGCGCAGCGATCCGGCCAGCCGGCGGAAGGCGCGGCCCTCGGGCAGGTCGTTGATGTCACCGGCCAGGACGGTGTACGGGACGTCCAGCCGGGCCAGGTGGTCGAGCACCATCCCCGCCTGGTCGTAGCGCTCGGCCGCGGCCAGGCTCAGATGGCAGCTGACCACGCCGAGCCTGATGCCGTTCTCGCCCCGGTGCCCGCCGCCGAAGCGCAGCACGGCGGTGGCCAGGCCGCGCCGGTGCAGGCCGGGGACGCGGGGCAGGAGGATGTCCTCGGTGCGCTCCACATGGGCGCGCAGCGAGGTCAGCAGCATCGGGCCGGTGGCGGTGGCGCCGCCGGTGGTGTGGACGAGGCCGGTCTCGCGGGCCAGCCAGGCGGCGGCCTTGCGCCAGCGGAAGAAGCGCGGCGCCTCCTGCACGCACAGCACATCGGGGGCGCAGGCCCGGACCACCCGGACCAGCGCCTCGCGGTCGTCACGCAGCGAGCGGATGTTGTAGCTGAGCACCCGCACCACCGCCGCGTCCTGGGCGGTGGCCGATGCCGGCAGATCCGCGATGGCCATGTCCCGGCCCCCCGTCCCGGTCAGCCCTGGCGGGCCAGGTCTGCGGCGCCGACGAGCCCGGCCTTGCCGCCGAGCTGGGCGGCGAGCACCTGGGCGTGCGGGCGCCACTGGTTGCCGACCAGCCAGCGGCGGAAGGACTTGCGGATCGGCTCCAGGACCAGGTCGCCCTCGTCGGAGACGCCGCCGCCGACGATGAACGCCGAGGGGTCGAAGAGCGAGGCGAGGTCGGCGAGACCGGCGCCCGCCCAGCGGGCCAGCTCGCGGAAGGAGTCGATGGCGACCGGGTCGCCCTGGCGGGCGGCGTCGCTGATGTGCTTGCCCTGGATCCCCTCAGGGGTGCCGTCGCCGAGGCCGAGCAGCACCTCGGCGCTGTCCGGGGTGGCGTTGGCGCGCTGCTTGGCGTAGCGGACCAGCGCGCGGCCGGAGGCGTACTGCTCCCAGCAGCCCTGGCTGCCGCAGCCGCACAGCAGCCCGTCCGGCACCACGCGGATGTGGCCGAACTCGGCGGCGACGCCGAAGCGGCCGCGGTGCAGCTTGCCGCCGATGATGATGCCGCCGCCGAGGCCGGTGCCGAGCGTGATGCACACGACGTCGTCATGGCCCTGGCCGGCGCCGAAGCGGTACTCGCCCCACGCGGCGGCGTTCGCGTCGTTCTCGACGACGACGGGGAGGCCCACGCGCTGCTCGACCTTGTCCTTGAGCGCCTCGTGGCGCCAGTTGATGTTGGGCGCGAAGAGCACCGTGGCGCGCTTGTCGTCCACGTAACCGGCCGCGCCGATGCCGACGGCATCGATGTCATGGCCGGTGCTGACCTGACGCACCGCGTCCGCGATGGCGTCGACGACCCCCTCGGGAGTCAACGGGGTCGATACCTTGCACGTCTCGAGAATCGAGCCCTCTTCGTCGACCACGCCAGCTGCGATCTTCGTGCCGCCGATGTCGACGCCGATGGTGAGTCCCATGTGTCCCTCAGTTATTTGGTCGAACCCCGCCGAGCACAACGGTACCGGAGACGGGGCTCAGTCGAGGTCGATGTGTTCACTACTCGAAGACTCGCCGCCCTCGTCGTCACCCTTGTCGCCCTTGTCGCCCTTGTGGGCGCGACTGTCGTCGCCCCGCGTCCAGTGCTGCTCCTGGCCCTGGACGGCAGCCCGATAAGCGGCGAGCAGCTCGGTGCCGGCGGTGGCGAGGTGGTCGAAGACCTCGGGGTTCCGTTCGATGACCGGTTCGACGGCGGCCTTCGCCTGTGCGATCAAGTGTTGTACGGCACCCTGCACGGCCGTCCCGGCCAGCGGGGCCTGGGCCCCGGCGAGCCTGTCGGCGACGGCCTCGGCCAGTTTGCGCAGCTCCTCGGCGGCGCTGCCCGGCTCGTGGCCGCCCTCGCGAGCCCGGCGGCGGCCCCGCTCCGCGGCGAGGTCCTCCGCACAGGCCCGCTCCCAGGCGTCGGGGTCGATGTCGGTGACCGGTACGTCGGTGACCGGGGATTCGGCGGGGCGCTCGGTGGCGTCGCTCATGGCGGGCTCCTGCGGCGGAAGGACTGGCGGCCCGGGGGTGTTCATCCGGGCTTGCTCCCGACGTTACCGGAATGACAAGGCGAGAAAAGGGGCCGGAGCCGTCACATGCTCTTCGGCCACAGCTCGGGATCCGGTGCGAAGCGGACGTGGAGGCGGCCGTCGCGCAGCCCGGCCCCGGACACGGCGCAGCGGCGCAGGGCGGACGGCAGCGGCAGCACCCGGTGGAACGGGCCGACGGTGACGATCAGTTCATCACCTCGGCGCACCAGGCCGAGGCCGTCGCGGTCGGCGCCGGGCAGCGGCAGCCGCCACACCAGCTCCCCCTCGTCGGCGAGGCGGTCCTCGACCGTCCACGGCTCGGCGGCCGGACGGTCGGGGCGCGGCTCGGGGGCCCCGGCCGGGCCGGCGAGGGCGGCGAGCCCGGCCACCCGGTGCGCGCCGCCCGGGCCGTCGGAACCGTGCGGGCCCTCGGAGTCATGCGGGCCGCTCGCCTCCAGGGGGTCGCGGCCCAGGTGCGGCAGCTCGCGGACCGGGACGTCGGGCGCCCACTCCCCGTGCAGCTCCTTGAGCGCGGCCTGCTGCTGGCCGGACAGCGCCGCGAGCCAGGGGTCGGCGGTGCCGGTGGGCAGCAGCCGGTTGGCGACCACGGCCTCCACGCGGCAGCCGTACAGCGCGAGCCCGGCGCGCGCGGTGCGCAGCGCCCGGTCGGCGAGCGGCCCCGGGTCCACCACCAGCCGTACGGTGGTGGCCTCCGACTCGATCAGGGCCTGGACGCCCGCCAGCTCGCGCTCCCAGCGCTCGGCCGTCTCGTACAGCTTCTGGGCGGGCATCGGCACCCCGGCGAGCTGCGCCAGCATCGGCCGCAGGGCGCGCGCCGCCTGCCGCTCGGCGGGCAGCAGCCGGCGCAGATAGCGGCGCAGTTGCTCGGGCAGCGCGAGGACCGCGATCGTGTCGGGGGCGGGCGGCATGTCGACGACCAGGACGTCCCAGGGAGCACCCGGCTCGTGGGCGGCGCGCAGCGCGCGCAGCACCGCGAAGGCCTCCGTGCCGGGCAGGCCGGTCAGCTCCTCGGGGTCCAGCGGGGTGGCGCCGAGCATGTCCAGCGCGCCGCGCCCCCGCTCCTGGAGGGCGGCCAGCTCGCCGCGGAACCAGGCGTCGGCGGCGATGCCCGCGGCCCACAGCCCGGGGGCGGCCTCGACCGGCGGGGACCACGGCAGCCGCTCGGCCGCCGGGGCGGCGGGCCGGGGCGCGGGCAGGCCCAGCAGCGCTTCCGGGGTGCCGTCGCGGTCGGCCGTGAGCAGCAGGGCGCGCCGTCCCTCGCGGGCGGCGGCGAGCGCGGTCGCGGCGGCGACGGTGGTGCGGCCCGCGCCGCCGGTACCGGTGACGAGGACCGTACGCATGAAAAGGACCTCCGGGCAGGGCGGGAGCGCCTCCCAGCGGTGGCTGGAAGGGAGCGTGGTGGGGCTTCCCGACGGTAGCGGGATCAGTGGCGCTCGCGGTCGCGCCCGCGCCGGGCGGGACGGTCCTGGGCCAATATGCCTAGGCCGCGCTCTCCACTCGCTTCTTCAGACCGGCCAGCGCGCGGTCGATGATGACCTTCTCGGCCTTGCGCTTGATCATGCCGAGCATCGGGATCTTGACGTCGACGGTGAGCTGGTAGGTGACCTCGGTGCGCTTGCCGCTGTCGAGGGGGGCCAGCAGGTACGAGCCGTCGAGGGAGCGCAGCATCTGGGACTTGACCAGGGACCAGCTGACCTGGTTGTCACCTGTCCAGGTGTACTCCAGGGTGTAGTCGTCCTTGATCGCCCCGGCGTCGAGCAGCATCCGCACCTTCTCGGCGCGCCCCCGGTCGTCCTTGGTGAGGACGTCGGCCTCCTTCACCTCTCCGGACCACTCCGGGTAACGGTCGAAGTCGGCGATCACCTCCATCACGTCGGCCGGTGCCGCCTCGATCGTGATGCTCGAGCTGGTGTGTTCCGCCATCGCCGTGGTTCCTTCGGTTCGGTCCGCTTGATCCGCCGCCTGGGTCTCTGCCGAAGGCTACCGCGACGGGCTCACCACTCCAGGGTCCAGGGGGTGCCGGTCGAGGCGAAGTGTCCGACGTTGACGCACTCGGTGGCGCCGATCCGCATCCGGCGGGCGAGCGGCTGGTGGACATGGCCGAAGAAGGCGTACTGGGGCCGAATGGCGCGGATGGCGTCGAGGAGGGCGGCGCTGCCCCGCTCGAAGCGGCGGGCGACGGTGTCGTAGCACAGCTCGGGAACGTCGGGCGGGATGTGGGTGCACAACACGTCGACCTCGCCGAGCGCGGCGATCTTCGCGGCAAAGGCCTCGTCGTCGATCTCGTACGGCGTGCGCATCGGGGTGCGCAGCCCGCCGCCGACGAAGCCGAAGACCCGGCCGCCGATCTCTATACGCTCGCCGTCGAGGACGGTGGTGCCGGGCTGGGCGTACTCGGGCCACAGCTTCGGTATGTCGACATTGCCGTAGGTGGCGTAGGTAGGGGTGGGGAAGGCCGCGAAGAGGTCGGCGTACTGCCGGCGTACCGCGGACTCGATGGCGGCGTTGCGGTCCAGTCCGTCCCACAGCCGGTTGCCGAACGCGCGGGCCTCCTCGAACCGGCGGGCGGTGCGCAGCTCCACGATGCGGTGGGCGTTCTCCACGCCGAACAGATCGGGGAAGATGCCGCGGGAGTGATCGGCGTAGTCGAGGAAGAGCACCAGGTCCCCGAGACAGATCAGGGCGTCCGCGCCCTCACCCGCCCTCTTCAGGTCCCGGCTGTTGCCGTGCACGTCGCTGACCACGTGAACTCGCATGCGGGTCAGCCTAAGTCCTGCGCTCTTGGGCCGTCAGGCATCGGCCCTGACCACCCCGCCGCCACCTGCGGTTACTTCCGGGTCCCGGGCCGGGTCGACTAGTCTGCGGCCAGTACGAGAGCGGGGTGTGACGCATCAAACATCTGGGAGGACCCCCTATCCCAGATGCCATACCCATCGGTAACGTCCGGGCAGTCCACCACCCCCCATTGCCCGTGTAGCGGCGCCGGCGCCCGACGAGGAGCATCAGTCTTGCGCGAGTTCAGCCTTCCGGCCCTGTACGAGGTTCCGGCCGACGGGAATCTGACGGACCTCATCCGGCGCAACGCCGCCCACCATCCCGAGGTCGCCGTGGTCGGCCGGAAGGTCGACGGCCAGTGGCAGGACGTCACCGCCGCCGAGTTCCTCGCCGAGGTGCGGGCCGTGGCCAAGGGCCTGATCGCCGCCGGGGTGGAGCCGGGCGACCGGGTCGGGCTGATGTCGCGCACCCGCTATGAGTGGACGCTGCTGGACTTCGCCATCTGGAGCGCGGGCGCGGTCACGGTGCCGGTCTACGAGACGAGTTCGGCCGAGCAGACCCAGTGGATCCTCGGCGACTCGGGCGCGGTCGCCTGCGTGGTGGAGTCCGCCGCGCACGAGGCCGCCATCGAGTCCGTACGGGACACCCTGCCCGCGCTGAAGGGCCTCTGGCGGATCGAGGACGGCGGGGCGGTCGAGACCCTGCGGAAGCTGGGCGCGGACATCGCGGACGCGGTGGTCGACGAGCGCAGCGCCATCGCGAACGCCGACTCCCCGGCCACGATCGTCTACACCTCGGGCACCACCGGCCGCCCCAAGGGCTGTGTGCTCTCCCACCGCAGCTTCTTCGTCGAGTGCGGCAATGTGGTGGCCCGCCTCAAGCCGATCTTCGTGACCGGCGAATCGTCGGTGCTGCTCTTCCTCCCCGAGGCGCATGTCTTCGGGCGGCTGGTGGAGATCGCGGCGGTGCTGGCGCCGATCAAGCTCGGACACGTCCCGGACATCAAGACGCTCACCGACGAACTGGCCTCCTTCCGGCCGACGTTGGTGCTGGGCGTGCCGCGCGTCTTCGAGAAGGTCTACAACGGGGCGCGGGCGAAGGCGCAGGCCGACGGCAAGGGCAAGATCTTCGACAAGGCGGCCGCGACCGCCATCGCCTACAGCGAGGCGCTGGACACCTTTGCCGGGCCGTCCTTCGGCCTCAAGGTCAAGCACAAGGTCTTCGACCGCCTGGTCTACAGCAAGCTGCGGGCCGTCCTGGGCGGCCGGGCCACGCACGCGATCTCCGGCGGCGCCCCGCTGGGCGCCCGGCTCGGCCACTTCTACCGGGGCATCGGCTTCACGGTGCTGGAGGGGTACGGCCTGACGGAGTCCTGCGCGGCGACCACCTTCAACCCGTGGGACCGGCAGAAGCTCGGCTCGGTCGGCCAGCCGATGCCGGGCACGGTGGTCCGGATCGCGGACGACGGGGAGGTGCTGCTGCACGGCGAGCACCTGTTCACCGGGTACTGGAACAACAAGGCGGCGACGGCGGAGGCGCTGTCCGACGGCTGGTTCCACACCGGCGATGTGGGCACCCTCGACGAGGACGGCTATCTCACCATCACCGGCCGCAAGAAGGAGATCATCATCACCGCGGGCGGCAAGAACGTGGCCCCGGCGGTGATCGAGGACCGGATCCGGGCGCATGCCCTGGTCGCCGAGTGCATGGTGGTCGGCGACGGCCGCCCCTTCGTCGGCGCGCTGGTCACCGTCGACGAGGAGTTCCTGCCGCGCTGGCTGACCGAGCACGGCAAGCCGGCCGGCTCCACGGTGGCCGGCCTGCGGGAGGACCCCGAGCTGCTGGCCGAGATCCAGCGGGCGGTGGACGACGGGAACGCGGCGGTCTCCAAGGCGGAGTCGGTGCGCAAGTTCCGCATTCTCGCCACGCAGTTCACCGAGGACTCCGGGCATGTCACGCCGTCGCTGAAGCTCAAGCGGAACGTGGTGGCCAAGGACTTCGCGGCCGAGATCGAGGCGCTCTACCAACGCTGACCCGGCGCGGCACGGCGGCGTACCGGCTCCGGTGCGCCAGGCCGTGCACCCGCCCCGCACGTCGGGCCGCGTGCCACGCTCCCGTGGATCAGCTGTGGAGCAGGCCCTCCAGCCGCTCGGCGAGCAGGTCCCAGCGCCAGCGCTCCCAGGCCCAGGCGCGCCCCCGCTCCCCCATCCGGCGCCGCAGCTCGGGGTCCTGGAGCAGTGCGACGATCCGTTCGGCCGCCTGCTCGGCGGAGCCGCCCCGCACCACCCAGCCCGTCTCGCCGTCGAGGACCGCGTCCGGCGCGCCGCCGGAGTCGCCGGCGACGACGGGCAGACCGGTCGCGGACGCCTCCAGATAGACGATGCCGAGGCCCTCGACATCCAGGCCGCCGCGGCGGGTACGGCAGGGCATGGCGAACACGTCGCCCGCGCCGTAGTGGGCGGGCAGCTCCTCCCAGGGGACCGCGCCGGTGAAGCGCACGGAGTCGGCGACGCCGGTGGTCTCGGCCAGCCGGCGCAGCTCCTTGGCGTACGGGCCGCCGCCGACGATCAGCAGGACGGTGTCCGGGACCCGCGCCAGGATCCGCGGCATGGCCTGGATGAGGGTGTCCTGCCCCTTGCGCGGCACCAGCCGGGAGACGCAGACGACGACGGGGCGTTCGGCGAGCCCGAGCCGGGCCCGGACCTCGGCGCCGCCCGAATCGGGGTGGAAGGTCTTCTCGTCCACGCCGGGGGTCAGTTGGACCATGCGCGCCGCTGCCTCGGGCCCGACCGCCGCCGCGATCCGCGAGCGGGTGTACTCGCCGAGGTAGGTGAGGGCGTCGGCGCCCGCGCCGATCCGGCGCAGCAGCCCGCGGGAGGCGGGGAGCTGGGCCCAGGCGGCCTCATGCCCGTGGGTGGTCGCCACCAGCCGCCGGGCGCCCGCCCCGCGCAGCGCCGGGGCCATCAGCCCGAGCGGGGCGGCGGCGCCGAACCACACCGCGGTGCAGCCGTGCGCACGCAGCAGCTCGCCGGCCCTCCGGGTCACCCGGGGGGTGGGCAGCAGCATGGTCGTACGGTCCCGGACGACGGGGAACGGCTGCTCGGCGTCGAACCGGGCGGTGGCCGCGGCGCCCTCCCGGCCGCGCTTCCAGGTGGAGGCGTAGACGACGACCCGCTCGGGGTCCAGGCGCAGCGCGATGTTGTGCAGGAACGCCTGGATGCCGCCGGGCCGGGGCGGGAAGTCGTTGGTGACGATCAGGGTCTTGTCCATCGCCGCCGACAGTACCGGCCCCGCCGACCGTACCGGGCGCGGGCGCGTCCGCCCGGCTCCGGTCAGCGCACCCCGGCGCGCTCCGCCGCCCGGCGGGTGGGGGCCCGTGGTGGAGTGAAGCGGCGGGAGAGGGCGAGTACGGCCAGGCACTGGAGCGCCGCGGCCAGCGCCATGGCCGCGCACACCCCGGGCAGCCCGAAGCCGGACAGGCCGTGGGCCAGGGGCAGCTGGACGGCCGTGCCGGCCAGGGTGACGCGCAGCATCAGCGGGCTGCCCCCGGCCCCCTCGAAGACGCCGCCCAGTGCGATGAAGCAGCCCAGCAGGGCCAGGTAAGGGCCCAGGCAGCGCAGAAACGCCGTGCCGGCCGCGGCGACGTCCGGGCGCGCGCCGAACGCCCGCATCACCCACGGCGCGGCGGCCAGCAGCACCAGGGCGGCGAGCGCGCCGAGCGCGGCGCCGAGCAGCGCGGCCTGGCGGGCGATGGCGGCGCGCGCGTCGCGGCCGGCGCCGAGGGTGTGGGCGGTGTGGATGGCGGCGGCCTGGCGCACCGCGTAGAAGGACATGGTCGCCACGTACATCGCCTTGGTGGCGATGGCGTACGCGGCCACGGACGCCACCCCGATCCGGGCCACGACGGCCACCAGCAGCAGGGAACCGGCCATCCGGGCCGTGAAGTCGGCGGCCATCGGCAGCCCGGTGGCGGCGGTGGCGCGCAGGGCGGTCAGGAGGCGCCCGGCGGGACGGGCCGCGGCGGCCTTGCGCAGCAGGCCGTTACGGCCTGGGGTGCGGTAGGGATCGGGAGAAGGAGCGGCGTCCGGTGCGGTCGATCGCAAGGCGCCGGAAGGTCCTCGTAGCGGAGCTACTAGGGCGTTTCGGCAACGCCGCGAGCGGCCGTGCCGGGCGTCGCGACGCCGATCCCTATCGCACCCCAGGCCGTTACGGCGCAGCGCCACCAGTCCGGCCGCGAGGGCGGCCGAGCGCCCGGCGACGGTGGCCCAGGCGGCGCCGGTCACGCCGAGCCCGGGCAGCCCGCAGAGGCCGAAGACCAGGAGCGGGTCGAGGACGAGGATCAGCGCGTTGGCGAGGAGGGCGAGGCGCATGGGGGTGCGGGTGTCGCCGGCGCCCTTGAGGACGCCGTCGAGGAGGTTCTGGGCGAAGAAGACGGCGAGGCCGGGCAGGGAGACGGCGAAGTAGTCGGCGGCGAGGCGGAGGGCCGCCCCGCCCGCACCGCCGCCGTCGCCGCCGAGCACCAGGCGGGCCAGTGGCTCGCGCAGCGCCCAGCCGCCGACCGCGACGGGCGGGGTGAGCAGCGCGCACAGCGCCCAGCCGCCGCGCACGGCGGTGCGCAGGGCCGCCGGGTCGCGGGCGCCGCGGGCGCGGGCCACCAGGACGGTGGTGCCGCTGCCGGCCATCAGGATCAGGCCGAGCGCGAGGTTCTCGACGTTGGTGGCCACGGCCACGGCGGCGACGGCCGGTCCGCCGAGGCGGGCCACCCACACCATGTTGACGATCCCGGCGACCACGCCGGCCAGCAGTTCGCCGTAGACCGGGCACGCCAGGCCCACCAGTCTGCGGCGGTGTTCCCTCGGCAGTGCCTTGTGCGGCGTCTCCTGCGGCATTTCTTCCCCTCCCAAGCCATACCTCTAATCGAGGTACCGCGATGAGAGGTATCATGGCGCGGTCGCGTGGGCAAGTGAAAGGACGTCACCCAAGGTGCTGGAGCTGTCGATCCTCGGCTTCCTGTACGACCAGCCGCTGCACGGCTACGAGCTCAAGGAGCGCATCAAGGCCCTGAGCGGCCATGTCCGCCCGGTGAGCGACGGAGCGCTCTACCCGGCGATCACCCGGCTGACGAAGGCCGGTCTGCTGGACCAGCGCACCGAGCCGGGCGCGAGCGCCGCCCCTCGCCGGGTGCTGTCCCTCACCCGCGCGGGCCGCGCCGAGTTGCTGTCCCGGCTGCGCGGTCCCAAGGATGTGGAGATCACCGACGGCCAGCGCTTCTTCACGCTGCTCGCGTTCCTCCGCCACCTGCCGGACCCGGCCGAGCAGGCAGCCGTGCTGCGGCGCCGCCAGGCGTTCCTGGACGCCCCGTCGAGCTTCTTCTACGAGGGCGGCGAGCCGGTGCGCGCGGAGCGGGCCGGGGACGTCTTCCGCGAGGGGATGCTGCGGATCGCCCGCGCGACCACCGCGGAGGAGCGGCGGTGGCTCGCGGACGCCCTGGACCGGCTGGAGGCGCGGCCCGGGGCCGACACCCCCTGAACAAGCCCCCTGAGCCCCTGAGCCTCCCCGAGTCCCCTGATCGGGCTCCCTAATCGAGCTGGGAGCCCACGTACGTGCGCCACTGTCCGGTGAACCCGGCCAGGTCCGTGCCCAGCACCTCGCGCAGCGCGGACTCCACCGCCCCCTCGCGGCGCGGGCTCTCGCCCACCGCGCGGTAGAACTCGATCAGCTTCCCCTCGCCCCACTTCCGCGCGATCAGGCGGCAGGCCAGCCAGCCCTCCTCGTACGCCTGGGAGAGGACGTCCGCGTCGCCGCCGAAGCCGAAGGCCTTGTCGTCCGGAAGGGCGTCCGGCAGGCGGCCGGCCTCGACGGATCGGGCGAGCTCGGGGGCCACCTCGTGGGGGACGCGGCCGGTGCCGAGATAGCCCGTCCAGTCGGCGAAGCCCTCGGAGAGCCACATCGGGGTGGCGGCGGTGGTGGCGGCGCGGGTGGCCACATGGGCCGTCTCGTGGGTGATCACGACGCTCCGGCCGAAGTCGCCGAGGCTCTGGTACGCCTCGGGGTTGATGATGACGCGGTCGGCGGCCGCACGGCGGCTGCCCCCCGCCTCGCCGGTGGTGACGGCCGCGATGCCGCGGTAGCCGCTCGCGGACGAGCCCAGCAGGGCGGCCATCCGGGTCAGGGAGGCGGGGACCTCCACCACCACCCGCCCGGCCCAGGAGTGGGGCCACACCTTCCGCAGGACGCCCACCGCCCGGTCCGCGCGGTCCGCCACCTCGCGCAGCCGCCGCCGGTCCTGGCCCACGCCGAGGACGAGGCTGTGCTCGCCGCGCACGGCGGTCACCGAGCCCTGGTCCCACAGCTGCACGGAGGTCCGCCGGCCGTCCTCCTCGCCGTCGTCGGAGGCCACGTACCAGCGCCCGCTCCGCTGGGCGAGGGTCAGATACTCCTCGGTGACGACCGGCGCGGTGTCGTATCCGGACAGCCGGTAGCGCAGTTCGACCCGGGCCGCGAGGCGGCGGCCCTCGCCCAGCGCGGGGTCGAAGCCGCCGGTGTCCACCAGGCGGTAGGTCCAGGAGCGCACCGGGACGGCGGCCAGGTTCGCGAACATCCGCCGCTGCTCGGCCAGATAGCGGGCGGAGCGCCGGTCGACAGTGGCGAGGAAGGCGCCCGTGTCGCGCTCGCGGATCGCCGCGGCCCGCCGGTCGAGCAGCTGCTGGACGGCCCGCCCGTCCCGCCCCGCGCCGTCGTCGGGGGCCTGGACGGTGCCGCAGCCGGTGAGCGCGGCGGCCGACAGGGCGCAGAGCGCGGCCAGGCACAGCGCCGCCCACCGCCTGGCCCACAGCCTGCCCGTCCGCCATCTGCCCGCCTGCCGTCCGCCCGGCCACCACCTACCCGCCACGTCGTAGATCGTACGAGGCCGACGCTTCGCAATCAGACGCGCTTATCAGACACGTGTGGTGGCTTCAGACACGTGTGATGGCGGAAATCGGCATCATCCCGACCGGGTCGTAGCGCACCCGCGCCCCCGGGTAGGGCGCGTGGATCACCCGTCCGTTGCCCGCGTACATCCCGACGTGGCCCGCGTCGGAGCGGTAGACCACCAGGTCGCCGGGGCGGATGTGGCCCAGCGCCACCGGGTGCCCGGCGGACGCCTGCTGCTGCGAGGTGCGCGGGATCGCCACCCCGGCCCGCCCGTACGCCCATTGGGTCAGCCCCGAGCAGTCGAAGGCCGTGGGCCCGGCCTGCCCCCACGCGTAGGGCAGGCCCACCGCCCGGCGCGCGGCCTCGAGCGCGGTGGCCGCGCGCGGCGAGGACGGCGGCAGCTCCGCCACGCCGACCGGCCGGGACGCCGCGGACGAGCCGTGCAGATAGGCCGCGCGCTGGGCGGGCGGCAGGGCGTTGAACAGCCGACGGGCCGTGGCCAGCTTGTGCCGCACGGCCCGCTTGTGGCGGATGACGGCCTTGCGGCTGTGCTCCAGCCGGGCGAGCCTGGCCGCCGCCTCCGCGCGCTGCTGGCGCAGCGTCCGCTGGGCGCCCTCGAAGACCCGTAGCTGTCCGGCCTGCCGCTTGCCGATCCGTTGCAGGGTGGCGGCCTTGTCGAGGTAGTGGGCGGGGTCCTCGGAGAGGATCAGCGCGAGGGCGGGGTCGACCCCGCCGGACCGGTACTGTCCGCCCGCGAGGGCGCCGAGCGCCACCCGCATCCGGTTGAGCCGCTCCTGGCCGCGGGCGACGCGGTCCTGGATCCGGTCGACCTGGCGGCGCAGCCCCTGAGTGTGCGCCTCGGCCGCGTTGTAGCGCTCGGTGGCCCGTTCCGCCTGCGCGTAGAGCCGCTCCACCGCGCCGGGGGTGGCGTGGGGGGCCGTGGTGTCCGGTGAGGGGTCGCGCGGCTCGGCGCCGGCCGGCACGGCCGACAGCGCGGCCGCCGAGGCCACGGCGGCCGAGGCGGCGGTCAGGACGGTCACCCGGCTCAGGGCGGTGGCCCGGCCGGAGCCGGATCGCGCAGAGCCGGGCTGCGAGGAACCGGCCTGAGGTGAACCGGGCTGCGAGGAACCGGGCTGGGGGGAACGGCGACAGGACGCCATGGGAAGCCGCACTCCCTTCCGCTGTGTCGGGGAGCCCACTGTGTCGAGCACAGTGAACTGCGCGCAGACAGTAGCCGCACGATCACGCACGGTCCAAGAAGCGTGACGGGCACACAACGTGACGCCCCGCCGGAGACGCAGGTCACCGGCGGGGCGGACGTTCAGCGGAGGTTGCTCGGCCTTCCGGAATTCCCCCGAACGGACGGTTCGGGGGAGGTGGGCTCAGACCCGGACGCCGAACATGAACGGCATGTTGTCCATCGACTCGTAGCGCACATTGGCCCCGGGCTTGGGGGCGTGCAGCACCTGGCCGTTGCCCGCGTACAGGCCTATGTGGTGCAGGTCGCCGTAGAAGAGCACCAGGTCGCCCGGCTTGAGCTGGCTGCGGCTGATGCGGGTGCCGGCGTTGGCCTGGTCCTGCGAGATACGCGGCAAGGAGACGCCGGCCTGTCCGTACGCCCAGCCGGTGAGCCCGGAGCAGTCGAAGGAAGACGGCCCGGTCGCGCCCCACACATACGGCGAGCCTATCTTCGTCTTGGCGGCGGCCAGCGCGGCGGCGGCGCGCTGCGAGTCCGGCACGTCGTTGCCCAGGTTGACGCGCTCGTTGGAGCGGTTGGCGCGCTCCCGCTCCTTGGCGGCGAGCGCGGCCCGCTCCTGGGCGGTGAGGGTGTTCAGGAGCTGCTGGGCCTTGGAGAGCTTGCCCTGGATCTCCTTCTTCTTCTGCGCCAGGACCTTGCGGGTGTCCTCGATGTCCTGCAGCTTCGTGGACGCCTCTTCGCGCTGCTGCTTGAGCGTGCGCTGCTTGTCGGCGATCTTGCGCAGCGACTCGGCCTGCTTGCCGCTCAGCTGGCTGAGCGTGGAGGCCTTGTCGAGATAGGTGTCCGGGTCGGAGGAGAGCAGCAGCTGCACGGAGGGGTCGATGCCCCCGGAGCGGTACTGGGCGGTGGCCATCGAACCCAGGCCGTTGCGGAGTTTGTTGAGGTCCTCCTGGCCGCGCGCCACCTTGTCCTGCAGGTCGCCGACCTGCTTCTCCAGCTTCTCCTTCTTCTCCTTGGCGCCGCTGTACTTCTCGGTCGCCTGCTCCGCCTGCTCGTAGAGCTTGTCGACCTGCTCCTTGACGTCCTTCTTGTCCGCCTTGGGCGCGGCCTGCGCGGCCTGGGAGGTGAGGGCGACGGCCGCGGCGGCGGTCGCGGTGAGGACGGTCACCCGAGTGCGGCTCGGCTGCTTGGGTCGACGGTGGGACGCCACGAAGGCGAGCTCCTTCTTCCTCCAGCCGCCTACCGGGTGAGTGGGGGTCAAGACCCCGGCTCCGCGGAACACAGCGCGCGGACTCGGCGGTACCCCCGCTGCCATCCCGGATGGATGATCAACCGCGCGGAGGTTCGAGCCGACCTTAGTGACCTCGTCGTGATCCGTTCAAATCCCACCGACAAAAAAGTCGGTCTCCAAGCGCATCTTTTACAAACATCACACATACCGTAACGGTCGGTTGACGCTCCGCAGACGAACAACGGCCCTCCGAGGCCTGCTGAGCGCCGCCCAGCGCGTCGCCCGGAGTCACTCAGGTACGCGCGAGTCGCTTGAGCAGCAGAGCGGAGGAGACCGGTCGCGCCCCGGCCTTGGCCACCCCGTCGGCCACCTCGCGGTCCGTCGAGACCACGACCACCGGCCGGCCCGGCGGCTCGGCCCGCACCAGCTGTCGGATCAGCTCGTCCGCGGTCACCCCCGGCTTGCTGAACAGCACCCGCACCCCGCGCGGCGGCGCCAGCAGCACCGGCGCGGCCAGCTCGGCCCCGTCGAAGACACAGGTCATCTCCGCGCCCGTCTGGGCCGCCAGCACCGCGAGCCCGCCCAGCAGCCGCAGCCGCTGCTTGTCCAGCGGCATCGTCGGATAGCCGGTCTTGGTGACGTTGTAGCCGTCCACCACCAAGTGGGCCTGGGGCAGCGCCAGCAGCTGGTCGAGCAGCGCGGGATCCATCTCCGACAGCGCCCTGGTCGCTATGTCCTTCGGCGTCATCTTGCCCGGCTCGACCGCCTCCACCGCGTCCGCCGGGCGCATCGACGCGGGCGGCAGGGCGAGTTCGCGCCGTAGCCCCTGCGCCGCGTCCAGCACCGTGTCCAGCAGCAGCCGCACCCGCATGTCCTCGACGCTGCGCCCCTCGCGCGCCGCCCGCCGGCTGGCCTCCAGCGCCGACTCCGCCTCCGCGAGCCGGGCCCGCAGCCGCCGCGCCTCGCCCTCCGCCGTGGCCTGCCGCACCGCGGCCGCCGACCGTACGGACTCCAGCTCGGAGGCGGCCTTGCGCAGCGCCGCCTCACCGCGCTTGACGTCGCTGAGCGCGCTGCGCAGCTTCCGGTGCAGCGTGTCCGATTCCTTGCGGGCCGCCTCCAGCTCGGCACGGGACCGCTCGGCCTCCGCGCGCGCCGCGGCCCGGGCCTCGGCGAGCTCTTCCCGGAGGTGCCCCAGCTCGCGCTCCACCTCCTCGCCGGCCCGCTCGGCCAGGGCCCGCTGCGCCTCCTCGCCCGCCGCCTCGACCAGCTTGACCCAGCCGGCCGGCCGCAGCACATAGGCGAGCGCCGCGACATCCACCGGATCGGCCGCGGCCGGCGGCGAGCCGCCCTCGATGGCCTCGGCGAGCTCCTTCTGCGTCTCCCGCAGCCGTCCCGCGATCCGCTGCCGGAAAACCGGGTCGGATTCCACGGCGGCGGCCATCGCGTTGCCCGCGAACTTCGCCCGGCGGGTGGGGGTGAAGCGGGCGTACTGCCGCAGCTGGGCGGGCAGCTCGGTGACCGTCAGCCCGCCGAAGGCATCCGCCACCAGGGCCACGACCCGGCGCCTGACCCCCTCCGGCAGGGGGCGGTCGAGCGCCTCGGCGACACCCTCGGCGTCACCGGCCGACGCGGGGTCGCCCGTCCGCTCCACCACCTGTCATCGCTCCGTTCTCAGGCGCTCGCGCTTGCGCCCGGACGGTCGACCAGCTCGATCTGGTCGACCGCGTTGCACCAGCGGCAGCGCACCGACTCAATGGTCTCACTGACCACCTCGCGCTCCTCGACCCTGGGCTCCCCGCCCAGGTCGAGATGGACGTATTCGACGGCCTTGGTCGAGCGCGTCACATCGAACCGGGTCAGATTGCCGCACAGAGTGCAGCGCCAGCGGGTCTCGGCTGTCGGCAGGGGCACGGCCATGGCGTCGTCGTCCTCGTCTTCATTCCACTGTGGCACTCGGCGTGCTGTAACCCTACGGCCTGAGCCCTGCCCCGCGCCGGGGCCGGTGCCCTCCCCGGCCGCTCCCCGGTCCGCCCCCCGGCGGCGGCGAGGCACTCTGGGCAGGTTGTGCCCGGTACGCCATGATCTGCCCATGATTAAGACGTCGGAGGGGCCCGGCCGCCCCCTGATGACTTACGCCCTCATCGCCGCCTGCTGCCTGGTCTTCGCCCTCGGGCCGGCCTCCGGCCTCAACCCCGGCTACGGCACCGGGGGCGAGCTGCTACGGGCCCAGACGGGCTACTTCGAGCGCTGGGGGGTGGTGCCCGGCGCGCTGTGGAGCGGCGCGCCCGCCGAGCCGCTGACCCCGCTGACCGCGTTGTTCGTCCACGGCAACTGGCTGCACCTGCTCGGCAACATGCTGTTTCTGTACGTCTTCGGCGCGATGGCCGAGGAGCGGATGGGGCGGATCCAGTTCGCCCTCTTCTACCTCGCCACCGGTTATCTGGCGCTGCTCGGCTACGCGGCGGCGCACGCCGGCTCCACCCAGTCCCTGGTCGGCGCCTCCGGGGCCATCTCCGGGGTCCTCGGCGCCTTTCTGTGGCTGTTTCCCCGGGCCCGGGTGACCAGCCTCTTCCCGTTTCTGTTCTTCCTGCCGCTGCGCTTCCCCGCCTGGGTGGTGCTGATCTTCTGGGTCGCGCTGCAGTGGCTGGCCGCCCGCGGGGCCGACGACCGCCCCGGCGTCGCCTACCTCGCCCACCTCGTGGGGTTCAGCCTCGGGTTCCTCTACGCGTGGGCCCGCTTCGGGCGGACGCGTAGAGTGAGCGGGGCAGTCAGGTCCAGCGAGGGAGAAAGCCAGCCGTGATCACTTCGATCGTGCTCATCAAGACCAGCGTGGACCAGATCCCTGAGATCGCCGAGCAGATCGCCGCGCTCGACGGCGTGAGCGAGGTCTACTCGGTCACCGGAGCGCACGATCTGATCGCGTTGGTGCGGGTGGCCCGGCACGACGACCTGGCGGACGTCATCCCGGGCCGGATCAGCAAGGTGCCGGGCGTGGCCTCCACCGAGACCCACATCGCCTTCCGCACCTACTCCCAGCACGACCTCGAGGCCGCCTTCGCGATCGGCCTCGACGGCTGAACCCTGCTCCCGCGCTGTCAGCCGCGTCAGCCGCGGTCCGGGACGCAGCGCCCGTCCTCGGTGCGATAGCTCCACTTCGCGCCGTCCCGGACCAGCTCCTTCACCGCGTCGACGAACCGCTCGACGTGCTCGTCCGGGGTGCCCGCGCCGAAGCTGACCCGGATGGCGTTCAGCGCCCGCTCCCCCGGCGCCGCCTCCGGGGCCCCGCACTCGCCCGCCTCCCCGGGCTCGCCGCCCAGCAGGGTGCGCACCAGCGGATGCGCGCAGAACAGGCCGTCGCGCACGCCGATGCCGTACTCCGCGGAGAGCGCGGCCGCGAAGTGCGAGCTGTTCCAGCCCTCCACCACGAAGGAGATGACCCCCACCCGGGGGGCGTCGTCGCCGAACAGCGACAGGACGCGTACCTCGGGCACCTCGGCCAGCCCCGCGCGGACCTTGGCGATCAGCTGCCGCTCCCGCGCCACCAGGGACTCGAATCCGGCCTCGGTCAGCGCCTTGCAGGCCGAGGCGATCGCGTACGCCCCGATGACGTTCGGTGAGCCGGCCTCGTGCCGGGCCTCGGTGGTGTGCCACTCCACGTCCACCCCGCCGTCTTCCTGACGCGTGACCTTACGGCTGGCCCCGCCGCCCGCGAGATACGGCCGGGCCTCGCGCAGCCAGTCCGCGCGCCCCGCGAGCACGCCGGCCCCGAAGGGCGCGTACAGCTTGTGCCCGGAGAAGGCGACCCAGTCGACGTCCAGGGCGGCGATGTCCACGGGGTGGTGCGGGGCGAGCTGCGCGGCGTCCAGCACGATCCGGGCGCCGTGTGCGTGGGCCACCCGCGCCAGCTCGCGCACCGGCCACAGCTCACCGGTCACGTTCGACGCACCGGTCACACACACCAGCGCCGTCCCCGCGCCGTCCTCCGCTCGCTCCTCCGCCCGCCAGGCGATCAGCGCCCGCTCCAGCGCCTCGACGGCCTGCCGCGGGGAGCGCGGCGCGCTCAGATAGCCGACCTCGACGCCCTCCCGCTGCTGCCACGGCAGCAGCGAGGCATGGTGCTCGGTCTCGAACACGAACACCCGGGTGCCTTGCGGGAGGGCGGCGGCGAGGAGGTTGAGCGAGTCGGTGGTGGCGCGGGTGAAGATCACCTGGTCGTCGGGGCGGCAGCCGAGGAAGGCGGCGACGTCCTTGCGGCTGTTCTCGAACAGGTCGGTGGACAGCTGCGAGAGGTAGCCGGCCCCCCGGTGCACGCTGCCGTAGTACGGGGCGTAGGCGGCGATGTCGTCCCAGACCCGCTGCAGGGCGGGGGCGCTGGCGGCGTAGTCCAGCGCGGCGTAGTCGACCTCGCCGCCGGTGACGAGCGGGACGAGGACGTCGCGGCCGAGGACGGGCAGCGGGGCACAGGCGGAGGTGGCGATGGCGGAGGCGGTGGTGGCGGAGGCAGTGGTGGCGGAGGCAGCAGCGGTCGCGGACATGGCGAAGTCTCCCGGGAGGACGAAGAGGTGAATGCGTCACACGCGCAGGCGGCAGCCCGCCGCCGGGCACGTGGAAAGAGACTCAACGCACGGACGGAGCCGCGCGGATTGAGGGAAATCGAGAAAAAGCGGGCCGTCGGCCCTAGCGCATTCGCTGCATCACGGAAGAACTCCCTCGACGACCAGGACCCCTGGCCCCACGCTCATTCAGAAGCGTGCGAGGGGTCCGCGCTTGCCGCGGACTTCATTGCCTGCGGCCTGGTCATCACCCGGGGCACCCCGCCACGGACGGAGGGTTGCCGGACAGCGGGCCGGGGCCGAAATCGCTGTCGCTCGTGACCTGCGCAGGAGTATGCCATGCCCGGCCACAAACTTCAGACCCCTGTCCGCCATGCGGACGCATGGCGGACAGGGGTCCGTGAGGAGCACCTACGCGTTGGTGGCCAGCACCCACCGTTCCAGCGAGGCCAGGGCCGCGCCCGAGTCGATCGACTCGGCGGCCTTCTCCATGCCCGTCGCGATCCGCTCCGTGAGGGGCTTGTCGCCCATCCCGCCCTCCAGCGCGACCAGCGCGGCCGCCGAGTTGAGCAGCACCGCGTCCCGGACCGGGCCGCGCTCCCCCGCCAGCAGCCGCCGGGCGACATCCGCGTTGTACGAGGGGTCGGCGCCGCGCAGGGCCTCCACCGGGGCCAGGTCGATGCCGACGTCCCGCGGGTCGAAGGTCTCCTGCCGTACGGTGCCGCCCTCGACCACCCACACCTGGGAGGTCGAGGTGACGGTCAGCTCGTCCAGGCCGTCGTCGCCGCGGACGACCAGCGCGGAGGAGCCTCGTTCGGCGAGCACACCGGCCAGGATGGGCGCCATGCGGGCGTCCGCGACCCCGGTGGCCTGGGCGCGTACCCGGGCCGGATTGGTGAGCGGGCCGAGGAAGTTGAAGATGGTGGCGATGCCGAGCTGGCTGCGCGCGGTCCCGACATGGCGCAGCGCGGGGTGGAAGTGCATGGCGAAACAGAAGGTGATGCCGGCCTCCTCGGCCACCTCGGCCACCCGCCTCGGGGAGAGGTCCAGGTTGACGCCGAGCTTCGCGAGGACGTCGGAGGAGCCGCTGGCGGAGGACGCGGCGCGGTTGCCGTGCTTGACCACCTTGGCGCCGGTGCCCGCCACCACGAGCGCCGACATCGTGGAGATGTTGACCGTCTTGGCGCGGTCGCCTCCGGTGCCCACGATGTCGACCGTCGCCCCGGGGACCTCGATCACGTTCGCATGCTCGTACATGGTTCTGACCAGCCCGGACACTTCCTTCACCGTCGCGCCCTTGGCACGCAGCGCGACCGCGAAGCCGGCGATCTGAACGTCGGTGGCCTCACCTCGCATGATCCGGTCCATGGCCCAGGCGGTGTCGTCGGCGCTGAGGTCGTGGCCGAGCAGCAGCGAGTCGAGTACGTCCGGCCAGGTGCGGGCCGTCGCGCGGTTGTCGCCTCCGGCTGGGGTCACAACGTCCATGGTCCGCTCCTGGATCTCGGCTGGGCAGGGAGGGTCCGCGCACTTCAGCGGCCCCCGGCAAGCCTATCGGCGCGGGCGGGGCACGCGGCCCGGACCCGGACCCGTACATGGCCCAGGGCCCCGGCCCGGACCGTGTGGTCCGGGCCGGGGCCCTGGTGTGGCGTACGGCTGAGGTGTTCGCTGAGGGGATCAGTGGTGGCCGTGGCCGCTGGTGATCTCCTTGTACTCCTCGGCGGTCGGCTTGGGGATCACGTTGTCCCCGCCGTAGTAGCCCTTGGACAGCTTGGCCCGGAGCTTCTGCGACCGCTTTATCTTCCGGCGGACACCGTTCTCGTCGACCTCGGGGCCGGCCTCGAGCGGCTTGGGCTGCTCATGCTGGGTGAGCGTGTGCAGGTCCTCCTGCGAGAGCGGCGCGTGCACCTCGATGAACTCGCCGTGCGGCAGCCGCTTGATGATGCCGGTCTCGCGTCCGTGCAGCACCTTGTCCTTGTCGCGCCGCTGCAGACCCAGGCAGATCCGCTTGGTGACGATGAAGGCCAGCACCGGGCCGACGAAGAAGCCGATCCGGACGAACCAGGTGATCGAGTTGATCGACAGGTGGAAGTGGGTGGCCCACAGGTCGTTGCCACCACCGACCAGCATCACCAGGTAGGCGGTCAGCCAGGCGACGCCGAAGGCGGTCCGGGTCGGGACGTTGCGCGGACGGTCCAGGATGTGGTGCTCACGCTTGTCGCCGGTGATCCAGGACTCGATGAAGGGGTAGACCCCGATCGCGAACAGGACCAGCGGGAAGAGCACGATCGGGATGAACACGCCCAGGACGAGCGTATGGCCCCAGGCGTTGATCTCCCAGCCGGGCATCACACGGACCAGGCCCTCGGCGAAGCCCATATACCAGTCGGGCTGGGCTCCGGTGGACACCTGGTCCGGCCGGTACGGGCCGATGGCCCAGATCGGGTTGATCGTGGCGACCGCGGAGAGGATCGCGATCACACCGAAGACCAGGAAGAAGAAGCCGCCCGCCTTGGCCATGTAGACCGGCAGCAGAGGCATGCCGACCACGTTCTTCTCGGTCTTGCCGGGCCCCGGGTACTGCGTGTGCTTGTGGTAGAAGACCAGGATCAGGTGCGCCACCAGCAGACCGAGCATGATGCCCGGCAGCAGCAGGACGTGGACCGGGTAGAGCCTCGGGATCAGGTCCATCCCGGGGAACTCGCCACCGAACACGAACATCGAGATGTAGGTACCCACGACCGGGATCGACAGGAACACGCCCTCGATGAACCGCAGACCGGTGCCGGAGAGCAGGTCGTCGGGGAGCGAGTAGCCGGTGAAGCCGGTCAGCATGCCGAGGAAGAACAGCAGGAAGCCGAACAGCCAGTTGATCTCGCGCGGCTTGCGGAACGCGCCGGTGAAGAACACGCGCATCATGTGCACGAGCATCGCGGCGAGGAAGATCAGCGCGGCCCAGTGGTGGATCTGCCGGATGAGCAGACCGCCGCGCACCTCGAAGCTGATGTCCAGCGTCGAGGCGAACGCCTCGGACATCCGCACGCCCTGCATCGGGACGTACGGGCCGTGGTACACGACCTCTTCCATGCTGGGGTGGAAGAACAGCGTCAGATACACACCCGTGAGGATGATGATGATGAAGCTGTAGAGCGCGACCTCACCCAGCATGAAGGACCAGTGGTCCGGGAAGATCTTGCGCATGTTGGCCTTGGCCAGGCTGTAGACGCCCAGCCGGCCGTCGGCCCAGTCGGCGACGCGCTCGCCCGCGGGGGCCTTGCGGCCCCGCTGCGTTTCAGTTGCAGTACTCATCCGCGCTCCCAGAAAGCAGGACCGACGGGCTCCGCGAAGTCGCCCTTGGCTTCGAGGTAACCGTCCTTGTTGACGCCGATCCGCAGCTGCGGCAGGGCATGCCCGGCCGGGCCGAAGATCACGCGGCCGCCGTCGGAGAGGTCGAACGTCGACTGGTGGCACGGGCACAGGACGTGGTGCGTCTGCTGCTCGTACAGGTTGATCGGGCAGCCGACGTGGGTGCAGATCTTGGAGAACGCGACGATGCCGTCGTGCGACCAGTCCAGCTCGCGCTTGTCCTTGATGTTCCCCGGCTGCAGCCGGACCAGCATCAGGGCCGCCTTGGCGATCTGCGTCTGGAAGTCGTGGTCCGACTCGTGCATGCCCTCGGGCATGGCGAAGGTGAGCGAGCCGACCGCGATGTCCTCGGGACGCAGCGCCCCGCCGGTGTTGTAGTTCATCAGGCGCTTGCCCCTGGCCCACTTGGTGTGCCGGAGCTTGTCCCCCGGCAGCGGGCCGAGGTCGCGCAACAGCACCAGGCCCGCGAGCGGCACCAACGTCAGCGCGCCGAAGAGGGTGTTGCGGGCCAGCTTGCGCCGGCCGAACCCGGACTCGGCGGCGCCGGCCCGGAAGTCCTCCAGGACCTTGGCCTTGACCTCGGGCTCGGCCTCGATCGGGTGGCGCTCGTCGGCGATCTCCACGTCCGACATCAGGGTGCGGGCCCAGTGGACCGCGCCCGCGCCGATGGTGAACAGCGCGATGCCGAGGGACATGCCCAGCGAGAAGTTCAGCGCGCTGATGTGGCCGATCGGGAAGACATAGATGATCTTGTCGACCGGGAAGGCCACATACGAGGCGATGAAGGCGATCGTCGCCAGCATCGAGACCGTGAAGAACAGCGCGACCGTGCGCTCGGAGCGCTGCGCGGCGCGCTCGTCGATGTCCTGCTGGCGGTGCTCGTGCGGGGGCAGTCCCGGGTCGGCGAACGGGTTGTCGGCCGCCTCTACCGCGCCGCCCTCCGCGGCTTCCCGCTCATGTGGCAGGTTGTCTTCTGTTTGTGAAATGTCGTGGCTACTCATGACTTCTTGGCCTTTGCGGTCCGGGCGGCGACCCAGATGGTCAGGGCGATCATGGCCCCCATACCGAAGATCCAGCCGAACAGACCCTCACTGACCGGGCCCAGGCCGCCGATCTCCATACCGCCGGGGGTCTCGGTCTTGTCGCTGTTGACCGTGTCCAGGTACGCGATGATGGCCTTCTTCTTCTCCTCGGGCAGCGTGGTGTCCGGGAAGGAGGGCATGTTCTGCGGGCCCGTCTGCATGGCCTCGTAGAGGTGCTTGGGGGACACGCCCTCGAGGGACGGCGCGTACTTGCCGTTGGTCAGGGCGCCGCCCTTGCCGACGAAGTTGTGGCACTGCGCGCAGTTGGTCCGGAAGAGCTCACCGCCCTCGGCGATGTTGGCGCCCGCGGGGTCGTACTGCTCCTTGGTGGGCGTCACCGGGCCGGGGCCGAGCGAGGCGATGTACGCGGACAGCTGCTGGATCTGGGCGTCCGAGTAGATGTTCCTCTTCTTGGGCACCTGGGCGCCGGGCTGCTGCGCGGGCATGCGGCCACTGCTGACCTGGAAGTCCACGGCGGCGGAGCCGACGCCGACCAGGCTCGGACCGTCGGTCGTACCCTGACCGCCGGTGCCGTGGCAGCTGGCGCAGCCGACGGCATAGAGCTTCTTGCCCTCCTCGATGGCGAGGGACTGGGCGGAGCTGTCATCGGCCTTCGCCTCGCTCGGCGAAAACGCGGCGTACAGCCCCCCAGTGACCGCCAGCGCGAAGAGTAGGACGACGAGCGCAGCCAGCGGATGGCGCCGTCGTGCGGAGAGCTTTTTCACGGATTACCCCGGTGTCAGGATCTTCTGCGTCGATGCTTTAGGACGTGGTGCCGGTGCGGCGACCGGATTACTTGATCATGTAGATCGTGGCGAAGAGGCCGATCCAGACGACATCGACGAAGTGCCAGTAGTAAGACACCACGATGGCCGCCGTCGCCTGCTGGTGGGTGAACCTCTTGGCCGCGTACGTCCTGCCCAGGACCAGCAGGAAGGCGATGAGTCCGCCCGTCACGTGCAGTCCGTGGAAGCCGGTGGTCAGGTAGAACACCGAGCCGTACGGGTCGGACGAGAGCGACAGACCCTCGTGCTTGACCAGTTCGGTGTATTCGAAGATCTGACCGCCGACGAAGATCGCGCCCATGATGAAGGTGATCACGAACCAGGTGCGCAGCTTCTTCACGTCACCGCGCTCGGCAGCGAAGACACCGAGCTGGCAGGTGA
Source organism: Streptomyces sp. ME19-01-6 (assembly GCF_033793745.1). NCBI lineage: Bacteria > Bacillati > Actinomycetota > Actinomycetes > Kitasatosporales > Streptomycetaceae > Streptomyces > Streptomyces sp. ME19-01-6. The sequence continues at coordinate 3,846 of NZ_JARAXF010000032.1, read as the reverse complement.
GGGAGGAGAGCACCAGGATCGTGGTGTTCGTCGCGGAGAACGGGAAGTTCAGCGCGGACGCCATTTCCTTCCAGTGCTCTGCCCCGGTCACCGATCGCAGGGTGAAGTACATCGCGAAGAGGGCCGCGAAGAACATCAGCTCGGAACTCAGCCAGATGATGGTTCCGACGCTGGTGAGGTTCGGCCGGTTGACCGATGGGTGCGCGTGCCCGGTATCTACTGCTGTTGCTGTCGCCACGACCGACATTATGTCGGTCGCTTATCCCGCCCTCACTCCCGGGGGTACCGTTCGGAGTGTCAAGGGCATCGATGCTGCTCGTACGGCCGGTTGTGAACGGCCGTCGGCCGGTCCCTCGAAGGAGGGAGGGGTCTGTACGCCCCCTCCTCCCCAGGGCTGTACCGGAGTAGCATCCGCGCCAGGAGTCCACCCATGTAACGCGGAGGAACGATGCAGCCGACCGCCACGGTGCTGGTCTACAGCGATGACTCGGGCACCCGCCAGCAGGTCCGGCTCGCGGCCGGGCGCCGGCCCGCCCCTGACGTCCCGCCCGTGGAGTTCGTCGAGTGCGCGACCCTCCCCGCCGTCCTCTCGGCGCTGGAGGACGGCGGTATCGACGTATGCGTGCTGGACGGCGAGGCGGTGCCCGCGGGCGGCATGGGGGTCTGCCGGCAGATCAAGGACGAGATCTTCCGCTGCCCTCCGGTTCTGCTCCTCATCGGCCGCCCGCAGGACGCCTGGCTGGCCACCTGGAGCCGCGCCGAGGCCGCGGTCACCCATCCGATCGACCCGGTGGCCCTCGCGGACTCGCTGGCGGGGCTGTTGCGCCAGCGGCGCTCCGTGGATGCCTGACGCCTGACGCGTCACCCCTGGCAGTCAGTCCTGGTCGACCGGCCGGTCCTACACCTGTGGCCGCAGCCTGGCCGAGTCGGCCGGGGTGCTGCCGTCGGGCCGTCCGGCGGCCACGGCGCTGCCTGCGCGCCACTTGTCCCAGGTCATGTTCCAGTCGCCGAAGCCGTTGTCGAACGGCGTCATCATCGAGCCGTGGCTGTTCACCACCTTGACGATGTCGCCGAGGCGCACGGTGTCGAAGAACCAGTGCGCGTTCTCGGTGCTCATGCCGGTGCAGCCGTGGCTCACGTTGGCCGCGCCCTGCGAGCCGACGGACCAGGGCGCCGCGTGGACGTACTCGCCGCTCCAGGTCACCCGGGCGGCCCAGTGGACCATCAGGTCGTAGGAGTTGCCGAGGCCGATGCTGGCCCCGGTCATCCGTACCGCGGACTCCTTGGCGAGGACCACCTTGATGCCGTTGCGGGTGTCGAAGCCGGGCATGCCGGTGGTGATCGGGATGGTACGGACCGCCTGGCCGTTCCTCAGCACCGTCATCTGGTGGGTGCCGGAGTCGGTGATGGCCTCGAGGCGGTCGCCGGTGCGCAGCCGCAGCGGCTTGGAGGACGCGCCGTACAGGCCGCTCGCGACCCTGATGCCCTTGAGGTTGGCGTGCACGTCGATCGTGGCGTGCGCGGGCCAGTAGTCGCGCGGGCGGTAGTGCAGGGTCCGGTCGTCCACCCAGTGCCAGACGCCGTCCACCGCGGGCTGTGAGTCCACCTTCAGGGCGCGCTCGACCACGGCCCGCGCCGAGGCGTCCTTGACCGGCGCGTTCAGCGAGGCGGTGATGGGCTGCCCCACCCCGTAGGTGCCGGCGTCGGGGCCGAAGGTGACCCGCAGCCTGCTCTCGGCCCCCGAGGTGTCGAAGCCGATGGTCCGGCGCCCCGGCGACCCGTGGGCGTCCTCCGTGCTCACCCGCAGCGTGTAGTGGGTTCCCGCCGCCAGGGGCACGGTGCTGCGCCAGCGCTTGCCGTCGGGCGTGAGCTCCCCGCGTACGTACCGCCCCGCGGAGTCGGTCGCCGTGACGTCGGTGATGCGGCTGTCGTCGCCCTTGGCCGTGACCTCCAGCGGCTTGTCGGGGTCGGCCTTGTGGGAGCCGCCCACGCCGTTGAAGGCGACCTGGTCGGCCGCGTCGTACGGCTTGGCCGCCAGCGGGTCCGAGGAGGGGCCGCCGCATCCGGTGAGCCCCGTCGCTATCAGGGGTGCCAGCAGCAGAGCGCAGCCGAGCACCGTCCGGGATCGGGGTGATCGAGGTGTGTGGCTCATGGTCACAAGCTAAGAAGACCGGTCCCGGACGGCTCGCGGAATGAGGCAGTCGAGTGAACCGGAGAGCCGGGGAACCAGGGAACCGGGGAGACAACGCAGCGGGGCCCGGACACCTGGAGAAGGTGTCCGGGCCCCGCTCGGGCCCGGTTCAACGGGGCCCGGTGGCTGACCGGTTACTGGTTCTGGTTCTCACCGCGGTAGTACTCGAACACCCAGCCGAAAAGACCGACCATGATGACCGGAGCGGAGAAGTACAGCAGCCACCAGCCGAAGATCACGCCCATGAAGGCCAGGGCGCCACCGATCCCCAGGAAGAGCGGCTGCCAGCTGTGCGGGGAGAAGAAGCCCAGCTCGCCGGCGTCGTCCGCGACATCCGCGTTCTTGTTGTCCTGCGCCCCGACATCCACCCGGCGGGCGGTGAAGGCGAGGTAGTAGCCGATCATCACGCTCAGCCCGAAGGCCAGGAAGAGCGCCGTGGTACCGGCGGGCTCCTTCGACCACACCCCATACACGATCGCCATGATGAGGATGAAGACGGCGAGCCAGATGAACATCCGGCCTTGGACCTTCACTTGCCGGCCTCCTTGCCACCCGCGAGGGCCTTGTCGTCGGACGCGGCGGCCCCGTAGTTCTCAAGCTGGTCGAGCGCCGCGATCTCCGGGTGGTGCAGGTCGAACGCCGGGGATTCGGAGCGGATGCGGGGCAGCGTGACGAAGTTGTGCCGCGGCGGCGGGCAGGAGGTCGCCCACTCCAGCGAGCGGCCGTAGCCCCACGGGTCGTCGACCTCGACCTTCTTGCCGTACTTGGCGGTCTTCCAGACGTTGTAGAAGAACGGCAGGATCGACAGACCGAGCAGGAACGAGCTGATGGTCGAGATGGTGTTCAGCGTGGTGAAGCCGTCGGCCGCCAGGTAGTCGGCGTACCGTCGCGGCATGCCCTCGGCACCGAGCCAGTGCTGCACCAGGAACGTGCCGTGGAAGCCGATGAACAGCGTCCAGAAGGTGATCTTGCCCAGGCGCTCGTCGAGCATCTTGCCGGTGAACTTCGGCCACCAGAAGTGGAATCCGGCGAACATCGCGAAGACGACCGTACCGAAGACCACATAGTGGAAGTGCGCCACCACGAAGTACGAGTCCGAGACGTGGAAGTCCATCGGCGGCGAGGCCAGGATGACACCGGTCAGACCACCGAAGGTGAAGGTGATCAGGAAGCCGATCGTCCACAGCATCGGGGTCTCGAAGCTCAGCGACCCCTTCCACATCGTGCCGAGCCAGTTGAAGAACTTGATACCGGTCGGCACCGCGATCAGGAATGTCATGAAGGAGAAGAACGGCAACAGTACGCCGCCCGTGACATACATGTGGTGCGCCCACACCGTCACCGAAAGGCCCGCGATCGAGATGGTCGCACCGATCAGCGAGATGTAACCGAACATCGGCTTGCGCGAGAAGACCGGAATGATCTCGGAGACGATTCCGAAGAACGGTAGCGCGATGATGTACACCTCTGGATGGCCGAAGAACCAGAAGAGGTGCTGCCAGAGCAATGCGCCGCCATTGGCCGCGTCGAAGACATGCGCCCCGAATTTACGGTCGGCCTCCAGGGCGAACAGCGCGGCGGCCAGCACCGGGAAGGCCAGCAGCACCAGCACACCGGTGAGCAGCACGTTCCAGGTGAAGATCGGCATGCGGAAC